>NZ_AUKW01000006.1:0-443946 GCF_000424965.1 Streptomyces sp. TAA204
GACGTCGAGACCAAGCAGGCCATGCGTCCCCGCGACGCGATGGCCTCGGCGGGCAAGACCCTGGTCGAGCTCTTCGGCCTGGCCCGCGAGCTGAACGTCGACGCCGAGGGCATCGACATGGGCCCGTCCCCGACGGACGCCGCGCTCGCCGCCGATCTGGCGCTGCCGATCGAGGAGCTCGAGCTCACCGTCCGCTCGTACAACTGCCTCAAGCGCGAGGGCATCCACTCCGTGGGTGAACTCGTCGCGCGTTCCGAGGCGGACCTGCTCGACATCCGCAACTTCGGCGCCAAATCGATCGACGAGGTCAAGGCGAAGCTGGCCGGCATGGGCATGACCTTCAAGGACAGCCCGCCCGGATTCGACCCGACGGCCGCCGCCGACGCCTTCGGCGCCGACGACGACACCGACGCCGGGTTCGTCGAGACCGAGCAGTACTGACACGTGACATGAGCGGCAACTGGCTCCGCTCGGAACCCGGTTGACCACCGATCCCCGCTGCCGCCCGGTCGTTGGGGACGTCTTCTCCATGTCACAGGCCTGCGGCCTCGACCCAGCAGCACCGGGGCGGCGCTTCCTTGCCCTACTGCTGGACAGCGGCCTGGCCACGTTCTGCACCCGAGCCACGTGAGCTGCTACCGGCCGGCAGGTCTGATGGCTCTGGCCGAACAGCGCGACGAGCGTGTCCGATTCGCTGGAAGCGAGCAACACGCCTCTAGCTGGACGGGCACATCCAGGAGTTGGTCCACCGGCCCACGCTGCACTGACCGGAGCGGGTCAACGGCGGGCGCCGGGCGGCCCGTTCAGCGGCTGGGCGCTCCCGCCCGCAGCCCGTCCATGACGAGGTCGAGGAGCCGGCCGACGCGGGGCTGCCAGTCGCTGTGCGGGTCGACCTGCCACAGTCCCGCAATGGCGAGGAGGAAGTCGTCCGCGGTGACTCCCGGGCGGATGGTGCCGGCCTCCTCGCCGGCCCGGAGCAGGCTCTCCGCGGCCGACGTCACGGGGCCGTGCCCTGGCTTCCCGTGATTGCCCGGGGCGCTGGTGGCCTGGCGGATCGCGTCCGCCAGGCCCGCCTTCGCCATGGCGAACCGGGCGAGGTGGTCCATCCACTCCCGGAGGGCGACGTCGGGCTCGCGTGTGGCCGCCAACTGGGTCGCGGCGTCGGCGACCTGCCGCATCTCGTGGCGGTAAACCTCCAGTACGAGCGCCTCGCGGCTGGGGAAGTTCCGGTAGAAGGTGGCCTGTCCGACGCATGCCTTCTTCGCGATCGCACTGAGCGGGACGTCCGCGGAGCGCGTCAGCTCCTCCAGTGCCACGTCGAGGATGCGCTCGCGATTTCGTTGTGCGTCTGAGCGCAGGGATACCTCTTTCCCCTGATGCACTCGTCCTCCTCGCGGGCTCGCGTCCGGAACTGCACTTGCTGAAGCGGACAATTGTCCGGTACGTTTCGAGATCAACGGACAGTTGTCCGGTTGGGTTAGGTCCACCTTACCGGCGGACTCCCTCAATGCTCCTGCCCCACCTGCACTTTCGTGGCCGTCCTCACCCCGTACCGCCCGCGCGGCCCCCGTGCCCGCGATCCGCCGCCTCCGGGAGAGTTCCCGACGCGCTCCGACCCCCGAAAGAAGGCCGAGCATGGATCCATCGACGTCCAGCGACATCACGTTGGACATCAATGGCGAGATACACGCGCTGCTCGTCGACCACCGCACCACCCTGCTCGACGCCCTGCGCGAGCGTCTCGATCTGACCGGTACCAAGAAGGGCTGCGACCAGGGACAGTGCGGTGCTTGCACCGTACTGATGGACGGACAACGGGCTGTCTCCTGCCTGCAGTTGGCCGTAGCCGCCGAAGGCCGTCACATCACCACCATCGAAGGGATGGCCGAGGGCGGCGAACTGCACCCGGTGCAGCAGGCGTTCCTCGACCTCGACGGCTACCAGTGCGGCTACTGCACGCCGGGACAGATCTGTTCGGCCGTCGCCATGCTCGACGAGCACGCGGCGGGCTGGCCGAGCGCCGTCACCGGTGACGTACGGACCGAGGCGGCACCGCCGGAGCTGACGCCCGAGGAGATCCGGGAGCGGATGAGCGGCAACCTGTGCCGTTGCGGCGCGTACGTGCAGATCGTCGAGGCCGTCGCACGGGCGGCTGCGGCACGGACGGGAACCGGGGCCGAGGGGACTCCCGGGAAGCCCGCGGACCCGGCAACGGAGGTCTCCGCATGAGGGAGTTCGGCTACCAGCGCGTCTTCGACGTCTCCGGTGCGGTCGCGCAGCTCGCGGCCGATCCCGGCGCGCGCTACCTCGGCGGCGGCACCAACCTCGTCGACCTGATGAAGACCGGCGTCGAGCGGCCCGCGCGGCTCGTCGACGTCAGCCGTCTGCCGCTGGGGCGGATCGAGACGAGAGAAGACGGCGGCCTGCACATCGGGGCCACCGTCACCAACAGCGAACTGGCCGCGCACCCCGAGGTCCGCAGCCGCTATCCGGCGTTGACGCAGGCGGTGCTGGCCGGTGCCTCGGGGCAGCTGCGCAACGTCGCCACGGTCGGCGGCAACCTGCTCCAGCGCACCCGCTGCGGCTACTTCGGTGACGTGACCCAGCCGTGCAACAAGCGGGAACCCGGCAGCGGTTGCCCCGCCGTCGCGGGCGAGCACCGCAACCACGCGATCCTGGGCGCCTCCGAGCACTGTGTGGCTGTCCACCCGTCGGACATGGGCGTGGCGCTGGCCGCCTTCGACGCGGTCGTCACGTATGAGACGGCGGACGAGCCCGGGGGTGCTCCCTCCCAGGGAGAGCTGCCGTTGGCCGACTTCTACACGCCGGTCGGTTCGACCCCGCACGTGGAGACCGCGCTGCCCTCCGGGGCGCTGATCACCGGCGTCACGCTGCCCCCCGCCCCGGTCGCCGCGCACTCGCGCTACCGGAAGGTCCGCGAGCGTGCCTCGTACGCCTTCGCGATCGGCTCCGTCGCCGCTGCCCTCGACGTGCGGGAGGGTTCCGTGCACGAGGTACGCCTGGCCTTCGGGGCGGTCGCGTCCCGGCCGTGGCGCGCCCGCGAGGCCGAGCGGGTGCTGACCGGGGCACCGGCCGACGCCGCCGGCTTCGCCGCCGCCGCGGACGCCGAACTCGCCGCCGCGGCGCCGCTGTCCGGGAACGGATACAAGGTGACCCTGATCCGGAACCTGGTGGTGGCCGTGCTGACCGAACTGAGCGAGGGGGCTTCCCGATGACCACTGCCACGACCGGAACCACGCCCCCGGCCCATGGCGCGCACGGCTCCCCGCACACGCGGGTGGAGGGTCCCGAGAAGGTCACCGGGACCGCCCGCTACGCGGGTGACGTGCCCTTCGCCGAACTCGCCCACGGCTGGCTCGCGTTGTCCACCGTCGCCCGGGGCCGCGTCCGCCCCGTCGACACCGCGTCCGTCCTGGCGATGCCCGGCGTGCTCGCCGTGCTGCACCACGGCAACGCCCCGCACGTGAACACCGACTACGCGGGCATGCTGGGACCGCCGGACCCGACGATCGCCGTCTTCCAGAACGACCGTGTCCCGCACCGGGGCTGGCCGGTGGCGCTCGTCGTCGCAGAGACCTCAGAGCAGGCCCGGGAGGCCGCCGAGGCGCTGGTCGTGGAGTACGAGGAGGAGCCGCACGACGTCGCGTTCGATACGGGGCGCCCGGACGCGTACGCCCCCGGCGGCCCCGAGAAGCCGGACGTGGCCGAGAAGGGCGACCTGGCGGCCCGACTCGCCTCCTCCGCCGCCGTGGTGGACGAGGAGTACACCACGCCGGAGGAGCACCACAGCCCCATGGAGCCGCACGCGGCGACGGCCCGCTGGGAGGGCGGGCGGCTGGAGCTGGTCGACTCGAACCAGGGCAGCGCCTGGATCGTGAACGAGCTGGCGAAGCTGTTCTCGCTCGACCCCTCCTCGGTACGCGTCCGCTCCGAACACGTCGGCGGCGCCTTCGGCTCCAAGGGGGTACGGGCGCACCAGGTGGCCGCGGTGATGGCGGCGACCGTGCTCCAGCGTCCGGTCCGTGTCGTGCTGACCCGGCGCCAGATGTTCACGCTGACCGGCTACCGCAGCCCCACGGCGCAGCGGGTCCGGCTCGGCGCCGACGCCGACGGGCGGCTGCGCGCCCTGGAGCACGACTCCCTCAGCCTCACCTCGACCGTGCACGAGTTCGTCGAGCCGAGCGCCGGGGTGGCACGGGTGATGTACGACGCCACCGCGCACCGCACCGCCAACCGGCTCGTGCGGCTGGACGTGCCGACCCCGACGTTCATGCGGGCGCCGGGCGAGGCACCGGGCTCGTTCGCGCTGGAGTCGGCGCTCGACGAACTCGCCGAGAAGTGCGGCCTCGACCCGATCGAGCTGCGGGCACGCAACGAACCCGAGACCGGGCCCGTCTCCGGACTGCCCTTCAGCACCCGGAACGTCCTCGCCTGCTTCCGCGAGGGCGCCGGCCGGTTCGGCTGGGCGGAGCGCGACCCCCGTCCGGGCATCCGCCGGGAAGGGCACCTGCTGATCGGGACCGGCACGGCCGCCGCCTCCTTCCCCTCCCGGGCGATCCCGTCCACGGCAGCCGTGACGGCCGAGCAGGACGGCGGATTCACCGTACGGATCACCGCGGCGGACGTCGGGACCGGAGCGCGCACCGCCCTCGCCCTCGTCGCCGCCGACGCGCTCGGGGTCCCCACCGATCAGGTACGCGTACGGATCGGTGACAGCGACTTCGGCCAGGCGATGATCGCGGGCGGCTCGATGGGCACCCGCTCGTGGGCGTGGGCGGTGACGGCCGCAGCGCGTGACCTGCGGGAGCAACTGGCCCTGGGCGGCAGCGTTCCGCCGGAAGGCATCACCGCACGCTCGGACACCGCCGCGGCCATCGGGGCCCTCACGGAGACCGAACGGCACTCGTACGGGGCGCAGTTCGCCGAGGTCGCGGTGGACACCGCCACGGGCGAGGTACGGGTGCGGCGCATGCTCGGCATCTTCGCGGCGGGCCGGATCGTCAATCCGCTGACGGCGCGCGGTCAGTTGGTCGGCGGGATGATCTGGGGCATCTCCATGGCGCTGCACGAGGAGGCCGCCAGGGACGACGCCTCGGGGGCCACCGTGGGCGCCGACTTCGCGGGCTACCACGTCGCGGCGAACGCCGACGTCCCGCACGTCGAGGCGGACTGGGTGACCGACGTCGACCCCGACGACCCGGTGGGCATCAAGGGCATCGGCGAGATCGGCATCGTGGGCGCCGCGGCGGCGATCGCCAACGCGGTGTGGCACGCGACGGGAGTACGGCACCGGCACCTGCCGATCCGTCCCGACCGGATTCTCCGGGCGGAGGAGGAAGGGGCGGGCGCGCGGCGCGGCTGACGGGGCGAAGGGGCCCGCGCCCGCGGTGTGTTCGGGCCGCGGGCCCGGGCCGTCGGCGGTGGATCGGATGTGCTCGGTGTGGCGGAGTGTGCCGAGGAGGTGCCCGGCGGGACGGGCGGCCGAGGCGGGGTTCTGGCCCGTCATCAAGTTCCGTTCGACTACGAGGTGTTCAGTCCACGGCGCCCGGGAGAAGAAGAGCGCGCCGCGTTTCTCCAGCGCCCCTTCCGCCGTCCAGGGAAGCCGGCCGAGGAGGCTCTCGGACTCCTCCTCGGTGTCGGTGAAGGCCGCCATCCGGTAGCCCGCGAAGGGCCAGCCACCCTCTCCGTCCCCGGCCGCGCACGCGAGCAGCGCGGCCGGGGACGTGGCAGACCGCGGCCACTGGCGGCCTGCTCTCCGGGCATGAACCCGGCGCCGCCTTCGCCGGGATGGTGGGTGTTCGGCTGTGGCACTGGGAGCGCGGGGCCCACGACGGCCCCGCCTCGCGCCAGCACGCCAAGCTCGTCGTCGCTGACCGCCGGCTGCTCTTCCTCGGCAGCGCCAACCTGACCGGGTCGGCAGCGCGGCGCAACATCGAGGCAGGGGTGCTGGTACGGGGTGGCCTTGCGCCGCGGCGTGCGGCCGAGCACATCGTGGAGCTGCAGCGGCAGGGGTGCTACGGCATTGGGGAGGCTGACCGCAGCCTCCGAGCACGCCGAAGCGACCGCCTCCCGCTTGAACCACGCGGAGTACCGCTTACTCATGTTGCTCTTGGTCACTGCCTGAGCTGCTTCCCCCGGGGCCATCGATCCCGGTATCAGACTGTCCAGCTCAGCGGGGGAACTTCACTTACCGGCTACCGGGTCGCGCTTGACGCGGGGCCAGAGCCCGCTTTGGTCACCCAGTGGATGGACGAGACGCAGCAGGAGAAGAGCCGTCGAGCAGCGGGTCCGTGCTGCCCGGCGGAGCCGCCCACAAGACATCGCTTCCGAGGCGGAGCTGGAGGCCATGACTCGCACGCTCGGCGACATGGAAGACTGGCCCCTCGCGGCTGCCCGTGCAGAGAAGCGGCCGATCTACGAAGCGCTCGGCCTGGTGCTCCCATACAACTCGCGGCGACAGACTGTGACCGTTGAGTCACGACCTGCCGCCGCGTGTGCGCAGCGTCCGTGTCGGGAGGGGGACTTGAACCCCCACGCCCTGTAAAGGGCACTAGCACCTCAAGCTAGCGCGTCTGCCATTCCGCCACCCCGACCAGGTGCGCCGCGCGCCATGGGCGTGCGGCAGGCCCCAACTTTAACACTGCGGGGGGACGCCGCAGATCACCCGGCCGTCTCCGCTCTTGGGGGCCCGCGTGCGAAGGGGGAGGATGGGGGCGGACCCCGCGACATGAGGAGGCAGTGTGAACCAGTCGACTCCCCGACCGACCGGTGACGGTGCGAGCGCCGAGAGTGAGGTCGTCGACCTCTGCCGCGATCTCATCAGGATCGACACCAGCAACTACGGCGGCAACAAGGGCCCGGGAGAGCGGGCCGCAGCGGAGTACGTCGCGGAGAAGCTCGCCGAGGTGGGGCTGGAGCCGCAGATCCTCGAGTCGAGCCCGGGCCGTGCCTCCACGGTCGCGCGTATCGCCGGTGAGGACCCCTCCCGTCCCGCCCTGCTGATCCACGGTCATCTGGACGTGGTGCCCGCCAACGCCGCGGACTGGACGCACGACCCCTTCTCCGGGGAGATCGCCGACGGCTGTGTCTGGGGGCGCGGCGCCGTCGACATGAAGGACATGGACGCGATGACCCTCGCCGTCGTGCGGGAGCGGCTGCGCAGCGGTCGCAGGCCGCCGCGCGACGTGGTCCTGGCCTTCCTCGCGGACGAGGAGGCGGGCGGCCTGTACGGGGCGCGGCATCTCGTCGACAACCACGCGGACCTCTTCGAGGGCGTCACCGAGGCCATCGGCGAGGTCGGCGGCTTCTCCTTCACCGTCAACGAGGATCTGCGCCTGTATCTGATCGAGACGGCGCAGAAGGGCATGCACTGGATGCGTCTGACCGTGGACGGCACCGCCGGGCACGGGTCGATGACCAACAGCGACAACGCCATCACCGAACTGTGCGAGGCCGTGGGGAGGTTGGGCCGGCACAAGTTCCCCGTCCGGGTGACCAAGACCGTACGGTCGTTCCTGGACGAGCTGTCCGACGCCCTCGGCACCGAACTGGACCCCGAGGACATGGAGGAGACCCTCGCCAGGCTCGGCGGCATCGCGAAGATCATCGGCGCGACGCTGCAGAACACCGCGGCCCCGACCCAGCTGGGTGCCGGCTACAAGGTCAACGTCATCCCCGGCCAGGCCACCGCCCACGTCGACGGGCGCTTCCTGCCGGGCCACGAGGAGGAGTTCCTCGCCGACCTGGACCGGGTGCTGGGGCCGCGCGTACAGCGTGAGGACGTGCACGCCGACAAGGCGCTGGAGACGAGCTTCGACGGGGCGCTCGTGGAGGCCATGCAGACCTCGCTGAAGGCCGAGGACCCGGCGGCGCGCGCGGTGCCGTACATGCTCTCGGGCGGCACGGACGCGAAGTCCTTCGACGATCTGGGTATCCGCTGCTTCGGCTTCGCGCCGCTGAAGCTGCCGCCCGAACTCGACTTCGCCGGGATGTTCCACGGGGTGGACGAGCGGGTGCCGGTGGACGGACTGAAGTTCGGGGTGCGGGTTCTGGACCGCTTCCTCGACGACTGCTGAGCCCGGCTGATCCTCCGGAACCGGGCGGCACGCTTCCCCTGGCGTGCCGCCCGATTTCGCGTCCGCGACAAGGGAATTGGAATTCGACAGCCCGTACGCAGGCAACCTGAAAGAGTGAATGCCCGCGCCCACTCGTACCTGAATTACTCCGTCTTCGTTACAGGTGGTGCGGTTCGTGGTTGGAACCGCAATGCCAACAAGGAGGAATTCATGATCAAGAAGGTTGCCGCTGTCGCGGCCGCCGCCGGCGGACTCGTGATCGCCGGTTCGGGTATGGCCGTCGCGGACACGGGCGCCCTCGCGAGCGACTCGTCGGGCGTGGTGTCCGGCAACAACATCCAGGTTCCCGTCGACGTGCCCGTCAAGGTCTGCGGCAACACGATCTCGGTGCTCGGCGTGATGAACCCGGCCAGCGGCAGCGTGTGCGTCTGAAGCCGAGTCCTCCTCCGTCGAGGAGGTGACGTCCGGACGGCCTTGGAGTCCCCGAAGACTTCGGGGACCGTCCGGGCACTCCCGGGGCGGGCGCGAGAGAGAAAACACGCCCCCTTTGTGTGCCCCAGTAACTCATTGGCAGAAAGCAAGTCAGGGGAATCGAACCATGCGACAGGTCACAAGAACAGGCCTGATCACTGTGGCCGCGGCGAGCGGTGTGCTCGCCTCGTTCGCGGGAAGTACGGCGTACGCGGACACCGGAGTGACAAGCGACTCGTCCGGGATCCTCTCGGGCAACAACATCCAGGCACCGGTGGACGTTCCCGTCGACGTCTGCGGCAACACCGTGAGCGTTGCCGGGGTTCTCAACCCCGCCGTGGGGGACTGCGGCGGGGGCTCGGACGACGGCTCCTCGGGGACGAGCGGAGTCTCCCGGGACTCCAACGGCGTCGGC
Source organism: Streptomyces sp. TAA204 (assembly GCF_000424965.1). NCBI lineage: Bacteria > Bacillati > Actinomycetota > Actinomycetes > Kitasatosporales > Streptomycetaceae > Streptomyces > Streptomyces sp. TAA204. The sequence goes on from NZ_AUKW01000006.1 coordinate 8,983, forward strand.
TCCGGCAACAACGTGCAGGCTCCTGTGCAGGTGCCGGTCGATGTCTGCGGGAACAGCGTCAGCGTCCTCGGCGCCGGGAACACCGCCACTGGCGACTGCGGCGGCCCCTCCTCGGAGACCCCGGGCAACCCGGAGAACCCGGGGAATCCCGAGGAGCCGGGCAATCCGGAGGAGCCCGGTAACCCGGAGGAGCCCGGTGGCCCGGAGGGGCCCGGCCCCGAGCAGCCCCCGGCCGGTGAGGAGGGACCGGGCACCACGCCCGCGGGCGAGACCGGTCCCGAGACCACCGACGTGCAGGGCGAGTCCGAGCCGGTCTCCGGCGAACTGGCGCACACCGGCGCCGACGCGCTCGGCATCGCCGCTCCGATCAGCGCGGGGCTGCTGATCGGCGGCTTCGTCCTCTACAGGCGTGGGCGGGTCGCACGGCGCTGATCAGAGATCGCCGTACGAACGGCGGAGCGGGCACCACACACGTGGGGCCCGCTCCGCTGCTTTGTGCGGCCGTGCCCGTCCCGGGCGCTCACCACGTGGCGCGCAGCTGGCGGATGATCCGGCGGCGCAGCCGCACCCTGCGGCTGCCGTCGGGATAGAGCCGCGTCCGGGCCAACTCCCAGTGCCCGTACTCGGCATGCTCGGTCAACAGTCGGGTCGTGGCCTTGCGGGACACCCCGCGCGGGACGTACACATCGCGAAATTCGTATTCCGGCATCTCATCTATTGTGCGGGCAGAGGACGGATGCGGATAGCGTCTGCACTATGTCTGATGCTGCGCAGCCCACCGCTGCCGACGTACGCGCCGCCGCCGAAACCGTGAAGGACGCACTGGACCGTCACCTGGAGGCGATCCAGCGACGCGCGGAGGGTGCCGGGAAGGACGACGGCGGCGCCGCCGACACCGCCGTCTACGCGGCGTTCGACGAGCTCGCGGCGGCCGGCGAGGCGTATGACGAGCTGCTGTACGAGAGGTACGACGAGGTCACCCCCTTCGAGATCCCCGGCGGCGACTCGATGCCCGCCTACACCGGCCCCGAAGCCCCCAGCGCCCTGACGGTGCTGATCCGCCGCGACTACACCGTCGTGGAGCCGCAGCGGCTGCTCGCCCAGGCGCAGCGCGTCACCGACCTCGATCCCGACTCCGCCGACGAGGAGACGGCCGCCGGAACGTCCGCGGGCAGCAGTGTGCACGCGGCGCTCGGTGTCCTCTTCGGGGAGTACGAGGCCGACGAGATCGCCACCCGGCACAAGGAGTTCGGGCTGGACGAGGGCGATTCGACGCTGTGGGTGGCGGCGGGCGACGAGCCGAGCGAGCCGGGGGAGTGGCTGGCCGCGCCGTTCGACCAGGCGGACCCCGAGCGCGTGATCTGCCGGTTCGACGTCAGCTCCGTCTTCGACGAGTCCGATCTGGAACTGGACGAGGACGACGAGCGGGACAGCGGCGGCGGTGCGGGCCGCCGCTAAGCGGGATCAACCGGCGTCTCCGGCCGCCGTGGCGCTGCCCGCGGCCGGAGACGGGGTGGCCGCCGCCTGAGCGGACCGCTTCAGCAGGGTGCGCAGCCGGGTGGTGCGTTCAGGAGAGACCGCCGAGGCGACGGCGCGCGGAAGGGCGTCCTCCGCGCCGTGGACGACCGAGAGATGCCGCTCGCCCCGGCCGAAGGCCGTGTAGACCCACTCACGCGTCAGCGCCCCGGTGGCGTCGCCGGGCAGCACGACCACGGCCGCGGGCCAGCGCATTCCCAGCGCCTGATGCGCCGTGACCGCCCAGCCGTGCCGGACGGTGGCCGCCACACGGTCGCGAGCGACGGTCACGGCGGCGCCCGTGCCCGCGTACTCCAGGCGCAGCCCTTCCTCGTCACCGGAGACGACGACGGCGGGCGCCGTCCGTCCCGGGGACGGGGTGTGCACCACGCGGTCGCCCGGGTCGAAGCCGCCGAAGCGGCCCGGGCCCGGGTGGAGCCGCTCCTTCAACGCGGCGTTCAGCGTCCGTGTGCCCGCCGCTCCGCCGTGGCCCGGCGTGATGACCTGCGTGTCGGCGCTGGGTACGCCCAGGGCACGGGGCACGGAGTCGGCGACGAGCTGGACGGTGCGGTGCACGGCCTCCGGGGCGTCCCGGACGGGCACGATGACGACCTCCTTGCCGGGGGCGTCGACCTGGTTCAGCTCGCCGGCGCCGATGCCGGAGACGAGTTCGCCGACGGGCCCGGGGTCGGGCGTGCGCGAGGCGATCCGGGGGCAGGCACCGGACGAGAGGACGTCCGTGAACACCTGGCCGGGGCCCGCCGAGCCGAGCAGGTACGGATCGCCGCTGAGGACCAGCCGCGCCCCGTCGGGCAGCGACTCCACCACTGCCGCGCCGGTCTCCGCGTCGAGTTGCGGAGCGTCGCAGACGACCAGCAGGTCGAGCGCCCATGCCCCGTCCCCGTCCCGGCCCGGGCCCTCGCGGCCGTCGAGGAGTCCGGCGAGGGTGACGGCCGGAGCGTGCTCCCGGCCGCTGCCCTCACCGCTGCCCTCGCCGTGGTCCGTGAAGAGCCGGGCCAGGCGCGCGCACGCGTCGGCGCTGTGCGTGGCGACGCAGGCGCGCAGGCCCATCCGCCGTGCCGCGGCGACGAGTTCGGCCGGTTCCGCGCGTGCCGTCTCGCCGCCCGTATGAGCGATGAGCCCGTGGTCCGCGACCGCGCGGATCAGCTCCGCCGCCGACGGCGAGGACGCCGACGCCGCGGCAGCCTCCCAGGCCGCACGGCCCGCCGCCGGGTCCTCGCCGCCGGCTTCGCCCGTGCCCGTGCCCGTGCCCGTCTCCGCATCCGGCCCGTCACCCGCACCGCCGGCCGGTGCCTGAGCCGGGCGGGCGCTGATCATCCGTGCCAGCCCGTCCGCGAGGCTCTCCTCCGCGAGGGCGTAACGGTCCAGGCCCATCAGCAGCCGTACCGGACGCTCCTCCTGCGCGCCGGGCTCCTCCGCGCTCTCCTGCGTGCCGCCGCCCGCTCCCGCGGCTCCCCCGGGCAGGGCGTCGAGTCCGTCCTCGAAGACGAGGACCGCTCCGGCGTCGACGGCCGTACGGACCGCCTCGTCCGGCTGGGGGACCGCGTGCCGGGACAGGTCCTTCGTCAGGTCGGCGGGCTCCAGGGCCGTGTGCCCCGCCAGGGCCGCGCGCTCCAGCAGCCAGACGACGAGGGCCTGTGCGCGGCGCTCGTCGTCCGGTCCGCACTCGCCGCCCAGCAGGGCGCGGGCGAAGCCGTCGGCCTGCTCGGGACGTACTCCGGGGGTGGCCAGCAACTGCCACGGGTCGTCGCGCAGCAGCCCGGCGGCCTGCTCACCGAGGGCTTCGGCGACCTGGGCCGCCAGTTCCTGCGGAGCGCCTCCCTCGGTCAGCACCGCCCGCAGGTCTTCGGAGACCTCCACGGGCCCGGCCGGGCCCGTGGAGCCCGAAGGGGCCGTACGCGGGGCGGGAGTTGAGGGCCGGGGGCCGGCGGGCGCCGCTGCCCGCCGCGCGGACCCGGTGCCGCCGGAGTCGGGGAAGAAGGACGCCGCGGAGCGCTCACCATTCTCCACCGCCCTTACGGCCGCGAGGAGTTCGGCTGCCTTGTCGTCCGTCACAGCACGCTCCAGTCCTGGTCGGGATAGCTGTGCACCGGCGCTGACACGTCGTCGAGCGCTCGGCAGATCTCGTCAGGAAGGTTAAGGCCCTCCACTGACAGCGCCTGGGTCAGTTGCGGCGACGTGCGTGCGCCGACGATCGGCGCGGCGACGCCGGGCCGGTCCCTCACCCACGCCAGCGCCACCTGCAGAGGGGAGACGGCGAGTCCGTCGGCGGCCGTCGAGACCGCGTCGACGATCCGGCTCGCGGCCTCGTCGAGATAGGGCGCGACGAACGGGGCCAACTGCTCGGAGGCGCCGCGGGAGTCCGGCGGGGCCTCACCCCCGCGGTACTTGCCCGTGAGCACGCCGCGTCCGAGCGGTGAGGAGGGCAGCAGGCCGAGTCCGAGGTCCGCCGCGGCGGGCAGTACCTCGCGTTCGACGCCGCGCTGGAGCAGCGAGTACTCCATCTGGGTGCTCGCCAGCCGGGTGCGCGTACCGGGGGTGCCGAGCTGCCACGTGGCGGCCTTGGCGAGCTGCCAGCCGGAGAAGTTGGAGATCCCCACGTAGCGGGCCCGGCCGCTGCTGACCGCGATGTCGAGGGCCTGCAGGGTCTCCTCCAGCGGTGTGACCGGGTCGAAGGCGTGCACCTGCCACAGGTCCACGTAGTCGGTGCGCAGCCGTTCGAGGGAGGCGTCGAGCGCGGCGAGGAGATGGCCGCGCGAGCAGTCGAAGCGCCGGTAGGGGTCGGGCACGCTGCCGGCCTTGGTGGCGATGACCAGGTCCCGGCGCGGTACGAGCCCCTCCACGAGCCTGCCCAGGAGGTACTCCGCGCCGCCGTCGGCGTACACGTCCGCGGTGTCGACCAGTGTGCCGCCGGCTTCCCAGAACGTCTTGAGCTGATCCGCGGCGTCCCGCTCCCCGGTGTCGCGTGCCCAGGTGAGGGTGCCGAGGCCGATTCGGGATACGCGCATGCCGGTGCGGCCCAGGTGCCTTGCCTCCATGGGCGTTGAGGTTACTTGCGGGCGCACGCTAGAGTCCCCGGGACAGTGACGTTACTGATCAGTAAGGGGACCACATGCGGCTCGGTATCAACCTCGGCTACTGGGGCGCGGGGATGGACGCGGACAACCTCGCCGTCGCCAAGGAGGCCGACCGTCTCGGCTACTCGGTGTGCTGGGCCGCGGAGGCCTACGGCTCCGACGCCCCCACGGTCCTGTCCTGGGTGGCGGCGCAGACCGAGCGCATCGACGTCGGCTCCGGCATCTTCCAGATCCCCGCCCGCACGCCGGCCATGACCGCCATGACCGCCGCGACGCTCGACTCGCTCTCCGGGGGCCGCTTCCGGCTCGGGCTCGGCGTCTCCGGGCCGCAGGTCTCCGAGGGCTGGTACGGGGTGAAGTTCGACAAGCCGCTCTCCCGCACCCGTGAGTACGTCGAGATCATCCGCAAGGCGATGTCCCGGGAGCGCCTCAGCCACCAGGGCGAGCACTGGACCCTGCCGCTGCCGGACGGCCCGGGCAAGCCCATCAAGCTCACGGTGCACCCCGTCCGCGAGGAGATCCCGCTCTACATCGCCGCGATCGGCCCCAAGAATCTGGAGCAGACCGGCGAGATCGCCGACGGCGCCCTGCTGATCTTCTTCTCGCCCGAGCACGCAGAGGACACCACCCTCCGGCACCTGCGCGAGGGGCGGGAGAAGGCCGGGAAGGGGCCGGGCCTGACAGGCTTCGACGTGTGCCCGACCGTGCCGATGGCCGTCGGCGGGGACGTGCCCGCTCTCGCCGACCAGTTCCGTCCCTACACCGCCCTGTACGTGGGCGGCATGGGAAGCCGCAAGCAGAACTTCTACAACAGGCTCGCGCAGCGCATGGGCTACGAGAAGGAGGCCGCCGAGATCCAGGACAAGTACCTGGCCGGCGACAAGGAGGGCGCAGCCGCCGCCGTGCCGCACGAACTCATCGACTCCACCACGCTCCTCGGCCCCGTCGACCGCATCGCCGAACGGATGCGGGCCTACGCCGCCTCCGGAGTGACCACGCTCTCCCTCGCACCGTCCGGTTTCACGCTCGACGAGCGCATCAGCGGGCTGCGAGCCGGGGTGGAGGCCCTGGAACGGGCCGGGGTGGGCTCGTAACACCCGGTCCCGCGGAGGGACCGGACATGCCCACGGCCGTGGTGGGGGCTCGGGTGTCCTCCCCGCCACGGCCGCTACGCAGCACAACGCGCCCGCCTCCGCGGGGTTACGCCCGTCCCGTCCGGCCCTCGCGGGCCTGCGTCACATCCAGCCGCGGCGCTTGAAGACGCGGAAGAGCAGCAGGCAGGACACCGCGATCACCGCGAGCACCACCGGATACCCCCACACCTGGTGCAGCTCGGGCATGTGGTCGAAGTTCATCCCGTACACACCGGCGATGGCCGTGGGGACGGCGAACATCGCGGCCCAGGCGGAGATCTTGCGCATGTTGTCGTTCTGCCGGACGCTCAGCTGCGCGAGGTTCGCGGAGAGTATGTCGGACAGCAGCCTGTCCAGGCTGTCGACCTGTTCGTTGACGCGGGTCAGGTGGTCGCTGACGTCGCGGAAGAAGGGCCGTGAGTCCTCGGGCACGAACGGCACACCGGCCCGCACCAGCCGCTCCAGGGGCTCGGCAAGCGGCCCTGTCGCCCGGCGGAAGCCCAGGACCTGGCGCTTGAAGCCGTAGATGCGGCTCGCGGTGTCGCGCGCGAGATGGCCCTCCGGGGCGAAGACGTCCTCCTCCAGCGCGTCGAGGCTGATGTGGAGGTCGGCGGCGACCTCCATGTACTGGTCGACGATGGCGTCGCTGACCGCGTACATCACCGCGGTCGGGCCCAGCCGCAGCACTCCCGGCTCCTCCTCCAGCCGCTCGCGCACGGCGCCGAGCGGGTTGGCCTCCCCGTGCCGGACCGTCACCACGAAGGAGTCACCCACGAACAGCATCAGTTCACCGGCTGTGACGGTCGCGGGCGGCTCGTGGTAGGAGACGGGCTTGAGGACGAGGAAGAGGGAGTCGGCGTAGACCTCCAGCTTCGGGCGCTGGTGCGCGTGGAGCGCGTCCTCCACGGCGAGCGGGTGGAGTCCGAACTCGCTGCTGACGTGCTCGAATTCCTCCTCGGTCGGCTCGTGCAGGCCGATCCACACGAAGGCGGCGTCGGCCCGCCTGGCCTCGGCCAGGGCCTCGGAGTAGTCGGACGGCAGCTCTGTGCGGCGTCCGTCCCGGTAGATGGCGCAGTCCACGATCACGAAGGGTCATTGTGCCCCGATGCCGTGCGGACAACCACCGTCCGGCCCCGCCGGAAGGCTCGCTTAGGGTGGCGGACATGCCCACGCTCATCCTCGTACGGCACGGCCGCTCCACCGCCAACACCGCGGGACTGCTCGCGGGCCGCACCCCGGGCGTCTCCCTGGACGAGCACGGGCGGGGCCAGGCCGCGGCCCTGCCCGGACGGCTGAGTTCCCTGCCGCTGTCGACCGTGGTCACTTCCCCGCTCCAGCGCTGCCGGGAGACCGTCGAACCGCTCGCGACGGCCCGGGGGGGCCTGGCCGTTCACACCGACGAACGCATCTCGGAGTGCGACTACGGCGACTGGAGCGGGCGCAAGCTGGCCGAACTCGCCGACGAACCGCTGATGACCACGGTGCAGCAGCACCCGTCCGCGGCGGCCTTCCCGGGCGGCGAGTCGATGCGGGCCATGCAGGCGCGGGCGGTGGAGGCCGTCCGCGAGTGGAACACCCGCATCGAGGCGGAGCACGGCGCGGACGCGGTCTACGCGATGTGCTCGCACGGCGACATCATCAAATCGGTGGTCGCGGACGCCCTCGGCATGCACCTCGACCTCTTCCAGCGCATCGCGGTGGGGCCCTGCTCGCTCACAGTCATCCGCTACACCGTCCTGCGGCCCTTCCTGCTGCGGCTCGGCGAGACCGGTGAACTGGACTCCCTCGCACCGCCGGAACCGCCCGCCGGGGACGCGGAGGAGAACGCCCCGGCCGGCGGGGAAGCAGGAGGGCCGACCCCGGGTGAGGAAGACAAAAGCCGCGACCGGGGCAGCAACGCGACTGTGGGAGGCGGCGCCTGAGCGCGAAGATCGGCACGCGCAGTAGGGTGCCATTGACCGAGTAGACGTCGACGACAACGGAGCAGGACGTGTCCCGTCAGGTGTTCCTCTACGACCCGCCGGACCGATTCATCGCCGGCACGGTCGGACTGCCAGGACGGCGCACCTTCTACCTCCAGGCCTCGGCCTCGGGCCGCACCACCAGCGTCGCCCTGGAGAAGGCACAGGTCGAGGCACTGGCCGAGCGGATCGACGAGCTGCTGGACGAAGTGGTGCGGCGGTCCGGGGGGAACGCGCCGGTCCCGGCGGTGGCACCCACCGAGATCGACGACAAGGAGCCCCTGGACACCCCCGTCGAGGAGGAGTTCAGAGTCGGCACCATGGCACTGGCCTGGGACGGCGACGGCGAGAAGATGGTGGTCGAGGCGCAGGCCATCGTCGAGCTGGAGGCCGACTCCGACGAGGACCTCGCCGATGCCGAGGAGCGCCTCCTGCAGGACGACGAGAACGGTCCGCCGATGCTCCGCGTCCGGCTGGACGGCACCATGGCCCGCGCCTTCGCCAAGCGCGCCCTGGAGGTCGTCAACGCGGGCCGTCCGCCGTGCCCCCTGTGCAGCCTGCCGCTCGACTCGGAGGGACATGTGTGCCCCCGTCAGAACGGATACCGGCGGGGCGAATGAGGCCGCCCGCCGATTCCTCCTCCCCGTCGCCGGGTGCCGTCCCGGCCTCCTCGCCGGCGTCCGACGCGACGCGTGAGCACCTCGCGCTGGGTACCCTGTCCGTACGGGGGCGGATTCCGCAGGCCTCGAACGCGGTGCTCTTCGGCGAAGTCGAACACGAGGGCCGCAGCGTGCCCTGCGTCTACAAGCCGGTGGCGGGGGAGCGCCCGCTGTGGGACTTCCCGGAGGGCACGCTCGCGCAGCGCGAGGTGGCCGCGTACGAGATCTCCCGTGCGACCGGCTGGGACCTGATCCCGGCGACGGTGCTGCGGGACGGCCCGTACGGGGAGGGCATGTGCCAGGCGTGGGTCGGGAGGCTGCCCGGCACCGCCCCCCAGGACGGTGCGGGCGTGCCGGAGGAGGAGCACGGGGACGAGCGGGAGGGACCGGCCGGGGAGGAGAGCGAGGACGACGGCGAGCACGGGGAGAGCGGGGAGGGCGAAGCGGCACCGGGCGAAGACCTCCTCACCGTCGTCGAGGGCGGGGAGCCGGGGGAGGGCTGGAAGACGGTCGGGCACGTGGAGACCGGCGACGGGCGCCCCGCGCTGCTCGTCCACGCCGACGACGCCCGGCTGCGGCGCCTCGCCGTCATCGACGCCGTCATCAACAACGCCGACCGCAAGGGCGGACACCTGCTGCCCGTGCCCGGAGGACGGCTGTACGCCATCGATCACGGTGTCACTTTCCATGCGGACGGCAAGCTCCGCACCCTGCTGTGGGGCTGGGCAGGCGAGGAGATCACGCCGGAGGCGGCCGCCACCCTTCGCCGACTGGCCGCCGAACTGGCCGACGGCACCCCGCTCAGCGACCGGCTGTCCGAACTGATCACGCCCGCTGAACTCGATGCCCTGCGCAAGCGGGTCGACGCGCTGTGCAAGTCCGGACGGCACCCGCTGCCCGGCGGTGACTGGCCCGCGATCCCCTGGCCGCCGGTGTAGCCCTGTGACCGGACACCGTGCCGGACACCGCCCCGCTGGACACCGTCGCGCCCACACTCCCGCCCGGACGCCGGGCAGGTGCGCGCCGTGCGCCCGCGGCTGACGCCGAGCCTTCGTCAAGAGCGTCCATCAAGCCAATCCTCCGCCCGCGGAGATGACCGCGACGGTCCCGTCAGGATGCCCGGCGGCCCGCCGGGTTAGGCTCAGGGAATGCATGCCTGGCCCGCTTCCGAGGTCCCCGCCCTGCCTGGTCAGGGCCGCGACCTGGAGATCCACGACACCGCGACCGACGGCCTCGTCACCCTCGCCCCCGGTCCCGTCGCCCGAATCTACGTCTGCGGCATCACCCCTTACGACGCCACTCACCTGGGGCACGCGGCGACCTACAACGCGTTCGACCTCGTGCAGCGCGTGTGGCTCGACACCAAGCGGCAGGTCCACTACATACAGAACGTCACCGACATCGACGATCCGCTGCTGGAGCGGGCCGAGGCCACCGGCGAGGGTTGGGACGCGCTCGCCGAGCGTGAGACGGCCCTCTTCCGCGAGGACATGACGGCGCTTCGGATGCTGCCGCCGCGGCACTTCGTCGGTGCGGTCGAGTCGATCCCGCGCATCGTCCCGATGGTCGAGCAACTGCGTGACCAGGGCGCCGCGTACGAACTGGAGGGAGACGTCTACTTCTCCGTCGACGCCGACCCCCACTTCGGCGAGGTCTCCCGCCTCGACGCGCAGACCATGCGGCTGCTGTCCGCCGAGCGCGGCGGCGACCCGGAGCGGCCCGGCAAGAAGAGCCCCCTGGACCCGATGCTGTGGCGCGCGGCCCGCGAGGGCGAACCGCGCTGGGACGGTGCCTCGCTCGGCCCCGGCCGTCCCGGCTGGCACATCGAGTGCGTGGCCATCGCCCTGGAGCACCTCGGCATGGGGTTCGACGTGCAGGGCGGCGGCTCCGATCTCGCCTTCCCCCACCACGAGATGGGCGCCTCGCACGCCCAGGCCCTGACCGGCGAGCATCCCTTCGCCCAGACGTACGTGCACGCCGGGATGGTCGGTCTGGACGGCGAGAAGATGTCGAAGTCGAAGGGCAATCTGGTCTTCGTCTCACAGCTTCGCCGTGAGGGCGTGGACCCGGCCGCGATCCGCCTGGTGCTGCTCTCCCGTCACTACCGCGAGGACTGGGAGTACTCCGGCGCCGTCCTCGACGAGGCCGTCGCCCGGCTCGCACGGTGGCGTGCCGCTGTCTCCCGGCCCGACGGACCGCCCGCCGAAGGCACGGTCGAGGAGCTACGGGCGGCTCTGGCGGCCGACCTGAACGCACCGGCCGCGCTGGCCGCCGTGGACGCCTGGGCCGCGGAGCAGGAGAGCCGGGGCGGTACGGACACGGGGGCGCCCGGCACGGTCTCCCGTGCCGTCGACGCTCTTCTGGGCGTCGCGCTGTAGCGGCCGCGTCCGCAACTGCCCGGCGCCGTAAGCTTTCTGCGCCACGGACGAAGGGCCGCCCTCTGATGTCGCAGGGGGCGGCCCTCGGCGTTGCCCACTCACCGGGAGCGGGGTGCGGTTCTCACTCGTCGCCGGTCTCCTCGGGCGGGTCGCTCTCCGGGGACGCGGGGGACTCCCCGTCCTCGGTCTTCTTGCCTCTCTTCGCGCTTCCGCCGCTCCTGCTGCCGCGACCGCCCTTGGCGTTGCTGCTCTTCCTGCTGGTGCTTCCGCTCTTGCCGCTCTTGCTGTTGCCGGCCGTGCCGTTCCGGCTCTGCCCGGCGTCCTGGTCCTCCGTGCCGTTCGCGCCGTTCGTGCCCTCCTGGCCGTCCTGGCCGTCCTGGCTGTCCGGGTTCTCCTGGCGGTCTGTGCCGCCGTTGCTGCCGGCGCTGTCCGTCGCCGCGGGGCCGCCGTCGGCTCCGCGGCCGTCCGCGTCCTTCCCGCCCTCGCCCCCGCCGTCCTGCCGGCCGTCCTTCGCCGGCGGCTTCGAAGCGCGTCCCCGGCCACCGCTTTTGCCCCGCTTGGCCGGACCCGGCCCGGTCCGGCTCGAGTTGCCCCCCGCGGTGGGGGGACCGCTCCCGGGCTCGTCGTCCCGCCGGCGCAGATACCGCTCGAACTCCTTGGCGATGGCCTCTCCCGATGCCTCCGGCAGCTCGGCCGTGTCCCGCGCCTCCTCCAGCGACTGGACGTACTCCGCGACCTCGCTGTCCTCGGCGGCGAGCTGGTCCACACCGAGCTGCCAGGCACGGGCGTCCTCCGGCAGCTCGCCCATCGGCACGCTCACCCCCAGGAGGTCCTCCAGCCGGTTGAGCAGCGCCAGGGTCGCCTTCGGATTGGGGGGCTGCGAGACGTAGTGGGGGACCGAGGCCCACAGGCTCAGGGCGGGTACGCCCGCGTGCGTGCACGCCTCCTGCAGGATGCCGACGATGCCGGTGGGGCCCTCGTACCGCGACTCCTCCAGGTTCATCGTGCGGGCGAGGTCCGGGTCGGACGTCACGCCCGTCACCGGAACGGGGCGGCTGTGCGGGGTGTCGCCGAGCAGCGCGCCCAGCACCACCACCATCTCCACGCCCAACTCGTGGGCGAAGCCCAGGATCTCGTTGCAGAAGGACCGCCAGCGCATGCTCGGCTCGATGCCCCGCACCAGCACGAGATCGCGCGGGCCGCCCTTGCCGTCTGCGTTGTCGACGCGTACGACGGCCAGCCGGGTCGTCGGCCACGTGATCTTGCGCACGTCGCCGTCCAGCCAGACCTGCGGCCGGTTGACCTGGAAGTCGTAGTAGTCCTCGGCGTCCAGCGCGGCGAAGACCTCGCCCTTCCACTCCCGCTCCATGTGCCCGACCGCGGTGGAGGCGGCGTCGCCGGCGTCGTTCCAGCCTTCGAACGCGGCCACCATGACCGGGTCGACCAGCTCGGGAACTCCCTCGAGCTCGATCACCCAGCGCCTCCTTCCGGCCGGGTGAAGCGCCTGCTCCGGGCCCGGCTGCCGTTCTTCTTGCGTGCGGCCACCAGCCTACGGCGTGCCGGCGCGCACGCCGCAGCCCTCGCACACGCACGCCTTCAACGGCGGTCACAACTTCCGTACAGTGCCCGTCGGCGCGGGCCGCCGCCGGCGGAGCGCCGCACACGCGACCTGACGGAAGGACACCGTGACAGCCAGCACCCCCCGGCAGGCCCCGGACCCGGGCCCGGACCAGAGGCAAGCCTCCGCCGCCTGGTGGCGGGAGGCCGTCGTCTACCAGGTGTACGTCCCCAGCTTCGCCGACTCGGACGGCGACGGCATGGGGGATCTGCGCGGCGTCACCGAACGCCTCGGCCACCTGTCGGGGCTCGGAGTGGACGCGCTCTGGCTGACGCCGTTCTACCGCTCGCCCTGGGCCGACGGGGGCTACGACGTCTCCGACCACCGCGACGTCGACCCCCGGCACGGCACCCTCGACGACTTCCGCGAACTGCTGGCACGCGCCCACGGCCACGGGCTGAGGGTCATCGTCGACATCGTGCCCAACCACTGCTCCGACCAGCACCCCTGGTTCACCGAGGCGCTGGCCTCAGCGCCCGGTTCGGCCGCCCGCGAGCGCTTCCACTTCCGGGACGGCCGCGGACCGGAGGGGGAGGAGCCTCCCGCCGACTGGCAGTCGAAGTTCGGCGGCGGTGCCTGGAGCCGCACACCGGACGGCCAGTGGTACATGCACATATTCGCCGCCGAGCAGCCGGACCTGAACTGGGACAACCCCGAGGTCGCCGCCGACTTCGAACGCACCCTGCGGTTCTGGCTCGACCTCGGCGTCGACGGGTTCCGCGTCGACGTCGCGCACGGGCTGAGCAAGGACCTCGGCCCTCCGCTGCGCGACACCCGCGGCAACGACGCCGCACCCCTCAACTCCCCGCCGCAGGGCGAGGACCACCCCTTCTGGGACCGCGACGAGGTGCACGGCGTCTACCGTTCCTGGCGCCGGATCCTGGACGCCTACGAACCGCCCCGCATCGCCGTGGCCGAAGCCGGGGTCAGTGCCGCCCGGCTGCCCATGTACACCAGGCCCGGCGAACTCCACCAGGCATTCAACTTCTTCCACCTGCGCTGCCCGTGGGACGCGCACGCCTTCCGTGACGTCATCGACACCTCCCTCGAAGGCGCCTGCTCCGTGGGAACCCTGCCGACCTGGGTGCTCTCCAACCACGACGTCGTGCGCCACGTCACCCGCTACGGACTCCCGCAGGACACCGGCCTCGCCGACTGGCTCATGACGGACGGCAGGCAGCCCGCCCCCGACTTCGAACTCGGCCGCCGCCGTGCCCGGGCCTGCGCACTGCTCACACTGGCGCTCCCGGGCACCGCGTACCTCTACCAGGGCGAGGAGCTGGGGCTTCCCGAGGTCGCGGACCTGCCCGCCGAGGCGCTGCGCGACCCGATGTGGGAGCGCACCGGGCACACCCACAAGGGACGCGACGGCTGTCGCGTCCCGCTGCCCTGGCAGCAGGACGGGCCCTCCTGCGGCTTCGGCCCGCGCGGCGGCTGGCTGCCGCAGCCCGAGGGCTGGGGGGAGTACTCCGCGGAGACGCAGAAGGGCGACCCGCACTCCTTCCTGGAGCTCTACCGTGCCGCGCTCGGAGTGCGCAGGGGCTTCCGGGGAAGGGGCGCGGATCTGCAGTGGCTGGATGCGGCCGAGGGCGAACTCGCCTTCCGCAGGGGCGACTTCCTGGAGTGCCGGGTCAATCTCTCCGGCCGTCCCGTGCCGCTGCCGGAAGGGGCCGTCCCGCTGCTCGCCTCCGGGAACGGCCGTGCAGGGGGCGGCACGCTCGACCCGGACTCCGCGGTCTGGCTCACGCCCGCGGGCCGCGGCGCCTGAACCCGGCGGCGGGGTGATGCCTCGCCCCGCGCCCGCTTTGAGGCTGCCGAACGGCCCGCACCGCAGCGGAAGCCGCCGTGCCGCCGTCACCGTCGACGGTGACGGCGGCACGGTCGGCACCGGAGCACGGCGGCACGGTCGGCACCGGAGCACGGCGGCACGCGCGGGGGTCTCAGCCCCGGCGGTCCGCCAGCAGTTTCCCGACCCGCTCGCGCACCTCGCCGGTGTCCAGACCGCGGATGGTCAGCGTGGTGCGCCGCCGCAGCACGTCCTCGGCGGTCGCGGCCCACTCGTGGTCGCGTGCGTAGACGACCTGCGCCCAGATCTCCGGCCCGTCCGGGTGGATGCGCTCGCCCAGCGACGGGTCCTCGTTGACGAGCCGCGCGATGTCGAAGGAGAGCGAGCCGTAGTGGGTGGCGAGCTGACGCGCGGTCAGCGGGTCCATCCGCGGGCCCGGTTCGCGCTCCCGGTCCACCAGCAGCCGGTGCGCGACCGCGTTGGGGTTGGAGATGCCGGGCAGCGGCGTGCGCCGTACCAGCTCTCCCACCGGCTCCATGTCCTGTGCCAGTGAACCGCCGGGCAGCTTCGCCAGTTTGTCCATCACGGCCCGGCCGATGTGCCGGTACGTCGTCCACTTGCCGCCCGCGACCGACAGCATCCCGCCGATGCCCTCGCTGACGACTGTCTCCCGCTTGGCCGCCGTCACACCGCCGGGGCCGCCGGGCAGCACCCGCAGTCCGGCGAAGGCGTAGCTGATCAGATCGCGGGAGAGGTGCTCGTCACGCACGGAGTACGCGGCCTCGTCCAGGATCTGCCGGATGTCCGCCTCGGTCGCCCTGACATCCGCGGGGTCGCCCTCGTACGCCTCGTCGGTGGTGCCCAGCAGGAGCTGGTCCTCCCAGGGCAGGGCGAAGGTGATGCGGTACTTGTCGATGGGCGTGGCCATCGCCGCACGCCAGGGCGCCCTGCGCCTGAGCACCAGATGGGCGCCCTTGGAGAGACGGACGCTGGGCGCGGCGCCCGGGTCCTCCATCCTGCGCAGCGTGTCGACCCACGGGCCGGTGGCGTTGAGCACGAGGCGGGCGTCCACCCCGAACTCGCTGCCGTCCAGGCGGTCGCGCAGCTCCGCTCCGGTCACGCGGCCGCACGTGCGGCGCAGGCCCGTCACCGCGGCGTGGTTGAGCACCACGGCACCGGAGTCGACGGCCGCGCGGACCGTCATCACGGCCATGCGGGAGTCGTTCATCTGGTGGTCGCCGTAGACCGCGACGGCCTTCAGCCTGTCCGTGCGCAGCCCGGGGTTGTCCGCCGCGGCACGGGAGGGGGTGACCAGACGCCCCACGCCGTCGCCGAACGCGGAGAGCGCGCTGTAGGCGAACACCCCCGCGCCCAGCTTCGACGCGCCGTGCGGACCGCCCTTGTAGACGGGCAGGTAGAACTTGAGCGGATTGACCAGGTGCGGTGCCACGTCCTTGGCCAGCACCCGCCGCTCGTGGTGGTTCTCCGCCACCAGCCTCACCGCGCCGGTCTGCAGATAGCGCAGACCGCCGTGCACGAGCTTGGAGGAGGCGGAGGAGGTGGCGCCGGCGAAGTCGCCGGCGTCCACCATCGCCACCCGCAGCCCCGACTGCGCGGCGTGCCAGGCCACCGAGGTGCCGAGGATTCCGCCGCCGATCACGAGGAGGTCGTACGTCGCGTGGGCGAGCAGGTCCCTGGTCTCGGCGCGGCTCGGATTGCCGCCGGCAGCCGGGTGCGTCCCGAGGGCGGGGACGCTCTGCAGGGTGTTCATCTTCGTCAGTTCTCCTCTTCGATCCAGCCCATGGTCGCCTGGACGGCCTTGAGCCAGCTCTTGTACTCGCGGTCCCGACGGGCCGCGTCCATGCCGGGCGTCCACTCGGCCGCCCGCTTCCAGTTGGCGCGCAGCTCCTCCGTGTCGGACCAGAACCCGACGGCGAGCCCTGCCGCGTACGCCGCGCCCAGGCAGGTGGTCTCGGCGACCATCGGGCGCACCACGGGTGCGTCCAGGAAGTCCGACATGGTCTGCATCAGCAGGTTGTTGGACGTCATGCCGCCGTCGACCTTCAGCGCGGTCAGCTCGACACCGGAGTCCTTCTGCATCGCGTCGACGATCTCGCGGGTCTGCCAGGCGGTGGCCTCCAGGACGGCACGTGCGATGTGCGCCTTGGTCACGTACCGGGTGAGTCCGGCGATCACACCGCGCGCGTCGGAGCGCCAGTACGGCGCGAACAGACCGGAGAAGGCGGGCACGAAGTAGGCGCCGCCGTTGTCGTCGACGGAGCTGGCGAGCGTCTCGATCTCGGCCGCGGAGTTGATCAGCCCCATCTGGTCGCGCATCCACTGCACCAGCGAACCGGTGACGGCGATGGCGCCCTCCAGGGCGTAGACGGCGGGCTGGTCGCCGATGCGGTAACCGACCGTCGTCAGCAGCCCGTTGTAGGAGTTGACGGCCTCCTCGCCGGTGTTGAGCAGCAGGAACGTGCCCGTGCCGTAGGTGGACTTGGCCTCGCCCTCGGAGAAGCACGTCTGGCCGAACAGGGCCGCCTGCTGGTCGCCCAGGGCGGAGGCCACCGGTACGCCCGCGAGGGAGCCGGTCGCCTCTCCGTAGACCTCGGCGGAGGAGCGGATCTCGGGCAGCAGCTCCATGGGGACGCCCATGGACTCGCAGATCTTCGCGTCCCAGCTCATGGTGCGCAGGTTCATCAGCATCGTGCGGGAGGCGTTGGTCACGTCGGTGACGTGCCGGCCGCCGTCCGGACCGCCGGTGAGGTTCCAGATGACCCAGGAGTCCATGGTGCCGAAGAGGAGTTCGCCGCGCTCGGCGCGCTCGCGCAGGCCCTCGACGTTGTCGAGCAGCCAGCGGATCTTCGGTCCGGCGAAGTAGGACGCCAGCGGCAGGCCCGTCTCGCGGCGGAAGCGGTCCTGGCCGACGTTGCGGCCCAGTTCGCGGCAGAGCGCGTCGGTGCGGGTGTCCTGCCAGACCAGCGCGTTGTGCACCGGCTCACCGGTCGCCTTGTCCCACAGCAGCGTCGTCTCACGCTGGTTGGTGATGCCGAGCGCCTTGACGTCGGACTTGGTGATCCCGGCCTGCTCCAGGGCGCCCGTGACGACCTGCTGGACGTTCGTCCAGATCTCGGCCGCGTCGTGCTCGACCCAGCCGGGCTTGGGGAAGATCTGCTCGTGTTCCTTCTGGTCGACCGAGACGATGCGTCCGTCCCGGTCGAAGACGATGCAGCGGCTGGAGGTGGTGCCCTGGTCGATGGCGGCGATGAAGGGGCCCGCGCCGTGCGAGGAGGTGCCTGTGGTGCTTTCGGTGTCGCTCATGTCCTGCTCCAAGGTGTTCGTGGGTGAGGGCTGCGGGCCCGGGGCCCGGTCCTGCGGGCGGATTTCAGGCGAAGGCGAGCTGGTAGACGCCGGCGGCGATGGCGGCACCGGTCAGCGGGCCGACGACGGGAATCCACGAGTAGGACCAGTCGGAGCCGCCCTTGTTCGGCAGGGGCAGCAGCGCGTGCACGATGCGCGGACCCAGGTCACGGGCGGGGTTGATGGCGTACCCCGTGGGGCCACCCAGCGAGAGGCCGATGCCCACGACGACCAGGGCCACCAGCAGCACCCCGATGCCGCTGAGGCCGACGCCCTCGGTCATCCCCTGGGTGAGGATCGCGATGACGAGGACGAACGTGCCGATGACCTCGGTCATCAGGTTCTGTACGGGGTTGCGGATCTCGGGGGAGGTGAAGAAGACACCGTGCACCGGCCCGGGGTTCTCACCCTTGCGCTCGGCCATCTCCGGCTCGGTGAGATCGGCGCGGAACTGGCCGTGGTAGGCGAGCCAGATGAGTGCGGCGCCGATCATCGCCCCGAGCATTTCGGAGAGGAAGTAGAGCGGGACGTCGCTCCACGGAGTGGTTCCCTCGATGGCCAGCCCGAGGGTGACCGCAGGGTTGAGGTGGGCGCCGGAGACCCCGGCCGCCACGTAGCCACCGGTGAGGACTCCGAAGCCCCAGCCGAAGGTGATGGCGAGCCACCCGGCGTTGAACGCCTTGGAGCGCTTGAAGGTCACGGCGGCGCAGACGCCGCCGCCGAGCAGGATGAGCAGGGCGGTACCTATGACTTCGCCGAAGAATATGTCGGAGCTGGACACCCGCGACTCCTTTGTCTTGTCCAGATGGGGAGGGCGGGCCGGTCTTCGTCCGGTGTTCGACAATGCCGACCGCCGCGATGGCAGTTTTCTCCCTGGTGGAGGTCACGTCAAGGGGTGTGACCCAGGACTCGTTGAACGTGTGTGCGCAGAATGTGTCGATCTTGGAGGCGTTGACGCCGGACCGTTCCGCCGGTGCCGACCGCTCGCGCCGGGGTGGTCTCAGAACCTCCGGACGCCCAGATCGCGGGAGATGGCGCGCGCGCAGTCCCGCACCGCCGCGACCAGCAGAGGCCGCAGCTCCCCGTCGGCCGCGGCCCCGCCCGGCCCGTTCGCCGCTCCCGGCGCGGAGACCGTCGCGGAGGCCCCTGGGGCACCCCCCGCACCGGCCCCCGGCACGTCGTCACAGACCCGCTCCACGGCCCCCGTCACGCCCACCGCGCCGACCGGCATCCGGCGCCGGTCGTGGATCGGTGCCGCGATCGAGGCGAGACCCTCCCAGGTCTCCTCCACGTCCGCCGCCCATCCGCGCGCCCGGGTCAGCTCCAGCAGCTCCTCGAAGTGACCGAGACCCGTGACCGTGCGCTCCGTGAAGCGCCGCCGTTCCCCGTCCACCGCCTCGCTGTGCGCGACCGGGTCGAACGCGGAGAGCACCTTGCCCAGGGCGGTGCTGTGCAGCGGCTGCATGGCCCCGACCTCCAGCACCTGACGGCTGTTGTCCGGCCGGAAGACGTGGTGCACGACCAGCACGCCCTTCTTGTGGAAAACGCCCAGGTACACGCTCTCGCCGCTGGAACGCGCCAGGTCGTCCGCCCAGACCAGGGCCCTGGAGCGCAGCTCGTGCACATCCAGGTAGCTGGTGCCCAGGCGCAGCAGCTCCGCGCCGAGCTGGTACTTGCCCGTCGCCGCGTCCTGTTCCACGAAGCCCTCCTGCTGGAGGGTTCGCAGCAGCCCGTGCGCCGTGGCCTTGGGCAGCTCCATGGAGGAGGCGATGTCGGACAGGCCGAGCCGCCGCTCACCGCCCGCCAGGAGCCGCAGCACGGCCGCCGCGCGCTCGAGCGACTGGATCGTCCGGGCCATCGGGCACCTCCGTGACCTGCTCTCCCTGAGCCGCTCTGAATACGGTTCGACAATGCCGAACGGTATCGCTTGATTGGCGCGCGCGGTAGCCCGGTCCCCCGTACGGGAATCCGGCGCAGGCGGCGCGGCGGATGCGCGGTGGACGCGCGGTGGACGCGCGGCCGAAGGGCCCGCTGTGCGGAGTGCGTCTCGCACTCTTGTGCTCGCCCGATACCCTGATCAGGTGCGCCGTCCTCACCGGACAGCGGGACCGCGCATAGCCGACAGCCGTCGCACCCTTAGGGAGAACCCTTCATGGCCTCGCCGAGCAGTACGCCCACGTCCGCCTTCCCGCGGGCAGCCGCCCTGCGCAAGGCGCTCACCGAACGCGTAGTCGTCGCCGACGGCGCGATGGGCACGATGATCCAGGCGCAGGACCCCAGCCTGGACGACTTCGAGCAGCTCGAAGGCTGCAACGAGATCCTCAACGTCACCCGTCCCGACATCATCCGCGCCGTGCACGCCGAGTACTTCGAGGCGGGCGTCGACTGCGTCGAGACCAACACCTTCGGTGCCAACCACGCGGCGCTGGCCGAGTACGACATCACCGAGCGCAACTTCGAACTCTCCGAGAAGGGCACGCGCATCGCCCGCGACGTCGCGGACGAGTTCGAGGCCGACGGCCGCCCCCGCTGGGTGCTGGGCTCGATGGGCCCCGGCACGAAACTGCCCACGCTCGGCCACGCACCGTACGCGACGCTGCGCGACGCCTATCAGGTGAACGCGGAGGGCATGATCGCCGGCGGCGCCGACGCGCTGCTCGTGGAGACCACGCAGGACCTCCTGCAGACGAAGTCGGCGATCGTCGGTGCCCGCAGGGCGCTGGACGCCACCGGAGCGCACGACCTGCCGCTGATCTGCTCCGTGACCGTCGAGACCACCGGCACGATGCTGCTGGGCTCGGAGATCGGCGCGGCGCTGACGGCCCTGGAGCCGCTGGGCATCGACATGATCGGCCTGAACTGCGCGACGGGCCCCGCCGAGATGAGCGAGCACCTGCGTCACCTCGCGCAGCACTCCCGCATCCCGATCTCCTGCATGCCCAACGCGGGACTGCCCGTCCTCGGGAAGGACGGAGCCCACTACCCGCTGACGCCGGAGGAGCTGTGCGACGCCCACGAGGGCTTCGTACGCGACTACGGCCTGTCCCTGGTCGGCGGCTGCTGCGGTACGACTCCGGAGCATCTGCGTCAGCTGGTGGAGCGCGTACGCGGCAGCGAGCCGGCCGAGCGCCGGCCCACGCCCGAGCCGGGCGCCGCGTCCCTCTACCAGATGGTGCCCTTCCGCCAGGACACCTCGTACATGGCGATCGGCGAGCGCACGAACGCCAACGGCTCGAAGAAGTTCCGCGAGGCGATGCTCGACGCCCGCTGGGACGACTGCGTGGAGATGGCGCGGGACCAGATCCGCGAGGGCGCCCACATGCTCGACCTGTGCGTGGACTACGTCGGCCGGGACGGCGTCGCGGACATGCGGGAGCTGGCCGGGCGTTTCGCGACGTCCTCCACCCTGCCCATCGTCCTGGACTCCACCGAAGTCGACGTGCTCCAGGCCGGGCTGGAGATGCTCGGCGGGCGCGCCGTGATCAACTCCGTCAACTACGAGGACGGCGACGGTCCCGAGTCACGCTTCGCCCGCGTCGCCGCCCTCGCCCGTGAGCACGGTGCGGCGCTGATGGCGCTGACCATCGACGAGGAGGGCCAGGCCCGTACGGCCGAGAACAAGGTCGCCATCGCCGAACGGATCATCGAGGACCTCACCACCAACTGGGGCATCGACGAGTCCAGCATCCTCATCGACTGCCTGACCTTCACGATCTGCACGGGCCAGGAGGAGTCCCGCAAGGACGGCATCAACACCATCGAGGCCATCCGCGAGCTCAAGCGGCGCCACCCGGACGTGCAGACCACGCTGGGCCTGTCCAACATCTCCTTCGGCCTCAATCCGGCCGCGCGGCTCGTCCTCAACTCCGTCTTCCTCAACGAGTGCGTCAAGGCGGGCCTGGACTCGGCCATCGTGCACGCGAGCAAGATCCTCCCCATCGCCCGGCTGGAGGAGGAACAGGTCACCACCGCCCTGGACCTGATCTACGACCGGCGCCGCGAGGGCTACGACCCGCTGCAGCACCTGCTGGAACTCTTCGAGGGCGTCGACACCAAGGCGATGAAGGCCGGCAAGGCCGAGGAGCTGGCCGCGCTGCCGCTGGACGAGCGGCTGCAAAGGCGCGTCATCGACGGCGAACGCAAGGGTCTGGAAGAGGACTTGGACGAGGCCCTGGTGGACCGTCCGGCGCTCGACATCGTCAACGACACACTGCTGGAAGGCATGAAGGTCGTCGGTGAACTCTTCGGCTCGGGGCAGATGCAGCTGCCGTTCGTGCTGCAGTCCGCCGAGGTGATGAAGACCGCGGTCGCCCATCTGGAACCGCACATGGAGAAGAACGAGGACGACGAGGGCAAGGGCACGATCGTGCTGGCCACCGTGCGCGGCGATGTGCACGACATCGGCAAGAACCTCGTCGACATCATCCTCTCCAACAACGGCTACACCGTGGTCAACCTGGGCATCAAGCAGCCCGTGGGCGCGATCCTGGAGGCGGCGGAGGAGAACAAGGCCGACGTCATCGGCATGTCCGGCCTGCTGGTGAAGTCCACGGTGATCATGAAGGAGAACCTGGAGGAGCTCAACCAGCGCAAGATGGCCGGAGACTTCCCCGTCATCCTCGGCGGTGCCGCCCTGACCCGCGCGTACGTCGAGCAGGACCTGCACGAGATCTACGAGGGCGAGGTCCGCTACGCCCGTGACGCCTTCGAGGGGCTGCGCCTGATGGACGCCCTCATCGGCGTCAAACGCGGTGTCCCCGGGGCCCAGTTGCCCGAGCTGAAGCAGCGCCGCGTGCCCAAGCGCCCCGCCTCGGCGGCCGGCGAGGTGCCGGAGGCGGAGGTCAACGACGGCTCGGTGCGCTCGGACGTCTCCACGGACAACCCCGTGCCCTCCCCGCCGTTCTGGGAGAGCCGCGTGGTCAAGGGCATCGGCCTCAAGGACTACGCGTCCTGGATCGATGAGGGCGCGCTCTTCAAGGGCCAGTGGGGTCTGAAGGAGTCCCGCAAGGGCGACGGGCCCAGCTACGAGGAACTGGCCGATACGGAGGGGCGGCCCCGGCTGCGCGGATGGCTGGAGAAGCTGCACACCGACAACCTGCTGGAAGCGGCCGTCGTCTACGGCTACTACCCCTGCGTCTCCAAGGGCGACGACCTGATCCTGCTGCACGAGGACGGCAGCGAGCGCACCCGCTTCACCTTCCCCCGCCAGCGCCGCGGCAGGCGCCTGTGCCTCGCGGACTTCTTCCGTCCGGAGGAGTCCGGTGAGCGGGACGTGGTCGGCCTGCAGGTCGTCACCGTCGGCTCGAAGATCGGCGAGGCGACGGCCGAGCTCTTCGCCTCCGACGCCTACCGGGACTATCTGGAGCTGCACGGCCTGTCCGTCCAGCTCGCCGAGGCCCTCGCGGAGTACTGGCACGCCCGTGTCCGCTCCGAGCTGGGCTTCTCGGGGGAGGACCCGTCCGCCATCACCGACATGTTCGACCTGCAGTACCGCGGTGCCCGCTTCTCCCTGGGCTACGGCGCCTGCCCGAACCTGGAGGACCGGGCGAAGATCGCCGATCTGCTGAAGCCGGAGCGGATCGGTGTGGAGCTGTCCGAGGAGTTCCAGCTCCACCCGGAGCAGTCCACGGACGCGATCGTCATCCACCATCCGGAGGCCAAGTACTTCAACGCCCGATAACGGGTCCGGCAGAAGCCACGTAGAATGACCGATCCGGTACAGGCCGGTCGTCCGCTCCGCCGAGCGGTCGGCCGGCCTTGTCGTCCCTCACGGAGGTGTTCGCGGATGACCAGCTCCATCCCCGCTCCCGGCACTCTTACGGCCGAAGGCTCGTCGCTGCAGGCGGTGCTCCTGGACATGGACGGCACCCTGGTCGACACGGAGGGTTTCTGGTGGGACGCCGAGAGTGAGGCTTTCGCGGAGCTCGGTCACGTACTCAAGGACGAGTGGCGTGAGGTCGTGGTGGGCGGTCCCATGACGCGCAGTGCCGGCTTCCTCATCGAGGCGACAGGGGCGGACATCACGGTGGAGGAGCTGACCGTGCTGCTCAACACCAAGTTCGTCGAGCGGCTGCGGCGCGGCGTGCCGCTGATGCCGGGCGCCCGCCGTCTGCTGACCGAGCTGTCCGCGCACGGCGTGCCCGCCGCTCTGGTCTCGGCCTCGCACCGCCGTGTGGTGGACGAGATGCTGGTCTCCCTGGGCCGGGAGAACTTCGCCCACACCGTCGCCGGGGACGAGCTCTCGCGTACCAAGCCGCACCCGGACCCTTACCTGAGGGCCGCCGCCCGGCTGGGCGCCGATCCGGCACGCTGCGCGGTGGTGGAGGACACGGTGACGGGGGTGACGTCGGCCGAGGCCGCCGGGTGCCAGGTGGTGGCGGTTCCCTCCGTCACGCCGATCGAGGCCGCCGAGGGACGTACGGTCGTCAAGTCACTCGAAGAAGTGAATCTGGCCTTCCTGCGTTCCCTCGTCATGGTGGCTCACTAGGGGGTTTCCCCCGAGCACCGCATCCGTCGGCCACCGGCAGGCGACAGGCCCTCTTGACGCATCGCGAAGGGCACAGTGACATCTAACGCGCACTCCGCGTCGGCACCGCCGTTCAGTGTGCCGCAGTGCCCCTGAAGTGCGACGCAAGTGCCGCTGTGTCCGTATTGGTCCCCTGGCGGGCGGTCTTGTGCGCTGCCCGTGCAACGGATGGGAGGTGATCCTGATCAAGTCTCAAGTCCTGCGTCAGGATGTCCGGTTCGCGATCGTCTCCGGCAGACCGTCGGTGTCGCAGCCCCGGCCGCTCGCCCCGTGACGACGCCGGCCGGCCGAGAGGACCCCCGCCCATGATCCGCAAGACCACCGCGCTGTCCGCGACAGCCGCTCTGCTCGCCTCCCTGCTGGCCGCCTGCGGGGGAGACATCGGTGACGAGCCCGGCATCGTCGTCGGAACGACGGATTCCTTCGCCGTCACCAAGGACACGCCCGCGCCCTTCGACCCGGCCGCCTCGTACGACGTCAGCGCCTGGAACGTCATGCGCAACACCTTCCAGACGCTGCTGCGCATGCCCCGCTCCGGTTCGCGTCCCGTCACGGACGCCGCCGAGTGGTGCGGCTTCACCGACGAGCGGAACGAGCAGTACCGCTGCACCCTGCGCGAAGGGCTCACCTTCTCCAACGGCCACGAGCTGGACGCCCAGGACGTGGAGTTCTCGGTGAGCCGGATACTGGGCATCAACTACGCCAACGGTCCGGTGTCGCTCCTCAGCGGCATCGAGAAGGTACGGGCCACCGACGACCGTACGATCGTCTTCCGGCTCCGCAAACCGGACGCCACGTTCCCGTTCAAGCTCGCCACCCCCGCCGCCTCGATCATCGACAGCGAGACCTATCCCGGGGACGGCTTCATCAAGGGCTTCGACGTGACCGGCTCGGGGCCCTACCTCCTCGACGAACTCGACTCCGAGAAGGGCAGGGCGTTCCTCAGCCGCAACCCGGACTACAAGGGCAGGCTGAAGGTCAACAACGACAAGATCGAGATGCGTTTCTTCCCCGACTCCGCCGCCATGGAGAAGGCGCTGCGCTCCGGCGAGATAGACGTGATGAACCGCACGATCTCCCCCGATCAGGTCGAGCGGCTCGAATCGGTCCCCGACGACAGCGTCGACCTCGTGGAGCAGCCGGGTCAGGAGATCCGCTACCTCGTCTTCAACACGGACAACGAAACTGTGGGCGAGGAGGCCGTCAGACGGGCCATGGCCGAGGTCATCGACCGCAAGTCCCTGGTGCGGGACGTCTACTCGCGTACGGCGGAACCGCTCTACTCCCTGGTGCCCTCAGGCGTCCCCGGCCACCGCAACTCCTTCTTCAACGAATACGGCGAGCCCGACACCGGCGCGGCGGACGACATCCTGCGCGAGGCGGAGGTGAGCACGCCGGTGGAGATCGAACTCACCTACACCACGGACCACTACGGCTCCGTCACCGCCAGGGAGTTCAAGAACCTCAAGGACCAGCTCAACGACAGCGAACTGTTCGACGTCGACGTCCGCGGCGTGCCGTGGTCCAGATACCGCAACGCCGCCCTGAAGGGGGAGTACGAGGTCTACGGCTACGGCTGGTTCCCCGACTTCCCCGACGCGGACAACTACATAGCCCCCTTCTTCGAGAAGAACAACTTCCTGGGCAGCTCCTACACCAACACCGAGATCCGGGACGAGCTGATACCGCGGACGCGGCGCGACACCAACCGGGTCCGCACCGAGAGCGGATTCGCCCGCGCGCAGGACATCGTCGCCGAGGAGGTGCCCGTGCTGCCGCTGTGGCAGGGCAAGCAGTTCATCGCCGTGCGTGACGGCATCACGGGCGTCGAGTGGGCGCTCAACTCCTCGTCCGTCCTACAGCTGTGGGAGCTGGGCCGCAACGCGTAGCGGCCCGCAGAGCTGACCGGCCGTCAGCCGGGCCGCACCACGGCCCGGCTGAGACGTCGGCAGGCCACGCCCGCCGGGCCCCGTCGCCGCCGCCCGCCGAGGCCACACCACCCGTGTGCTCTACGCCCCGGGACGGACCAGGCCGCTCTCGTAGGCGTACACGGCGGCCTGGACACGGTCGCGCAGCCCCAGCTTGGTCAGCACGTGCCCCACGTGCGTCTTGACCGTCGTCTCGCTGACGAACAGGTCGGCTGCGATCTCCGAGTTCGACAGACCCCGCGCCACCAGCTTCAGCACCTCCACCTCACGGTCCGTCAACTGGTGGAGCGTGTCCGGCACGGGCTCCTCGCCCGAGGGCAGCTTGCCCGCGTACTTGTCCAGCAGCCGGCGGGTGATGCTGGGCGCCAGCATCGCCTCGCCCGCGGCCACCACTCGGATCGCCTGCACCAGCTCGACCGCCGGCGCGTCCTTGAGCAGGAAGCCGCTGGCTCCGGCGCGCAGCGCCTCCACCACGTACTCGTCCAGGTCGAAGGTGGTCAGCACCAGCACCTTCGCCGGACCGTCCTTGGCCGGGCCGGTGATGCGCCGGGTCGCCTCGACGCCGTCCATCCGCGGCATGCGGATGTCCATCAGCACCACGTCCGGCTGCAACGCCCGTACCTGATCCAGCGCCTGGAGTCCGTCGCCGGCCTCACCGACGACGGCGATGTCCTGCTCCGCCTCCAGGATCATCCGGAACCCGGTGCGCAGCAGCGGCTGATCGTCGACCAGCAGTACGCGGACAGCCACGGAGTCTCCCTCGATCGGCGGCGGCAGGCCCCCATTCTTGCTCAAGCCCCGTCAGGTGACTCCGGTGACCCGTCCTCCGTGCGCGGCTCCGGCAGCCGGGGCTGCACGGTGAGCGGGTACGGCGGGGGAGAACCGCCGAATTCCGGACAGTGCTCCTGGTGGTCGCACCAGTTGCACAGCTTGCCGGGGCGGGGCCGCCAGTCTCCCGTCTCCGTCGCCCGGGTGATGGCCTCCCACAGCGCGTGCAGCTTGCGTTCGACGCGTAGCAGATCCCTCTCGTCGGGGTCGTAGGTCAGGACGTCACCACTGCCCAGAAAGACCAGTTGCAGCCGGCGGGGCACGATGCCGCGCAGCCGCCACACCACCAGCGCGTAGAACTTCATCTGGAAGAGCGGGCCCTCGGTGAACTGCGCCGGCGGCGCCTTGCCCGTCTTGTAGTCGACGATGCGCACCTCGCCCGTCGGAGCGACGTCGACGCGGTCGATGACGCCGCGCAGCCGCAGCCCCGACTCCAGCCGCGTCTCCACGAACATCTCCCGCTCCGCGGGCTCCAGCCGGGTGGGGTCCTCCAGCGAGAACCACCTCTCCACCAGGGCCTCCGCCTCGGCCAGCCAGCGGGCGAGCTCCGCCCCGTCCTCGGCGAACAGCTCGCGCAGCTCGGGCCGCCTGGCCAGCAGACGTTCCCATTCCCCGGCGACGAGTGAGCGCGCGCGTGGCAGACTGCGCTGCTCGGCGGGGGAGTCGAAGAGCCTCTCCAGTACCGCGTGCACGACCGTCCCGCGTGTGGCGGCGGCTGAGGGTTTCTCAGGCAGTTTGTCGATCACCCGGAAGCGGTAGAGCAGCGGGCACTGCATGAAGTCGCTGGCGCGGGAAGGCGAAAGGGAGTTGGGCGGCGAGGCGACTCGGGTGTTCATGGGGCACGACCCTAGAGCCCCGCACCGACAGCGGACGCATACCATCGAGGACGGCGCACCCGTAATGCACGATCATGGGAACCGGCAGCGCAGCGCAGTGCGAGGAAGCGGCAGAGGGGAACCCGTGGCGGACACGGACAACGGCGGCAAGCCGCACGACGGCGGCTCCTCCGGCGACTCCGGCAGGGAGGAGCCCGGAGCCGGACGGGAGGACACCGGCGGCCTCCCCGGCCGGCCGGACGCACCGGCACGCCCCCAGGAACAGGCGGAGCATGACATGACGGCCCGTACGCCGTCCGGCGACGGGCCCCGCGGCACCGGCCCGGTGAGCGGCGGCGGCCAGGCCCCGCCGGAACCGGCCGAAGCCGGCGAGCGGCCCGGGCCCCCGCCCGTACCCTCCCCCGAGCACGAGCGCGAACCCGCCGGGCTGCCGGGCCCGGCCGAGTCCGCCGGAGCACTCGGCGGCGGCGACTCCGCCGGCCCGGAGAAACCCCGCCGCGCCCGCCCCTTCGGCGGCGGCATCCTGATGGGCCGCTTCTTCGGCGTACCCATCTACGTCGCTCCGAGCTGGTTCCTCGTCGCCGCCCTCATCACCTGGGTCTTCGGCGGCCAGCTCGACCGCATACTCCCTGACCTGGGCTCCTTCCGCTATCTGATCGCGCTCTTCTTCGCGGTGGCCTTCTACGCCTCCGTCCTCGTGCACGAACTGGCCCACACGGTCGCCGCGCTCCGCTTCAAGCTGCCCGTACGCCGCATCCAGCTCCAGTTCTTCGGCGGTGTCTCGGAGATCGAGAAGGAGGCCGAGACCCCCGGCCGCGAATTCGTCCTCGCCTTCGTCGGTCCCCTGCTCTCGGCCGTGCTCGCCGCGGTCTTCTACGGGGGCATGAAGGCCGTCGAACCCGGCACCGTTCCGGGTGTCCTGCTCGCGGGGCTGATGATCTCCAACCTCATCGTGGCCGTCTTCAACATCCTGCCCGGACTGCCCCTGGACGGCGGACGCATGCTGCGCGCCGTGATCTGGAAGGTCAGCGGCCGGTCCATGACCGGCACGGTCTTCGCCGCCTGGACCGGCCGGGCACTGGCCATCGCCGTGCTGATCGGCCTGCCGCTGGCCACCCACGCGGGCGGCTTCAGCGAGGACACCCTCAGCGGACTGGACTCCCTCACCGACGCGCTGCTCGCCGCCATCCTGGCCGCCATCATCTGGACGGGCGCCGGCAACAGCCTGCGCATGGCGCGGCTGCGTGAGCACCTTCCGGACCTGCGCGCCCGCAGCCTCACGCGGCGTGCCGTGCCGGTGCCCAGCGACACCCCGCTCTCGGAGGCGCTGCGCCGCGCCAACGACGCAGGCGCCCGCGCCCTCGTCGTCGTTGACGGCGCGGGCGGCCCCGTCTCGCTCGTACGGGAGTCCTCGATCGCCGGTGTCCCCACGCACCGCCGCCCCTGGGTCGCCGTCTCCACCCTCGCCCAGGACCTCAAGGAGGGCATGCGCGTCCCGGCCGAGCTGGCCGGTGAGGAACTGCTGGAGCATCTCCGTGCGACCCCCGCCACCGAGTATCTGGTGGTCGAGGAGACCGGGGAGATCTACGGAGTGCTCTCCACCGGGGACGTCGAACGGGCCTTCGTCGCGGCCATGGCCAAGCCCTCGGCGTGAGCCGGGCCGTGCGCACCCGTTAGTCTGTGCGTATGTCCGAACCGACCGGTGCCGCCCGCCGTCGCGGGCCCTTCAAGGTCGGGGACCAGGTCCAGCTCACCGATCCCAAGGGACGCCACTACACGTTCACGCTCGAGTCAGGGAAGAGCTTCCACACCCACAAGGGAGCCTTCCCCCACGACGAGCTGATCGGCGCTCCCGAAGGCAGTGTCGTCCGTACCACGGGAAACGTCGCCTATCTCGCGCTGCGCCCCCTGCTCCCCGACTACGTCCTGTCCATGCCGCGCGGCGCCGCCGTCGTCTATCCCAAGGACGCGGGTCAAGTCCTGGCGATGGCGGACATCTTCCCCGGAGCGCGTATCGTCGAAGCGGGCGTCGGCTCCGGCTCGTTGAGCACGTTCCTGCTGCGCGCCATCGGCGACCAGGGCATGCTGCACAGCTACGAGCGGCGTGCCGACTTCGCCGAGATCGCCCAGCAGAACGTCGAGCGCTACTTCGGCGGGCCGCACCCCGCGTGGACCCTGTCCGTGGGAGACCTCCAGGACCACCTCTCCGACACCGACGTCGACCGCGTCATCCTCGACATGCTCGCTCCCTGGGAGTGCCTGGATGCGGTCTCCAAGGCGCTGGTGCCCGGGGGCATCCTGTGCAGCTACGTCGCCACCACGACCCAGATGGCGCGCATGGTCGAGTCGATCCGCGAGCACGGCACGTTCAACGAGCCGCAGGCGTGGGAGACGATGGTGCGCAACTGGCACGTGGAGGGCCTGGCCGTACGCCCCGATCACCGCATGATCGGGCACACCGGCTTCCTGCTCACCGCCCGCCGTCTCGCCGACGGTGTCGAACCGCCGCTGCGCCGCCGCCGTCCCGCCAAGGGCGCCTACGGGGAGGACTACACCGGTCCCGGCAGTACCTCGGGCACCTCGTCCTCGTCCTCGTCCTCGTCCGGCTGAGGCGTCCGCAGCCGCCTGGGCGACACCCGTCCCGTCCCACCGAAACGGCCCCGTCACCGCGTCCCGAACTCGGTGCCGGGGCCGTCGCGTTGACGCCGCGTCAGAAAAGCCGGCGAGAACCGCGGACCCGGGCGTTCCGATGCGGTGTGACGTATGGCACGATGCTGGGCACCCCCAAGCACACCTCTCACAGGAGTCACCCGGCGTGACGGAACTGCCGCACACCCGTACCCGCATGGTGCACTGGCTGAGCACGGCTGTGGCCCTCGCCGCCGTCCTCGGCGGCTCGGCCCTGATCCAGCCCGCGGGCGCCACCGCACAGGCCACGCTCTCCACTGCCGCCGCCGCCCCGGGACCGGACCCGGAGAAGGCGGACTTCCCGGTGGACTGCGGCGGAGGCCCGCAGGCCAAGATCGATGTGGTGGACCGGGGTTCCGCGGACTTCGACGGCGACGGACGGAGCGAGACCGTCGCGTCCGTGCGCTGCCACTCGGGCACGGGGACGCCGCCCAACGCTCTCTTCGTGCTGGCCTCCGCGGCACGGGCCGAGGAGCCCCCGCGAGTGGTCGCCACCATGCTGCGCACCAAGGAGCGCATGACCGTGCAGGACCTGAGGGTGACGGGGCGCACCGTCTCCGCCGAGCTCCTCGGTTACTCCTCGCCCTCGGTCCCCAGCTGCTGCCCCGACAAGCAGCGGAAGGTGAAGTGGGAGTGGAAGGGCGGGAAGTTCGTGCTGCGCGCGGCCCCCGCCCCGGGCAGCCCGCAGAGCGTCTGACGCGCAACGCCCGCTTCCCCGCCCCCCTTCACTCACCGAACGTGCGCGGTCGTCACCGTGCGTGTCACTCGGCGTCGGGGCCGTAGACCTCGACGTTGTCCGAAACCCGACGGACGTGAATGCAGTCCCCCGGGCACTCCTTGGCCGAATCCGCGACGTCGCTGAGAAGCGGAAGAGGCACGGGAGTCGTGGCTCCCTTCTCCTGGAGCAGTTCGTCCTCGGCGCTCTTCACATACGCCAAGCCGTCGATGTCCAGCTCGAACACCTCGGGCGCGTACTGCGCGCAGATTCCGTCGCCGGTGCACAGATCCTGGTCGATCCAGACCTCGAGGGTGTCGTCCCCGGTGCTCATCCTTCTCGCCTGCCGTTCCTGCGCTTGTGGTGGAAAGCTGTTGCCCACATTGGGGTGTTGACCGTCCCGACCCTACAACCGGCCGCTTTCGGATGGTCATGGGTGGGTATTCCCTGGCGTGAGGGAGCGCGCAAGGGTGAAGATCAGACACACCGCGACCGTCTTTGTGATCTAGGGTTTCAACCCGTACCGGTCCAGGTAGGGTCAGGAAGCGTCCAGCTCCCCCTGGAGGAGGTGAGGACCGTGGCAGCCCACGACGACGAAAGCAACCGCGGCACCCGGCCCGGTCGGGGTTCAGAAGACCCCGCCGGCCAGGTCGCGTATCTCGAGCAGGAAATCGCCGTCCTGCGCCGCAAGCTCGCCGACTCTCCGCGTCACACTCGGATTCTTGAGGAGCGGATTGTCGAGCTGCAGACCAACCTGGCCGGAGTATCCGCGCAGAACGAGCGGCTCTCCAACACTCTCCGTGAGGCGCGCGATCAGATCGTCGCCCTCAAGGAGGAGGTCGACCGCCTCGCGCAGCCACCGGCGGGCTTCGGTGTTTTCCTGCAGGCGAACGACGACGGCACGGCGGACATCTTCACCGGCGGGCGCAAGCTCCGTGTGAACGTCAGCCCCGGCGTCGAGCTCGAAGAGCTCCGGCGCGGCCAGGAACTGATGCTCAACGAGGCGCTCAACGTGGTCGAGGCCATGGAGTTCGAGCGTGCCGGCGAGATCGTCATGCTCAAGGAGGTCCTCGAGGACGGCGAGCGTGCCCTGGTCGTCGGGCACACCGACGAGGAGCGCGTGGTGCGCCTCGCGGAGCCGCTCCTGGAGACCACGATCCGCGCCGGCGACGCCCTGCTGCTGGAGCCCCGCTCCGGCTACGTCTTCGAGGTCGTGCCCAAGAGCGAGGTCGAGGAACTCGTCCTCGAAGAGGTCCCCGACATCGACTACGCCAAGATCGGTGGTCTGCGCGGGCAGATCGAGCAGATCCGGGACGCGGTGGAACTGCCCTACCTGCACCCGGACCTCTTCAAGGAGCACGAACTGCGTCCGCCCAAGGGCGTTCTGCTCTACGGCCCGCCCGGCTGCGGCAAGACGCTCATCGCGAAGGCTGTCGCGAACTCCCTGGCCAAGAAGGTGGCGGAGGTCACCGGCAAGCCCCAGGGCAAGAGCTACTTCCTGAACATCAAGGGTCCGGAGCTGCTCAACAAGTACGTGGGCGAGACCGAGCGGCACATCCGTCTGGTCTTCCAGCGGGCACGTGAGAAGGCGAGTGAGGGCACGCCCGTCATCGTCTTCTTCGACGAGATGGACTCCCTCTTCCGTACCCGCGGCTCGGGCGTCAGCTCGGACGTGGAGAACACCATCGTCCCGCAGCTGCTCTCCGAGATCGACGGTGTGGAGGGCCTGGAGAACGTCATCGTGATCGGCGCCTCCAACCGCGAGGACATGATCGACCCGGCGATCCTGCGTCCCGGCCGTCTCGACGTGAAGATCAAGATCGAGCGTCCCGACGCCGAGGCCGCGAAGGACATCTTCTCCAAGTACCTCACCGCGAACCTCCCGCTGCACGCGGACGACGTCTCCGAGCACGGCGGCAACACCAACGCCGCGGTGGACGCCATGATCCAGTCCGTGGTGGAGCAGATGTACGCCGAGTCCGAGGAGAACCGCTTCCTGGAGGTCACCTACGCCAACGGTGACAAGGAAGTGCTCTACTTCAAGGACTTCAACTCCGGCGCCATGATCGAGAACATCGTGGGCCGGGCGAAGAAGATGGCCATCAAGGCTTACCTGGACCAGAACCAGAAGGGCCTGCGCGTCTCCCACCTGCTCGCCGCCTGCGTGGACGAGTTCAAGGAGAACGAGGACCTCCCCAACACCACCAACCCGGACGACTGGGCCCGCATCTCCGGCAAGAAGGGCGAGCGGATCGTCTACATCCGCACGCTGGTCACCGGAAAGCAGGGTGCGGACACCGGTCGTTCCATCGACACCGTGGCCAACACCGGTCAGTACCTGTAAGCAGATAGCGATCCGGCTGCGGACGCCCCTGCGGACCCCGCCGAAGGCAGGGTGAGGGCGTCCGTGGCCGGATCGTTTTTGAGCAGTCTGAGGAAGTCCGCTGAGTGATCCCCCGACTTCAGTCCGTGCGTTCTAGGCTCGTGTGCAGTGCCGCTGTGCGCAGTGCCGACGGAAGGGACGCACACGGGTTGGATGCGCGGCGGGACTTGAGCGGTGGCCCATCGGCGGGCCGTCGCCGGGCAAGGAGGGCCGCATGACCGTACGGCGAGTAATGGGCATCGAGACCGAGTACGGGATCTCCGTGCCCGGCCACCCCAACGCCAATGCCATGCTCACCTCGTCCCAGATCGTCAACGCCTACGCCGCGGCGATGCACCGGGCGCGCCGCGCCCGCTGGGACTTCGAGGAGGAGAACCCGCTGCGGGACGCCCGCGGATTCGATCTGGCACGCGAGTCCGCCGACGCCAGCCAGCTCACCGACGAGGACATCGGTCTGGCCAACGTCATCCTCACCAACGGCGCGCGCCTCTACGTCGACCACGCCCACCCCGAGTACAGCTCTCCGGAGATCACCAACCCCCTCGACGCCGTCCTGTGGGACAAGGCGGGGGAGCGGATCATGGCCGAGGCCGCCGAGCGCGCCGCGGAGGTCCCCGGCACCCAGACGATCCATCTGTACAAGAACAACACAGACAACAAGGGCGCCTCCTACGGCACGCACGAGAACTACCTGATGAAGCGGGAGACGCCGTTCTCCGACATCGTGCGCCATCTGACGCCCTTCTTCGTCTCCCGCCAGGTCGTCTGCGGTGCGGGGCGCGTCGGTCTCGGCCAGGACGGCAGCGAGCACGGCTTCCAGCTCAGCCAGCGTGCGGACTACTTCGAGGTCGAGGTCGGCCTGGAGACGACCCTCAAGCGGCCGATCATCAACACCCGTGACGAGCCCCACTCGGACGCCGAGAAGTACCGCCGGCTCCATGTGATCATCGGCGACGCGAACCTCTCGGAGATCTCCACCTACCTCAAGCTGGGCACCACCGCGCTGGTCCTGTCGATGATCGAGGACAACTTCATCGCCGTGGACCTCGCCGTCGACCAGCCGGTACGCACGCTCCACCAGGTTTCGCACGACCCCACGCTCGGCCGCCTGATCACGCTGCGCAGCGGCCGTACCCTCACCGGCGTCCAGCTCCAGATGGAGTACTGCGAGCTGGCGCGCAAGTACGTCGAGGAGCGCTGGGGCGCCGACGCCGACGAGCAGACCAAGGACGTGCTCGCCCGCTGGGAGGATGTGCTCTCCCGGCTGGAGCAGGACCCGATGAGCCTGTCCGGTGAGCTGGACTGGGTCGCGAAGCTGGAGCTGATGGAGGGCTACCGCCGCCGCGACCAGCTCGGCTGGGACGCCGCGCGGCTGCATCTGGTGGACCTGCAGTACGCCGACGTACGCCCCGACAAGGGCCTCTACAACCGTCTCGCGAACCGCGGCAACATCCAGCGGCTCCTGCGGGAGCCGGATGTCGTGCGTGCCGTGGGCAAGCCGCCGGAGGACACCCGTGCCTACTTCCGCGGCCGCTGTCTGGAGCAGTACGCGGACGACGTGGCCGCGGCCTCGTGGGACTCGGTCATCTTCGACCTGCCCGGCCGTGACTCTCTGCAACGAGTGCCCACGCTGGAGCCGCTGCGGGGTACCCGGGACCACGTCAAGGAGCTGCTGGACCGCTGCAGCACGGCGGAGGACCTGGTGAGGGTGCTTTCCGGGGGCTGATCGACGGCTATCCGGCACCGGAAACGGGAATCACCGGGGTGGCCCTCCGACGTTGGGAGAAGTGAGGAGCCGATGTCAGTCCCTGCTTGTAGGGTCTGATCTTGTACGTCACGCGTACACCGAACCGAGCGGGGTGAGGGTTATGGCGACCAAGGACACCGGCGGCGGGCAGCAGAAGGCCTCCCGCCAGACCGAGGACACCGAGGAGCAGACGGAGGAGACGCAGGTCTCCGAGGACCTCAAGGAGCGTCAGGAGGCGCTCTCGGAGGACGTGGACTCCGTGCTCGACGAGATCGATGACGTCCTTGAGGAGAACGCCGAGGACTTCGTGCGCTCCTTCGTTCAGAAGGGCGGAGAGTAAGGCGCGTGATCACCGTCCTGCGCCCCAGGCACCGGGGGCGCAGGACGGATGACTCTCCGGCCCGCGGGTAGGGTCCGTGCAGTATTCCAAGATCTCCTCTGACCGAGTTCCGACTCGTGGAAGGAAACGTGTGGAAGCCAACACTCGTGACACAGGGCGTCTGCCGGCAGCCTTCCTGACGCCCGGCTCGTCCTCGTTCATGGACTTCCTGTCCGAGCATGCGCCGGACGTGCTGCC
Source organism: Streptomyces sp. TAA204 (assembly GCF_000424965.1). NCBI lineage: Bacteria > Bacillati > Actinomycetota > Actinomycetes > Kitasatosporales > Streptomycetaceae > Streptomyces > Streptomyces sp. TAA204. The sequence goes on from NZ_AUKW01000006.1 coordinate 44,722, forward strand.
GGGCAGCCGCCCTCTGCCCGCCGTCGAGGGTGCCGTGCAGGCTCCGCACGGCACGACCATCGTCGCGGCGACCTACGGCGGCGGCGTCGTGCTGGCCGGTGACAGGCGGGCGACGATGGGCAACGTCATCGCCCAGCGGGACATCGAGAAGGTCTTCCCCGCGGATGAGTTCTCCGCGGTGGGGATCGCCGGTACGGCCGGGCTCGCGGTGGAGATGGTCAAGCTCTTCCAGCTCGAACTGGAGCACTTCGAGAAGGTCGAGGGCTCCACGCTCTCCCTGGAGGGCAAGGCCAACAGGCTCTCCACGATGATCCGCAGCAACCTCGGCATGGCGCTCCAGGGCCTCGCGGTCGTCCCGGTCTTCGCTGGGTACGACGTGGACCGTGACAAGGGCCGGATCTTCTCCTACGACGTCACGGGCGGCCGTTCCGAGGAGGTCGGCTTCACCGCCGTCGGATCGGGCTCGGTCTTCGCGCGCGGTTCGCTGAAGAAGCTGCACCGGGAGGACCTGACGGAGCAGCAGGTCTCCACGGTGGCGCTCCAGGCTCTCTACGACGCCGCGGACGACGACTCGGCCACGGGTGGTCCGGACATGACCCGGCGGATCTATCCCACGCTCACGGTCATCTCCGACGAGGGCTGCCGCAAGGTGCCCGAGGAGGACGTCTCCGAGCTCGTCCGCACGATGCACGCGGGCAGGCTCGAGCACCCCAACGGGCCGCAGGCCCCGCTCTCCTAACGGCCACGGGGCCCTGCGCCCTCTTTACAGGACAGGAAGGGACGGATAGCCGGTGTCGACGCCGTTCTACGTCTCACCCCAGCAGGCCATGGCGGACCGCGCCGAATACGCCCGCAAGGGCATCGCGCGGGGCCGAAGCGTGGTCGTGCTGCAGTACGCCGACGGCATCGTGTTCGTCGCCGAGAACCCCTCGAGGTCGCTGCACAAGATCAGCGAGATCTACGACCGCATCGCCTTCGCAGCGGTCGGCAAGTACAACGAGTTCGAGAACCTCCGCATCGGCGGCGTGCGTTACGCGGATCTGCGCGGTTTCACCTACGACCGGGCCGACGTGACAGCACGCGGTCTGGCGAACGTCTACGCGCAGACGCTGGGCACCATCTTCTCCAGCGCGGCGGAGAAGCCGTACGAGGTGGAGCTGATCGTCGCGGAGGTCGGTCCCGCGCCCGAGGACGACCAGATCTACCGGCTGCCCCACGACGGCTCGATCGTCGACGAGCACGGCTCGCTCGCGGTCGGCGGCAACTCCGACCAGATCAACACCTATCTCGAGCAGCGGCACCGTGACGACATGACGCTGGCCGAGGCCGTCAGGCTCGGCAAGGAGTCCCTCGCCCGGGACAACAACGGCGGTGAACGCGAACTGACCGCCGACCAGTTGGAGGTCGCGCTGCTCGACCGCGGCCGGGTGCAGCAGCGGAAGTTCAAGCGGGTGCTGGGCCGTCAGCTCGAGCGACTGCTCGGGGAGGACGGCGGCGGGCCCTCCGGCGGGTCCTCGGACGAGGAGGGCGATTCCGGGGAGTCGGAGGACTCCACGGACTCCGGCTCGAACGAGTAGCCCCCGGAAGGGAGGCGGGGCCCCGGCCCCGCCGCGCACACAGCCCTGACGCACTCTGTACATGCCCCGGCAGCATCAACAGCTGCCGGGGCACGCGCCGTTGCGGCTTCCCGGTCGGGTCCCAGGGCCGGCCGCGTCCGTGGAGGAGGGGCGCCGGCGGCCTCAGCGGTCCGTGGCAGGAGGAGCGGTGGAGCCCCGGCGGACCAGCCGGACAGGCAGTACCGGTGCCTTGGGCGTACGTCCCGCGAGCACTGCCAGCAGCGCGTTCATGCCCGCGGCACCGACTTCCCCGGCGGGCAGCCGGACCGTCGTCAACTCGGGTTCCAGCGCGGTCGCCAGACTCAGATCGTCGAAGCCCGTCACGGAGACGTCCTCGGGCACCCGCAGCCCCAGACGCCGTGCCGCCTTGCACGCCCCCGCCGCCAGCAGGTCGTCGTCGCAGACCAGCGCGGTGGGCCGGGGCTCGCAGGACAGGGCGCGGGTCGCGGCGACCAGGGCCTCCTCGACGCTCAGGCCGGAGCGCTCCGTGCGCACGAGTTCCCCGGCGCTGCCGGTCAGGGCCCCGGCCAGGGCGCGGGCCCGTATGGCGAAGGTCCAGGTGTCGACCGCGGCGGCCAGATGCGCGATGCGCCGGTGTCCCAGTTCGAGCAGGTGTCCGGCGGCCTGGTGCATGCCGTCGGCGAGTTCGAGGTTGACGGTGGCGGCGGCTCCGCCCTGTGGGTCGCTGTCCAGCATGACCAGTGGGAGCTGCCCTCCGTCGCGCAGCGCGGCCAGTGCCTCCGGCGCCATCGAGGAGGCGATCACCCCGTCGAGTGCGGCGCGTGCTGAGCCGAAGGGGTCGACAGCGGGGCCGGTGCCCTCCGGTGAGGGGTAGAGCACCACGCCGAAGTCGTGTTCGGCGGCGACGCGGGAGGCGCCCGCGTGGACCCTGGCGAAGTAGTCGTGGGTGAGCGCCGGCACGACGAGGAGCGCGGTCCGGGTGCGGCCCAGCCGGAGGCTGCGGGCGGAGAGGTTGGGACGGTAGCCGAGCGTGCGGGCGGCGGAGCGTACGTTGTCGGCCGTACGTGGCGAGACGCGGCCCTGCCATTTCCCGCCGAGTACGAGGGAGACGGTCGCCTGCGAGACGCCGGCCTGCCGGGCCACGTCGCGGCTGGTCGGTCGGGCGGCCGCCGGGGAGTGCGGTGCCACGGAGCGTTCGGGTGAGTGCCCGGCGGGCCGCTCCTCCGCGGTCTCCGGCCGCCGGTCGCTCGCCATCAGTGCCGCGCTCCTTCCGCCCGGGAGATGTGGTCCGGGGTGGACCGCCCGGTCAGCGACATGGTACGTATGAGAGCGCGCGTTATACGTACAACGTGCGCGGGTGGTGACGCGGAGGGGAAACCGAGTGATGGCGACGGGCTATGCCGAACTGCTCCGCGCGCGGCACGCGATGCGACTGCTGGTGGGCACGCTCGTGGGGAGGCTGCCCAACGCCACGGCCGCACTGGCGATCGTGCTCTTCACGCGCGCCGAGGGCGGCAGTTACACGCTCGCGGGCGTACTCTCCGCGGTCTACGGCCTCGCGACCGCCGTGGGGCAGCCGCTGCTGGGCCGGCTGGTCGATCTCCACGGGCAGCCCCGTGTGATGCTGCCGGCCGCGCTGCTCTCCGGCCTGGGCATGGCGCTGTTCGCGTTCGCCGGTATCGACCCGGTCCTGCCGGCGGCTGCGGCCGTCCTCGTCGCGGGCCTGGCCACACCGCCGCTGGAGGGCGGGCTGCGCGCGCTGTGGCCCGGCGTGCTCAAGGGCCCGGAGCGGGTGCACCGGGCGTACGCGCTGGACGCGGTGGCCCAGGAAGTGATGTTCGCCGTCGGGCCGCTGATGGTGACTCTGCTCGTGGCGCTGTGGAACGAGGCGGCCGCGCTGCTGGTCATCAACATTCTCGGAGTGCTCGGCGCGCTCTCCGTCGTGGTCTCGCCGCCCTCCCGGGGCTGGCGCTCCGCGCCGCGCGAGGCGCACTGGCTGGGCGCGCTGCGCTCCGGCGGCCTGCTCACCCTGCTGGGGTCCTTCTTCTTCGTCGGGCTCGCGCTCGGGTCCATCGCGGTCGCCGCCGTCAGCTACGCGGACGACCACGGCGAGGCGCTCATCTCCAGCTACCTCCTCTCGGCGCTGGGCTTCGGCGCGCTCGTCGGCGGCCTCGTCTACGGGGCGCGCCACTGGGCGGGCGTCCCGGAGCGGCGGCTGATCTGGCTGGTTCTCGCCCTCGCCGGAGGCTACCTCCCCCTGGCTCTGGTGCCCGGCGTGGTCACGATGACCGCGCTGGCCGGTCTCTCGGGTGTCTTCCTCGCGCCGGCGCTGGCCTGTGCGTTCGTGGTGGTCGACCGGCACGCTCCGTCCGGCACCGTCACCGAGGCGTTCTCCTGGCTGGTCACCACCTTCGGGGTGGGCGCCGCCGGGGGGACGGCCGTGGTGGGCCCGGTCATCGAGTGGGGCGGGACCTCCGCCGGGTTCGGGGTCGCGGGTGCCGGCGGCGTGGCCGCGCTGCTGGTGCTGCTGCTGACCACGCGCGCCCTCTCGGCGGACTCCGCCCTCGCCCGCACGGAGGCCGTCGCGGGAGACGCCGCAGGTCCCGGCGAGACGTCTGTGCCGGTCACGGGGGGCGGAAAATGATCGCAACGGCGCCGCCGATCCCGGTTTCAGAACAGGCCGTCAGGCGTAATGTTCAGTCATGGACCGCCGAATCTTCGGGCTTGAGAACGAGTACGGCGTCACGTGTACGTTCCGGGGACAGCGCAGGCTGTCCCCCGACGAAGTGGCGCGGTACCTCTTCCGCCGTGTCGTGTCATGGGGCCGCAGCAGCAACGTCTTCCTGCGCAACGGCGCCCGCCTCTACCTGGACGTGGGCTCCCACCCCGAATACGCCACCCCCGAGTGCGACAACGTGACCGAGCTGGTCACCCACGACAAGGCGGGTGAGCGGATTCTCGAGGGCCTCCTCGTCGACGCCGAGCGCCGCCTGCACGAGGAAGGAATCGCAGGCGACGTATACCTCTTCAAGAACAACACCGACTCGGCGGGCAACTCCTACGGCTGCCACGAGAACTATCTCGTCGCGCGGCACGGTGAGTTCTCGCGGCTGGCTGACGTCCTGATCCCCTTCCTCGTCACCCGCCAACTTGTCTGCGGCGCTGGCAAGGTGCTGCAGACCCCGCGCGGCGCGGTCTTCTGCGTCAGCCAGCGCGCCGAGCACATCTGGGAGGGCGTCAGCTCCGCGACGACCCGTTCCCGTCCGATCATCAACACGCGCGACGAGCCGCACGCCGACGCCGAGCGCTACCGCCGTCTGCACGTCATCGTCGGCGACTCCAACATGTCCGAGACGACCATGCTGCTCAAGGTCGGGGCCACCGACCTCGTCCTGCGCATGATCGAGGCGGGCACGGTCATGCGCGACCTGACCCTGGAGAACCCGATCCGGGCCATCCGCGAGGTCAGCCACGACATTACCGGGCAGCGGAAGGTGCGCCTGGCCAGCGGCCGTGAGGCGTCCGCGCTGGAGGTGCAGCAGGAGTACTACGAGAAGGCGCTGGACTTCTGCGAGCGGCGCGGTATCCGCACGGGCCGGGTCGAGCGTGTGCTGGAGCTGTGGGGGCGCTCCCTGGACGCCGTCCGCACCCAGGAGCTGGACAAGATCAACACCGAGATCGACTGGGTCATGAAGTACCAGCTGATCGAGCGCTACCGGAACAAGAACAACATCACGATGTCCCACCCGCGTATCGCTCAGATAGATCTCGCGTACCACGACATCCACCGGCGCCGGGGTCTGTACTACCTGCTGGAGCGCAACGGTCAGGCTGCCCGTATCTGCAACGACCTGAAGATCTTCGAGGGCAAGTCGGTGCCGCCGCAGACCACGCGGGCCCGGCTGCGCGGAGACTTCATCAGGCGGGCCCAGGAGCAGCGCAGGGACTTCACCGTCGACTGGGTGCACCTCAAGCTCAACGACCAGGCTCAGCGCACCGTGCTGTGCAAAGACCCCTTCCGGTCGGTCGACGAGCGCGTGGAGAAGCTCATCGCCGGGATGTGATACGTGTCGGCGGGGGCCGGGATCGCCGGGCGGGGTCGTAGGGTTGCTCCGACCGCCCGGACAACCCCTACACCGCGAGTTGGACACATGCTGCAGACTCCCGGGGGAACGACCCCCCACCCCAGGAAACCCTACGTGCGCCGCCTCGCCGCGGCGCTGGCCGTTCCCCTGCTTGCCGCCTCCCTCGCGGCCTGCGGCGGCGAGGGCGAGTCCGAGCCGAAGGACGGAGCCGTCCCGCAGGTCACCGGTGCCGCGGACAAGAAGCCCAAGGTGGCCAAGGGTGAGGGCAAGCCGCCGAAGGACCTGAAGGTCAAGGTCCTCAAGGAGGGCGACGGCAAGGCGGTCAAGAAGGGCGACTCGCTCAACGCCAACTACCACGGCCAGCTGTGGAGCGGCAAGGAGTTCGACAGCAGCTGGAAGCGTGGCCAGGCGGCGACCTTCCAGATCGGCACCGGCAAGGTCATCAAGGGCTGGGACGAGGCCCTGGTGGGCAAGAAGCTGGGCAGCCGCGTGGAGATGGTGGTGCCGCCGTCGAAGGGTTACGGCAAGGAGGGTCAGCCGCCGCAGATCCCCGCCAACTCCACCCTCGTCTTCGTCGTCGATCTGGAGAAGATCATGCCGAGCAAGATCGACGGCGAGCCGGTGAAGGGCGAACACAACCCCGAACTGCCCGAGGTCAGCACTGAGGTCGTCAAGAACAAGGCGCCCAAGGTGACGATGCCGGAGGGCGTGGACGAGGCGCCGGACGGGATCGTCGACGAGACCGTCGTCGAGGGCGACGGCAAGAAGATCACCAAGAAGAGCACCGTCCTGAGCAACTTCACCGCGAAGATGTGGAAGGACGGCAAGCAGCTCGACAACACCTGGGAGCAGGGCGGGCCGCAGGAGATCCCCGTCTCCAAGATCCCCGGCTGGGCCGAGGGCCTGGAGGGCAAGAAGGCGGGCAGCCGCGTGGTGATCTCCGTGCCGAAGGACGAGTTCCCGAAGGAGCAGCGCAAGCAGTTCGGGTCCGGGGTGGTCTTCTCGGTGGACGTGCTGAGCGTGAAGTGAGACCCCTGAGGCGTGACAGACTGGCGCGGTTGTCCGAATGAATCGTTGGTAGGAGCCATTTCGTGAGCATCGACAAGCCCGAGGTCGACTTTCCCGAGGGCGCGCCGCCTGCCGACCTGGAGATCGTGGATCTCTGGGAGGGTGACGGGCCCGAGGCCAAGGCCGGGGACAACGTCTCCGTCCACTACGTCGGCGTCTCCTTCTCCAGCGGCGAGGAGTTCGACGCCAGCTGGAACCGCGGCAAGCCGCTGCAGTTCCAGCTCGGCGCCGGGCAGGTCATCCCCGGCTGGGACCGCGGAGTGCAGGGCATGAAGGCCGGCGGCCGCCGCCGGCTGACCATCCCCGCCCACCTCGCCTACGGCGAACAGGGCGCGGGGGGCGGCCGTATCAAGCCGAACGAGACCCTGATCTTCGTCTGCGACCTGGTCTCCGTCTGACACGGGCCGGCACCACGGCATCCGAGGACCCCGCCGGGCGCGGGGTCCTCGGTCTTTGCTTTGGCGGCGCATCCGAGTAGCGGTACGGTCGGTTGCCAGAAGAGCACAGAGCAGCACGAGAGAGGCACGAGGGAGCCCATGGCGATTGCCAAGGCCGAGCGGCTGATGAACCTGGCGCTGTGCCTGCTCGGAACCCGGCGTCCGCTGACCAAGCGTGAGTTGCGTACCTCGATCGAGGCTTATCTGGAGGCGGGCAACGACGAGTCCTTCAACAGGATGTTCGAGCGCGACAAGGACGATCTGCGCGAACTCGGGCTCGTCATCGACACGGTGGAGAGCATGGACGGCGAGGTGGGCTACCGCGCCCAGCATGACAGCAACCGGCTGCCGCCCATCGCTCTGGACGCCGAGGAGGCCACCGCTCTGGGCCTGGCCGCCCGTGTGTGGCAGCAGGCCCGCCTCGCCGGGGCGGCCAGCGGCGCCCTGCAGAAGCTCCACGCCGCGGGCGGCATGCCGCAGGACAGCGGTACCGTGGAGGGCTCCGCCGCGGCGATCCCGCACAGCACGCTGGAGCCCCATATCCCCGCCCGCGAGGCCGCGTTCGAACCTCTCATGCTCGCCTGCAGGGACCGCCGTCCCGTCGTCTTCGACTACCGGAAGTCCAACGCGGCACGCGCCGAGCGCCGGCAGGTGGAGCCGTGGACGCTGGAGTGCTGGCGCGGCCACTGGTATCTCGCCGGCTTCGACCGGGACCGGCAGGCCGAGCGCGTCTTCCGCGTCTCCCGCATCACCGGCCCCGTACGCTCCAGGGCCTCCGCCTTCACCGCGCCGGTGCCCGATCAGGTCACCGTGCGGGAGACCGTCGAGCGCTGGGCGGGGGAGAGCGCATCGCGTACCGCCCTCATCCGGCTGCGCACCGGTGCCGGCTACCCGCTGCGTGCCCGTGCGGCTCGGGTGAGGGAACTGGCCGACGGCTGGAGCGAGTTGGAGATTCCTTACGGACACGGTCTGGACGCCTGGCTGGTGGAGTTCGGACCGGACGTGATCGTGCTGGAACCGGCCGAGCTGCGTGCCGACGTCGTCGACCGGCTGCGTGCCGTCGCCAAGGGCTGAGGGGAAGCGGAACCCGTGGCATCGAACGCCATCGACCAGACCCGCCGGATGCTGTCGCTGGTGACCTACCTGCGCGACCGTCCCGGCGCACGCATCGACGACGTCGCCCGCGCCTTCGGCATCACAGCCGACGAGCTGATCTCCGACCTGGACGTACTGCCGATGTGCGGCACCAGTTTCCGCGGCGGCGACCTGCTGGAGATCGACACCGACGGCGAACGCATCTGGTGGCGCAACGCCGACGCCCTGGGCAGCGACACGGCGCAGCCGCTGCGGCTCGCCTCCGACGAGGCGACGGCCCTGCTGGTGGCGGCCCGCGCGGTGGCCACCCTTCCCGGCCTGCGGGAGAGCGACCGGGACGCGCTGCTGCGTGCCACGGCGAAGCTGGAGGCGGCGGCGGGAGAGAGTGCGGGTGCCTCCTCCCGGCTTTCCGTCACCTTCGAGTCGGAGGGCGGGGTCTTCGCCGACGTCGACCGCGCCATCGCCGGGCGCCGCAGGCTCTGGCTGCGCTACTACTCACCGGCGCGCGACGAACTGACCGAGCGCGAGGTCGACCCGATCCGTCTCTTCGCCGTCGGCCACACCTATCTGGAGGCGTGGTGCAGGCTCTCGGAGGCCCGCCGCACCTTCCGGCTCGACAGGGTCGCGGAGATCAAGCTGCTGGACGAGCCCGCCGACCCGCCCCCGGTCGAGCTGCGGGACCTGAGCGAGGGGCTGGTGCAGCCCGCGGCGGAGGACCCCGAGGTCGTCGTCGAGGTCGGTCCGGGCGGACGGTGGGTCGCCGAGTACTACCCGTACGACAGCGCGGAGGAGCTGCCCGACGGAGGGTTGCGCGTGACGCTGCGCACGCCCGACCCGGCCTCGCTGCGCCGGCTCGCTCTGAGGCTGGGCCCGGACGGACGCATCGTGGCGCCGCGTGAGCTGGCCGAGAGCGCGCGGGACGCGGCGCGGCGGGCGCTTGCGGCGTACGGGGAGTGAGACGTTCCGGGAGCTGAGGCGTGCCGGTCGCTCGTTCGGGCGTGACCGGGTGTGAGGGGTGCGCCTTCCCGTGCGCCCGGGGCGGGGCCCGCCTCCCCGTGAGCCACTAGGCTCTGCGCATGTTCTGGCCCATGTTCTCTCTCGTGCTCGCCTTCTGCGGCATCGCCGTGCTCGGTGTCCTCGCCGTCCGGGTCGGCCTGGAAGTGCGTCATCTCACCCGGGCCGTGGGGGACAGCGCGGAGCGGATCACCCGGGCCGCCGAGGACCTGGAGCGTGCCGCGGTCCCGCTCGCCGGGCGGGCCGGTGCGTCCGGAGGCGGGGCCCGTGATGCCGGTGATGCCCGTGAGGCCGCTGAGGTGCGCACGCCGGGCGGGGACCGGTTGTGATGAGCGGTACGGCCCACGCGTACTGCCTGGCCCGTACCTTTGCGCGGTAGGCTGCTGAGTGCCGTGTCACGCGAGGGAGAGGTGACCGCAACCCGGAGTGGGTACAGGCATTGCCCCCGGTTCACTCCTCAGGGTTACGATCGCTGAGAGCGCTCACTTGACGCGGCCCGTCCGAATCACACGGCAGGCAAGGACACACGCCGGCCCCGGCGAGAAGGTAGTGGCACATGATCGGCAATCTGAAGCCCCTGGAGATCGTTCTGATCGTCCTGGTCATCCTGCTGCTGTTCGGCGCCAAGAAGCTTCCGGACATGGCTCGTTCGCTGGGCAAGTCGGCCCGTATCCTCAAGAGCGAAGCCAAGCAGATGAAGAAGGACGGCGGCGACGAGAAGGACGACGCCGGCACCTCCGCGGACTCCCAGCAGGCCCCGCGCACCATCCAGGCGTCCCCCGGGGACGTCGCCAGCTCGCGGCCCGTCTCCGAGCCGGCGAACGAGCAGCAGAAGCAGTCCTGAACGGCCGCCCGGCTCCGGGACCTCCGGAAGCCAGGCGAATCAGACATTTCAGGCATATGTCACTGCGGTGGCACTTCACGCGATGAGGACGTGCCTTGCTCAAGTCAGCCCCCAAAGAGGGCAAGAGGGAGAAGGACCCCGAGGGGCGGATGCCCCTCGCGGAGCACCTTCGGGAGCTGCGCAACCGGCTGATGAAAGCGGTGCTGGCGATCCTCGTCGTCACCATCGTGGCGATGATCTACTACAAGCCGATCGCCGACTTCCTCACCGACCCGGTGCGCGATTCCGTCGGCTGCACGGAAGGCTTCGGGAAGGCCGCCGACGAGGGCGAGGCCTGTGCCGAGATCACCATCAACGGCCTGATCGCGCCCTTCACGATCATGCTCAAGGTGGCCCTGACCGTGGGCGTCGTCGCCGCCTCCCCGGTGTGGCTGCACCAGCTGTGGGGCTTCCTCGCTCCCGGGCTGCACAAGAACGAGAAGAAGTACGCACGCGCCTTCGTCGGTGTCGGGGTGCCGCTCTTCCTCGGGGGCGCCTACCTCGCCTACCTCATCCTGCCCATGGCGGCCAAGACCCTGCTCGACTTCAGCCCCGACGGCACCGGCAACCTGATCCCGCTGGACGACTTCCTCGACATCGTCACCCGGCTCGTGATCGTCTTCGGCCTCGCCTTCGAGCTTCCCCTGCTCCTGGTGATGCTGAACTTCACCGGCATCCTCGGCGGCCGGCAACTGCTGGGCTGGTGGCGGGTGATGGTGCTGTGCATCACGGTCTTCTCCGCCGTCGCCACCCCCACGGGTGACCCCCTGACGATGGGCGCCCTGGCCGCCCCGATCGTGCTGCTCTACTTCGGTGCGGTCGCCGTGTGCCTCTTCAACGACCGGCGACGGCGGCGCAACAACCCCTACGCGGACCTGGACGACGACGAGGCGTCCGAGATCGGCGGCCCCGAGGCTCTCGAAGAGGGCGAGAACGTCCCGGCACAGCGGGCACTGACCGAGGGCGACGGCGAGGGAACGGGCGAGCGCGGTCCGCGCGGACGAGACGGTTACGGCGACGCGACCTGACCCGGTAGGGTCCGCGCGTGACCAGCGAGATCACTCTTTTCGTCAATCCCACAGCGGGCAGGGGCCGCGGTGCCGGTGCCGCCCAGCCGGCCGCCGACGCGCTGCGGCAGGCGGGCTTCGCGGTGCGCACGGTGGTCGGCAGCGACGCCGCCGACGCACTCCTGCGGGCACGTGAGGCCGTCGCCGGAGGCACCGGCGCCCTGATCGCCGTCGGGGGCGACGGTATGGCCTCCCTCGCCCTGCAGGCCGTCGCCGGCACGGATGTGCCGCTCGGCGTCGTCGCTGTGGGCACCGGCAACGACTTCGCCCGGGCCAGCGGCTTGCCGGTGCGCCGGCCCGCCGAGGCCGGAGCGCTGATCGGCGAGGCACTGAAGCGGGGGACCTGGCGCACGGTCGACCTCGGCAGGGTGGGGGAGCGCTGGTTCGGGTCGGTCCTCGCCTCCGGCTTCGACTCACGCGTCAACGACCGCGGCAACCGGATGAGGTGGCCCGCCGGAAGGCTCAAGTACGACCTGGCGATCCTGGCCGAACTGGCAGCGTTCCGGCCGGTGCCCTACCGGCTCACGCTGGACGGCGGCGAGCCGCGCGAGATCGCGGCCACGCTGGTCGCGGTCGGCAACGGACCGTCCTACGGCGGCGGCATGAGGATGTGCCACGGCGCCGAGCTGGACGACGGACTCCTGGATGTGACGGTGGTGGGCGAGTGCAGCCGTGCCACGCTGCTGCGGGTCTTCCCCCGCGTCTACAAGGGCACCCATCTGACCCATCCGGCCGTCACCACCCACCGGGCGCGCAGCGTGCGCCTGGAGGCCCCCGAGGTGACGGCGTACGCGGACGGCGAGCCGCTGGGGCCGCTGCCGCTGACCGTGCAGGTGGTCCCGCGTGCGGTGCGGCTGCTGGTGGGGGAGTAAAGATCGTGAGCGGTGCCGGGGGCGGCCGGTAGGCTCGTAGTCACGATGACCGAGGACCTGTCCCCCGCAGAGCGGTATGCCGCGGCGCGGAAACGCGCCGCCGAGCAGGCCACCGCTCTCGCCCCCTTCCGTGACCTGTACGACTTCGATCTGGACGCCTTCCAGATCGAGGCGTGCCAAGCCCTCGAAGCCGGCAAGGGAGTGCTGGTCGCGGCGCCCACCGGCTCCGGCAAGACGATCGTCGGCGAGTTCGCCGTCCACCTGGCGCTGACCCAGGGCCGCAAGTGTTTCTACACCACCCCCATCAAGGCCCTGTCCAACCAGAAGTACAACGACCTGGCCAAGCGCTACGGCGCGGAGCGGGTCGGCCTGCTGACCGGCGACAACAGCGTCAACGCCGACGCCCCGGTCATCGTGATGACGACCGAGGTCCTGCGGAACATGCTCTACGCGGGCTCGCAGTCCCTCCTGGGTCTCGGACACGTGGTGATGGACGAGGTGCACTACCTCTCGGACCGCTTCCGCGGCGCCGTCTGGGAGGAGGTGATCATCCATCTGCCCGAGTCCGTCACCCTGGTCTCGCTCTCGGCGACCGTCTCCAACGCCGAGGAGTTCGGCGACTGGCTGGACACGGTCCGCGGAGACACCAGGGTGATCGTCTCCGAGCACCGTCCCGTGCCGCTGTGGCAGCACGTGCTCGCGGGCCGGCGGATGTACGACCTGTTCGAGGAGAAGGCCGACAAGCGCGAGGTCAACCCCGACCTGGTGCGGATGGCGCGGATGGAGAACAGCCGCGTCACCTCGCCCCGCGACCGCCGCCGCGGCAGCCCGCGCCGCGAGGCGGACCGGGAGCGTGAGCGGCGCAGGCGGGCCCGCGTATGGACCCCGAGCCGGCCCGAGGTGATCGAGCGGCTGGACTCCGAGGGGCTGCTCCCCGCCATCACGTTCATCTTCAGCCGCGCGGGCTGCGAGGCGGCCGTACAGCAGTGCCTGTACGCCGGGCTGCGGCTCAACGACACCGCCGCCCGGGCCCGTGTGCGCGAGATCGTCGAGAAGCGCACCGCGGACATCCCCGACGCCGACCTGCACGTGCTGGGCTACTTCGACTGGCTGGAAGGGCTGGAGCGGGGCATCGCCGCGCACCACGCGGGCATGCTGCCCACCTTCAAGGAGGTCGTCGAGGAGCTGTTCGTGCGGGGGCTCGTCAAGGCCGTCTTCGCCACCGAGACGCTCGCGCTCGGCATCAACATGCCCGCCCGCTCGGTGGTGCTGGAGAAGCTGGTCAAGTGGAACGGCGAGCAGCACGCGGACATCACGCCGGGGGAGTTCACGCAGCTGACGGGCCGGGCCGGACGGCGCGGCATCGACATCGAGGGGCACGCCGTCGTGCTGTGGCAGCGCGGCATGGATCCGGGAGCGCTGGCCGGTCTGGCCGGTACCCGGACGTATCCGCTGCGCTCGTCCTTCAAGCCGTCGTACAACATGGCGGTCAACCTCGTCGGCCAGTTCGGACGGCACCGCTCGCGCGAGCTGCTGGAGACCTCCTTCGCGCAGTTCCAGGCGGACCGCTCGGTCGTCGGCATCTCCCGCCAGGTCCAGCGCAACGAGGAGGGGCTGGAGGGCTACCGGGGCTCCATGACGTGCCATCTGGGGGACTTCGGGGAGTACTCCCGGCTCCGGCGCGAACTGAAGGACCGGGAGACGGAACTGGCCAAGCAGGGGGCCATGCAGCGCCGCGCGCAGGCCGCCGCGGCCCTGGAGAAGCTCAGGCCCGGCGATGTGATCCATGTGCCCACGGGCAAGTTCGCAGGGCTGGCGCTCGTCCTCGACCCGGGCACCTCGGGCGGCGGCAAGGGCCCGCCGCACCACAGGGGCTGGCAGCAGCAGGACGGGCCGCGTCCGCTCGTCCTGACCGCGCAGCGGCAGGTCAAGCGGCTCGGCTCGATCGACTTCCCCGTTCCGGTAGAGCCGCTGGAGCGGATGCGTATCCCGCGTTCCTTCAACGCCCGCAGTCCCGAGTCGCGCCGCGACCTGGCCTCCGCGCTGCGTACGAAGGCGGGGCACCACACGCCGCCGCGGCACCGCAAGCAGCGTGCCGCCGCCGCGGACGACTCCGAGCTCGCGCGGCTGCGTGCCGAGATCCGCAAGCACCCCTGCCACGGCTGCGAGGAGCGCGAGGACCACGCCCGCTGGGCCGAGCGCTATCAGCGGCTGCGGCGTGACACGCGTCAGCTGGAGCGCAAGATCGAGGGCAGGACGAACACCATCGCCCGTACCTTCGACCGCGTCTCCGCCCTGCTGACGGAGCTGGGCTACCTGCGGGGGGACGAGGTCACGGACGACGGGCGGCGCCTGGCCCGGCTCTACGGAGAGCTCGACCTGCTGGCCAGCGAGTGCCTGCGCGACGAGGTGTGGGAGGGGCTGCCCCCTTCCGAACTGGCCGCGTGCGTCTCGGCGTTGGTCTACGAATCGCGCTCCGCCGACGACGCGATGCCGCCGAAGCTGCCGGGCGGAGGGGCACGGGTCGCCCTGGAGGAGATGGTGCGCATCTGGGGCCGTCTGGACGCGCTGGAGGAGGAGCACCGCATCAGCCAGACCGAGGGCGTCGGCCAGCGCGAGCCCGACCTCGGTTTCGCCTGGGCCGCCTACCGGTGGGCCGAGGGGCACGGCCTGGACGCGGTGCTCCGCGACGCGGACATGCCCGCCGGTGACTTCGTGCGCTGGTGCAAGCAGTGCATCGACGTGCTCGGCCAGGTCGCGGTGGCGGCTCCGGAGGGCGGCGACGTCGCGAGGAACGCGCGCAGGGCGGTCGAGGCGATGCGGCGCGGCGTCGTCGCGTACACCAGCGTGGGTTGACGGGGTACGGGCGCGGCCGGCCGCTCCGACGTCTCACGGACGCGCGGGGTGTTGACCGCGGCCCCGCGCGGGGGGCATGTTCACCGAGGCGTCAACCGTCCGGCGCCCCTGCGCCGGACGCGTGCGTCAGGGTGCTCGCATCCCGCCGTACCGGATGCCGCCGGTCCGTGTCCCGTCCGTCCCCCACGGGAGGTCGATGTGCGCACCACGACAAGACCACTCTCGCGCCGCTGGGCCGCCGCCACCGCCGCGCTCGCCGCGGTGGCGGCGCTGACCTCCGCGACGCTGGCCCCGCCCCCCTCCAGCGCCCCACGGGACGGGAGCGATCCGGCCGGCCGGCTGCGCATGACCCAGCTTCAGGCGATGGCCACGCACAACAGCTACCACCGTGAAGTCTCCTTCGAGGAGCAGCAGCTGATGGGCCGGCACGACCCGAACTTCCGCACCCTGCTCTACAGCCACGCCTCCCTGCCCGTACAGCTGTCCCGTCAGCAGGTGAGGGGAGTCGAGCTGGACGTCTTCCCCGACCCGGACGGCGGGCTCTACGCCCGTCCGCTGATCCGCGGCGAGGCGGGGCTGCCGCCGCTGAAGGACCCGGAGCTGCGCAGGCCGGGCTTCAAGGTGCTGCACTGGGCGGACTTCGACTACCCCAGCAGCTGCGCCACCCTGACGCGCTGTCTGCGGCAGGTCAAGAGGTGGTCCGAGAGCCGCCCCGGGCACGTCCCCGTCCCGATACTGCTCGAACTCAAGCAGACCGACCCGGAGTTGGAGGAGCGCGGCGGTGCCGTGAGCCCACCGTGGAACACCGCGATGCTCGACGCGCTGGACGCCGAGATCCGCACGGTCTTCCCTGACAGCGCGACCGTCACCCCGGACGACATCCGCCGCCCCGGCCGGACCCTGGGGGAGTCCGTACGGGAGCACGGCTGGCCGCGCCTGGCGGACGCGCGGGGCAAGGCCGTCTTCCTGATGGACAACGACGACCCGGAGCTTCAGGACGCCTACCGGGCGGGAGGCCGCGAGAGCCTGCAGGGCAGGGTCTTGTTCACCGACTCCGAAGCCGGCCGTGCGGACGCGGCCTTCATGAAGGTCAACGACCCGACGGGGAGGGGCAAGAGCGTCATCAAGGACCTCGTGCGGCAGGGCTACTTCGTCCGTACGCGCTCCGACGTGCCCCTCGACCAGGCATCCAGCGGGGACACGCGCATGCTGCACGACGCCCTGAACTCCGGGGCGCAGATGGTCTCCACGGACTTCCCCGTGCCCGGTCTCGCCGCCCGCTACGGCTCCGACTACGTCGCGGGGCTCCCCGGCGGCGGCACGGCGCGCTGCAATCCGGTCACCGTGCCCGGTCCGGGATGTCCCGGTCCTCTGGAGCGCCGCCGTCCGCACCGGTGAGCCGGGGCGGAAGGAGGGAGCAACGACGCGGCCCGGGGGAGCGGTTCGCCTCGTGGGGCGTCCGCCCGCACGGTGTGAGGCACCGTGTCAGCTACGAGCGGCCCGGCGCCGCTACGGCGGAAGTCACCGGCGGCGTCCTCGCCTTCCCCGGGCTCGGGAGGGGCGGGGCACGCACGGTCGAGCCACGCGCCGGCTTCAGGCCGACGAACTCAACGAAGCGGTGGACCCCGCACTACCCTGCGGAGCGCCCCGCACCCGGCGCGTCCGGTGACTGCTCACGCCGCCCGTTCTCCTGCTCCGCCTCCACCTGCGCGTTCCACTCCTTCTTCGAGGACTGCCAGCCGTCCTCGTCGTGGCCCAGCCGCCAGTAGCCGGAGATGGACAACTGCTCGCGCTCCACGCCCCGTTCGAGCCGCAGATGGCGGCGGAGCTCCTTCACGAAACCCGCTTCGCCGTGCACGAAGGCATGCACCCGCCCCGGCGGGAAGGTCATCTGCCGCACCGCCTCGACCAGCAGCTTTCCCACCCGGGACGTCCCGCGGTGCAGCCAGACCACCTCGGCGGTGCCGGGGACGCTGAGCTTGTGCTCCTCCTGCGGGCCTTCGACCTCGATCAGCGCCCGTACGTGTGCGTCCGCGGGCATGGCCTCCAGTGAGGCGGCGATGGCGGGCAGGGCGCTCTCGTCCCCGGCGAGCAAGTGCCAGTCGGCCTCCGGGTCGGGGGCGTAGGCGCCGCCCGGGCCGAGGAGGCGGATCTGCCGGCCGGGCCGCGCGCTGCGTGCCCAGGGGCCCGCGAGCCCTTCGTCGCCGTGGACGACGAAGTCAAGGGTCAGCTCCCGCGCGGCCGGTGCCCAGGAACGCACGGTGTACGTCCGCGTCACAGGCCACTGCTCGCGCGGGAACTCCGCGCGGATGCCGGCGATGTCGAACGGCTCGGGATACTCCACGCCGGGGACGTCGAAGAGCAGTTTGACGTAGTGGTCGGTGAACTCGCCGGCCTCGAAATGCTCCAGGCCTGGGCCGCCGAGGACGAGCCGCACCATGTGGGGCGTCAGCCACTCGGTGCGCAGGACCTGCGCATGGTGGACCTGGGTCTTGCTGCGGGCCGGACGTTCTGCCACGTGGGACTCCTGGGGCGGCGTGCGCATAGCGGGACAGTGGTTAGGGTTACCTAACTTATCACTTCGGTCCCTGTCATGCGGGTGACTGGCTCACCCGTCCCGCTGAGCCAGCACCGCCAGCAGGCGCTGCAGGGACCCGCCCAGTCCCCACCGCTGCGCGAGCGCGTCGAGCGCCTCCGGGTCACGCGGCCGGACGGGCAGCGCGGCGTCGAAGCCGGTCAGCGCCACGTCGTCGGCGACCCTGACCACCTTCGGCGCCACCGCGAGATAGGGCCGCGCCCCGTCCAGGCGCTTGCGCTGCGAGGGGGTGAGCCCGGAGGCCGGGTCGCCGACGGCGGCCAGGATTCCCGCCAGGTCGCCGTAGCGCTCCAGCAGCTTCGACGCCGTCTTCTCACCGACACCCGGCACGCCGGGAAGACCGTCGCTGGGGTCGCCGCGCAGCAGCGCCAGATCGGCGTAACCGGCTCCGTCCACCCCGTACTTGGCGCGCAGCGCGGCGCCGTCGTAGGTGTCGAGGGTGCCCACGCCCTTGACCGGGTACAGCACCCGCACGCCCCGGGAGTCGTCGATGAGCTGGAAGAGGTCACGGTCGCCGGTGACGATGGCGACGGGACGGTCGGCGCGGGCCGTGAGCGTGCCGATGACGTCGTCCGCCTCGAATCCGTCCGCACCCACGCGTGCGATGCCGACCGCGTCCAGCACCTCGTCGATCACCGGTACCTGCGGGGCGAGGGTGTCCGGGGTCTCCTCGGCGTCCGGGCCGCCGGAGACCTCCTCGGCGACGCGGTGCGCCTTGTAGGAGGGGATGAGGTCGACCCGCCACTGCGGCCGCCAGTCGAAGTCCATACAGGCCACCAGCGAATGCGGGCGGTGGTCGACGAGCAGGCGCGCGATGAAGTCGAGCAGGCCGCGCACCGCGTTGACGGGAGTGCCGTCCGGGGCGCGGACCGACTCCGGGACGCCGAAATAGGCACGGAAGTACAGGGACGAGGTGTCCAGCAGCATCAGGCTGCGTGCCGTTGTCGTAGTCACCGTCCCGATGATGCCGTACGGGACCGACACCGAACGGCGCAGACGCCTCCGCGCGGCCGGTGCCGGGCGCGCGTGCCGCCCTCAGGCCGGACACCCCGCGGGGTGTCTGACAAATCCCGTCCGGGCCGCGGTGGCCGGCACGCACGCTCGCTGCGTTGTCGGTCGTCGGCGCAGCCCGCTGCGCTCTCCTCCCTCCGCCTTGCGATCGCACGCACCGGCCACCGCGGCCCCGCCCTCGCGGGCGAACGACGCCATTTGTCGGACACCCCTAGGCTCGGGTCATGGTAGCCACGCACACCTACGCGGTCAGCGTCGACTGGACCGGGAACCTGGGTGAGGGGACACGCGACGTCCGCGCCTTCAGCCGCGCGCACGACGTGCTCGCCGAGGGCAAGCCGCCGATCGCGGCCTCCGCCGACCGCGCGTTCCGCGGGGCGCGCGACCGCTGGAACCCGGAGGAGATGCTGCTCGCCTCCCTCTCCCAGTGCCACATGCTCACGTACCTGTACCTGTGCGCACGCCAGGGCGTCGTCGTCACCGGGTACCGCGACCGCGCGGCGGGGGCGGTGACGATGGACGCGGCCGGGGGCGGAGGAGCCTTCACCGAGGCCGTGCTGCGCCCCGAGGTGACCGTCGCCGAGGAGTCCATGCTGGTCGCGGCCCGTTCGCTGCACCACGAGGTGCCCGCCCTGTGCTTCATCGCGCGTTCCGTGAGCTTTCCCGTACGGCACGAACCGACCGTCCGGGCGGGCCCTGTGACGTAGCGGCACATACCGTCGGCGTCCTGACTGCCCCACGGCTGGCGCAAATTGACCTGCCCGTTCCGCTTCCTGCCGCCTACGCTCTTCTCCGTACGAGGAACGCGCTCCTGGGCCCCGCCGCGCAGTACGTCGCGCGGCGGCGGACGACCGCCGGGAGCGTGGGACGCCGTACGGGGGAGCGGCCCGAGCGAAGCCGCACGGGGGGCGTACGGTGCCGGTATGGCGCACAGGACGAATACCGGCACCGTGCGACGCGTCGTCTCCCTCGTCCCCTCCCTCACCGAGGCAATCGCGGTCAGCGCGCCCGAGTTGCTCACCGGGGCGACCGACTGGTGCAGCCACCCGCCCGGGCTGGACGTGACACGCGTGCGCGGCACCAAGAACCCGGACGTGGAGCGGATCGCCGCCCTGCGCCCCGACCTCGTCGTCGCCAACGAGGAGGAGAACCGCGAGGTCGATCTCGCCGCGCTGCGCGGTGCCGGGATCGAGGTGCTGGTCACCGAAGTACGCACGCTGCCGCAGGCCTTCAGCGAACTGGAGCGGGTCCTGACCGCCGGCTGCGGGCTGCCGCGGCCGGAGTGGCTCTCCCGGGCGGAGGACGCGTGGGCGGGTGTGCGCGCCGAGTTCGACGTGCGTGCCGTGGTGCCGGTCTGGCGCAGGCCCTGGATGGTGCTCGGCCGTGACACGTTCGCGGGTGCGCTGCTCGCCGAACTCGGGGTGCACAACGTCCACGCACACCATGACGAGCGCTATCCGCGGCTGCCGCCCGATGAGTTGAACGGCAGCGGCGGGCCGTCAGTGGCCGTACTGCCCGACGAGCCCTACCCCTTCAGCGCACAGGACGGGCCGGAGGCCTTCCCAGAGCTGCCCGCCGCTCTCGTCAGCGGGCGTTTCCTCACCTGGTACGGGCCCTCTCTGGCCGAAGCACCCGCCGCGCTGGCCGCGTCGCTGCACGAGGCGCTGGGCTGAGGCCGGCCGACGGGCGCGGCGCGGGCGTCCGGCCCGGTGCGGGGAACGCATGCTGCCCGGCCGCCGCCCGCCGGGCAGCTGCCGGTCAGCCGTGCCGCGCCGGAAGCGAGGGCGTCAGTGCCGGCTGCGGCGAGGGCTCGCGGGCGGCGTCGACCAGGGCGCGCATGACCCGGACGTCCTCGCCCTCCTCCGGATGCCACTGGACGGCGACGGCGAAGGGGTGCTCGCCGGCGGGCAGTTCGACGGCCTCGACGGTGCCGTCCTGCGTGTACGCGCCCGGCGACAGCCGGTCAGCGAGCCGTGCCAGCGCCTGGTGGTGGTAGGCCGGTACGGACACCGGCTCGGGAAGGATGTCCGCGAGGCGTGTGCCCGCCACCGGGCGCACCGTGTGCTGCGCGAAGACGCCGGGCTCCCCCCGGTGGCCCTCCATGTGCTGGACGAGGCTGCCGCCGAGCACGACGTTGAGCAGCTGCATGCCGCGGCAGATGCCCAGCAGCGGTACGTGCCGCGCCAGCGCCGCCTCGATGAGGGCGAGTTCCCACGCGTCACGCTCCGGCGACGGCGGCCCGCACTCCGCCTCGCGTGCGGCACCGTACCGGGCGGGCTCCACGTCCGGGCCGCCGGAGACGACCAGAGCGTCGAGGCGTGTGACGACGTCCTCGGCGCGTTCCGGCGTGTCAGGCGGGAGCAGCAGCGCCGCTCCGCCCGCGCGCTGGACCAGGCGGTGGTATCCGGCGGGCAGCACCGCGGCACGGTGCCGCCACACGCCCCAGCGGACGTCGGACTCCAGGTAGGTGCTGATACCGATCAGCGGCGTGTGCATGACGGGTGCCTCCGGCGGCGGGGTTCTCTGCCTCCTCCGCCCAGCTTACGGGTGTGCCTGCGCGGCGGGTGACTCCCCTTCGTCCGTGCCGCGGTCCAGCTCCGCCTCGGCCGCGGCGAGTGCCGCGAACTCCTCCTCGGGGGCGGCGGCGACCAGCCGGTGCCTGCTGTAGAAGGCGAAGTAGCCCACGGCGATCACGTACAGGACGAAGGCGATGCCCGCCGCCGTCGGGTCCACCAGGAAGGTGGCGACGACCGCGGCGCAGGCGAGTACGAACGCCACGGAGGAGGTGATCAGACCGCCCGGCGTGCGGTACGGGCGGTGCAGCTCCGGCTCCCGGCGGCGCAGCACGATGTGCGAGAGCGCCATCAGCACGTAGCTGATGGCGGCGCCGAAGACGGCGATGTTCAGCATCCGCGCGCCGTCGCCGGTGGCCGCGGCCAGCGAGAAGCCGATGGCGCCGGGCACCAGCAGGCCGAGGTAGGGGGCTTTGCGGCTGCTGGTCAGGGACAGGAAGCGCGGCAGGTAACCGGCCCGGGAGAGAGCGAAGAGCTGCCGCGACCCGGCGAAGATGAGAGAGAAGAAGGAGGCCACCAGACCGGCCAGGCCCGCGTAGTTGACGATCCGGCTCAGCGTGGTCGGGTCGCCGCCCGAGGCCGTCTCCAGGGCCGCCACCAGGGGGTTGTCGGCGTCCTTGATCGCGTCGGAGCCGGCAGCACCGGCAGCGGGCAGCAGTGTCAGCAGCGCGAGTATCACCAGGATGCCGATCGACCACGCCAGCGCCTTGGGCATCGAGCGGACGGGGTCGCGCGTCTCCTCCGCCGCGAGGGGCACGCCCTCGACGCCGAGGAAGAACCACATGCCGAAGGGGAAGGCCGCCCAGATGCCCAGGATGCCCAGCGGCAGCCACGAGCCGGAGCCGAAGGCCTCACCGTCGACGGCGATGTCGTTGAGCGAACCGGCGTCGAAGTGCGTGAACGCGCCGATGCAGAAGATGATCAGGGCCGCGACGGCGATGCCGGTGATCACGAAGCTGAAGCGCAGCGCCTCGCCGACGCCCCACAGGTGGATGCCGATGAAGACGGCGAAGCAGGCCAGATAGACCGGCCAGCCCGCCTCGATGCCGAACAGGCCCAGCGACTCGACGTACCCGCCGATGAAGACGGAGATGGCGGCCGGAGCGAGGATGTACTCGATGAGGATGGCCGTGCCGGTCAGGAAGCCGCCCCAGGTGCCCAGGGCGCGGCGTGCGAAGCCGTAACCGCCGCCCGCGGTGGGCAGGATCGAGGACAGCTCCGCGAGGGAGAAGACGAGGCAGGTGTACATCGTGCCCATGAGCACGGTGGCTATCGCCAGGCCGCCGAAGCCGCCCTCGGCGAGGCCGAAGTTCCAGCCCGCGTAGTCGCCGGAGACGACGTAGGCGACGCCGAGGCCCGTCAGAAGCAGCCATCCGGCGCTGCCGCGTCGCAGGGAGCGCCGTTCGAGGTACGACTGCGCGCTCTCCCCGCCGGTCCCGGACGAGGGTTGAGAGGACTGGGTTCCTTCGGCCATGACCGCTCCTACCTCCGGCATTGGTGTGGAGACATACCTTTGCCCCGAGTCAGGCCCCCGCGCAACCCCCTGCACATTACGTCGCCGTTACGCCGGGGCAAACCGTGCGGGCCCTCCCCTCCGGGCGGTTACTCGCGGACCGCGAGTCAGACGAGGAAGCCGCGCAGCAGCGCGGCCGTACCGGCGCAGTGCTCGCGCGCGACGGCGCGGGCCCGACCGGGATCGCCCGCCAGGACCGCCTCGACGAGGGCGTCGTGCTGCTGCTGTGCGTGCTCGATGTTGCGCACGAGC
Organism: Streptomyces sp. TAA204; assembly: GCF_000424965.1. Classification (NCBI taxonomy): domain Bacteria; kingdom Bacillati; phylum Actinomycetota; class Actinomycetes; order Kitasatosporales; family Streptomycetaceae; genus Streptomyces; species Streptomyces sp. TAA204. The sequence goes on from NZ_AUKW01000006.1 coordinate 67,621, forward strand.
AGGGGGATGCGGCCGAGGAACTCGTTGACGGTGGCTCTGACGGCCGCGTACTGGGCCGTGAGCGAAGGGGACCCGGCCAGTTCGACGAGGGTGAGGTGGAAGAGGGTGTCGCTGCGCCGGTAGTCCGCGAGAGCCGCGTCGCGGGTGGCGTCCAGAGCGGCGCGCAGCCGTGCGGCCGCCTCCTGCGGGAGGCCGCGGGACGCGCACAGTTCGGCCGCGCCCGCCTCCAGCACCTCACGGAAGAGCAGCGTGTCCCGCACGTCCACCTCCTCCGCCGCTCCGGCCACGCTCCGCGGCAGCTCCCGGGCCTCGCGGCCCTCGGGGGAGAGTGGCCGGTGGCACACGAAGGTGCCTCCGTACCTTCCGCGGCGGCTGACCACCAGGCCCTGCTCGGCGAGGACCTTGAGCACCTCGCGCAGCATCACCCGGCTGATGCCCAGCCGCTCCGCGAGTTCGCGTTCGGCGGGGAGCCGCTCACCGTCCGGTACGAGGCCGAGCCGGACGATCTGGAGTATCTGCTCCAGCGCCTCCTCGAAGCCGTTGCCGGCGCGTACGGGGCGCAGCACCGCGCTCAGCCGGTCGGCCCCCGGCGGCTCCGGGGAAGTCCCTCGCCCGCCACCGCCGGCGTTCACTGGCTCTCCCTCATCGGAACCCCTTCCGGACCAATGGTCTTCCGGACTACCTTATGACTTCCAGTGGACCGCAAGGAGGCCGGACGTGGAAGAACGCACACCCCCGCTCTCTGTCGACGAGCTGCGCGTGCTCGTCGACAGAGAGGAGATCGACACCGTCACCCTGGCCTTCACCGACATGCAAGGACGCCTGCAGGGCAAGCGGTTCGCCGCCCGCCACTTCGTCGATGAGGTCCTCCAGCACGGCACCGAGGGGTGCAACTACCTGCTCGCCGTGGACGTGGAGCTGAACACCGTGGACGGCTACGCCATGTCCTCCTGGGAGCGCGGTTACGGCGACTTCGCCATGCACTGCGACACCAGCACCCTGCGCCTCGTTCCCTGGAACCCCGGCAGCGCCATGGTCACCGCCGACCTGGCCTGGCACGACGGCTCGCCGGTGATCGCCTCGCCCCGGCAGATCCTGCGGCGCCAGCTCGACCGCCTCGCCGAGCGCGGCTGGAGCGCCTACGCGGGCACCGAGCTGGAGTTCATCGTCTTCGAGGACTCCTTCGAGCAGGCGTGGGACCGCGGCTACCGCGGCCTGACGCCCTCCAACCAGTACAACGTGGACTACTCGATCCTCGGCACCGGCAGGGTCGAGCCGCTGCTGCGCCGCATCCGCAACGAGATGGGCGCGGCCGGGATGACCGTGGAGTCCGCGAAGGGCGAGTGCAACCTCGGCCAGCACGAGATCGCCTTCCGCTACGACGAGGCGCTGACCACCTGCGACCAGCACGTCGTCTACAAGACCGGCGCCAAGGAGATCGCCTCCCAGGAGGGCAAGGCCCTCACCTTCATGGCCAAGTACGACGAGCGCGAGGGCAGTTCCTGCCACATCCACCTCTCGCTGCGCGACCGTGACGGCGCGCCGGTACTCGCCGACGACGAGGGCCAGTACGGCATGTCCGCCACCATGCGGCACTTCCTGGCGGGCCAGCTCGCCACTCTGCGCGAGTTCACCCTGCTCTACGCCCCCAACATCAACTCCTACAAGCGTTTCCAGCCGGGTTCCTTCGCGCCGACCGCCGTCGCCTGGGGCCCCGACAACCGCACCTGCGCCCTGCGCATCGTGGGGCACGGAGCCGGCCACCGGCTGGAGAACCGGGTACCCGGAGGCGACGTCAACCCCTACCTCGCCGTCGCCGGGATGATCGCCGCCGGACTGCACGGCGTCGACAACGAACTGGAGCTGGAGGACGCCTGCACCGGCAACGCCTACAGCGGCGATGCCGAGCACGTCCCCGGGACGCTGCGGGATGCCGCCGGGCTGTGGGAGGGCAGCGCCGTCGCGCGTGAGGCGTTCGGCGAGGAAGTCGTCGCGCACTACCTCAACATGGCGCGCGTTGAGCAGCAGGCGTACGACACGGCCGTCACGGACTGGGAGCGGTACCGCTCCTTCGAGCGCATGTGAGGACCCGATCTTGCACGACGAGCACACCGAGCACGAACTTCCCGTCGTCAACCCGGCGACAGAGGAACTGATCACGAGTGTCGCCGCCGCCGGCCCCGCGGACGCCGACAAGGCCGTCAGACGAGCGGCCCGGGCCCAGCGCGGCTGGGCGGCACTGGCACCGGGCGAACGGGCGCGGCTGCTGCGCCGCTTCGCCGCCGTCGTCGACGAACACCTCGAAGAGCTGGCCCGGCTGGAGGTGCGGGAGGCGGGCCACCCCCTCGGCAACGCCCGCGGCGAGGCAGGCAACGTCCGTGACCTGCTCGACTACGCCGCCGGGGGAGTGGAACGGCTGACGGGCAGCCAGATCCCCGTCCATGGAGGTGTCAATCTCACCTTCGCCGAGCCGCTGGGCGTCGTCTGCGTCATCGCTCCCTGGAACTTCCCCATGCCCGTGGCCGCCTGGGGGACCGCTCCCGCGCTGGCCGCGGGCAACGCCGTCGTCCTCAAGCCCGCCGAGGCCACACCGCTGACCGCACTGCGACTGGCCGAACTGGGCCTGGAGGCCGGGCTTCCCGAAGGGCTCTTCCAGGTGCTGCCCGGCCGGGGCCCGGTGGCGGGCACGGCCCTGGTCGAGCACCCGGAAGTCGCCAAGGTCGTCTTCACCGGTTCCACCGCCGTCGGCAAGGACATCATGGCCAGGTGTGCCTCCGGCGTGAAGCGGGTGACGCTCGAACTCGGCGGCAAGAGCCCCAACATCGTCTTCGCCGACGCGGACCTCGCGCTGGCCGCCACCGCGGCACCCGGCTCCTTCCTCGACAACACCGGCCAGGACTGCTGTGCCCGCAGCCGCATCCTCGTGCAGCGCGACGTCCACGAGCGGTTCCTGGAACTGCTGGAGCCGGCGGTCAAGGAGTTCACGGCGGGCGACCCGGCCGACCCCGCCACGCGGATGGGTCCGCTGATCTCCAGCAGCCAGCGCGAGCGCGTACGCGGGTACGTACCCGAGGACGCCCCTGCCCTCATCCGCGGCGAAGTGCCCTCCGGCAAGGGGTACTGGTATCCGGCGACCGTCCTGGAGGGCGCGCCGGGGGAGCGGCGCAGCACCGAGGAGATCTTCGGGCCGGTCGCCGTGGTGATCCCCTTCGAGGACGAGGACGAGGCCGTCCGCATCGCCAACGACTCCGACTACGGCCTGTCCGGCTCGATCTATACGAGGGACGTGGGCCGCGCGCTGCGCGTCTCGCGTGCCGTGGCCGCGGGCAACCTCTCGGTCAACTCGCACAGCAGTGTGCGCTACACGACCCCCTTCGGCGGCTACAAGCAGTCCGGCATCGGCCGCGAACTCGGCCCGGACGCGCTGACCGCCTTCACCGAGACCAAGAACGTCTTCATCTCAACGGAGGACCAGCCGTGACCGACATCCCCACCGACTCCGTGTGCCGGCGCCTTGTCGGCCGTACCGCCGTCGTCACGGGTGCCGGGAGCGGCATCGGTCTGGCCGCTGTGCGACGGCTCGCCTCGGAGGGCGCGCGCGTGGTGTGCGCCGACGTGGACGCCGAACGCGGCAAGGCCGCGGCCGAGGAGAGCGGCGGCATGTACGTGGAGACCGACGTGACCGATTCCGCACAGGTCGAGGCTCTCTTCAGGACGGCGTACGAGACGTACGGGTCGGTCGACGTCGCGTTCAACAACGCCGGCATCTCCCCGCCCGACGACGACTCCATCCTCAGCACCGGCATGGACGCCTGGCAGCGCGTGCAGGAGGTCAACCTCACCTCCGTCTACCTGTGCTGCAAGCACGCCATCCCCTACATGCAGCGGCAGGCCCGCGGCTCCATCATCAACACCGCCTCCTTCGTCGCCGTGCTCGGAGCGGCCACTTCGCAGATCAGCTACACCGCATCCAAGGGCGGCGTGCTGGCGATGTCGAGGGAGCTGGGCGTGCAGTTCGCGCGGGAGGGCATCAGGGTCAACGCGATCTGCCCCGGACCGGTCAACACCCCGCTGCTGCGGGAACTGTTCGCCGAGGACCCGGTGCGCGCCCAGCGCCGGCTGGTGCACGTGCCGGGGGGCCGGTTCGCGGAGCCGGAGGAGATCGCCGCCGCCGTCGCCTTCCTGGCCAGCGACGACTCCTCCTTCGTCAACGCCACCGACTTCATGGTGGACGGCGGCATCTCGGGTGCGTACGTCACGCCGCTCTAGCGTTCCGGCTACGCGACGGGCCCCGGGGCGGCGTGGGCACCCACTGTGCCGGGCTGGTCATTCTTCCGCGTCGCGCACCACGAGTGCGATCTGCACACGGTTCTCGACCGCCAGCTTGGCGAGCAGACTGCCTGTGTGTGCCTTGACGGTCGCGACGCTGATGTGCAGCCGCTCGGCAATCTCCGGATTGCCGAGCCCGTCCGCGATGGCCCGAGCGGTGTCGAGTTCTCGTTCGGTCAGGACGGACAGCCGTTTCCGTGCGGCTTCGCGGGAGGAGCCGCGAGCCGCGGAGGACTGTGGCCCGGTGGCCGCGGCGATCACTCGTGCCGTGGCCACCGGGGACAGCACGGGGTTCCCGTCCGCCACTGTCCGCACCGCGTCGGCGATCCGTGACGGCGGGGTGTCCTTGAGGACGAACCCGAGTGCTCCGGCGCGCAGTGCGCCGAGTACCAGATCGTCGGAGTCGAACGTGGTCAGCATGAGCACCCGCGGCGGCGCCGGCCGGGTGAGGAGTTCCCGGGTCGTGCTGAGACCGTCACGGCCGGGCATCCGCACGTCCATCAGCACGACGTCCGGTCGCTGCTCGTCCACCACGGTGATCGCGGCTTCCCCGTCGGCCGCCTCCGCGACGATGGTCAGGTCCGGTTCGCCGTTGATGACGAGCCGCAGCGCCATCCGCACCAGCTCCTCGTCGTCGACGATGACGACACGCACGGGCTCCCGCTCGCTGTCCACTCATACGCTCTTTTCGTGGCTGTGGTTCGGCCAGGGTAGTTGCGCGGTGAGGAGGTATCCGTTGTCGGGTGTGGGGTGGTGGTCGAGTTTTCCGCCGGCGACGCTGATTCGTTCGGCGAGGCCGAGCAGGCCGAATCCTGATGCCGGCGGTTGAGTGGTTCTTGCGGTGGCCGGGGAGTTGCGGACGCTGATGTGCAGTTCGTCGCCGGCTCTTCCTCCGAGGGCGATGTGCACGTGTGCTCCCGGGGCGTGTTTGGCGGCGTTGGTCAGTCCTTCCTGGACGATCCGGTAGCAGGTCAGTCCCGCGATGCCGGACGGTTTTCCCGTCACTGTGGTGGCGAGCGTGACGTCCAGTCCGGATGTGCGGGCGTCGGCAACCAGTTGGGGGATCCGGTCGAGGGAGGGCTGCGGCGGTTCCGGGCGCCCGGGGCCGGCCCGGAGCACACCGAGGACGTCCCGCAGTTCTTCCAGCGCTTGGTGGGAGCCGTCGGCGATGCCGCGGAGCAGTACACGGTTCTCCTCAGCGGTGAGGTCGCCGCGGTGGTCCAGCACTCCGGCCTGCATGGCGACCAGGGAGATCCGGTGTGCGAGCACGTCGTGCATCTCGCGGGCGATCCGGTTGCGTTCCAGGGCCTGTGCCTGCGCCGCTCGTGCGATCTGTTCCCGTTCCGCGCTCTCCGCCCGGTCCCGCAGGGACCGTACTTCGGCACGCCGCGCGCCGGTGGCGACGCCCACGGCCGCCGCGATGCCCGCGCTCAGTGCCGGGAGCGCGAGCTGGAGCCACAGCGAGCCGGGTGGGCTCTGGACCGGGTAGAACCCGACGGCGAACTGTGATGCGGTCACGAATGCCAGGCCGACGACACCGATCTCCACCGGACGGCGACGAGCGGAGATCGAGACCAGCGCCAGAAACGCAGCGCCGGTGGCGAGTGCCGACGCGGTCGAGGCGATCGCGACCGTCATGGCCACGGTCAGCGGGAACCGCCGCCGCCAAAGAAGCGCAGTCAGGCAGCCCAAGGCCACCAGCGGATCACCGGTGAGGAACCAGGAGCCCGTTTCGGTCCCCTGCTCCCGCGACAGCAGCACACCGGTGGAGAGCCAGACCGGCAGGCCCACTGCCGCAGCGGCCGCCAGCCGCCAGGTCTGCTGCCACCCCCCGAGCCGTGGAGCCATGTCCATGTTCACCGGGTCATTGTCGCAACACCGTGCGGCCGGGTGATCGGACCTGGGGCCGATGTGGCCTTGGACCAGAGTCGAATCACCAACTCGCCATGGGGCGAAGACGGTTCGGGACGCGCGGCGGATGTGCCGGCCGCGCCGCACCGAAAGACTTCTTCACGTGCCGAGACAACCGGACACGAGAGGGAGAGACGCGATGCGCAAGGGTGGCCATATGGCCCTTGAGGCGACCGGGATGGTGATCACAGCCCTGTCCGCCCAAGCGGTGATCCGCGGATTGTTCAACCAGGACTCCGAGCCTCTGTGGGGCATCTTCACATGGGTCTCCGGCGGCCTTACCGGCCAGATGGTTCTCCTCGGAATCATCGCGTTCTTCGGAGCGGTGTTCGGCGGCTGGGCACACACCCGCCAGGGACCGGCCACCGAGCGGGTCGCTGATCCCGGGCGAATCCACGGCCGCTCAGCGGCCTGACGACATCCGGGGCCACGTATGCGCTCCTACGGCATGCGCGCCGGCGCGCCCCGCAAGGAGCACTCCGCCGTGCGCGCGCGGCCGGGCCGGCCCCGGCCTCTGCACCCCCGCCCGGACCGGCGTGCTGGTCCGCGTGAACGGCCGGCGGCGGGCCGTCCCGGCCCGCCCGTTCCGGCGCCCCCGTGCGCCACTTCAGGAGGACATCAGATGCGCAGAACCCTGTCCCTCGCCCTCGCCGCCACCGCGGTGGCGGCGACCGGCGTGGCGGTGACCGTGTTTCCGGGAGTGTCGGTGGCGACGCCGGAGAAGGCGGCGGCCACGCCGGACACCGTGCGGTGGGGCCCGTGCTCGGAGAAGGCCGACTCACCCCGTAAGGCCGCCCCGTCCCGTCTGGAGTGTTCGACACTCAAGGTCCCGCTGGACTACCGGAATCCGGACGGCCGTCAGATCAATATCGCGATCTCCCGGCTGGCGAGCGGGAAACCGTCGCAGCGCCGCGGCGTGCTGCTGACCAATCCGGGCGGCCCCGGCATCTCAGGGCTCGGCTACCCGGTCGCTCTCGCCGCCTCGAAACTGCCGCAGAAAGTGCAGGACTCCTACGACGTGATCGGCTTCGACCCGCGTGGCGTCGGCCGCAGCACGCCGGTGACCTGCGATCTGACTCCGGAACAGCAGAAGCGCGGCAACATCCCGCCGTACGCCCACACCGCGGGCGATGTCGCGCGGGAGGCGAAGAACGCGCGGACCGTCGCCAGGCAGTGCGCCACGTCGCGGACGGCGTGGATGCTGCCGCACATCACCACCGCGAACACCGCGCGCGACATGGACCGGATCCGGACGGCGCTGGGCGAGCCGAAACTCTCGTACCTCGGAGCGTCCTACGGCAGCTATCTCGGCGCGGTGTACACGACGCTGTTCCCCGGGCGCAGCGACCGGATCGTGCTCGACAGCAACCTGGGCCCCGGCGGTTACGACGTCACGGCCATGCGGTCGCTCGCCCGTGGAATGAAGGACCGGTTCCCGGACTTCGCGGCGTTCGCCGCCGCGCACCCCGAGTACGGTCTGGGCAGCACACCGGAGCAGGTGACCGCGAAGTTCTTCGACCTCGCGAAGCGGCTGGAGACGAAACCGGTCCGGGGCATCGACGCGACACTGTTCCGCGGGATCACCTTCGACCGCCTCTACAGCGACGCGGACATGCCCCTGGTGGCCGAGATGTGGCAGGCGCTCGACAAGGACCGGCCGCTGCCGCCCAACACCCCGCCGGTGATGGAGAACATGGAGAACTTCATGTCTGCCCGCTTTTCCGTGCTCTGCAGTGATTCGCGCTGGCCGCGGACGGTCCGGGAGTATCAGCGCAATGTCGCGGCCGACCGGCAGAAGTACCCGATGCTGGGCGGGTCCTCGGCCGGCATCGGACCGTGCGCCTTCTGGCCTGACAAGCGGGTCGGGCCGCAGGTGCGCATCGGTGACCGGGGTCCGTCGAACGTGCTCATGGTGCAGAACGAGCGCGACCCGGGAACGCCGCTGGCAGGCGCCAGGGAACTGCGGCGGGCGTTCGGGAAGCGGGCCACGATGGTGACGGCCGACCAGGGCGGGCACGGCGTCTATCCGTTCGGCCCCAACACGTGCGCGAAAGACGCGGCGACGACGTTCCTGACCACCGGGCAGCGCCCGGCGCAGGATCTCGCCTGCCCGGCGGAACCGAGCGAGTAGCGGAAGAGGCTGAGGCATGTTCCAGGCATTGCGGCAGCGTCGGGCCGCGCAGCGGGTCAAGTCCGGGGACGGGCGGGCGCTGAAGAGATTCCGCTGGTGGCAGATGCTTTCCCGCGCACTCTTCCGTCTTCGGCTGACGGACGACGACGGCCGGCAGAGGGTCTACGCCGTCGACGTGAGGCATCAGAAGCAGTCGGACGGCTACGTCAAAGCCCATCTTTACCTCGACGGCAGGCATCACGCCGAGTCCCGAGTCCCCGCCGTCTTCCCCGTCCAGGGCGGCACCGTCGAAGTAAGGGCGAGCAGCTTCGGGCTCAAACGCTGCCACTACGTCACCGCCGAGGGGTCCGAGCACCAGCTGACCCCCGACCCCGCCTCCGCCGAGGGGCGCCGCGCGCGCCTCGATCGCGCGCACCCCGCGCTGAGCCGCTGGATCGGCTTCCTCACGTCGATCGTGCTCCTCATCGGCCTGGTTCTCCTGATCCTTCAGCTCGCCGAACAGGTCACCCGGGCACCGGAGGGCGTCGCCCAGTACGTCGGGACCTTCACCTCGCCCATTGATCTGCCGGCATGGGGCAACGCCGTGGTCGGGCTCGGCACTGTGGCGGCCAGCACGGAGCGGGCGCTCCGGCTGCGCTACAACTGGCTGCTCGACGGCGGGGCGGGCTGAGACCGCGTCCGTCCTCGGCCCGCTTCGGACCGGTCGTTGTGAGCGAGGGGCTGAAACCGGTGGCGGCGGGTCACCATACGGGACACGGCCCTGATCGGGGCCGGTCACACCGGGGACACCGGCCGGGTGACGGGAGAGCCGGTGTGATTCGCACACCTGTTGTCCTACAGTGCGTAGCGTGACCATGACGACACCACCCGGCTGGTACCCCGACCCCGATCCGGCGCAGCGTTCCAACGCCCGTGCGGGAGAGCGCTGGTGGGACGGCAGCGCCTGGAGCGGCCAGACCCGTACCAGAGGCGCCGTGCGCGGCCCGATGGTCGCGGGAGTGGTCGGAGCCATGGTGCTCGTCGCCTCGCTGCTGGTCGGCGTGGTCCTCGTCCTCGGGCCCGGCGGCGGCCTCGGCACGGGTACGCGCGACGACGCGGGCGGCGGCCCCCGGAGCGAACCCACCCCGCCCCGGGACGACCCCGGCGGTTCGGGCGGTTCCGGCGGCGGGGCCCCCGACCCCTCCGACCCGGAGGACGGCCCCGGCGGGGAGGGCGAGATCCCTGCCACCGGCGTCGATCTGCCGGTGCTGGACGGCTGGAAGCACGACCCCTTCGGCCCGATGGTCAGCATCGGCGAGTACACCTGCCCCGGCAGTGAGGAAGCGAGCTGTCTGCGCGGCTCGTCCGTCATCGTGGTGGCCGCGACCGACACCGGCGACGCCGAGGACGTGGCGAAGAACGACATCGGAAGGTTCGCGGAACTCGCCTACAGCGAGAGCACCTACGGCGGCATCACCTCCCACAAGGCCCTCGCCTCCGGGAAGACCCGGGTGGCCGGCGAGAACGCGTACCGCGTGCGCTGGAAGATCGTGAACCGCACCAAGCCGGACGCCTACGTCGAGTCCGTGGCCTTCCCCCACCCCGACGGCTCCGGCCAGATGCTGCTGCTGCGCAGCGGGTTCGACATCCACCGCTCCGCCCCGCCCCTGGGGGACATGGACAAGCTGGCCGAGGGCGTCACGGAGGGAGCCCCGGAGGGCGGTTCGGGAGGCGACGGCAGCCCCGGCGAGCAGGTCTGAGCGCGGGACCGCCGGGCGGGGACCGGGCCCTCTCCGGGACGGCCCGCGCGCGCCCGCCGCCTCCCCGCCCGCCTCACAGAAAGGTGCGGCCCTCGCCCCTGTACGTCGGCAGTGACTCCGCCACCCGTTCCCCCTCCACCAGGTGCAGTTCAGCGAAGCGCTCGCACAGTTCCCCGGCCTTGGCGTGCCGGAACCACACCCGGTCGCCGACGAGGAGATCGTCGGCGGGAGGCCCCAGCAGCGGGGTCTGCACCTCGCCGGCCGCCTCCTGACGGTCGTAGCGCAGCCCCGGCGGAAGGTAGGGCTGCGGCAGCCGGTCGCTGCCGGGCGCGCCGGAGGCGGGATAGCCGCCGCCCAGCACCGTGACCACACCCACCCCGGGCCGGCGCACCACGGGCAGGGCGAAGAGCGCGGCGGGACGGCCCGTGAAGGAGGTGTAGTGGTCGAAGAGGCGCGGCTGGAACAGGCCGGAGCCGGCGGCGACCTCCGTCACCGGCTCCTCCGCCGCCGTGTGCTGGACGCTGCCGGTGCCGCCGCCGTTGACGAACTCCAGGTCCGGCACGACGCTGCGCACCGCGCGCACGGCCGCGGCACGCCTCGCGGCCAGTTCACGCCGGGCGGCGGCCTGCATCAGCCGTACGCCGCGTGAGCGCAGCCAGTTGCCCGGGGCCGCGTCACCGACGCCCGCCACATGCCCCTCGTACGCCATCAGTCCGACGAGGCGGAAGCCCTTCCACCGGGTCACCGAACGGGCCAGTTCGGCGAGCGCGGTGGGGGAGTGCAGCGGGGAGCGGAGCGCTCCGACCCGCAGGCGGCCGCCGAACTGCCGCAGCGAGGTGTCCAGTTCGAGACAGACGCGGATCTCCTCCCCGCCGCCGTCCCTCGCGTCGTCGATCAGCGCGAGCTGCGCCGGGTCGTCGACCATCACGGTCACGGCCCGCGCCAGCTTCGGGTCGGCCGCGAGCCGGGCGAATCCCGCCCTGTCCGCCGACGGGTAAGCCAGCAGCACGTCCTTGATGCCCGAGCGGGCCAGCCACAGGGACTCGGCGAGGGTGAAACTCATGACGCCCTCGAAGCCGTCCCGCCCCAGCACGCGCTCCAACAGGCCCCGGCAGCGCACCGACTTGGTGGCCACCCGGATCGGCTTGCCCCCGGCGCGGCGGAGAAGATCACCGGCGTTCGCGTCGAACGCCTCCAGGTCCACGACTGCCAGCGGCGCGTCCAGATGCGCGGTGGCGCGGCCGTAGCGGGCCCGGTCCGCGATGAGGTCTGCTGTGGTGTCGAACACCCGCGCAGCTTGTCAGAGCACGGCGTTCCAGGACACCCCGGCAAGGTCGCCGACCGGGTTGCCGCAACCACCAGTTCGCCCCGTAGAGTGACGGCCGCACGCTGCGTGCGGGCTGGGCCTGCGGCGTGTTGTCCGATACGAACCGGCATGCCCCGAAAGGGTTTCGTGTGGGGTGGCACTGCGCGCGGGAGGGGTGCAGATGAGCACTGACGCCGAGCGCACGGATTCCCGCAAGCCTCCTCCCGAAACACCGCGGGAGCATCCCCGCCACGAGGAGTCCCGGCCCGGGCCCCAGTCCGGACCGAAGCCGGGATCCCAGCCAGGATCGCAGTCCGGATCCCGGCCCCCGTCGAAGATCCCGCCGCTCCCCTCCGCGCCGCCGCGCCCCACCGCTCCCCCTCGCCCCTACGCGCCCCCGCGTCCCGCCGCACCGCCCAGACCCACGGCGCCGCCCGCAGCGGCCAACGGCACCGCGCCGGCGGCCGGTTGGGCCGGCGGGACCAGGCCCGCGCACGGGCCCGCAGGGACTGCGAAGCACACCCAGAAAGACGAGCCCTCCCGAGAGATGCCGCACGACCCGGAACCGGACGAAGCACGGTCCTCCGCATCGCCCGCAACTTCCACCCGGCTACGTCTTCCCGTACCCGGCGCACCGCCCCAGCCCCCGCCCCCGACCGGGGAGCCGCTGACCTCCGAGACCCTGCGCCGCAGGCAGTACGGTCCTCCGGCCGCGGCCCCCGCCCGGCCCGAAGGGCCGCCCGCGACGCAGGACCCGGGTGCGGACGGTGCCGCCGGCGCCCTCCGCCAGGACGGCGCGTACGGTTCCGGGCCGCCCACCTGGCAGCTGCGGCCGGTGAGCGACGGCCCCCGCCACAACGGTCCCGCTCCCCGTACGGTCGCCGCCGCCGCGTGCCTCGTACTCGGCGTCGGCCTCATCGGGGGCGCCGCCGCGGGCATGACCTGGCTCACCGACGACCCCGGCGAGCAAGCCTCGGCACAGGAGTCCTTCGACCACGCGCGGTCCGTGTGGCACAGCGAACCCGTGGACGAACTCTTCCCCAAGCAGATCGAGGGCGACGGAGCCGGCCCCGGCGGCGCCGACCGCCGCTGGCTGCGCGTCGCGGTCGCACCGGACAGCAACTGCCGTGACGCCTTCGACCCGTTGCTCACCAAGGCGCTCTCCCCGGTCGGCTGCGCCCGCCTGCTTCGCGCGACGTACGCCGACGAGACCACCAGCAGCGTCACCACCGTCGGCCTGGTCTTCACCCGCGCCGGCAACGACGGCATGGTCGCGCTGCGCAAGCGCTTCGCGGTCGAGAACCTCAGCGGGCGGACGGACCTGATGCCGCGTCCGTACTCGGCACGCGGCACAGTCGCCGCGGACTTCGGCGACGCGCAGCGCGCCAGCTGGACGGTGCGGGTGCTCTCCGACGCGCCCGTCGTCGTCTACGCGGTGACGGGCTTCGCCGACGGACGCACCGTCAGCGACCCGCAGGCCGCGGCGGAGGCGACGGAGAAGGGCGACACGTCCGCCGCGGCACAGGCCGGCCTCGGCCACGACGCACAGGGCATCGCGGACCGCATCGAACGCCGGGTGCGCGACGCGGCGGAAGGGCGAGGAGAAGGCGACCGGTGACGCACACGCGAGCGGCGACGCACAGCAGCGACATGCACCCCTGTCATCCGGCACCGCACGGGCCGCGAGCAGACGGACGCAGGGCGGCCCGTGCGCGCTTCCCCTTCCGAGTCCGCGCGGCGCGCCGCCTGGCGGTCCTGCCGCTGGCGGCGGTGCTCGCCCTTCTTCCGGCGGCGGGCAGCGCGCACGCTGCGGGCGACGACGTACGGGGACAGCAGTGGGGTCTGAAGGCCCTACAGGCGCCCGACGCGTGGAAGACCACCAAGGGCGAGGGCATCACCGTCGCCGTTCTCGACACCGGCGTCGACTCCGGCCACCCCGACCTGAGCGACAGCGTCGTGCGGGGCAAGGACTTCGTCCGCGTCGGGGCCGAGAGGGGCGACCGCTCCTGGGCGCGGCACGGCACCGCCATGGCGGGGATCATCGCCGGTCACGGACACGGACCCGGCGGCAGGCTCGGAGTGATGGGGGTCGCCCCCGAGGCGACGATCCTTCCCGTGCGGGTGCTCCTGGAGGACGGCGACCCGCAGCGCAGGAAGGCCCGCAGCGCCACCGACTCCGCCCTGGCCAAGGGCATCCGCTGGGCCGCCGACAAGGGCGCCGACGTCATCAACCTCTCCCTCGGCGACGACAGCGACTCCGCACACCCCGACGCCCGCGAGGACGCCGCGGTCCGCTACGCGCTGAGAAAGGGCTCCGTCGTAGTGGCATCCGCCGGGAACGGGGGCGAGGAGGGGGACCATGTCTCGTACCCGGCGGCCTATCCCGGCGTGATCGCCGTGACCGCCGTCGACCGGCACGGTGCCCGCGCCGCCTTCTCCACCCGCCGCTGGTACGCCGGCGTCGCGGCGCCCGGCAAGGACATCATCATCGCCGACCCCGACAAGCGCTACTACGAGGGCTGGGGCACCAGCGCCGCCGCCGCCTTCACCTCCGGAGCGGCCGCGCTCGTACGGGCCGCGCACCCGGACCTCAGCCCCGCCCAGGTCAAGGAACTGCTCTCCGACACGGCGCGCAACACCCCCGAGGGCGGCCGCAGCGACGCCCTCGGTACGGGCATCGTCGACCCGGCGGCCGCCATCGAGATGGGCTCCAACGTCAAGCCCCGCAAACAGCAGCCCAGTCAGGCTCCCTACCGCAGCGAGTTCTTCGGCGCCGGGCCGGACGACGGGCCCAGCGCCGGATGGCTCGCGACCGTCACCGCCGTCCTCGGGGTGCTCCTGATCGTGGCCGCTGTCGCGGTGCACCGCGGAGTGAGCCTGAACACCCTGCGCGGCGGGATACGCCTGCCGGGGGAGTGACGGTCAGGGGCGGGGCCGCTGCGGTCAGGGGCGGGCCCGAGGCCGGGCGGCCTGCCGGTACGGGCTAGGCTCCTCCCGTGGCGCTCAAGAACATCCCCGAATCCGGCTTCGCCGACGACACCGGCGCCGCCGACCCCGCGCTCGCCGAGGCCCTGACCGCCTGGGACACCGACCGCGAGGACCCGGCCGCCGAGCAGCGCGTGCTGGAGGCCCTCGCCGGCGCGCGGCTGCTGGTCCCCGTCGTCGCCGTGCTCGGCGAGAGCGAGACGGACGCCTCGGGGCTGCGCCGCGACAAGACCAGCGACATGGCCGTTCCCACCCTCACCGCCCCCGGCGGGCGCCGCGCGCTGCCCGCCTTCACCTCCACCCGCGCCCTCGCCCGCTGGCGCGCGGACGCCCGCCCCGTGGCCGTACCGCTGAGCCAGGCGCTGCGGGCGCTCGCGCAGGAGGAGGCCGACACCCTCGTGCTGGACCTGGCCGGGCCCGTGACGTACCAGCTCACCGGAGCCGGGCTGCGCACCCTCGCCGAGGGACGTCCCCGGACCGATCCCGCCCGCGACCCCGCGGTCGCCGAGGCGCTGCGTACGGTGCTGGCCGCCCAGCCGCAGGTCACCGGCGCCCATCTGGCGCCGGGCGGTGACAACAGCGACGCCACTCTCGCCCTGACCCTGACGCCCGGGGCCGAGAGCGCCGACGCCGCCGGGACGGTACGGCGCGTGGCCGCCGCGCTCGCCGAGGACGAGACGCTGCGCGCCCGGCTGAGCCGGGGCCTGGAGATGGCGCTGCTCCCCTCCGGCAGCACCCTGCCGCAGCACGCTCTGTACCGGCGGTCTCCCGCCCGCTGACGGGCAGGGCGCCCACTCGACATGCGAGCGCGCCGCAGGCGGCTCAGACTCGGGGTGTTCGACCATCCCCGACGTGTCAGGAGTGTCATGTCGACCGAGACGGAGCTGCAGACCCCTGTGGCGGAATTCCTGGGAACCCTGATCCTCGTCTTCTTCGCGGTCGGTGCCACGGTGCTGTCGGGTGAGTACATCGGCACGCTCGGCATCGCCCTGGCGTTCGGGCTGACGCTGCTCGCCCTCGCCTATGTGATCGGGCCGATCTCGGGTGCCCATGTGAACCCGGCGGTCACCCTCGGCATGCTGGCCGCCAAGCGCATGGACGTGCAGACCGCTGTGAAGTACTGGATCGCCCAGCTCGCCGGCGCCATCGCCGGTGCTGCGCTGCTCTTCCTCGTGGCCAAGCAGGTCCCCGGCCTGCGGACCAGCGAGAGCTTCGGCAGCAACGGCTTCGGCGACCGGTCCGCGGTGGAGATCAACCTCGGTGGCGCCTTCGTGGCCGAGCTGCTGCTGACGGCCCTGCTCGTCTACGTCTACCTGTGCATGACGCACAAGGTGACCGTCGCGGGCTTCGGCGGCCTGCCCATCGGATTCACGCTGGCCGTCGTCAGCCTGATGGGTATTCCGCTCACGGGGGCCTCGGTCAACCCGGCCCGCAGCTTCGGCCCGGCCATCTTCGCGGGCGGCGCGGCGCTGACGCAGCTGTGGCTGTTCCTCGTGGCGCCGCTGGTGGGCGCCGTGCTGGCGGCGGCCGTGCACCGGGTCACGCATCCCGCGGCGGGCGCGGAGCTGCACAGGAACCTGCAGCCCTCCGGCTCCCCCATGCGGTGAGGGGCCGGACGGCACGCATCCGGACCGCACGCATCCGGACCGTACGCATCCGACCGGCATCGTCCGGACCGGCATCGTCCGGTCCGGACGCTGTCTGCGGGACGCTCAGCCCGTGAGCGGACCGGTGAACTTCTCGCCGGGGCCCTGGCCGGGCTCGTCCGGCACGGCCGAGGCTTCGCGGAAGGCGAGCTGGAGGGACTTCAGCCCGTCCCGCAGGGGCGCGGCGTGGTACGACCCGATCTCCGTCGCACCCGCGGTGACCAGCCCCGCCAGGGCATGGATCAGCTTTCTCGCCTCGTCCAGGTCGCGGTGTTCCCCGCCCTCCTCGGAGAGCCCGAGATTGACGGCCGCGGAGCTCATCAGGTGCACGGCCACCGTGGTGATCACTTCGACGGCGGGCACGTCCGCGATGTCGCGCGTCAGGCTGTCGAAGTCGGGGGCGCCGGTGGTGCCGGAGGGGTCGGTGTCGCTCATGTGCGTCAGCCTAGTGCCGGCTGCGGCGCGTGCTCCCCGCTGCCGTCCCCGTACCCCGGCCGGGAGCACCTGTGCCCCCTGGTATGCTGGGTAGTCGACCGGCTGGAGAACATCTCTCCGGCCCGCAAGTGGAGGCTCCGAACTCCCACCTGACGGTCCCCCGGACCGCGGGTCAACGGTCAGGCTGCGCCCCGCGGATCGTCGCGGCGGTGCTCCCGGTCTTTGAGGAGCCCCGCCTGTGTCCGTCAGGGGCGTTCTTTGCGTTCCGGCGCGGGGGTCACACTGAAAACAGACTCGCACGCGGCCGTCCGCCAGACCGTCGCGTGGTGTACCCGAGGAGGCCCCATCAGCGCCGAGCCCCGCATCAACGACCGGATTCGCGTCCCCGAGGTGCGACTCGTCGGTCCCAGTGGCGAGCAGGTCGGCATCGTGCCGCTTGCCAAGGCCCTGGAGCTTGCGCAGGAGTACGACCTCGACCTGGTCGAGGTGGCGGCGACAGCACGTCCGCCCGTGTGCAAGCTCATGGACTACGGAAAGTTCAAGTACGAGTCGGCCATGAAGGCCCGTGAGGCGCGCAAGAACCAGGCGCACACGGTCATCAAGGAGATGAAGCTCCGGCCGAAGATCGATCCGCACGACTACGACACCAAGAAGGGTCACGTCGTCCGGTTCCTCAAGCAGGGTGACAAGGTCAAGATCACGATCATGTTCCGCGGCCGTGAGCAGTCGCGCCCCGAGCTGGGCTTCCGCCTGCTCCAGCGGCTCGCGGACGACGTCGCCGACCTGGGCTTCGTGGAATCCAACCCGAAGCAGGACGGCCGTAACATGATCATGGTGCTCGGTCCGCACAAGAAGAAGACCGAGGCGATGGCCGAGGCCCGCGAGGCTCAGGCCGCCCGCAAGGCCGGCCGCCAGCAGGAGAGCAGCCCGCTCGAGGAGCCCGCCGAGGAGCCCGCCGAGGCGTGAGCCCTTCCTGGGGCCCCGCCTCGGAATACCCGAACCAGCGACACACGACGCTTCCGCATGCCGCCGGCAGTCGCGGGGTGTCACCGACGAGGAGTGAACGGCGACATGCCGAAGAACAAGACGCACAGTGGTGCCCGTAAGCGCTTCAAGGTCACCGGCTCCGGCAAGGTGATGCGCCAGCGTGCCGGTCGCCGCCACCTTCTCGAGCACAAGCCGTCCACGCTGACGCGCCGCCTTGCCGGCAAGACCGAGATGGCCCCGGCCGACGCCAAGAAGGTCAAGAAGCTTCTCGGCAAGTAAGCCCGCCCCGTCCGGGACCCAATCGATTCGGGCTGGGTGGTCGTTCACCAGGCCGGCCCCGTGTACCAAGGAGTAGTCAAGTGGCACGCGTCAAGCGGTCAGTCAACGCACACAAGAAGCGCCGGGCGATCCTGGAGCAGGCCAGCGGCTACCGTGGCCAGCGCTCCCGTCTGTACAGGAAGGCGAAGGAGCAGGTCACCCACTCCTACGTCTACAACTACAACGACCGCAAGCGGCGCAAGGGCGACTTCCGCCAGCTGTGGATCCAGCGCATCAACGCCGCGGCCCGCGCCAACGGCATCACGTACAACCGCTTCATCCAGGGACTCAAGGCCGCCAACATCGAGGTGGACCGCAAGATCCTGGCCGACCTCGCCGTGAACGACGCCGGGGCCTTCACCGCTCTCGTCGAGGTGGCCCAGAAGGCCCTCCCCGGCGACGTCAACGCCCCGAAGGCCGCCTGAAGCACGCCGGGCGCGTGAAGCACAGCGACGGACCCGCAGGCAACCGTGCCTGCGGGTCCGCTGCTGTGCGCGTGCGTGGCGTCCGGGCACGAACCACGAAGTGAGCCGCCTCCCATGGGCACTCCCGACCTGATCTCCCCGCGCTCCGCACGCGTCGCCGCGGCGCGCAGGCTCGTGCGGCGCAACTTCCGCGCCAAGGACCGCCGCTTCCTCGCCGAGGGCCCGCAGGCCGTACGGGAGGCGGTCGCCCACGGGCGCGCGCGCACCGGCTGCGGAGCCGGCGACGGCACCGCGGACGGCGGCGGCCCGACGCTGCTCGAACTCTTCGCCACCGCCGAGGCCGCCGGCCGGCACCCCGAGATCGTCGGAGAGGCCCGGCGGAGCGGGGCGCGTGTGCACCTCGCCGAGGAGGCGACGCTCGCCGACATCGCACAGACCGTCACCCCGCAGGGACTCATCGGCGTCTGCCGCTTCCTGGACCGCCCTCTCCAGGAGCTGCTGGCCGGGCGGCCCCGCCTGGTGGCCGTACTCGCGCACGTACGCGACCCGGGCAACGCCGGCACCGTGCTGCGCTGCGCCGACGCCGCCGGAGCCGACGCCGTCGTCTTCACCGACGCCTCCGTCGACCTCTACAACCCCAAGGCGGTACGTGCCTCGGCCGGCTCGCTCTTCCATCTGCCCGTCGCCGTCGGTGTCCCCGCCGGGGATGCCGCAGCCTCGCTGCGCGCCGCCGGCGTGCGGCTGCTGGCCGCGGACGGCTCGGGCGGGAACGACCTCGACGCGGAACTCGACGCCGGAACCATGAGCGGCCCCACCGGCTGGATCTTCGGCAACGAGGCGTGGGGCCTGCCGGAGGAGACGCGTGCTCTGGCGGACGCGGTGGTGCGGGTGCCCATCCACGGCCGCGCCGAGAGCCTCAACCTCGCCACGGCCGCCGCCGTGTGCCTCTACTCCTCGGCGCGGGCACAGCGCGCCCCCGGCGGGTGCCGCGGTGAGACGGACGGCTCGGACAGCACGGCGGAATAGGGCGTTCCGGTGGCTCGCGTCAGGCGGCCGTCCGCACGTGGCCGGGCTGCATCCGCCCAGCGTCTCGGGGAGGGACACCGCGGTGCGCGCACTAGTAGGGTGCGTGCCCGGGGGCGGAGCAGAGGAGCCGGTACGACAGCATCAAGGGGGGTGCGGCGGGTATGGACGTGCGCGAATCCGGCACACAGCCGCGCGGGATCCCGCCCGGAACCTGCGTGGGAGCGCCGGAGGGCGGCCCGGGGGGCGCGGGCCCCGGTGATTCCGCCCCGGAAGCCCCCGCCCACCCCGGCCCCGCCGCCGGCGGACCCGGGGTGCACCCCGACGACCTGCCCGACGGACTGGTCGTCGCCGACCGCCGGGGCGACGTCGTCTGTTTCAACTCGGCCGCGGCCCGGCTGACCGGCACTCCCTCCGGCGAGGCGCTGGGCCGCCCCCTGGCCGCCGTGCTGCCGCTGGAGGACGTCAACGGCCGCCGCTGGTGGCAGCTCACCGATCCCTACGGCGGTCTCGCCACCCGCACCGGTCAGCCCGAGCGGAATCTGCTGCTGCCCGGCGGGCGTGAGGTGATGGTCGCCGCGCGGTACGTCCGCGCCTTCCCCCGGGGCCCGCTGGAGCGGCTGGTGGTGAGCCTGCGCGGGACGGAGGCGCGGCGGCGCGCGGAGCGCAGCCACGCCGAACTGATCGCCACCGTCGCTCACGAGCTGCGCTCGCCGCTCACGTCGGTGAAGGGGTTCACCGCGACCCTGCTGGCGAAGTGGGAGCGCTTCACCGACGACCAGAAGCGGCTGATGCTGGAGACCGTCGACGCCGACGCCAACCGCGTCACCCGGCTCATCGCGGAGCTGCTGGACATATCGCGCATCGACTCCGGGCGGCTGGAGGTACGCCGTCAGCCGGTGGACATGGCCGCGGCCGTGCGCCGTCACACCGGGGCGCACATCGCGGCGGGGCGTCCGGCGGACCGTTTCGTCATCCGCGTGGGCGCGCCCCTGCCGGACCTGTGGGCCGACCCGGACAAGATCGACCAGGTGCTGGGCAACCTGCTGGAAAACGCAGTGCGGCACGGCGAGGGGACTGTCACCATCGAGGTGGTGCCCGATCCGGGCGACGGAGAAGGAACGGCGGTTACCGTGAGTGACGAAGGCCCCGGCATCCCCGAGGAGTCGATGAGCCGCGTCTTCACCCGCTTCTGGCGGGGCAGCAGGCGCGGCGGCACCGGGCTGGGCCTCTACATCGTCAAGGGCATCGTCGAGGCGCACGGCGGGACGATCACCGTGGGGCGGGCGGCCGCCGGAGGAGCCCAGTTCCGGTTTATCCTGCCCGTGGGCGCCCCCGCCTTCATGGTCTGAGCGGCGCGCACGGGCTTCACAGGGCCCCAGGGGCCCGCGGGGTCCTTCACGTGATCACATCCGTGTACGGGGGACCACGCCCGCCCCTCTAGACTCGGCTGTCGGCACCCTTGCGCAGCCACAGCCAATCGGAAGTACGGGAAGAGATGTCCGCACCCAATAAGTCCTACGACCCTGTCGAGGTCGAGGCACTGAAACCGGAAGTCGTCGGGAAGGCCAAGGACGAGGCGCTCGCCGCCATCGCCGCCGCCGGTGACCTCGAAGAGCTGCGCGAGGTGAAGGCCGCCCACGCCGGCGACCGCTCCCCGCTGGCCCTCGCCAACCGCGAGATCGGCGCACTGCCCCCGCACGCCAAGGCCGAGGCCGGCAAGCGGGTCGGCCAGGCCCGCGGCACGGTCGGCCAGGCGCTGAAGCTGCGGCAGGAGGAGCTGGAGCGGGAGCGGGACGAACGCGTGCTGGTCGAGGAGGCCGTCGACGTCACGCTGCCCCACGACCGTCTGCCCGCCGGGGCCCGGCACCCGCTGACCACTTTCAGCGAGCGCGTCGAGGACATCTTCGTCGCGATGGGCTACGAGATCGCCGAGGGGCCGGAGGCCGAGGCGGAGTGGTTCAACTTCGACGCCCTCAACATCGCGCCCGACCACCCCGCGCGCACGATGCAGGACACCTTCTTCGTCCGCGGGAGCGGCGACGGCGGGGACGGCGAGGAGGACGAGGGCGCCGGCGTCGTCCTGCGCACCCACACCTCGCCGGTCCAGATCCGTTCGCTGCTGGAGCGCGAACCGCCCGTGTACGTCATCTGCCCCGGCCGCGTCTTCCGTACGGACGAGCTGGACGCGACCCACACCCCCGTCTTCACCCAGGTCGAACTGCTGGCCGTCGACGAGGGCCTGACGATGGCCGACCTGAAGGGCACCCTCGACCACATGGTGCGGGAGCTGTTCGGCGAGGGTGTGCACACCAGGCTGCGCCCCAACTACTTCCCCTTCACCGAGCCGTCCGCCGAGATGGACATGGTCTGCTACCGCTGCCACGGCGAGTCCGTGGGCGACCCGGACAACCCGTGCCGCACCTGCTCCAGCGAGGGCTGGATCGAGCTGGGCGGCTGCGGCATGGTCAACCCGCGGGTCCTCACGGCCTGCGGCGTCGACCCGGAGAAGTACAGCGGGTTCGCCTTCGGGTTCGGGATCGAGCGGATGATGATGTTCCGCCACAACGTCGAGGACATGCGAGACATGGTCGAGGGTGACGTGCGCTTCACCAGGCCGTTCGGGATGGAGATCTGATGCGCGCCCCGCTTTCGTGGCTGCGAGAGTACGTCGAGCTCCCGGCCGGCGAGACCGGCCGGGACGTGGCGGCGAAGCTGATCGAGGCCGGCCTGGAGGTCGAGACCGTCGAGCAGCTCGGCGCCGGGCTGAAGGGGCCGCTCGTCGTCGGCAAGGTCCTGGCGATCGAGGAGCTGACCGGTTTCAAGAAGCCGATCCGCTACTGCCAGGTCGATGTGGCGGACGCCAACGGCACGGGTGAGCCGCAGAACATCGTGTGCGGCGCGGTCAACTTCGCCGTCGGCGACAAGGTCGTCGTCGTGCTGCCGGGAGCCGTGCTGCCCGGCGGTTTCGCCATCAGCGCCCGCAAGACCTACGGCAAGGTCTCCGAGGGCATGATCTGCTCGGCCGCCGAGCTGGACATGGGTGACGACCACGGGGGGATCATCGTCCTCCCGCCCGAGTACGAGCCGGGCACCGACGCGGTGGAACTCCTCGAACTCGTCGACGAGGTGCTGGACATCGCCGTCACGCCCGACCGCGGCTACTGCCTGTCCATGCGCGGCATCGCCCGGGAGACCGCCACCGCCTACGGGAAGCCGCTGCGTGACCCGGCGCTGCTGGACGTGCCCGTGCCCAACGAGCACGGCTTCCCGGTGCGTGTCACCGACCCCCGCGGCTGCGACCGCTTCGCCGCCCGTACGGTCACCGGACTGCGGCCCGAGGCATCCTCGCCCCTCTGGCTGCGAAGGCGGCTGCAGAAGGCGGGCATGCGGCCCGTCTCGCTTCCTGTCGACATCACCAACTACGTGATGCTGGAGATGGGTTCGCCCCTGCACGCCTACGACCGCTCCCGGCTGGACGGGGCGATCACCGTCCGCCGCGCGGAGCGGGGCGAGCAGGTGACGACGCTGGAGGGCACCAAGCGCACCCTGGACGCCGAGGACCTCGTCATCGCCGACGACGCGGGCCCGGTCGGGCTGGCCGGTGTGATGGGCGGCATCAACAGCGAGATCGCCGACCCCCGGCAGGACCCGCAGAGCGGCGAATGGCACGGCACCACCGAAGTCGTCGTGGAGGCCGCGCACTTCGACCCCGTCTCGGTCGCCCGCACCAGCCGCCGCCACAAGATCTCCTCCGAGGCCTCGCGGCGCTTCGAGCGCGGCGTCGACCCGGAGGCGGCAGCGGCCGCCGCCCAGCGCACCGTCGACCTGCTGGTGCTGCTCGCCGGAGGTACCGCCGAGGCCGGGGTCACCCATTTCGCCGCCCCGCACGGCCCGCACACCATCAAGATCCCGGCCGCGTACCCGGACCGTGTCGCAGGTGTCACCTACGGCCGGGAGGCCGTCGTGCGCCGCCTGCTGCAGGTGGGCTGCGACGTGTACGGGCAGGACGAGCTGACCGTCACCGTGCCCTCCTGGCGCGCCGACCTCACCGATCCCAACGACCTCGCCGAGGAGGTCATCCGGCTGGAGGGGTATGAGAACCTTCCCTCCACGCTGCCCCGTCCGCCCGCCGGGCGCGGTCTGACCGAGCGGCAGCGGCTGCACCGCCGGGTCGGCAGGGCGCTGGCCGGCGAGGGTTTCGTCGAGACGCTCAACTACCCCTTCACCGGGCCCGCTTCCCTGGACCAGCTCGGTCTCGCCGGGGACGACCCCCGGCGCCGTACGGTCGACCTGGTCAACCCGCTCTCCGACGAGGAGCCGTCGCTGCGTACGACGCTGCTGCCGGGGCTGCTCGCGGCGCTGCGCCGCAACGACGGCCGGGGCAGCCAGGGCAGCCAGGGAGGTCTGGCCCTCTTCGAGACCGGCCTGGTCTTCCTGCCCACCGGAACGCCGCCCCGTGCCGCCCGGCTGCGCGTCGACGTCCGCCCGTCCGAGGAGGAGATCGCCTCTCTCGGCGAGGCGCTGCCCGACCAGCCGCGGTACGCCGCCACCGTGCTCGCGGGCCCCCGTGAGCAGCCGGGCTGGTGGGGTGAGGGCCGCCCGTCGGACTGGGCGGACGCGGTGGAGTCCGCCCGTACGGTCGCACGCGAGGCGCGGGCCGAACTCACCGTCCGCGGCGCCCGTCACGAGCCCTGGCATCCGGGGCGCTGCGCCGCGCTGTACGTCACGCACGACGGTGAGGAGGTGCTCGCGGGCCACGCGGGTGAGCTGCATCCACGTGTGGTGAAGGCGCTCGGCCTGCCGAAGCGCACCTGTGCGATGGAGCTGGATCTGGATGTCGTCGAGCGGGCGGGCGGCGGCGTGGTGCCGGCACCACGCGTCTCGGGCTACCCGGTCGCGACGCGTGACGTGGCGCTCGTCGTGGACGAGTCCGTGCCGGCCTCCGAGGTGGAGGCGGCGCTGCGTGCCGGAGCGGGCGAACTGCTGGAGTCGGTGCGGCTGTTCGACGTCTTCGCCGGTGAGCAGCTGGGCAGCGGGAAGAAGTCGCTGGCGTACGCGCTGCGTTTCCGGGCCGCCGACCGCACGCTCAAGGCCGAGGAGGCCTCGGCGGCGCGTGACGAGGCCGTCGCGGCGGCCTTGGAGCGTACGGGTGCGGTGCTGCGGGGCGCCGGCGTGGACGCGTAGTCGCTGCGGGCGGCCGGTGGTCTGCCGGCTGCCGGCTGCCGGCACGCGCTGTGCATGCAGCGATTCGAGGGGCGTACGGATCACCGTCCGTACGCCCCTCGGTGTGTCCGCACTGCTGTACGGACCGCGGAGGTGCACGGCTCACTCAATAGGGTGAGGAATGACGGAGGTTGGTCATCGGCGGTACCGACTCGACCACCATCGTGCACGTCGCACCGGGAGTCGGTGGGGAGGGGGCAGAGGCACCAGCACGGAGGGGCGCGCGACCGCCTCACAGGCCGGAGGGACCGTCGTATGACCGGAGACCAGGCAGCGAGCCTCCACGTCACCAGCCCCGGCTCCACCGCCTCCGTCCCCCTGGCGCGGGAGGTCTCCCGCCGGGTGACTCTCGGCCGGACGCTTGCCTACGCCGCACCCGCCGTCTGGGTCGTCGCGGTGCTGCTGTGGGAGCGAAGCCTCCCCAGCGGCACGCACGTCCTGGCACTGCTCGCCGCCACACCCGCCCTGGCCTGCGCGGGCACCGGCGGCAGCACCGGCATCTGGCTCGGCGGAGGCTGCGCGCTGCTCGCGCTCGGACCGCTGCCGGTGGCGGCGTGCGTCGAGAGCGGCAGCAGAGCCGGAACGGGTGCGGCCATCCTCTGCGTCGCGGTGGCCAGTTGCTGGGCCATGCGGCGCCGCGCACGGCTCGCCGACGAACTGGAACGCACCCGGGAGGCCGCCAACGCCGCCCAGCAGTGCCTCATACGTCCGCTGCCGCCGCGCGTCGGAGGGTTCGCGGTAGCCGCCGGGTATCTGTCGGCGGCACGCGGGGCGGCGGTCGGCGGCGACCTCTACGACGCCGTGGCCACGGAGCACGGTGTGCGGATCGTCATCGGCGATGTGCGCGGCCACGGTCTGGGCGCGGTCAGCACGGTGGCGGCGGTGCTCGGCAGCTTCCGCGAGGCCGCGCACGACGAACCGCGGCTCGGGCAGGTGCTGCGCCGTCTGGAGAGAGGTCTGGAGCGGCACTTGAGCGCACGCCGTGAGGAGGCGGGCCGGGACGGGGGCCCGCTCGGCGGCCTGAGCGAGGCCGACGAGGAGTTCGTGACGGTGCTGCTGCTGGAGGTCCGTCCCGGGGGAGCGGTCACCGTACTCAACTGCGGCCACCCGTGGCCGTACCGGCTGGCCGCGGGGGAGGGCGCCGCCGCCCGCGTCGGTACGGTCTGCGAGGCCGAGCCGCTGCCGCCGCTGGGCCTCTTCCCACTGCCGCCCGACGCCGAGCCGCTGCGGCTGCATCTGCCGCCGGGCGACGCGCTCTTCCTGCACACCGACGGAGCGGAGGACGCCCGTGACGCGGACGGTGAGTTCTTCGCCTTCGCCGACGTGCTGAGTGCCGTGTTCGCCGACCGCAGCCCGGCCGCGACGCCTGCCGCACCGGCGGAGATCGTGGCCTCCATGCGGCAGGCGGTGCTCAGCCACGCGGGTGCGCGGCTCTCCGACGACGTGGCTCTGCTCGCCCTGTGCGAGGAGGGCTGCCGCGCCCACGCGCAGCCGCAGCGGTCCCCGGCACAACCGGTGGCCGCGGGGCTGCCGTGCTCATGCCCGTGAGAGGGCTCAGGCGTAGGCGTAGAAGCCCGCCCCGGCCTTGCGGCCCAGGCGTCCCGCGTCCACCATCCGCTGGAGGAGCGGCGGAGCGGCGTACAGCGGCTCCTTGAACTCGGCGTACATCGAGTCGGCGACGGAGGCGACCGTGTCCAGGCCGATGAGGTCGGTGAGCTTGAGCGGGCCCATCGGGTGCGCGCAGCCCATCTCCATGCCGTTGTCGATGTCCTCGCGGCTGGCGATCCCCGACTCGAACATCCTGATCGCGGAGAGCAGGTACGGCATCAGCAGCGCGTTGACGACGAACCCCGACCGGTCCTGCGCACGGATGGTGTGCTTGCTCAGGAGGCCCGCGACCGCCGCCTCGGCGCGCTTGATCGTCTCCTCCCCGGTGGTCAGGGCGGGGATGATCTCGACGAGCTGCTGCACCGGCGCCGGGTTGAAGAAGTGGATGCCGATGACCTGATCGGGGCGCGAGGTGGCGACCGCGAGCCTGACGAGCGGGATCGAGGAGGTGTTGGAGGCGAGGATCGCGTCGGTACGGGTGACGACCTGGTCGAGAACCTGGAAGATCTCGGTCTTGACCTGCTCGTTCTCGATCACGGCCTCGATGACCAGGTCCCGGTCGGCGAAGTCGCCCAGATCGGTGGTGAAGGTGAGCCGGGCAAGCGTGGAGTCCCGCTCCTCGCCGGTGATCTTGCCGCGTTCCGCGGCCTTGCCCAGGGAGTTCACCAGCCGGGTGCGGCCCAGCTCCAGTGCCTCGCCCGTGGTCTCGGCGACCACCACGTCCAGTCCGGCCCGCGCGCACACCTCGGCGATGCCGGCGCCCATCTGGCCGCAGCCCACCACTCCGACGCGTTCGATGTCGGTCACCTCGTGCCTTTCGCTGTTCCTGCGGTCCCGGGCGGTACGGGGGGTGCCGTGAAGGGAAGGCTCCCGGGTACAGCCGTTCCGCCTCAACGCCAGACGTTACCTCCGAGTCCACTCTCCCCGCCGGGCCGGGGGTTGAAGCTCCCCGGGACGTGACGTCCGCGGGCGTCCGCACGTGTGAGAGGCCCGGCGGTACTGGCGGGATTGGTCTTCACCACTTCCGGTGGCACTTTTGAGGTGAGTGAAGAGGGACGACGAAGGGGCAGCGGATGCGGCGGATCACACGCAGGAGCTTCGCGGCGGGCTCTGCCGCGGCGCTGACGGGCGTGGCCGGCTCGGCGAACGCGCGCGCCGAGGAGTTCCGGCGCCGCCACACCCCGGCGGACGGGGCGGGCGGTGACGGGGACGAGGGCCGCGACGTGCGGGGCATGTGGATCGCCACGGTCGCGAACCGCGACTGGCCCGGCACCGCGGGCGCCGCTCCCGAGGAGCAGCAGGCGGAGCTGACCGCTCATCTCGACCACGCGTGCCGGCGCCGTCTCAACACCGTCTACTTCCAGGTGCGTCCCGCCGCCGACGCGCTGTGGCCCTCCCCGCACGAGCCGTGGTCCCAGTGGCTGACCGGCACCCAGGGCAAGGCACCCGGCTGGGACCCGCTGGGCTTCGTCGTACGGGAGGCGCACCGCCGGGACCTGGAGGTGGAGGCCTGGTTCAACCCCTACCGTGTCGCCCTCCACGACGATCCCGGGAAGCTCACCTCCGGCCACCCGGCCCGCCGCCACCCCGGCTGGGTCGTGCCCTACGGGGGCAAGCTCTACTACAACCCCGGGCTGCCGCAGGTGCGGCGCTTCGTCCAGGACGCCATGCTCGACGCCGTCGCCCGCTACGACATCGACGGCGTCCACTGGGACGACTACTTCTACCCCTACCCCGTGCCCGGTGAGACCTTCGACGACAGGGCCGCCTACGACGAGCACGGGCAGGGCTTCCCCGACGTCGCCGCGTGGCGCCGCCACAACATCGACCTGCTGGTGCAGGAAGCCGCCCGGCGCATCCGCCGTATCAAGCCCTCGCTGCGCTTCGGGATCAGCCCCTTCGGCGTGTGGCGCAACGAGTCCGCCGATCCGGCGGGTTCACAGACCTCCGCCCAGGTGCAGACGTACGACGACCTCCACGCCGACACCCGCAAGTGGGTCAGGGAGGGCTGGATCGACTACGTCATGCCGCAGCTGTACTGGCACATCGGTTTCGGGGACGCCGACTACGCCGAGCTGGCGCCCTGGTGGGCGGAGACCGTACGGGGCACCCGTACGCGCCTCCACATCGGTGAGGCTCTCTACCGCGCCGGGGATCCGGCCCAGCCGGCGCCCTGGCAGGACCCGGCCGAACTCTCCCGGCACCTCACGCTGTGCCGGGAGCTGCCCGAGGTGCGGGGTCATGTCTTCTTCTCCGCGAAGGAGGTCGGTGAGGACAGGAGCGGAGCGATGGACCGCGTCGTCACCGACCACTACCGGGCGCGCAGGAAGTGACCTTCGGGACCGCCGGGGCCCGTGCCGGCCACGTGCGAATCGAGGATGCACGCGGCCGTCGGGTCACGCCTTCTTCCGCTCCCGTACGACGGAGTCGGGTCCCGGTGACAGCACCGCCTCGTGTCCGTCCTCGAAACGGACCCGGTACGGCGGTTCGCCGTCGGCACCGAGCACTTCGATGATCTCGGCGACGCGGTCGTGGTCACCGACCACCCGGCCGTGCATCAGCAGATGGTCGCCCGTGTTCGCTCGCATCAGCAGAACCCTCCCGTTCACAGGGGTGTACGCCGTGTAAGCCGGAATGCCGCGCAGTCCGGGGTGTGCTCGTCCGTGGGCTCAATTCTACGGCGGAGAGCCTTCCGGCGCCGGGTCACGAACGGCTGCGCCGCACGACGACGATGCAGACGAGCACGGCCAGCGCCGTCACGGGAGCGAGGGGCGAGAGGTCCTCTCCCAGCAGCAGGACCGACCATCCGAGCGTGAGCAGCGGCTGCGCGAGCTGAGTCTGGCTTGCCCTGGCCACACCCGCCACGCCCATGCCCCGGTACCACAGCACGAGTCCCAGGACCTGTGATCCGGCCGCCCCCCACAGCAGGCCCGTCACCGCGTGCGCGGTCAGGTGCACGGGCTCCGTCAGTACGGCGATCACGGCACCGGGCACGGCCAGCGGGAGGCAGCCCACCAGCGCCCAGCCGATGACCTGGATGCCGGTCAGCTCACGCGCCAGCCTGCCACCCTCCGCGTACCCGGCCGCGCACACCAGCAGCGCCCCGCCGAGGAAGAGGTCGCCGGTGGCGGGGGTGCCGCCGCTCTCGTACAGCGCGAAGGCGAGTACGGCCGCGGCGCCGGCCAGCGCCGCCGCCCAGAAGACGCGGGAGGGGCGGTGGCCCGTGCGCAGCGAGGAGTACAGCGCGGTCGTCAGCGGCAGCAGTCCGACGACGACCGCGGCGTGCGCCGTCGAGGACGTCCGCAGGGCGAGCGTCGTCAGCAGCGGGAAGCCGATCATCACGCCCGAGGCGGAGACGGCCAGCCACGGCCAGTGGCGGCGGGCTGGCACGGGGACGCGGAGGACGGCCAGGATCACGGCGGCGAACAGCCCGGCGAGGAGGAGGCGCAGGGCCGCCGCCGACCACGGGCCCAGACCTTCCAGGGCCCAGGCGGTGGCGGGAAAGGTCAGGGAGAAGCAGGTGACGCCGAGGCCGGCGAGCAGCAGGCCGCTCCCGGCCCGTCCCCGTGCCGGGCCGGAGGGGGCCGGAAGGGGCGGGGAGACGGGGGCGGCGGGTGGAACCGCTATCGCCGACGGTGGAGTAGCGCTACTGTTGACTCTCATGAATCAGAGTAGCAGTGTCGCTGAGCTGGTGAAAACCCTGCGAGGGAGCGTGAACCGCTACTCACCGGGTGAGAAGCTGCCCTCCAGTCGGGAGCTCGTCGAGGAGCACCGCGTCAGTCCGGTCACCGTCTCCCGCGCGCTCGCCCAACTGGCCGTGGAGGGGCTCGTCGTCACCCGGCCCGGCGCCGGGGTCTTCCGTGCCGAGCCGCGCCGGGAAGCTCCCGTCCACGGCGACACCTCCTGGCAGGAGGTCGCCCTCAGCGCCGAGGCGTCCGCCGACCAGGTGCCTCGCAGTGTCGACGCCGGGGGCCTCCTGACCACGCTCGCTCTCCCGCCGCCCGGTGTGATCGAGCTCAGCGGTGGCTACCTGCCCGCGGGGCTGCGGCCCGAACGGGCACTGTCCGCCGCCCTGGCGCGTGCCGGACGGCGGCCCGGAGCCTGGGAGCGGCCGCCGGTGGGCGGGGTGGAGGAGCTGCGCGGCTGGTTCGCGCGCGAGATCGGCGGCCACCGCGGGACGGTCACGGCCGCGGACGTACTGATCACCTCGGGCGGCCAGAGCGCGATCACCACCGCTCTGCGCGCGCTGGCCGCGCCCGGGGCCGCGGTCCTCGTCGAGTCGCCGACCTACCCGGGACTCATCGCCGCCGCCCGAGCCTCCGGCCTGCGACCCGTTCCCGTGCCCGTCGACTCCGACGGGGTGCGCCCGGACCTGCTCGCGGGAGCCTTCCGCGCCAGCGGCGCACGTCTCTTCTTCTGCCAGCCGCTCTTCCAGAACCCGACCGGCGCCGTACTGTCCGCCGAGCGCGGACAGGCGGTGCTGCGCGCGGCGCGGGAGGCCGGCGCGTTCGTCGTCGAGGACGACTTCGCCCGCAGCCTCGCCCATGAGGACGCCGGGGGACTGCCACCCACCCTTCGCGCGGACGACCCTGACGGCAGAGTCGTCCACCTGTGCTCGCTGACGAAGGTCACCTCGCCCAGCCTGCGCGTCGGCGCCCTCGCCGCGCACGGTCCGGTGCTGGAGAGGCTGCGCGCCGTACAGACCGTGGACAGCTTCTTCGTCTCCCGTCCGCTCCAGGAGGCGGCGCTCGAACTCGTCGGCGCGCCCGCGTGGCCGCGTCATCTGCGCGACGTCGCCGCGCGGCTGAAGGGGCGGCGCGAGGCGATGCTCACCGCGCTCGCCCGTGAGGTGCCCGCCCTCTCGCTCGCGCACGCGCCGCGCGGCGGCTACTTCCTGTGGCTCCGGCTGCCCGACGGCACCGACGAGACCGCCCTCGCCGGTGCCGCGCTGCGCGCGGGCGTGTCCGTCGCGCCGGGCCGTCCCTACTTCGCCGCCGAATCCCCCGCCCCGCACGTGCGGCTGAGCTTCGCCCCGGCCACGGGCGAGGCCGAGATCGCGGAGGGGGTACGGCGTCTGCGCACCGCCTGCGAGGAGGTGCTGGGCTGAGCGGCTCCCGTTCGCCCGCTTCCCTCCGCGGGGCGGCGGGCCGCGCGTGCGCGGACGACCCCCCACCTCCGGCGGTGTGGCCGGGGCGCGCTCAGTCCCCGCATGCCGTGGCCTCCTCGACGGAGCGCTGGAGCACGTCGCAGGTGTGCTGGACCTCCTCCATGAGCCGGGTCGCCTCCGTGAGCAGGATGTCGTACGGCTGCGAGGGGTCGCCCAGGGGGATCGAACTGCTCTCGGCGTTCTCCACGAGCCGGGCCCTGGCGTCCTGAGCCTGCTCCGCCGCCTCGCACAGTTCGGGGGCCTGCTGCTGAAGACGGTCCTCGTCGAGCCGGCTGAAGAGCTCCGTGATGTGTGAAAGGGAGGCCAGGAGGTCGCCGTAGCGGTGGAGGAAGTTCTCGTGGTCCTGGTCGGTCCGGCCGTCGTGTGCCTGGTCGAGGCTGCGCGTCATCGACGACAGCTGGTAGGTGACCCTCTCGAAGGCGTCAATGACACTCTCGTAGCCGCTGAAGGTGGGATTGTGCCCCCGCAGCAGCCTGCGGGGGTTGTACAAGGCGCTCTCCTTGGCGGTCCGCACGGACGCCTGCGCCTGGCTGACGATGGGCCCCAGGCGCGACGCCCGCTGCCGCCAGTGCTCGGTGCGCTCCTTCTCCAGACGGCCCTGCCGCAGCGCCGGATACATGTCGCTGACCAGGTCGCACAGGGAGTGCGCGAGCGTGTGGATGCCCGACTCCGCGCTGCGGTAGCGCATCGGGGGGAGCACGAGAATGTTCACGATGACGCCCGCACCGCAGCCGATGCAGACCAGCACGATGATCTCTCCCAGCTGGGAGATCCCCTGGCTCGTGCTGCTGGCGGCCGCATAGGTGGAGAAGGCGAAGAAGGCCGCCGTGACCACCTGTGAGCCCTGTGAGCCAAGCCTCTGCCACCGTCCGATGGTCAGTCCCGCCAACGCCACCAGGACGAACGTCAGCAGATACGGGCCGGTCAGCAGCCCGAGCACCGCCTGCACCGCCACACCGGCCGAGACCGCGGCGAGATAGCGGAGCATCTGCAGCAGCGACCGGTAGACGGTGACCTGCATGATCAGTACCGCGGAGAACGGTGCGAACGCGGGGGACTGCGCCTGCATCACATCGTGGGCGATGAACCAGGCCACGCTCGCGGCAAGGGTGCTCTTTCCGACGAGCGCCAGGGTGTGCCGCTCGTGCCCGTCCGAGCCTCGCGCCCGTACCAGCCACTGTTTCGCCCTTGCCGCCCTCCCCTGGGGCGCCGCCTCCGTCCGCTGGGACGGTGCCGCCGTATCGGCCATGTATTTCCTCTCCTCGGATCATCAACGGGCCGGATCAGCCGCTCGCGTACCCGCGCTCGGCAGGTCGGCACGCGGGAGTGCCGAAGATCTCACGCGGGACGGGCGTCCTGCGAACCCGTCGCACGTCAGAAGCCGTTGGGAGCGGACGGGACGCCGGCCCTCGACCGTTCGCCCACCGGCTCAACCGCGCTCCGGCGGGAGCTTGCCGGCCTTCCGTACGCCCCTCCCGGTGAGACCTCCCGCCGGCACGGTCACGGCAGTTCCCCCGGCACTGACCCTCCCCTCAGTGCCCTTTCCGCCGCCCGGCCGGCGAGCCACGGTCGTCCCGCCCGGGCGGCCCGTCCGCCAGAAGGCGCGCACGCTCCCCGGCGTCGTCGGCCGCACGGCGCTTCTCCCGGTGGACGCGGTCAGCCTCCCGCTCGCGCTTCCTCGCGCGGGAGCGGTCCTCCTCGGCTTCGCGCAGTTCACCGCGGAGGCGCTCGGCACGCTCGTCCGCCTCGCGGCGTGCGGTGCGGGCCGCCTGTGCGTCCTCCCCGGCGGCCCCGGCCTCCTGCCGCAGTCCGCGTGCCGACTCCTCGGCCCTACGGGCGTCACGTCCCGCATGGCCGGCGGTTTCCCGCTCCCGCGCCGGCACGCCCGCTCTGCCTCCGCTCCCGGCACGGCTCTTCGCACCGCCCGTCCCGCTGCTCCTGGAACCGCTCTGCTTCACGCTCCCGGCGGGCGGCGTCCCCTCGGCCTCCCGTGCGGCGGCGTCGAACCCGACGGGCACGGACAGCGGCTTCGAGAGCCGTCCGGCAGCCCACGTCCGGGCGGAGTCCGGGTCGGCGAGTACGGCCTGGAGGGTCTGTGCCAGCTCCTGCCGGGCCTGGTCGCCCATGGACTGGCCGGCCGCGGCTGCCAGCTCCGCGGCCTGCCGTGCCAGGGCGCCGACCAGCTGATGCTGCTGCCGGGAGAGCGCCCTCAACTCCTCCCCGTCCAGGTTCCGGTGCGCGCCGCGCAGTTCGCGGCCCAGCCGCAGCAGCGGCTCGACCGCCTCCGGCTGTTCGCGCACCAGCAGGTTGCTCGCCCATGCGGCCAGGCTCGGACGGCGCAGCTCGCGGATGCGGGCGGCCAGTTCCCGCTGCCCGCCGGTCCGGGCCTGCCGCGCCCGGTCGTTGCGGGCGGCGGTGAACTCCCCGGGCGGCAGCCCGTACAGCTCGTCCGCCACCTCGTCCAGGTCCATACGGCCTCCGATGCCCGGTAAGTCCCTTTATGTCACCGCGGTTCATCATCGCACCGGGGTCTGCGGGGACGCGCCCGCGCGGGATGTGAGAACTGGACGACTCCCTGTCGAACACGCGAGCAGGTCGTTCTACGATCGCCGGATGGCCCTTCGCCTGACCCTGCTGGCCGCCAGCCGCAGCTCGTCGGTGCTCGACGTGCGGTTCGGGGACAACCGCCCGCTCGACGCGCTGGGGTGGCACGAGATGCAGCGGGTGGGACCGGCGCTGTCCCACCTGGCCGCGGCAGAGCTGCGCTACTGCTCGCCCTCGCCGCGCTGCCGGGAGACCGGGCTCTCGCTCGGACTCGCGCCGCTGGCTCAGCCCGCCCTGCGCGACTGCGACATGGGCCGCTGGAACGGATTCACGCTGCAGGAGGTGACGGCACGGGAACCGGGAGCCGTGCGCGCCTGGATCGCCGATCCGCGCCTGGCGCCGCACGGCGGAGAGTCGCTGCTGTCGTTCATCCAGCGCGTCGGCGCCTGGCTCGACACCCGTCCGGCGGGCAACCAGGGCTGGGTGGTCGCGGTGACCGAGCCGGGAGTGATGCGGGCCGCGCTGTGCTACGTCCTCAAGGCGCCGCCGCAGTCGTACTGGCACATAGACGCACCGCCGCTCTCCGTCGTCACGCTCTCGGGGCGGCCGGGGGAGTGGAGCCTGAGCCTGGCGGGCTGACACCTGCGCTGACGCCTGGGCGGCGGTCCCCGTTCCGGACGAGGTCCCTCACCGTGTGCCGCGCAGCTGAAGAACGTACGCCGCAGTCAGCGCAACGGCGCGGTCCCCGTCGTGCGAGAGCTCCACGAGGGCGTGTGAGGCGGTCGCCCCCGGGATGCCCGCCAGCGCCTGGGTGAGCCGTCCGCGTGCGGGCGCTTGAGTGCCGCCGTGGGCGAGGCGGTCGATGAGCACGGCAGCGACCCGCTCCGCCGTCGCGTCGTCGCCCGCCAGCACGCTCAGTGCATCGGCTGCGTCGGTGTCGTTCCTTCCCTCCACGATCATGTCGATGAGCGTCGGGAGCGTCTCGGCCACTCCACGTGTCCCCAGAGCCAGAGCCGCATGCCCGCGGACCACGGAGTCGGGACTCGCAAGAGCCGCCCGCAGCATCCCGGCAGCCTCATCGCCGGGCATCTCGGCGAGGGACCGAACGGCACGCTCCCGCACCGCGGCCACCGGCGAGTCCAGACCCTCCGCCAGCAGCGCCGGTCCGCCGCCGCCCGATCTCGCGAGCGCCCATCGAAGGGCTCCGGCGACGTTGGGTTCCGTCTCGCTCAGTGCCGCCTCGACCAGGGCCTCCACCGGCACCGGAACCTCGTCGGCCGAGGAAAGAGCCGCGCGCTGGCGCGCGTCGGCGCTCTTCGACCCCAGCGCCTGGAGGAGGGCGACGACCTGGAGGACGTCCTCCCAGCCGGCGGGGTCCGCCGCGTCGATCCGGCGCAGACGCGTGAGCAGTTCGGTCTCCGCCGCGATGCGTTCGCGTGTACGGCCGATGAGGTCGCTGACGAGCGCCGAGGGGGTGAAGCCGGGATCTTCGAGGGTGCGCCCGATCTCACGCAGTGACAGTCCCAGCGACCGCAGGCTCTCGATGTGGAAGATCCGCCGGATGTCCTCCCCGGAGTACTCCCGGTAGCCGGAGCCCGTACGACCCGAGGGCCGCACCAGACCCAGCGACTCGTAATGCCTGAGCATGCGGGCGCTGACCCCGGACCGTCGCGCCACCTCACCGATCAACACGCCCTATCGTCCCTCCTGACCGGGCCCGAGAGCCACGATGCGCCTTGCCTCCTCGATCGCCGGCCCGAATCCGGCGTCCGGGTCCTGCAGCAGCCGTTGCGTGGCGAGCGCGTGCGCACGCACGCCCGGGTCGGGGACCGTCGTCGCAGCCCGAAGAGGCGGCACGATCACTTCCCCCAGCGCGACCAGGGCCCGGCTGAGACTCAGCTGCAACTCCCGCCCACCGCGCCCGAGCTGCGTCGCCAGCACCGCGGCCAGGTCGGACTCCTCGCCCTCCGGCACGAGCACGGCCGCCGCCCGCCAGGCGCTCCGCGCCACCTCGTCGTCGGCGTCGGACAGCAGCGCCCGTGTGAGCGCCGGCCACGCCTGCCGGTCCCCGATCTTGGACAGCGTGTGCAGCGCCTGGCTCCGTGCCCGCGCAGGCTCCGAGCGGACTTCGCGGAGCAGCGCGGGAACCGTCATGGACGCCGGGTGGCGGGTGAGCGCCCAGGTCAGCATGTCGCGGACGAAGAACTCGGGCTCGACGGCGCACCGCTCGATGAGCTTGTCGACGAAGCGCGGGTCAGGCGTCGTCCCGGCCGCCAGAGCAACCCGCAGCCGCACGGACGAGCGACCGTCCTCCAGACCCTCCAGCGCCCGCACCGCATCCATGTCCTCTCCCGTGACCGTCATCGGGACCACCTCCATGGAAGGAAGTGAAGGCCCTGTCACCGTGTCAAGGTCAAGCAGGTCCCCTCCGCGCGGTCACGGGGACGCGAACGCGACCAGCGACTTCACGGCGCACAGTTCTCATGGGGCCGCCGGGGACCGGTCGGCTTCACTTCTTCGTACGGCGTGGTTGGGGTGTTCGAGGTCCGCCGTTCCAACCCGCCGGCCGGCGGGTTGGAACGGCAGGCCGAGCGCCGAGGCACTTCAGTGGTGATCGTCAGTAGCCGACGATCTTCGGCCAGTGACGCTCGACGCCGACGGCGTCCAGCTCGGCCTGGAACTCCTCGAGCAGTTTGTCGTCGGCGCGTACCTGGGAGGGGGTGATGTCCCGGTCCGCGCAGAAGCCGATGAGGTGGCCGTCGACCTCGCCGATGTTCCACTCGACCAGGGGCATCCGGTAGGCGCCGTTGGTGATGTGGGTGGTGCCGATGTTCTTCGCGCCGGCGAGCAGGTTGGTGACCCGCACGGGGATGAGCGCGCCCAGGGGCAGCTCGAACGGGCAGCAGCCGATGTCGATGTAGGAGTCGCCGCCGGTGGAGGGATGCAGGTCGATGCGGTACATGCCGACCCCGACGCTGTCGCGGTGCTGCACGGCGCCGCGGTTCCCGCGAATCTCCAGGGAGATCTCCTGCTCGACGACCGTGTGCTCGGCCACGATGCGACGCGACTCGCGGATGTAAGGCGCCTTGGCCAGCCCGTCGGAGCTGTCGCCCAGCACATCGCCACGCAGACGCAGCCCCGGCCAGCCGGTGCCGCCGTCGGGACGCGGAGCGGCGGTCTGCAGCCAGTACAGCAGGCTCAGCGACAGCTCACGGGCCCGGCCGAGGTGGAAGGCGACCTGCTCCGCGGGAACATCGAAGACGGGACCGTCCCAGTAGTCCACCTGCGGCCAGTTCACCAGCGTGATGTCGGACGCGTAGGCATCGGGCAGAAAGTTCCGGGCTGCCGCGATGCGGCGGAAGGTCCACAGGTTGCGGTCCAGGCGCCCCACCCGCTGGTCCGCGTAGTCCGGGCGGATGAGCGTGTGGTCCTCGACGGGGTTCGGGATGAACGTGTGGTGCGAGGGCGCGAGCGTCTTGGGATGGGGCGCGGTCAGCGAGAGCCGGCCGCCCGGCCAGTCCGTCGCCGAAGAGGTCGCGAAGTGTTCGTAGCTGTCGGGGCGCGCGACGGTGAAGTCCCCGCCGTCGATGTGGTCGAGTGCGAGGCACACCGAGACCGGCTGCATGTTGAGTGGGGCCGGCAGTTCCGGAGCGTGCGGTTCACCGGTGGCGTCCCGCGACTCCGCGCCGGTGACGTACTCGACGCCGGCCAGCGGCAGCAGGTCGCCGGTCTCCGTCGCATCGACGAACCAGGCAGCGCTCACCGTCCTGAGGTCACCAGTACGGCGATCACGCAGAGTGATCGACTCCAGTGTGTCGGGGTCGCCGGTCTCCGTCGCGGAGACCGGTTCGTGCTCCATCAGCACACGGATGCGCCCGGACGCCCGGTGCGGCGCGAGGAGAGCCTCGAGCACGGCGAGGGACACACGCGGCTCGTGGCAGAGGTCGGAGACCTTGGCGGAGCCGGGATTGAAGGCCACCGTGCAGCGGGCCGCCTCGGTCAAGGGGTAGTGGCGGCGGTAGTAGGAGCGAACAGCCTCACGGAAACCGCGGTAGGTGGCTGTGCAGCCGAACTGCTCGATCCACACGTGCTCGTCCGGGGGGACCCCCTGGCTCGTGAGGACGCCGCCGAGCCAGTCGGTCGGCTCGGTCAGGACAACGCTCACGCCACGTCGCGCCGCGGCCAGGGCTGCCGAGACGCCGCCCAGACCACCGCCGACCACGAGAAGTTGTGTCTCAATCTCGGTCATGCCGAGATCTCACCACCGCAAAAGCGCCGGCAACATGGCCAGAGTGAGCAAGCCTGTGTCTGGAATTGATACCGCCTCCCGGCGCCTGAGAATCGTCAATTCCGTGGTCCGCAGCGTCGTCCACCCTCCTGGCTCCCGTATCGGGCCCCGGGTGCAGGGCAATGTTCAGCTGATGCTGATCCATTCCGGAACGATGGTCGTGCACGTGGACGACCGCGATCCGTACGCCGTTCCCGGGGGGCAGATGTGCATCCTGCTGCCCGGGCACACCGAGGTGATCGGCTTCGCCCAGGGCGCCGAGACCCGCCAGACGCTCGTACGCGGCGAACTCGACGAACTCACCCCGCAGATGAACCGGTGGCTGGAGGAGCTGCGCCCGACCAGACCGTTGTCCTCCGCCCTGACGTACATGGCGCGCGAGGCTCTGATCACGGAACAGACCCGTCTCACCGCCCAGGGCGCACTGGTCGACGCGCTGGCCACGGCACTGCTGTGGCGCTTCATCGCCGAGTTCGAGAATCTGCCCGCTGCGCTGCCGGCGCCCATCGAGGACGCACGGCTGTTCATCCACCGCAACGTCCAGAGCGACATCGACCTGGCAGCCCTCGCCACGGTCGCGAGGGTGAGTCCTGAGCACTTGGTGCGCCTGTTCCGTGAGCACATGAACACCACACCCATGCGCTACCTGTGGGACCGACGCGTCACTCACGGTATCGAGCTGTTGACCAGTTCGGGGCTGCCCGTCGGATCGATCGCGGCGTGCTCGGGCTTCAAGACGAGCTTCCATTTCGCGCGCAAGGTCAAGGAGGCCACAGGTCTGTCGCCGACGGCGCTGCGTGCGTGCCACTGGTCGCAGCACTCAACGGACGCCGACGGCAACCAGCGACCGTCTCGGGCCGGCCCGCGCAGCGAGCAGCTCTCCGGCCGCGTCGGCCGGCCGGAGAATACGAAGTCCCCACCGGCAGCGCCGAAGTGATGACCCGTTGTCGGTGACCCCGTGCGGCTTCTCCCAGGTCACGGTCTCCCAGGTCACGGCGTCATCGGTCGGCGATCACGGACCGAGCTGTGAGCGGCGCCGGGTGAAGGTGCCATGATGACGGGGAACCAGGCGAGCGCGGAATGAGGAAGCCGGTGTGAATCCGGCGCGGTCCCGCCACTGTGATCGGTGAGCGAATCCCACACAGGCCACTGCCCGCACGCGGTGGGAAGGCCGGGACGAGCGACGACCCGAGAGCCAGGAGACTCCCACGACTCGCGTCCTCGACGAAGCCGGGGCGGACTTCCCCGGAGAGGCAGGAGGGCGTCATGCCCGAAAGGCCGAACGGGCCGTTGCCGTGCCGGGTCACCGTGTGCCGGGACTGCTGCTGCGGAGGCCCGGAGGTGACTGGAGCCGAGCACGCCGAGCAGACCGCACGCCTGCGGGCCGGAGTCCCCGGAGCCGCTCCGCTGTCCGGCGTTCTCACCCTGTACTCCTTCACCGCACCGGGCCGTGTGAAGACGCCCCGCTCGCCCGTCCGGGACCGCGGACCGGGAACGCGGGTGAGCCGATGACCGCCTCCGGACCCGTCCCCGCCCACTCGGCGGCGGAGGCGCTGACCGACGCTGCGTCCCTCGGCCCGTTCTTCACCGTCCACCTCGGCGGGGAGGACCGGGGCTGGCACCCGGTGCGCGAGTCCTACGCGCGCGGATACGCGGACCTGATCCAGACCTGCGGGGCGCGCTACGGCACGCAGGAGGAGCGCATCCCCGCCTCGATCGTGCAGCTCGGCCACGCCGCCCGCCTGTGGTCGCCCGCGCTGGCCTGCACCGTCGCCCACGGCGTCATACCCGACTTCGACGCCCTGCACCGCGCCGACGACGGAGCGGCCCTGCGGCTGCCGGCCGCCGCGGGCCGACGAGCCGGGCCGCTCCCGGATGCGGTGGAGGCGCTGTACCGGCTCGTGATGGAACAGCACTTGGACGCCTTCGCCGCGGGACTTCGCGTCAAGGTCGCCCCGCGGTTGCTGGACGGCAACGCCGCCTCGGCGCTCATCGGGGCGGCCCGCGCGATCCTGCATCTCCGCCCCGGACTGCGTGCGCGGCTCACCCCGCTCGTGAGCGGCCTGCTCGCGCGTGGGCGGTTGGCCGGCACCGGGGATCTCGTCGCTCCCGACCTGTCCTTCCGGCGCCGCAGTTGCTGCCTGTTCTACCGCGTTCCCTCCGGGGGCAAGTGCGGTGACTGCTGCCTGGACCGCTGAGTCGGCGCAGCGCCACGAAGGTGACCGGGCGCCCCGCCTCTGGGGCGAGCGCCGGGCGGCCAATGGCTTCCGTGTCCGTGCCCGGCGGCGGATACACGCCGACGCGGTGACGGGAGTTCACCGCCACCGGCTTTGCATAAAGCTGCCGTGCTGCGTATAGTCATACTCTCAACGAGGAGGGTTCGATCCGGATGGCAGTACGAGCGGCAGTCGCGGGGGCGAGCGGGTACGCGGGCGGGGAGATCCTGCGTCTGCTGGCCGCGCACCCCGAGGTCGAGGTCGGGGCGGTCACCGCGAACTCCAACGCCGGTGCCCGGCTCGGCGCGCTCCAGCCCCACCTGAGCCCCTACGCGGACCGCGTGCTGGTGGAGACCTCGCCCTCCGAGCTGGCCGGCCACGACGTCGTCTTCCTCGCGCTGCCGCACGGGCAGTCCGCCGCGGTCGCCGGGGAGCTGGGCGAGGACGTGCTCGTCGTGGACTGCGGTGCGGACTTCCGGCTGACCGACGCGCACCAGTGGCAGCGCTTCTACGGAACTCCGCACGCCGGGAGCTGGCCATACGGTCTGCCGGAGCTGCCCGGCGCGCGAGCGGCGCTGCGGGACGCCTCGCGCGTCGCCGTTCCCGGCTGCTATCCGACTGCCGTCTCCCTGGCGCTCGCCCCTGCCTACGCGGCAGGGCTGGCCGAGCCGGAGGCCGTCGTCGTCGCGGCCACCGGCACCTCGGGCGCGGGCAAGGCCCTCAAGCCGCACCTGCTGGGCAGTGAGGTGATGGGCTCCATGAGCCCGTACGGCGTGGGCGGTACCCACCGGCACACCCCCGAGATGATCCAGAACCTCTCGGCGGCCGCCGGGGAACGCGTCAGTGTCTCCTTCACCCCCACACTCGCCCCCATGCCGCGCGGCATCCTCGCCACCTGCAGTGCGAGGGCGGTGCCCGGCACCGGGGAGGAGGCGCTGCGGGAGGCCTACGAGAAGGCGTACCGGGACGAGCCGTTCGTCACGCTGCTCCCCGAGGGCACGTGGCCGGCCACGGCGTCCGTGACCGGCTCCAACACCGTCCACCTGCAGACCGCCCTCGATGAGGACGCCGGGCGCCTCATCGTCGTCAGTGCCCTGGACAACCTCACCAAGGGCACCGCGGGCGGCGCGGTGCAGAGCATGAACATCGCCCTCGGGTATCCCGAGGAACTCGGTCTGCCGGCCGTGGGGCTCGCCCCGTGAGTGACGGGGCCACCGGGCCCCGGGGCGCCGGCGAAGCGAACGGAGAAGCACAGTGAGCGTGACAGCGCCGAAGGGATTCACGGCCGCGGGCGTCGCCGCCGGGCTCAAGGACAGCGGCGGCCCCGACCTGGCTCTGGTGGTCAACGAAGGACCGCGCCGCGCGGCGGCCGGCGTCTTCACCGCCAACCGTGTCAAGGCCGCCCCGGTGCTCTGGTCCCAGCAGGTGCTCAAGTCGGGTGCGGTCACCTCGGTCGTCCTCAACTCCGGCGGCGCCAACGCCTGTACGGGTCCGCCCGGCTTCCAGGACACCCACGCCACCGCCGAACACGCGGCGCGGGTGCTCGGCCACAGCGCCGGTGAGGTCGCCGTCGCCTCCACCGGACTGATCGGCATCCGCCTCCCCATGGACAAGCTGCTGCCGGGCATCGACGAGGCCGCGGGCCTGCTCTCGCCGCACGGCGGTGAGAAGGCCGCCATGGCCATCAAGACCACCGACACGGTGCACAAGACCGCTGTGCGGGAAGGCGGTTCGGGAGCCGGAGCCGGAGCCGGAGCCGGGGCCGGAGCCGGGGCCGGGGCCGGGTGGACCGTCGGCGGGATGGCCAAGGGCGCCGGCATGCTCGCGCCCGGACTGGCCACCATGCTCGTCGTGCTCACGACGGACGCCGACCTCGACACCGCCGCGCTGGACGAGGCCCTGCGCGCTGCGACCCGTACGACCTTCGACCGGATCGACTCCGACGGCTGCATGTCGACCAACGACACGGTGCTGCTGCTGGCCTCCGGCGCCAGTGAAGCGGTGCCCGACCGCGCGGAGTTCGCCGAGGCCGTACGTGCCGTGTGCGACGACCTCGCGCTGCAGCTCATCCGGGACGCCGAGGGCGCCTCCAAGGACATCCGCATCGAGGTGGTGGGTGCGGCCAGTGAGTCGGACGCGGTCGAGGCCGGCCGTTCGATCGCGCGCAACAACCTCCTCAAGTGCGCCCTGCACGGCGAGGATCCCAACTGGGGCCGGGTGCTCTCGGCCATCGGCACCACCGGGGCGGTCTTCGAGCCGGACCGGCTGAACGTCGCGATCAACGGCGTGTGGGTGTGCCAGGACGGCGCCGCCGGCGAGGACCGGGGCAAGGTCGACATGCGCTACCGCGAGGTCTCCGTCACCGCCGACCTCGGCGCCGGCGGTGAGCGCGCCGTGATCTGGACCAACGACCTGACGGCCGACTACGTCCACGAGAAC
Organism: Streptomyces sp. TAA204; assembly: GCF_000424965.1. Taxonomy (NCBI): domain Bacteria; kingdom Bacillati; phylum Actinomycetota; class Actinomycetes; order Kitasatosporales; family Streptomycetaceae; genus Streptomyces; species Streptomyces sp. TAA204. Next base: position 110,344 of record NZ_AUKW01000006.1, read on the forward strand.
AGCGCGTACAGCTCATGAGCCGGCACCCTCCTCACCCCGCACGCAAGCACACCGCGCTGCCCAAGGCGCGGACGCTCATCGAGGCGCTGCCGTGGCTCACCCGGCACAACGGCAGGACCGTCGTCATCAAGTTCGGCGGCAACGCCATGGTGGACGAGGAGCTGAAGGCCGCCTTCGCGCAGGACGTCGTCTTCCTCCGGCAGGCCGGGCTGCGTCCCGTCGTCGTGCACGGCGGCGGGCCGCAGATCAGCGCCCAGCTGTCGAGGCTCGGCCTGGACTCGGAGTTCAAGGCCGGGCTGCGGGTGACCACCGAGGAGACGATGGACGTCGTACGGATGGTGCTCGCCGGGCAGGTGCAGCGTGAACTGGTCAACCTGCTCAACCAGCACGGCCCGCTCGCCGTCGGGATGACCGGTGAGGACGCCCGCATCATGGCGGCCACGAAGCGCTACGCGCGGGTGGACGAGGATCTGGTCGACATCGGCCGCGTCGGGGACATCGACTCCATCGACACCGGCGCGGTCCGGGCACTGCTCGACGACGGCCGCATCCCCGTCATCTCCTCCATCGCCCGCAGCGCCGACGCCGAGACCGGTACCGGCACGGCCGGCGCCGGTACCGGTGTCTACAACGTCAACGCCGACACCGCCGCCGCGGCGCTCGCCGCGGCGCTGGGAGCCGAGACGCTGATGGTGCTCACCGACGTGGAGGGCCTGTACGCGGACTGGCCGCACAGCGACGAGGTGATCAGCGAACTGACCGCCGCGGAACTGGAGAAGCTGCTTCCCGATCTGGCCAGCGGCATGGTCCCCAAGATGGAGGGCTGTCTGCACGCCGTGCGCAACGGAGTGCGCACGGCACGCGTCCTGGACGGCCGGGTCCAGCACTCGATCCTGCTGGAGATCTTCACCGACGAGGGCATCGGCACCATGGTCGTGCCCGACAAGCACGAGGGGGACCCCACGCCATGAACACCGCCGTCACCGGTACGAGCGGGGGCGCCGGGTCCGCCGCCCCCGAAGGCACAGCCTCCGGCACGGGTTCCGGCACCGGTGCGCCCGGCCGGGGCGGGGACACCGGCCCGGGGAACGCCGAGCTCACCGGCCGCTGGCAGTCCGCGCTGACCGACAACTACGGAACCCCGCGGCTGCCCCTGACGCACGGCGTGGGCTCCACGTTCTGGGACGCCGGGGGCAGGTCCTACACCGACTTCGTCGGCGGCATCGCCGTCAACGCGCTGGGGACCGCGCACCCGGCGGTCGTCCGGGCCGTCTCCGAGCAGATCGCCACGCTCGGCCACGTCTCCAACCTCTTCATCGCCGAACCGCCGGTCGCCCTGGCCGAGCGGCTGCTGGAACTGGCGGGGCGCCCGGGCCGCGTCTACTTCTGCAACTCCGGTGCCGAGGCCGTCGAAGCCGCCTTCAAGGCCGGGCGCCGCACCTCCCGCACGCACATGGTCGCCACCGAGGGCGGCTTCCACGGCCGCACCATGGGCGCGCTCGCACTGACCGGGCAGCCCGCGAAGCAGGCGCCCTTCGAACCGCTGCCCGGCGAGGTCACGCACGTGCCCTACGGGGACGCCGAGGCGCTGCGCGCCGCCGTGACGACGGAGACCGCGCTCGTCATCGTCGAGCCGGTGCAGGGAGAGAACGGCGTCGTCGTACCGCCCGAGGGCTATCTGGCCGCGGCCCGCGAGATCACCCGCGCGACCGGGACACTCCTCGTCATGGATGAGATCCAGACAGGTATCGGACGTACCGGCCACTGGTTCGCCTGCCAGGCGCAGGGCGTGGAACCCGACATCATCACCCTCGCCAAGGGGCTGGGCGGCGGCCTGCCGCTCGGCGCGACGATGCTCTTCGGCGAGGCCGCGGATCTGCTCACACCCGGTCAGCACGGCTCCACCTTCGGCGGCAACCCCGTCGCCTGCGCCGCTGCCCTCGCGGTTCTGGAGACCCTGGAGGCGGAGGAGCTGCCCGCCCGCGCCGAGCGGCTGGGGACGCGGCTGGGTGACGCGATCTGGTCGCTCGGACATCCGCTCGTCGAGCGGGTCCGCGGAGCGGGACTGCTGCTGGGTATCGTGCTCACCGAGCCCGTCGCACCGCGCGTGCAACAAGCGGCTCAGGACGCGGGGTTCCTGGTCAACGCGGTCGCGCCGGATGTCGTACGGCTCGCACCGCCGCTGATCGTCACCGAGGACGAGGTGGAGGCTCTCGTCCGAGCCCTGCCCGGTGTCCTGGACGCGGTGGACGGCGGGCGGACGAGCCGATGAGCCGAAGGGGATCGGGGCGATGACCGACGGGTACGCGCAGGACCAGGAGCTGGGCAACGGGTACGGGGGCCAGGCCGTACCGCAGACCCGTACGGCGCGGCACCGCCGGATCGTCGACATCCTCAACCGTCAGCCGATCCGCTCCCAGAGCCAGCTCGCCAAGCTCCTCGCCGACGACGGACTCTCCGTCACCCAGGCCACGCTCTCCCGCGACCTGGACGAGCTGGGCGCCGTGAAGATCCGCAACACCGGCGGCGAGCTGATCTACGCCGTTCCCGGCGAGGGCGGCGACCGGACACCGAAGGCGCCGCTGGGAGAGTCCGCGAGCGAGGCGCGCATGGCCCGCCTCGCAGGTGAACTCCTCATCTCCGCCGAGGCGTCGGCGAACCTGGTGGTGCTGCGCACGCCGCCCGGCGCCGCGCAGTTCCTCGCCTCGGCCATCGACCAGGCGGGCGTGCACGACATCATCGGCACCATCGCCGGTGACGACACGCTTCTGCTCATCAGCCGCGCCCCGGAGGGCGGGCAGGCCCTGGCCGGACACCTGCTGAACCTGGCCCAGAAGGAGCACTGACCGTGCACTGGCCGGCGCCCTCCCGGCGCCGGCCTCGCGGAGAGGACGGTGCACCTGTGGCCGGGCAGTCCACCGGGCGTCGCGAGCCGGTGAGACCTCCCGGTTCCGGCACCGCCGGCGGGCGGGGGCCGGCTCAGCCCCGCGAGCGGCCGCGGCGGGAGAACCAGGCCGCCAGGACGGCGCCCGTGACGTTGTGCCAGACGGAGAAGACGGCGGCGGGCAGCGCGGCCAGCGGGCTGAAGTGGGCCGTGGCGAGTGACGCGGCGAGACCGGAGTTCTGCATGCCGACCTCGAAGCACAGGGCGCGGCGGGCGGGCTCGTCCAGGCCGCTGAGCCTGCCGGCGCCGTAACCGAGGGCCAGACCCAGGGCGTTGTGCAGGACCACGGCGAGCAGGACAAGGCCCGCCGCCGACTTGATGGCGTCCGCGCTGCCCGCGACGACCACCGTGACGATCACGGAGATCGTCAGTGCCGACAGCCAGGGCAGCGCCGGCAGGGCACGCCGCACGAGACGGCCGGCCAGCAGCCGTACGACGATGCCCGCGATCACCGGCAGCAGCACCGTCTTGAGGATGTCCGTGACCATCGCGCCCGCGTCGACCGGCATGTGCTCACCGGCCAGGAGAAGCGTGAGCGGCGGTGTGAGCAGCGGTGCGAGGACCGTGGAGACGGAGGTGACGGAGACCGACAGCGCCACGTCGCCGCGCGCGAGGTAGGTGACGACGTTGGAGGCGGTACCGCCGGGCGCGCACCCGACGAGGATGACACCCGCCGCCAGCTGGGGCGGCAGGCCCAGCACATGGGCGACCGCCCAGCCGAGCCCCGGCATGACGACGTACTGCGCCGCCACGCCCAGCGCGACCGCCCACGGACGCTTGGCGATGCCTCTGAGGTCGGGCGGCGTCATGGTCAGTCCCATGCAGAACATGACCACGCCGAGGAGGTAGGGCACCGCCTCCGCCGCCCCCGTGAAGCTGGCCGGACTGATCACGCCCACGGCGCCGGCGAGCAGCACCAGCACGGGGAAGATCGTCACGGCACGCCGGGCGGCCCGGTCGTCGTCGGCCTGCTGGCTGGTCCTGATGTGTTTTTCGGATCGCACCGCGCGATGGAACGCCCTTCCACGGCGGCCGCGCAAGCCCCGTCTCGGTATCCGGGACCCCATTTCCGTGAGGCGGAACGCGGGGGCGGGTTTCTCTGAGCATCGGGCCGAGCGCCGCGGCGCGCTGCGTGCCATCGAGTCCGGAGACGTGAGCGACGAGCACTTCGAGAGGATCGGGGGAGGCAGGGCCGGCCGGGGCCGATGAGGAGGCGGGCGTTCCGCGCGGGCCTGAACACCGTGCGGGACGCGCGCTGGTCAGGCTTTCCCGCCATGCTGGTGCCATGACGAGAGACTCACAGGTCAGGGTCAGGCGCGTGTACGAGGAGGCACGCCCCGCCGAGGACGGGCAGAGGGTGCTCGTGGACCGGCTGTGGCCGCGGGGGCTGAAGAAGGAGGAGGCCCGGCTGGACGCGTGGGTCAAGGAGGTCGCCCCCTCCGGCGACCTGCGCAAGTGGTACGCGCACGACCGCGACCGTTTCGAGGAGTTCGCCGCCCGCTACCGCGAGGAGCTGGCCCGGCCGGAGCCGAGCGAGGCGCTGGAGGGCCTGCGGGAGCGCGCGGCCGGCCGGACGCTGACGCTGCTGACGTCGGTGAGACCGGAGCAGCTGGAGTACAGCCACGTGGCGGTGCTGGAGGAGGAGCTGGGCGGCTCGCGCTGAGCCCTCCCGGAGCGTCCGGGCCGTTCCATGAGCCTGTGACCAGCCGCGTTGACGAAGCATACGGGGGAGTGCATACTTATGCCCATCAGCGTATGCACCGTAAGGAGAACCCCGTGACTGAGCGCGTCGTACTCGCCTACTCCGGCGGCCTTGACACCTCCGTCTGCATCGGCTGGATCGCCGAGGAGACCGGGGCCGAGGTCGTCGCCGTCGCCGTCGACGTCGGCCAGGGCGGCGAGGACCTGGACGTCATCCGCAAGCGCGCGCTGGCCTGCGGTGCCGTCGAGGCCGAGGTTGCGGACGCCAAGGACGAGTTCGCCGACGAGTACTGCCTTCCGGCGATCAAGGCCAACGCGCTCTACATGGACCGCTACCCGCTGGTCTCGGCCCTCTCGCGGCCCACCATCGTCAAGCACCTCGTGGACGCCGCGAAGAAGCACGGCGCGACCACCGTCGCCCACGGCTGCACCGGCAAGGGCAACGACCAGGTGCGGTTCGAGGCCGGGATCTCCTCCCTCGCCCCCCAGCTGAAGTGCATCGCCCCCGTGCGGGACTACGCGATGACCCGGGACAAGGCCATCGCCTTCTGCGAGGAGAAGGGCCTGCCGATCGCGACGAGCAAGAAGTCGCCCTACTCCATCGACCAGAACGTCTTCGGCCGGGCCGTGGAGACCGGGTTCCTGGAGGACATCTGGAACGGGCCCATCGAGGACGTCTACGAGTACACCGAGAACCCGGCCACCCCCCGTGAGGCCGACGAGGTCGTCATCACCTTCGAGGCGGGCGTCCCCGTCGCGCTCGACGGCAAGCCGGTGACGGTGCTGCAGGCCGTTCAGCAGCTCAACGAGCGGGCCGGTGCCCAGGGTGTCGGCCGGATCGACATGGTCGAGGACCGGCTCGTGGGCATCAAGTCCCGTGAGGTGTACGAGTCCCCGGGCGGCATCGCGCTGATCACCGCGCACCAGGAGCTGGAGAACGTCACCGTCGAGCGGGAACTGGCCCGCTACAAGCGGCAGGTCGAGCAGCGCTGGAGTGAACTCGTCTACGACGGCATGTGGTTCTCCCCGCTCAAGCGCGCCCTGGACGGCTTCATCGACGAGGCGAACGAGCACGTCAGCGGCGACATCCGGATGACGCTGCACGGCGGCCGCGCGGTGGTGACCGGACGGCGCTCCCAGGAGTCGCTCTACGACTTCAACCTGGCGACCTACGACAGCGGCGACACCTTCGACCAGTCGCTGTCCAAGGGCTTCATCGAGCTCTTCGGAATGTCCAGCAAGATCGCCGCCAAGCGGGACCTGGCGCAGTAGCCTGCCGCGTACGGCCGCACACCCGCCCCGGCGGGCCGGCCGCGCACAGTTCGTCCACCGCCTCCCCGCCGCATCCGGCGGGGAGGCGGCATTTGCACCGAGCACGAGGAGAGAGCACCACCATGCCCAGCAACGAAGCGCCGCAGACCGACGCCGGGAGCCAGGACGTACGGCTGTGGGGCGGACGTTTCGCCGACGGGCCCTCCGAGGAACTCGCCCGGCTCTCCGCCTCCGTGCACTTCGACTGGCGCCTCGCGCCGTACGACATCGCCGGCTCCCGCGCACACGCCCGCGTGCTGCACAAGGCCGGACTGCTCACCGACGGGGAACTCCAGCAGATGCTCGCCGGACTCGACCGGCTGGAGAGCGACGTCGCGGACGGCACCTTCACCGGCACCGTCGCCGACGAGGACGTCCACACCGCGCTCGAGCGCGGCCTGCTGGAGCGCCTCGGCAGCGAGCTGGGGGGCAAACTGCGCGCCGGCCGCTCCCGCAACGACCAGGTGGCCACGCTCTTCCGCATGTACCTGCGCGACCACGCCCGCATCCTCGGCGGCCTGCTGGCCGACCTCCAGGAGGCGCTGGCCGGGCTGGCCGAGGCGCACCCGGACGTGGCGATGCCGGGCCGCACCCACCTCCAGCACGCCCAGCCCGTGCTCTTCGCCCACCACGTCCTCGCCCATGCCCAGGCGCTCTCGCGCGACGCGGAGCGGCTGCGGCAGTGGGACGCCCGTACGGCTGTCTCCCCGTACGGCTCCGGCGCGCTCGCCGGGTCCTCGCTCGGGCTGGACCCGGAGGCCGTCGCGGCGGAGCTGGGCTTCGAGCACGGCTCGTCCGGCAACTCGATCGACGGGACCGCCTCGCGGGACTTCGTGGCCGAGTTCGCCTTCATCACGGCGATGATCGGTGTCGACGTCTCCAAGATCGCCGAAGAGATCATCCTCTGGAACACGAAGGAGTTCTCCTTCGTCACGCTGCACGACGCGTTCTCCACCGGTTCCTCGATCATGCCCCAGAAGAAGAACCCCGACATCGCCGAGCTGGCGCGCGGCAAGTCCGGACGGCTGATCGGCAACCTCACCGGGCTGCTCGCCACGCTCAAGGCCCTGCCGCTGGCGTACAACCGCGACCTGCAGGAGGACAAGGAGCCCGTCTTCGACTCCTGCGACCAGCTGGAGATCCTGCTGCCCGCCTTCACCGGCATGATGGCCACCCTCACGGTGCACCGTGAGCGCATGGCGGAGCTGGCCCCGGCCGGTTTCTCGCTCGCCACCGACATCGCGGAATGGCTGGTGCGGCGGGGGGTGCCCTTCCGGGAGGCGCACGAGGTCGCGGGGGAGTGCGTCAAGGTCTGCGAGAGCGGCGGCACCGAACTGGACCAGCTCACGGACGAGCAGTTCGCCGGGATCTCGCCGCATCTGACGCCCGGGGTCCGCTCGGTGCTGAACGTACCCGGCGCACTGGCGTCACGCGGTGGCCGCGGCGGCACCGCCCCCTCGGCGGTCGCGGTGCAGCTGGCCGAAGTCCGTGACGATCTCGCCGGTCAGCGCGAGTGGGCCGGCGCCCGGCGCTGAATCCCCGTACGCGTAGCCGCTGAGCGCTGGGGCACTCGGGTGACCTCCCCGAGACGAAGCGAGGCGAGTCGCGATGATCGGATCTGTGCGTCACCGGCCCGAGGAGACGCAGCACACCACGGCGGAACTGGTCAGGCAGGCGTCTGAGCAGCTCACCGATGTGGTGCGCAGCGAGATGCGTCTGGCGCAGGCCGAGATGAAGGAGAAGGGCAAGCGGGCGGGCTTCGGCGGAGGCATGTTCGGCGGGGCGGCCCTCATGGCGGTGCTGGCTCTGTGGGCGCTGGTCTTCGCGGCCATCGCCGCGATCGCCCTGGTGCTGCCCGTATGGGCCTCGGCCCTGATCGTCGCCGGGGGGCTGCTGCTGGTCGCGGCCGTGCTGGGCGCGGCCGGCAAGCAGCAGCTCGGCTCCGCCGGGTCGCCCAAACCCGAGCGCACCCTGGACAGCGTCAAGGCCGACGTCGACGCGATCAAGGAAGGAGCCCACCGATGACGCGCAAATCCGGTGCGGCCGCTTCCTCCGACCCCCGGCAGCTGCGGTCCGAGGTGGAGCGGGCACGCGAACAGCTCGCGGACACCGTCGCCGAGCTCGCCGGCAAGGCGGACGTGCGGACACACGCGCGGGACATGGCCGCCCAGGCCAAGTCCAAGGCCCTCTTCGAGGCGAACGAGGCCAGGGTGCGGGTGCAGCACACCGCCGAGCAGGCCGCACACCAGGGCTTCGTCAGGCCCGGCCCCGGGATGGCCGTCTTCTGCGGCGTCGGGGCCGCTGCCCTGGTGACCTTCGTCGTCCTGCACAGACGGCGCGAGAAGAGGTGAGCGCTGTGGTCAAGCTTCTCTACAAGCCGTTCGGCATCCTCTTCGGGGTGCTCGGCGGCGTCATCGCCGGTGCTCTCTTCGAGAAGGCGTGGAAGTCGGTCACGCACGAGGAGGACGCACCGGACGCCACCGACGAGGGGCGCGGGTGGAAGGAGATACTCCCCGCCGTAGCGCTCAAGGGAGCCATCGCGGGGGTGGTCAAGGCCGTGCTCCACCGCGGGGGAGCGACAGGGGTCCGGGGCCTGACCGGTACGTGGCCGGCCTGAGCCGCACAGCACGGAGCGCCGGGAGCCGTACCGCCGGCTTCCGGCGCTTCTTGCGTTGAAGGGGCCGGTTGAAGGTGCAACGTCCGACGGGCCGGGGCTGCTCGTCCCGCGCCGCGCGTTCGCCGGGCCGGGCGGGGTTTCCCGCCGTCCGCGGACGAACCGGCTCGCGGACCGCCACCACCCGGACGGCGGACCGGGGGAGGCGTCAGGCGGCCTTGGCCTTCGTCGCGTAGATGTCCACGTACTCCTGGCCGGACAGGCGCATGACCTCGCTCATCACCTCGTCCGTGACGGCACGCAGCACGTAACGGTCGCGGTCCATGCCCTCGTAGCGGGTGAAGTCCAGCGGCTCGCCGAACCGCACGGCGATGCGCCGCCCCGGAGCGAAGCGGGGCAGACCCTGGCCGCCCGGCTGGATCGCGTCGGTGCCGATCATCGCGAAAGGCACCACGGGGGCGCCCGTCATCAGGGCCAGGCGGGCGATGCCCGTACGGCCGCGGTAGAGCCGTCCGTCGGGGGAGCGGGTGCCCTCGGGGTAGATGCCGAAGATCTGGCCACCCTCCAGCACGCGGCGGCCGGTCATCAGCGCGGCGACACCGCCGCGGCCGCCGTCCCTGTCCACGGGGATCATGCCGACTCCGGTGAAGAACCACGCCATCACACGGCCCTTGAGACTGCGGCCCGTGACGTACTCGTCCTTGCCGATGAAGAAGACCTGACGGTCCGTGACCAGCGGAAGCACCATCGAGTCGATGAACGTGAGGTGGTTGCCGGCCAGAATCACCGGGCCGGAGCCCGGAATTCGCTCCGCCCCCTCCACCTGCGGGCGCAACAGCACACGCAGAAGCGGGCCGAGCAGTGCCTTGATCAGACGGAAACGGGACAACGAATTCCTCCGGTCGGTGACGGGTCGGATGCACACAAGCGCAGGTGAGAAGGATACTCGCCGCTCTGCCCGGGCCGCACACCGGGTTCACCGCACTGATACGCAGAGTTGACACGGCGCGCGGCCAACGTCTCTGCGTGCGGGGCCCCGAGAGCGTCCGGGTGTCTGCTGCATCGTGTTTCCCGCGTGTTCGGCCCTAAGCCTCCCCGGCGTGGTGGAGCCGCATCTACGATCAGCCAGTCGTCCGCCCGGCCCGCAGGGCACCGGGCGGAGTCAATCGGATGAGACGAGCTGAGGAGAGCCCATGGGACAGCAGCAGCAGCCGGGTCGCAGACTCGTGCTCGGAGCGGCCGCACTGGGCGCCGCGGGGGCAGCGGCGGTGGGCACGGGCGGCAGCGCCCTGGCCGCGGGGAGGGCACGGGGACGCGAGGAGGGGCGGCACGGCGGCAGGCTGCCGGTGCCGGCGATCGTGGCGCACCGCGGGGCCAGCGGATACCGCCCCGAGCACACCTTCGGTTCCTACCAACTCGCCCTCGACATGGGCGCGGACGTCATCGAGCAGGACCTCGTGCCGACCAGGGACGGGCACCTGGTCTGCCGTCACGAGAACGACATCACCGCGACCACCGACGTCGCGGACCATCCGGAGTTCGCCGGCCGCAGGACCACCAAGACGGTCGACGGCACAAAGCTGACGGGCTGGTTCACCGAGGACTTCACCCTTGCCGAACTGCACACGCTGCGTGCGAAGGAGCGCATCCCGCAGACACGGCCGCACAACACGCTCTACGACGGGCGCTGGAAGGTGCCTGCCTTCGAGGACGTGCTGAAGTGGGCCGCCGAGCAGGCGAAGAGGCGCGGCCGGCCGGTGTGGCTGCACATCGAGACCAAGCACCCCACCTACTTCCGCAAGCTGGGCCTGGAGCTGGAGCCCAAGCTGGCCAAGCTGCTGCGGGCGTACGGACGCCACCGGGCGAACTCGCCGAACTTCGTCCAGTCCTTCGAGCCCAGCAGCATCCAGCGCCTGGGCAAGATGCTGGACTGCCCCGGAGTGTGCCTGCTGGACGCGCCGGACTCCCGGCCCTGGGACTTCGTCGAGTCGGGCGACCCGCGTACCGTGGCCGACCTGGTCAAGCCCGACGGGCTGAAGTGGATGGCACGCTTCGCCAAGGGCATCGGGCCGGTGGTGGACCTCGTCATCCCGAAGAACGAGGACGGCAGCCTCGGGGAGCCGACCACGCTGGTGCGGGACGCGCACGCGCAGGACCTGGTGCTGCACCCGTACACCATGCGCAACGAGAACACGTTCCTGCCGCTCGAGTTCCGGCGCGGCAGCGACCCCAACGCCTACGGGGACGCCTTCGGCGCGTTCCGCGCCTACTTCGGGACGGGCATCGACGGCATCTTCACCGACAACCCGGACACCGGCCTGCTTGCCGCAGCCGACTTCCGGAACAGCTGACAGAACACCTGAGCAGCCCGTACGCACGCCGGCGCGTCACCCGCACGGGTGGCGTTGCCGCCGGGCGGCAACCGGAGTGCCGGGGAGGGCGTCGCGAGAGGGCATGAACCCCCGCTTCGCCGGCGTTCCCGGCTGCACCGCCGCACCTGCCGGGGAGACCGGCCTCCCCGGCTTCCCCGGCCTCCCCGGCCTCCCCGGCCTCCCCGGCCTCCCCGGCCTCCCCGGCCTCCCCGGCCTCCCCGGCCTCCCCGGCGCTCACCGCCGCGCCGCCCGTCCGGCCGGGGCCCACAGCTCCACCGCCGGTGAACTGCCCGGGCCGCTGCGCCGGTTGCTCGCCGCCGAGTGCGCGGCCGAGGGGCCCGCGGCGGGAGCGGACCCCGAGGACCTGCAGCAGGCCGTGTGGCTGCGCTGGCTGGAGCAGCCCCGTGAGCCTGCGGGCACCGTGCCCTCCGCCGGATGGCTGCGTTCGGCCGTACGGGCGGAGGCACGGCGCACGCGGCGTCGCGTGCGCAGGGAGGTGCCCCTGCCCGCCGAGGACCTCGGGGCCCGGGCGGCGGGCGCTGCGGCGCACCCCGCGGCGGAGGCCGCCGTACTCGCCGCCGAGCACCGCCGCGTCCTCGCCGGCGCCGTCGCGCGTCTGCCCGGACGCTGCCCCGACCTGCTGCGCGCCCTGATGTCCCGGCAGGACCTCACCTACCCCGAGATCGCACGTGAGTTGGGAATGTCACAGGGCAGCCTCGGCCCGGTACGTTCCCGATGTCTGGGTTGCCTGCGCACAATGCTCGCGGCGTCGGATTGCGCTACCTGAACGCGGGGGAATGCTGCGGGAAGCAATCGGCGTCATCAGGGCGGACACTCCGGGACACGGCACCCTCATCTCTCCGTGCCCGGGAACATGATCAGGGGAGGCAGGCGCACATGGGCATGAGCGTGACCATCTCTGCGGCGGACGAGAGCGACGCCGAGCAGATCCTCAAACTCCAGTACCTGTGCTTCCAGAGCGAAGCGGAAGCCTACGGGGACTACGCCATCCCCCCGCTGACCCAGTCCCTGGAGGCGCTGCGCGCGGAGATGGCCGCCGGCTGCGTACTCGTGGCCCGCCTCGGTGAGGAGATCGTCGGCTCCGTGCGCGGCGCGGTCGACGCCGGGGGAACCGCCCGTATCGACAGGCTCTTCGTGCACCCCCGGATGCAGCGGCACGGACTCGGCGGCCGGCTGCTGGCAGCGGTCGAGGTGCGGCTCGCCGCGGAGCGGGAGGCAAAGCGCTACCACCTCGTCGCCGGGCACCGCAGCGGCGGAAACCTCCGGCTGTACCGGAAGTACGGCTACACCCCGGTCGGCACCGAACGGCACCGCAGGACCGAGCTGATCGCCATGTCGAAGGACGTCAGCGGCACGGCCCCGGCCTCCGGCACCCGCACAGCCAGCGCCTGACGCGTCCGGGGCACACCAGGGGCCGGTGGACGGGGCACCGCCTGCCGCCCCCGGTCTCTGCTCCGGCGCGTCTGCGTGCTTCCCCCTCCCTCCACCTGACGGCTTCTCAGCCGTGGGCGCGCCGTGACCGGCGCAGCCACAGCAGGCCGGTCACCGGCAGGATCACCGGGATGAAGAGGTAACCCATGCCGTAGTCCGACCACACCGTCGCATCGGGGAACGCGGAGGGGGCGACCAGTGTCCAGGTGCCCACGCCCAGCACTCCCAGCAACTCCACGCAGCAGCAGACGAATGCGGCCTTGCGGGCCTTCTCGCCTCCCCGTACCAGCGAGAGAGTGATGAACGCGTAGACCAGGGCCGCCACGGCCGACAGCACGTACGCCAGCGGCGCCTCGTCGAAGCGGGTGCTCAGCTGGACGGCCGAGCGGGACGCGGCGCCCACGGTGAAGATCCCGTACAGCGTGAGCAGCAGTGTGCCGGGCCCCCTGCCGATGGCGCGGTACGGCGCGGGGGACGGCGGGGCGTGGGTGCCGTGCGGGTGCTCAGGCACCGCCGCCGCCTGCCCAGATGTCGTGCAGCCGCACCTGGAGCGCCGCGAGTACGACGGCGCCCGCCACCACGGTCAGGGAGCCCCACTTGGTCCGCTCGGTCAGGGAGATCAGACCCACCACCGGTACGCATGCCACGACGGTGGCCAGGTAGGCGACGAAGACGGCGGTCCCCTCCGCGGGCTCCTCGCCTCCGGAGAGCCGCACGATGCCGACGACGAGTTGGACCAGGGCGATCAGAGTCACCACGGCCATGCCGATGAAGTGCCAGTCCTTGGTCGGCTGGTCACGGTAGGCCGCCCAGCCGCACCAGGCGGCCAGCGCGAGTGCGGCCACCGCGAGGGCGACCGTGAGCGGGGTGAACATGGCCCGAGTCTAGGAGGCGCGTGTGCGGGGGCGGTGCCCGGGCCCGCCGGTGAGGCTCGCGAGGGACGCCGTGCGGCGGCGGCCGTGCGGGGCAGCGGACGACCCCGGCCGGGAGGCCCAGGCTTCCGGATCTCGAGTCCCCGTATCGACATGTCGGTACCCGGCCCCTGATCCCGCCTGCGAAGGAACCGTGAGCGCTGCACGTACCGGCTCCGATGCTGCATGCTGTGCACTGCTGCAACCGTCCGGAGCCCCCAGGACCCCGCTGCAGCGGTCCTCCCGGAACGGCCGGCAGACCCCGAAGCGGCCTCCCCGGGAGCGACCCCCTGGCCCTCGATCCGTTTGGAGCGGCGCATGACTTCGACCTTTCCGGACGTCTCGATCAGTACGGACCGGCTCGTGCTGCGCCCGCTGGAGGAGGCGGACGTCCCCGCGCTCACCGAGATGATGCGGGACGAACTGGTCGCGGCATGGACGACCGTGCCGGTGCCCTACCGGCAGGCCGACGCGCGCGAGTTCGTCCGCCGTCACGCACCGTCCGTGCGGACCGAGGGCGGGGGCATCGTCTTCGCGGTCACCGAGTTCCTCACCCACCGCCTGGTCGGGCTCGTGCAGCTCGAGCACACGGACTGGCGCATCCTCGCCACCGAGGTCCACTACGTCGTCGCACCGTGGGCGCGAGGCGAGGGCTACGCCTCGGAGTCGGTGCTGGCGCTGGCCCAATGGCTCTTCCAGGACCAGAAGTTCGAGCGGATCGAGCTGCGTACGGCCGCCGACAACACCGCCGCCCAGCAGGTGGCCCAGAAGCTCGGCTGCATCAGCGAGGGAGTGCTGCGCAACGCCTCGATAGCGCGCACCCGCACCGAGGACGGCGGCTGGGCGGAGATCCGCACGGATCTGCTCGTGTGGAGCCTGCTGCGCGAGGACCTGGAAGGCATGCCTGAACAGCTCGCGGACGCGGGCGGCTACGCCCCGTACCCGGACTGGCTGCGCTCGCCCCGCTGATCCGGCCCGCCCGCTCCCGGCCGGCCCGGGCACACCCTGGTGACGGCGGTCCTCTCCTCGGCGGTAGGCTCGATGAGCCCCGACCTGCGACGAGCCCAGGAGAGACGCACCGATGGCCGACCGTGTCACCGTGATCGGGTGGGACGGTTCGCCGCTGTCCGACGCCGGCCGCGCCGCCGTGGGCGCTGCCACGCTCGTCGCCGGGGCCGCACACCATCTCGAGCTTCCAGAAGTCCCCTCCGGCGCCGAGCGGGTGAGACTCGGCAGTGTCTCGCTGGCCGCCAGCCGTATCGCCCGGCACCGTGGGACGGCCGTCGTCTTCGCCGACGGGGACCCCGGGTTCTTCGGTGTCGTACGCACGCTGCGCGACCCCGAGTTCGGGCTGGAGGTCGAGGTCGTCCCCGCGGTCTCCGCGCTCGCGGCGGCTTTCGCCCGTGCCGGCATGCCCTGGGACGACGCACAGCTGGTGGTCGCCAACTCGCGGACGCTGCGCAACGCGGTCAACGTCTGCCGCGCCCACACCAAGGTCGGCGTCCTCACGTCGCCCGGCGCGGGCCCCGCCGAACTCGCCCTGATGCTCGGTCCCGTGCACCGCACGTTCGTCATCTGCGAGGCGGTGGGCACACCGCAGGAGCAGGTCACCGTCCTCACCTCCGACAAGGTCGCCGACCACACCTGGCGGGACCCGAACGTGGTGATCGTGGCGGGCGGTTCCACGGGCGCCGCGGCACATCCCGGCGGACCCGGCCCGGGCGCGGGGCCGCAGGACGGCCAGACGCGCCAGCCCAACCAGGGCGGCGGATGGCTGGCCGCGCAGACCCCGAACTATCCGCCGCCCGTGCGCGGCTGGGCCCTTCCGGCCTCCGTGTACGCGGGAGAGCAGCCGGGCGACGGCGCAGCGGTCTCCGCGCGTGCCGGCGAGTCCGCGCAACTGCGCGCCGGGCAACTCGCGTTGCTCGGTCCGCGTATCGGCGACCTCGTCTGGGACATCGGCGCCGGCAGCGGCGCACTGTCCGTGGAAGCGGCACGTTTCGGTGCCGCCGTCATCGCGGTCGACCAGGACCCGCAGGCCTGCGCGCGAACCGCGTCGGCCGCCTGGCGCTTCGGCGTGCAGGTGGAGACCGTGCAGGGCACGGCGCCCCAGATCCTTGAGGATCTGCCCGAGCCGGACGTGGTGCGGGTGGGCGGCGGCGGAGTGCCCACGGTCACGGCCGTCGTCGAGCGCCGTCCCGGCCGCATCGTCACGCACGCCGGGACGAGGGACGAGGCCGAAGCGGTCGGAAGGGCGCTCACCGAGGGCGGTTACGCCGTCGAGTGCGCCCTGCTTCAGTCCGTCGGACTGGACACCCAGGATTGGGTGGAGCGTGAACGTGCGGTCGTCTTCCTGCTGTCGGGTGTACGGGTCTGAATCTCTGTGCCCAGCTCGTGACGAAGCCCGACGAAGTGCTGTTTGTCACCCACCTGTGGCGGGCGGGCCGCCCTGCCGACGGTAGGCTGGCGGACCGTTGCGCTGCTGTGCGGTGCTGACACTTCGTCCGTCGATGTCCGGATGGTGCGGGTGGAGGACGTGCCGCACCGTGAGCACGCTCGTTCTTCATCTACGGGGGCCCGGCGGTCGTCCGCGGGGTTGGAAGAGGCACTACCGATGGGCGAGGGGTACGCATGACTGACACCGGCCAGATCCCCGGCGAGGGGCAGCCGGAGAATGCAGGCGGGCAGCCGGGCATCCCGGCGACCGGTCCCCACTCCTACCCTTACGCGGGGCCGGGCGACGGCCTTCCGGGCGCTCCGGACGCTCCGAGCTTTCCCGGCGGTGAGGAACTGCCGCCGCCGGACACGCAGGGCGGTGCCTGGGGCGAGCCGCACACCGGGCAGGTGCAGCACGACCCGTACTACGGCCAGGTCGGTGCGTACGCGCAGGGCGACGCCTACGCGGGCGCGGAGGTCTACGCGCACGTCGGTGCGTACGGACAGCACGACGCGTACGGACAGCACGACGCGTACGGACAGGCGTACGGGCAGCCGGACTTCTACGGCCGCCAGGAGCACTACGGCAATCACGCGCACCAGCCGCACCCGTACGAACAGCAGCCGGTGCAGGGGACGCAGGAGTACGCGCAGGCGGCCTCGCACGTACCCGGCCCGCACGAGACGGACGGCCGCGACTCCGGAGCATTCGACTACGGCACGGTACGGGCACTGCTTCCCGAGGGGCCGGAGGCGGCGGCGGGGGAGGCCCCCGCCGCGGGGGCCTCCGGGCCGCAGGCAGCACCTGCCGCGCAGACCCCGTCGCCCTCGGGGACGCCAGCCGGAGGGACGCCTGCCGCGGGTACGCCCGCCGCGGGTACGCCTGCCGCGGGTACGCCCGCGGCGCCCAAGTCCGCTTCCGCTCCCGCCTCCACGCCGCCGCGGCGTCCGCTGCACCTCGGGCCGCCGGAGCCGGAACCGTCCGGGGCGGTACGTCCGCTCTCGGAGCGCGGCATCGGCCCTCCGGCCGGCGGGCCCGCGCCCAACTCCGCGCCCGCGCCCAACTCCGCGCCCGCGCCCTCCGTGCAGCCGGAGGCCGCCGCACAGCCGCAGGCCGTGCCGCCGGGGAGTCCACTGCAGGATGAGGCGCAGGCGATGCCCCAGGAGGGTGAAGGCATGGCGGAACAAGGCGAGTTCACTGCCGGGCAGGGGCCCGCGACGAGCGGTCCCGAATATCTCGACGTCGCCCATCAGGGCCAGGACTACCTGCCCGGTCCGCAACTGGGGGCGCTGCCGCCCCAGGACGACCAGTGGGCCGCCCAGGCGGACGGGACGGCTGAGGCCGGGGCGGCCGGCCATGTGCAGGACGCGGCGTACGCCGAGAACCCGGGGCTTGCCGCGCCCGCTGAGGAGACGGCGGAGACGGGACAGCAGGCCGATTCCGTCCAGACCGATTCCGTTCAGGCCGATTCCGTCCAGCCCGGGCCCGTCGCCGCGCACGGTGAACTGCCTCCGCAGGAGCCGCAGCCCGCGGGCACGGTCGAGGGGGAGCAGGGGCAGCCTCCGGAGCCGGAGGGAGCACGCGACGGCAGGCACCGCCGCCGCGGCAACGACGAGAGCAGCGGAAGCACCGGCAACACCTGGGTCTCCACACCGGGTTCGACGGCTGTCGAGCCGATCATGCCTCCGGGCGGGAGCGCGGACGGTGAGGTCACCGGGCAGCAGTCCGCGGAGACGGCCGCCCTGCCCCAGCCCCCTGACGCCGCAGCCGCAGCGCAAGGACCGAAGGTCCAGGACGTCGAGGACGTCGAGGACCGCCAGGGCACCCCGGACGTTCCCGCTCAGCCGGGCGAGGAGATGCAGGCGGCCGAGGCTGCTCTGCCCGGCATCCCGGAGCCCGAGCAGGAACTGGCCGTACAGGACCCCGTACAGGAAGGCGGCGTGCCGGTGCAGCAGGAGGACGCGGGCCCGGGCGCCGGCGCCGGAGCGGTGGATGCCGGGGCAGCCGCGGACGCGGTGGCGGGGATCCCCGCCCAGCAGCAGTCGGAACGCGCCGAGTCCGAAGCCGCAGCCGGCGGACCGGAGCAGACATCCGGACGCGGGGCCGACGCCCCGCCGTCCGGCGGCGGCCGGCACGCGGCATCCGCGACCGTCCCGAGACAGGGTCAGCACGTGCAGCCGGAGGAGGAGACCATCGCCGGTACGCACGAACCCCGGTCTGCCGCGGCAGAGCAGGGCACGGCCGCGGCACCAGCCGGCACCGTGCCCCCGATAAGCGAGGACGGCCCTCCGGCCGTCGTCGCCGCACCGTCTCCCGGGGTCGCTGACGCCGGTGACGGTGGCGGTGAGGGAACGGGACCCGTCCCGGCTTCCGCCTCCGAGGCCGTCCAACTCGCGGAGCATGCCCAGCACGAGGACGGATCCGCGCGGTCCGCCGGTCCCGAGGCCGGGACCGCGCACCCCACCGAGTCCGCCGGCACGGCCGGGCCCGGCGGTGAGTCGGCCGATCCCGCCGAGCCCGGTACGGACCCCGCCGAAGCCGCCGGTCCCGAGGCCGGTCCGGCCGGCTCCGCCGGTCCGGCCGGACTCCCCGAGGCTCCCGCCGGCCCGCCCGCTCCCGGCTTCGCCGACGACGAGCGGGAGGCCGTGCACCGCCTGATGCGTGAACGCCGCGACATCCGCAACGGCTTCCGCCCCGACCCGATCCCGCACGAGGTGCTGCTCCGCGTCCTCGAAGCCGCCCACACAGCGCCCAGCGTGGGCCACTCCCAGCCGTGGGACTTCGTGGTCATCCGTTCCGAGGAGACCCGCCGCGCCATGCACGAACTGGCCGAGCGCCAGCGCGAGGCGTACGCCAAGTCCCTCCCCAAGGGCCGGGCGAAGCAGTTCAAGGAAATGAAGATCCAGGCGATCCTCGACACCCCCGTCAACATCGTCGTCACGGCGGACCCCACCCGTGGCGGAAGGCACACCCTCGGCCGGCACACCCAGCCGCAGATGGCGCCCTACTCCTCCGCGCTCGCAGTGGAGAACCTGTGGCTGGCCGCCCGCGCCGAGGGGCTGGGCGTGGGCTGGGTCAGCTTCTTCGACGAGCGTGAGATGGTCCGCGCCCTGGAGCTGCCGGAGCACCTGGAGGTCGTGGCCTACCTGTGCGTCGGGTACGTCGACGAGTTCCCGCCCGAGCCGGAGCTGGCGCAGGCCGGCTGGTCCAAGCGCCGTCCGCTGTCGTGGGTGGTGCACGAGGAGTCGTACGGGCGCCGCGTGCTGCCGGGAGCGGAGCCGCAGGACCTGCTCTCCGACACGGTCGCCGCCATCCGGCCGCTGGACGCCAAGGCGCTCGGTGAGGCGTGGGAGCGGCAGAAGCGCATGACCAAGCCGTCCGGGGCGCTCGGCATGCTGGAGATCATCTCCGCGCAGCTGTGCGGGCTCTCCCGCAAGTGCCCGCCGCCGCTGCCCGAGCCCGCCGCCGTCGCGATCTTCGCCGGTGACCACGGCGTGCACGCCCAGGGCGTCACGCCCTGGCCGCAGGAGGTCACCGGCCAGATGGTCGCCAACTTCCTCGGTGGCGGGGCCGTCTGCAACGCCTTCGCCAATCAGGTCGGCGCGGAGGTGTGCATCGTCGACGTCGGTGTCGCGGCTGAACTCGCGGCGATGCCCGGCCTGTTGCCGCGCAAGGTCTCGGCGGGGACGGCCGACATGACGCAGGGCCCCGCCATGACGCGCGAGGAGGCGCTGCGCGCCGTCGAGGTGGGTATCGAGACCGCCCGCGACCTGGTCGCGGCCGGCAACAAGGCGCTGCTCACGGGGGAGATGGGCATCGCCAACACCACGGTCTCCGCCGCGCTGATCTCGGCGTGCACAGGCGTCGACCCGGCGGAGGTGACGGGACGCGGCACCGGCATCAACGACGAGACGCACGCCCGGAAGGTCGAGGTCGTACGCCGTGCGCTGGAACTGCACCAGCCGGACCCGGCCGACCCCCTGGGTCTGCTGGCAGCCGTCGGCGGCCTGGAGCACGCCGCTCTGGTCGGGCTGATCCTGGGCGGCGCCTCCCTGCGTACGCCGGTGATCCTCGACGGCGTCAGCGCCGGTGCCGCCGCGCTGGTCGCCCGCTGTGTCGCCCCGGAGGCGCTGGCCGCCTGCATCGCGGGCCACCGCAGCTCCGAGCCGGGCCATGTCGCGGCCCTGACGAAGCTGGGTCTTCGCCCGCTGGTCGACCTGGACCTGAGGCTGGGGGAGGGCACGGGGGCGCTGCTGTCCCTGCCGATGGTGCAGAGCGCGGCGCGTGCGATGCACGAGGTCGCCACCTTCGACTCGGCCGGGGTGACCGGCAAGGGCTGAGCAACTCCACGGCGGCGCGCCCGCGCACCAGCGTCCGGGCGCGCCGGCACGGGGCCCAGGAACCCGGCCGGGGGCCGCGCGTCCCGGTGCCGTGCACCCCGCGTGATCCACGGAACTGCGAGGGCACGGCTTCACGCCATAGGGTGAACGGGAGTTCCGCACGTCCAGTACGCGCCCCACGTCCAGTACACGCGCCGTGCCCGCGCCGCACACCGGCACGTACGTACATCCCCGCCGCTCCAGCGCCGCAGCGGCCCACTCGGCAACCAAGGGAGCCGCCCGCGCCATGTCCGAGCCCCACGCCCAGACGCAGGACGGGACCGATCCGCCCGCCTACCCCGTCGGCCTCCGCCTCGCGGGGCGCCGGGTCGTGGTCGTCGGCGGCGGAAGCGTCGCCCAGCGCCGGCTTCCCGCACTCATCGCCGCGGGCGCGGACGTGGTGCTGATCTCTCCGTCCGTGACGCCCTCCGTGGAGGCCATGGCCGACGCGGGCGAGGTGACCTGGGAGCGCCGCCCCTACGCCGACGGCGACCTGGACGGAGCGTGGTACGCGCTGGTGTCGACCGACGACCCCGGGACCAACACCGCCGCCTCCGCCGAGGCCGAGGCCCGCCGCGTATGGTGCGTACGCAGCGACGAGGCGTCGGCGGCGACCGCGTGGACCCCGGCGACCGGGCACAGCGAGGGCGTCACGGTCGCCGTTCTCACCGGACGCGATCCCCGCCGCTCCGCCGCCGTGCGCGACGCGGTCGTCGAGGGCCTCCACGACGGCACGATCCACGCACCGCACCA
Organism: Streptomyces sp. TAA204; assembly: GCF_000424965.1. Lineage (NCBI taxonomy): Bacteria > Bacillati > Actinomycetota > Actinomycetes > Kitasatosporales > Streptomycetaceae > Streptomyces > Streptomyces sp. TAA204. The sequence continues at coordinate 131,218 of NZ_AUKW01000006.1, forward strand.
CCGTGCCCGCAGCGCCGGCGTCGCCCTCGTCGGCGGCGGTCCCGGCGACCCCGACCTGATCACCGTGCGCGGCCGGCGGCTGCTCGCCGAGGCCGACGTGGTCATCGCCGACCGGCTCGGGCCGCGCGACCTGCTGGCCGAACTGCCCCCGCACGTCGAAGTGATAGACGCCGCGAAGATCCCCTACGGGCGTGCCATGGCGCAGGAGGCCATCAACGACGCGCTGATCGAGCATGCCAGGGCGGGCAGGTCCGTCGTACGTCTCAAAGGCGGCGACCCCTTCGTCTTCGGGCGCGGCATGGAGGAGGCGGAGCAGCTGGCCGGCGCGGGCGTCCCGGTCACGGTCGTGCCCGGCATCACCAGCGCCGTCAGCGTTCCCGCCGCCGTGGGCATCCCGGTCACGCACCGCGGCGTCGCCCACGAGTTCACCGTCGTCAGCGGCCACGTCGCGCCCGACGACCCCACCTCACTCGTCGACTGGGAGGCTCTGGCGCGGTTGCGCGGCACCCTGGTGCTGCTGATGGCGGTGGAGCGGATCGGCGCGATCGCCGAGACCCTGATCCGGCACGGCAGGGACGCCGGCACCCCGGTCGCCGTCGTGCAGGAGGGGACGATGGCGGCGGAACGCCGCGTGGACGCCACCCTGGGGACGGTGGGGGAGCGGGCCACCGCGGAGGGCGTACGGCCGCCGGCTGTCATCGTCGTCGGCGACGTGGTCGCTCTGGGCACGCACGCGACGGGCCGGCAGGCGCCCCGGACGCCCACACGCGCCCGGCAGGGGCCCGGCCCGGCCGCCGAAGGCTGAGGGGGCAGGCCGTGGCTGAGCCCGTCACCGTCGAGGACCCCGACCACCCCGGCCTGGCCGACTTCACCGGCCTGACCGACGTGGAGCTGCGGCGACGCCGCGAGCCCGCCGAGGGCCTGTTCATCGCCGAGGGGGAGAAGGTCATCCGCCGTGCTCTGCAGGCCGGTCACCCCATGCGCGCGATGCTGCTGACCCCCAAGTGGGCAGGGGTCATGCGGGACGTCATCGAGTCGGTGCAGGCCCCCGTCCACATCGTCGCGCCCGAACTGGCGGAGAAGGTCACCGGCTACCACGTGCACCGTGGCGCCCTGGCCTCCATGGGCCGCAAGCCGCTCCCCGCGGCGGAGACGCTGCTGGCCTCAGCACGCCGCGTCGTGATCATGGAGGCGGTCAACGACCACACGAACATCGGTGCGATCTTCCGCAGCGCGGCCGCCCTGGGCATGGACGGGGTGCTGCTCTCCCCGTCGTGCGCGGACCCGCTCTACCGCCGCTCGGTGAAGGTCTCCATGGGGGCGGTCTTCTCCGTCCCCTACGCGCGGCTCACCGGCTGGCCGCACAGTCTGGAGTCCGTCCGCGCGGCGGGCCTGCCGCTGCTCGCCCTCACCCCCGGTGCCGGGGCCGTACCACTGGACGACCTCGCGCCGCACCGTCTGCCGCGTGCGGCGCTGCTGCTCGGAGCCGAGGGCGCGGGACTGTCCGCCGCCGCGCAGCGGGCGGCCGACGAACGGGTGCGCATTCCGATGGCGCACGGCGTCGACTCGCTCAACGTCGGTGCCGCAGCGGCGGTCGCCTTCTACGCGCTGACCAGGACGTGAGCGCGGGGGTACGCGCGGGACGTGAGTGCGGGACATGAGTGCGGGAGGCCGTTCGCGTCCGTCCGGGCACGCTCAGGAGCGCCGGTCCGGCGCGGGGCCCGTCCGGAGGCCGCTCTCCCCGCTCTCCCCGCCCGCGCGTTGCCCTTGCGCCTCGTGCTGCTCGTGAACCGACGTCACCGGTGCCGTACGGCCGTCCGGAGCGGCACGCCCCAGTCCGCGCGCCGGCCCCTCGCAGCCCTGCGCCGCGGCGATGCCCAGCGCCACCAGAGCCGTCACCGTCACGAACACCACCAGCCGCTGCTTGAGCAGCCGGCGGCTGCGCTCCTGGCTGCTGCGCCGCGCGGCACCCGTGGAAGAGCCGCGCCGGGGATCGCCGCCGGAGGGCCGACGCGGCGCCGTACCGCGCCCGGAGGGCCTGCCGCCGCCTGCCCGGGTGGCCGTGCCCGGCGCGGAGCGTCCGGTGCTGCGTTCGCCGGTACGGGGGACGGAGGCGCGCGGCGCGTTCGGGGCGCTCGTGGGCCCGTGCCCGCGCCCGCGATCCGGGCGCCCGGACTCGGAACGCTGACGTGAGAACTCCTCCCCCTTGCGCCGCCTGAGCCGCTCGCCCGGTGTGCGCGGCCGCGAACCCCTTCCCCCGCGGGCGGGCGCGGACCGCTGGGAACCCCCCGCTGTGGCGGGCCTGTTGACGCCGTGCGTCCCCGGGGCCGTCGCCCGTGCCGTCTCGTGCGGGCCGCCGCCGGGAGCACCGTCACCGACGGGGCCCGCGCCGCCGGCGGAGGTCTCGGAACCGTCCTGCAGACCGCGTGCCTCCCGCGCGGCGATCTCCTTCAGCCGGAGCGAGAGCTGGAGAGGGCTCGGGCGCTCTTCCGGCGACTTGACCAGGCACGCGTGGATGAGCGGCGCGAGCGCCGCGTGCACGTTCTCCAACTGCGGTTCCTCGTGCACCACGCGGTAGAGCATGACCTCGGAACTGCCCTGTCCGAAGGGGGAGTCGGCCGTCGCCGCGTACGCCAGCGTCGCGCCCAGCGCGAACACGTCCGTCGCGGGCGTCACCAGAGCGCCGCGTACCTGCTCGGGCGCGAGGAAGCCGGGCGACCCCACGGCCGTACCCACATGAGTCAGCGTGCTCGCCCCGGTCGCCCACGCGATGCCGAAGTCGATGATGCGCGGACCCTTGGGCGAGAGAAGGATGTTCGACGGCTTCAGGTCGCGGTGCACCACGCCCGCCTCGTGGACCGCGACCAGACCCTCCGCCAACGATGCCCCGACGGAGGCGACTTGGCTGACGGGAAGAGGCCCGCCCTCGGTGACCTTGTCGTGCAGCGAGGGGCCGGGCACGTACTGCGTCGCGAACCACGGGCGGTCCGCCTCCAGATCGGCCGCCACCAGGCGCGCGGTACAGCCGCCCCGGATACGGCGGGCCGCCGAGACCTCACGGGCGAAACGCGACCGGAACTCCTTGTCCTCGGCCAGATCCGGGCGGATGACTTTCAGCGCCACCCGCTGACCGCGCCGGTCGGAGCCGAGGTAGACGACGCCCATGCCGCCCGCCCCCAGCCGCCGGTGAAGCCTGAACGTACCGACGACTCGCGGGTCCTCGCGCCGGAGCCGCATCATCGCCATCTCGTTCCCCTGCCTCCGGTGGAGAGGCCGCCCCCGGTCACTGGCAACCTCATGATCCGTTTCCGGTTCGTCCGTCCGACGAGGCACAGCTTACGGACTGCTGCCGCGTCGCGACGACAGGCCGCGCACGCGGCGCCGCGCCGATCGGCGGTCTCCGGCGGCCCTCACCCGGGGCGTCCCGGGGTGCCGTGCCGAACACCCGCGAGCCGGGGTCGTGCCAGGGCAACCTCCGTACGGGGCACCTGACTTGACGGAGCGAAGGGCGGACGGAAACGGCTGCCGTGCCGCCCGCCTCCACGCGGCCCGGGTTCCTACCCCGACGGCCGCGCCCGTACCTGGCTGCTGCCGCGCCGCCACCTTCCCGAAGCTCCGGGGTGAGAGATGTCACCTGCTCACATGCCCTCCGCACGACGGGCGTTGGTCCGCAGGCCGCCGCCTCCGGGCAGCGGTTCGCGCGTCCCGAGGGAGCCCCGAGGGCACCCCTCAGGGATCACCCCGGTATGTGGCAGCAGGTCTCCACCCTGGGGAGTATCCGGGCGCCCGCCCAGTCATCCTGGGGGAGGCCCCGGAGTCGATACGCGGGCATGACGCCCCGGGCGGGCACCCGCACCTACTGTTGTGGCAAGCGGCGGGCGCTGCACTCGTCCCCCGAGGTCAAACGTCCGCCGCCCCATTACGACAGGAGCGGACCATGGCGCACACAGCAGAGCGCACGGCACGCCGGACACGTGGACGGTGGGCGGCGATCGCCGACTTCGGCACACGTCCCGGCGGGCGCCGTCATCCGCTGGTCGCGGCCGCCATGGTGCTGCCCCTGGCCATCGTCCTCGCCATCGCGTTCGGCGCGGTGCAGGCGGTGGTCGCACAGGCGTCGTCCGTGGCCGGAATGCTGGGGCACTGAGCGGTGCTCCAGGCTCGGGAGAGCGGCCCGAGCCGGGGATAACCCGGCCGTCAGCCCCGTGGGGACGGGGGTGCGGCGGACGGCATTGAGGTCCGGACAGCTGGGGAGCTGTCCGGACCTCACACATGAGGGCACCGGCCTTCCGGGGGCCGGGACACCGTGGTCGTCGGGCGTACGCCGTCACCGCAGGCGCCGCGTCCCGAGCCGGGCGCCGAGGCCCCAACCGCCGCCCGCTGCAAGGGAGACCGCGCCGACGCCGCTCACCGGTGGCCCCGTCGAGCGCGCTCGTGCGGGAGGTGTGCGATGCCTCTTCCGCTCACCGGGGGCGTGGCGCACCGGAGCCACCGGCCGTGCTCGTGCAGGGAGGCCACCGGCCGAACGCCCGGACGGAACGGTCGACCGGTCGTCACCGGACGGCGGGCAGGAAGGGCGAGGAAGGACGCAGGGAGTCCGCTCTTCTCCTCATGAGCGCCCCGCTCGCGCGGAGTTGACGCCGAGCAGCGGCCACGGGAGGAGTCCGCACCAAGACCAGTGCCCCGGCTGCGGGGCCGGGGCACTGTGCTGTGCGCGGTACTGGGATTGAACCAGTGACCTCTTCCGTGTCAGGGAAGCGCTCTCCCGCTGAGCTAACCGCGCGGGGCGTTGCGACAGAGATATTGTCACGCCCTGACCTGCAAGACAAATCCGTGAAGGGCCCGGCCCGTCCACCGGGGTCCGGGGCGGTGGTCACTCAGTTGGTCACTCAGCGGGGTGCGCTCTCGGATCCCTGTGTGAACGGTGGCAGCGCGCGTCGCTCCACGCACTGCCACCGGCCCACCAACCTTCAAGGCTGCACCTGGCACCCCGTGCGCGGAGATTGGCGTCGACCGCTCACGGCCGTTCCGATGGGTTCAGGAGCTGCTGCGCCTCGTCGCGGATGCCGGCGTCCTCGTCGTCGGTGAGCACGGTGAGTTGCCTGACGAACTCGTCCGCCTGGTCGTCCGCGAGCATCCAGTTCTGGTAGCTGAACACCTCGCTGACGAGCTGGTCGGCGGTTCCCACGCTCTCAGCTCGTGACAGAGCACCCAGCACAGTGCGCAGCCCGACCCCGTCCTGCCGTTCCAGGAGAGCCCGAGCTGTCTCCTGCGTGACACCCGTGTCGTGGGCATCCAGAAGAAGCCGCTCAAGGACAGGGTTGACCGTCTCGTGCTCCACCCACCTGGCCAACTGCCGTCCGGCCGCAGCTCGTCGCGCCCACGACTCCGAGTCCGCCTCGTCAATGGCCGCCGCGAGTCTGTGATTCGCTCGGTCTCCGCTCATGCCGACAGAATGCCCGGGCGCGAGCCAACGCCCAACGAGGTTTCGCTCGGCGCCTCGGCTTCCGTGCTGGCTGTCGCCGTCGTGCACACCTCGCGCTGCTGGAGGGCACTTGACCTCTCAGGCGGAGGAGGACGTGCATCTCCGATTCGGGACTTCCTACGACGACGGCGCCGACGAGGTCCGCCTGTACGTCGACGGCCGTCCCGGCGAAAGTGCCGGCCGCGGGGGCGACTTCGACTCGGGGGGAATCTTCGTCGTGGGCCGGGGGCTGTCGGGCGACGAGTTCTTCCAGGGAGCCGAGGGAACCATCGACGACGTGCGGGCCTTCGGCAGGGCCCTCTCCCCGGCCGAGGCGAATCCCTGGCACGTGGGTCCTGAGATCCTCGGCGCCGGCACCCGGGGCGGGCGCTGGGCGTCACCGCCGGTGCATCCGCCGTCACAGGCGGAAGGCCGCTGGGCCGGCCGCTCCGCGGGGAGCGGCTAAGAGGTCGCGGTGCCGTTCTCGTCCGTGTCGTTGCGGGCCGCGTCGTCGCCGTGGAACTGCGCATCGATCGCGTTCGCCGCGCCGAGCGCCGTGAGGAGCCAGGTGTCGTCCTGTGGCCGCTGCCGGGCTGCTTCCCGGTGGGCCAGTGCGGCCTCCAACTCGTCGAGGGCGGCCTCGAGCCGGGCGCTGTCCGTCCCGGCTGCTGCGTCGCGAACGTGCTGGCGTGCGTCCTCCACACCCTGGTTCGCGTCCTCGTACAGGGCGTCGGATTCGGACTTCTTCGGATCAGCCATGGTCCCGAGAGTACGGTTCCCGCGCCGCGGTCCGCCGCGCCGGGTTCCCCACGCCGCACCCGGCCACGCCGACGTCGACCGGTGGCCGCGCCGTTGGTGGCCGAACACCACCAGGGGCCGTCTCCCGCTGGGAGACGGCCCCTGGCCTGTGTGGACGATACTGGGATTGAACCAGTGACCTCTTCCGTGTCAGGGAAGCGCTCTCCCGCTGAGCTAATCGTCCTTGGAGGTGGAGACGGGATTTGAACCCGTGTAGACGGCTTTGCAGGCCGTTGCCTCGCCTCTCGGCCACTCCACCGAGCCGGGAGTCCTGAGACTCCCGATCCGAGCGGACGACGAGATTCGAACTCGCGACCCTCACCTTGGCAAGGTGATGCTCTACCAACTGAGCCACGTCCGCAGGTGTTGCACTGTCTCCGGCCCGCTCACGCGTCCCGGTGACGAGGTGAACTCTAGCGGATATCGCAGCCAGCTCAAATTCTGTTCGCCCTGCGTGACCGCCCCGATCCCCTGCCCGTAAGCGGGGGATGCCGTTCCGCCACGTCTTTGCCGTCCGTCCCTCCGCCATAGACTCGACCCTGTGAACGTCCCGCCCCCGCTCGCCCGCTTCGGTGCTCTCCTCGCCACCGACCTGCGGGACGTGACCGGCGACCCCGCCGCACTGGAGTCCTCGGGGTGGTGGGCGCTCGTGGCCGACTTCGAGGGCCGGCTGCTGTGCGCACGCTTCGGTGACGTACGGCGGACGCGGCCGCCCGGCCCGCACGCAGGACTGCCCGCGGCGGCCGCGCACTGGCGCGGACCGGCGCCGGAGTCCTGGAGCAGTTCCCTGGACCGTTCCGCCTACACAGCGGGAGTGGCCCGCATACGCGAGTACATCGCCGCCGGCGAGGTCTACCAGGCCAACCTCTGCCGCGTGCTGAGCGCCCCTCTGCCCGCCCCGCCGGGCGGCTCCGGCTCCGCCCGCGACCGGGACCGCGACCGCGCGGCCTCCGACATCGACGGGCTGTCCTCCCTGCTCGCTCTCGGCAACCCCGCACCGTACGCGGGCACCGTCCGCCTCCCCGCCCACGGCGTGGAGGTCGCCACCGCCTCCCCGGAGCTCTACCTGCGCCGCTCGGGACGCACCGTGACCTCGGGCCCCGTCAAGGGCACCGGACGCACCCCGGCGGATCTGCGGGAGAAGGACCACGCCGAGAACGTGATGATCGTCGATCTCGTCCGCAACGACCTGGGCCGCGTCTGCGCGCCGGGATCGGTCACCGTCCCCGCGCTGTGCGCCCTGGAGCCCCACCCCGGCCTCGTCCACCTCGTCTCGACCGTGAGCGGCGAACTCGCCCCCGGCGCCGGATGGCCGGACCTGCTGCACCACACCTTCCCGCCCGGCTCCGTCACGGGGGCGCCGAAGAGCAGCGCACTGCGGATCATCCGGGAGCTGGAGAGCGCGCCCCGCGGCCCGTACTGCGGCGGCATCGGCTGGGTGGACGCCGACCGCGGGACGGGCGGGCTGGCGGTGGGGATACGCACGTTCTGGATCGACCGCGACGCCCCGGACGGCGCCGTGCTGCGCTTCGGCACCGGCGCCGGGATCACATGGGGGTACGAGCCGGAAGCGGAATGGGAGGAGACGGAACTGAAGGCGTCCCGGCTCCTCAAGGTAGCGTCGGAGACGCACCACCCCACCGGGACGAGCGGAAGGAGAGTCCCATGAGGATCTGGCTCGACGGCGGACTCCAGGATGTGGACGACGCGCATGTCTCCGTGCTCGACCACGGACTGACCGTCGGCGACGGAGTCTTCGAGACCGTCAAGGCCACCGCCGGACGTCCCTTCGCGCTCACCCGGCACGTCGAACGGCTCGCCGCCTCAGCCCGGGGCCTGGGGCTGCCGGAACCCGACCGGGAGGAGGTGCGGCGCGCGTGCGCCGCCGTCACGGAGGCCCACCCCGCGCCGTACGGACGGCTTCGCATCACCTACACCGGCGGTATCTCACCGCTGGGCTCGGACCGCGGCGAGAACCGTCCCACACTCGTCGTCGTGCTCGACGAGGCCGTCAGGCGTCCCGACACCACCGCCGTGATCACCGTCCCCTGGACGCGCAACGAGCGGGGCGCGCTCGCCGGCCTGAAGACCACCTCCTACGCGGAGAACGTCGTCGCCCTCGCCCGCGCCCGCCAACAGGGCGCCGGCGAGGCCCTGTTCGGCAACACACGGGGCAGGCTCTGCGAGGGCACCGGCACCAACGTCTTCGTCGTGCTCGACGGTGAACTGCACACCCCGCCGCTGGAGTCCGGCTGTCTCGCTGGCATCACCCGCGCCCTGGTGGCGGACTGGTCCGGCGCCCGCGAGACCGACCTGCCGCTGGAGGTGCTGCTGGAGGCCGAGGAGGTCTTCCTGACCTCCTCGCTGCGCGACGTCCAGGCCGTGCACCGCGTCGACGGACGTGAACTGCCCGGCGCCCCGGGCCCCGTCACAGCCAAGGCGATGCGGCTGTTCGACGAGCGCTCCGCCGCCGACATCGACCCGTGAGCCGTCCGCGGCCGCCGGCGGGCCCGTGACCGGTGACGCCGGGCGGCGCAGACGGTAGAACCAGAGTGATGACCACGACCCTGCGCCCGACGGGCCCCGAGCAGCACGACGCCGGCGACGTCCGCTCCCGCTCGTACGACATCTGCGTCAACTCCCGCCCCGTCGGCCTGATCCGGCTGACCACCGACACCCGTTACGGCCCCGCCACCGGACGGCTGGAGGCGCTCGTCGTCGAGGAGCGCGAACAGCGGCGCGGACGCGGCACCGTCGCCGTCCTCGCCGCCGAGGAGGTGCTGCGCGACTGGGGCTGCCGGCGCGCCGAGGTCAGCGTCCCCGCGCGGGCCGCTGCCGCGGTGAAGCTGGCGGAGAGCCTCGGATACCACGAACGCGGCCGCAGCATGCTCAAGACGCTCCAGCAGGAGCCCCGGCTGCCCGAGGGCAGCGACGCCCGCGCGATGACCGGGGAGGAGTTCCCCGCCTGGCGTGAGCGCTCACAGCGACAGCTGCGGCGGGTGCTGACGGAACGCGGCGTGCCGGAGGCGCAGGCCGGGCCGAAGGCCGCGGCGTCGTTCGACGAACTGCTGCCGGCGGGCGCCGCCACGCGCGGGGCCGTGCTGCGTGTACTCGTCCACGGGGGCGCCGACGTCGGCACCGTGTGGATCGCGACCGCGGGCGGTCCCCGCGAGGACGCCGACAGTTACGTCTACGACGTCGAGGTCCCCGAGGGACGGCGCGGCGAGGGCCACGGCCGCAGCCTGATGCTCGTCGCCGAGCGTGAATCCCTCGCCGCCGGCGCAAGGGTGCTGGGCCTGCACGTCTACGCGCACAACACACCGGCGCGGCGCCTGTACTCCTCGCTGGGCTACCGGACGGCGGAGACCCACCTGTGGAAGCAGCTTCAGTGAACGGTCACGCCACGCCGTCCGCGGCGGGGCCCAGCAGCCCGTCGGCGATCTCCTCGATCCGCGCCCGCAGGCCCTCCTGGCTCGCCCCGCCGTCCAGCCGCCGACCGTCGATGACGTACGTCGGCGTGCCCGTCACGCCGATCGCCTTGCCCTCGGCCTGGTCCGCGTCGACGATCAGCAGGTGCCGTCCGTCGATCAGGGCCGTGCCGATCTCCTCCGTGTCCAGCCCCAGCCCGCCGGCCACATCGAGCAGCAACTGCTCGCCGCGCGTGGCGAGTTCGGCGCTGCGCTCCAGTACGGCAGCGGTGTAGGCGTCGCCCTTGCCCTGCGCGTAGGCCTCCTCGGCGGCCTGCGCCGCGGCGTAGGCGTGCTTGTGCTTCGCCAGCGGGAAATGCCGCAGACGGATCTCCAGCCGCTCCCCGTACCGCTCGCGCAGAGCGTGGACATCTCGCAGCGCACGGTGACAGTCGGGGCACTGAAGCTCGCACCAGAAGTCGAGCACGGGGCGGGAGTCGGCGTCGTCCATGCGGACAAGTCTCTCAGCCCGCTGCCGGTGCCCACGACCCGGAGATCTCCCTGAATCCCCGTGCGGGCATGGCCTCCCACCTGCCGGTCGTAGCACTATGGAGACATGCTCACCACGACCGTCTGCGCCGCGCTCTCCGCGGCCGGCCTCGCCGTCGCCTTCCTCACGGCGTACCGGCGGCGCTTCGCCGCCGCCACCCGTATCGCCGCGTTCGCGCTGGTCCCGGTCGGCCTCGCCATGGCAGGGCTGATCGGTCTGGGCGGCGAGATCGTCAAGGCGGCCGGGAGCTGGGCGGCGGATCTGGTACTGGATCCCACCGTGTGGGCGGGATTCGCAGTGCTGGCCGTCGCGTTCGTGCTGTACGTGATCGGACGGCTCGCGGGCGGCAAACGCCCCGGCCGCAAGGAGCGCAGGGCCGCGGCCGGTGCCCAGGAGCCCCGGGCCGCAGGCGGGAGTTCCGCCCGCGCGGTCGGTGCGGGCGGGAGCGCTCCGGGTGCCGCCGCGGGGACGCAGGGTACGAAGCAGTCCGCCGCGCAGGGAGGAAAACCCGCGGCCGGGGGCGGGGACGAGGATTTCTCCGACATCGAGGCCATCCTCAAGAAGCACGGGATCTGAGACCCGCACCAGCGCACGCAGCAGCCACGCAGCCGGTGGCCCCATCTATCACACGTGCCCCCACGGCCACCTGAGTTACTCATGAACTCCACCGTGACGTGGGCGTGTTGCTCCTCCCCGCCGGTGCGGGCTGCGTCATCATCACCGCGAGATGGACATGACGCCGCACTCCTCGCGCGAGCTCGACGAGCCGCCCTCCGCGCCTGCCGCGACCGCCCCGCACGTCCCTGTCACGGTCCTGCGTGAACTCCACGAACTGCCGGAGGTGCAGCTCGGCGAGCCGAAGGGATGTCTCTATGCGCTCTCCCAGCCCCCGCTGATGCTCTTCCTCGCGGTGATCGCGGTCCTGCTGGGCATCACGGGCGCCTGGGACCTGTTCATGTCCTGAACGGCCGGCGAGCGCGCCTCAGCCGCCCGCGGTCTCCGCGGTCTCCGTGGTCTCCGCGGTCCCGGCCGTCTCGGCGGACTCGCGCCGCCGCGCCCGGTAGGCGGCCACGTGCAGCCGGTTGCCGCAGGTGCGGCTGTCGCAGTAGCGCCGTGAGCGGTTGCGCGAGAGGTCGACGAAGGCGCGTCCGCAGTCGGGCGCCGTGCACCGGCGCAGCCGGTCACGCTCCCCGGAGACGATGAAGAAGGCCAGCGCCATGCCGCCGTCGGCGGCGAGGTGGTGGGCGACGGAGGCGCCGGGTGCGAAGTAGTGCACGTGCCAGTCGTAGCCGTCGTGGTCGGTCAGCTGCGGGGTCGTGCCGGCCTCGGCCACCAGGGCGTTCACCAGCCCCGCGGCCTCCTGGTCGTCCGCCGCGGCGAAGACCCGCGAGAAGCGCTCCCGCACTGAGCGCACGGCGCCCAGGTCGTCCTCCGTGAGCGCTCCCACGCCGCTGAGGGTGTTCCGCTCCACGTACGCCCGCAGGTCGCCGACCGAGACGAGCCGGTCGGGCCGCTCGCCGTCGGCGGCGCTGTTCAGGAGGTCGACCACGTCCTCCAGCGCGCACCGGGTGTCGTGGTTGATCTGCACGGGTCGCTCCTCGGGGGTCTGCCCTATGGGATCCGGTGCCCAGAGACTAACCCCGGCGGGCACGGCGACGCCGCCACCAGCGGAGTCTCCCGGTGAAGCGGGGAGGTCCGGTGGTGACGGCGTCGCCGTGCCTGGGAAGGCGGGGGAGGCGCAGCCGTCGCCCCGAGTCTGACGGCTGCGCGGGACCGTGTCTCAGCTCTCCGCGAGGATGTGGGAGAGCTCTGTGTCGAGGTCGAAGTGTCGGTGCTCGGTGCCGGGCGGCACGGCCGCGTCGGTTCGCTTGAGGAAGGACTCCAGGGCCCGCGCCGGGGCCTCGAGCAGAGCCTCGCCCTCCGGAGAGCTGAGGGCGATGCAGACGACGCCCTGGCCGTGGCTCCTGGACGGCCATACGCGGACGTCGCCGGTGCCTGTGGGCCGGTGCAGGCCCTCGGCGAGGAGATCGCGGGCGAAGACCCACTCGACGGTCTCCTCGGCGCCCGTGTGGAAGGTGGCGTGGACGGCATAGGGATCGGCCGTGTCGTACCGCAGCCCCGCGGGTACCGGCAGTGATGACTCGCTCGAAACAACGAGGCGCAGGTGCAGCTCGCAGCTGACCGTGGTGTTCATAAGCGCCAGGGCCTTTCGCTCAGTGTGCGCTCGGGGGTTCGCACGTCGGCGAAATCGACATGCCACGTACTCGTCGGTTGTAAACCCCTCTGACCGTTTTGCGAGTATTACAGCCCTTGATATGGCATGTGGCGTTTTTGTTGCGTACGGCTATTCCGGTGACGGCCGCGAGGTCGGTTAGGTTGTTGTTATGTACGCAGAGAGCGACGAGAAGCCGCTGGGGTCCAGGGCCCCCCGGTTCATCAAGGCGTCCAGGCCCCTGCACATGAGCTGGAGGGTGGTGATCTTCCTGCTGGGCCTGGCGGTCGTGATCACCGGAGTGATCATGCTTCCGCTTCCCGGTCCGGGCTGGCTTGTGATCTTCGCGGGCATCGGACTGTGGTCCACCGAGTTCGCGTGGGCGCAGAGGGTGCTGCGCTGGACGAAGCGGCAGGTGCGCGAATGGACGCACCGGATGAAGGTCCGGCGGGAGGAGCGCAAGCGCCGCAAGGGCCAACTGCAGGAGGAGAAGCGGCCGTAGCGGTCATGAGCACCCGCCGGCATGCGCTAATCTTGTGCGCGCAGCGGGCGATTGGCTCAGCGGAAGAGCGCTTCGTTCACACCGAAGAGGTCACTGGTTCGAACCCAGTATCGCCCACATTCTGTCCGGGGCCCGCAGGCCGAGAGTCTGCGGGCCCCGTTTTCTTCCCGGTGTGCGGGCGGGTGCGTACGCATTCTCCGGCGGGAGTTCGCCGTCCGCTTTCTCCGCCTGCGGCCCAGCCGGCGGGAATTCACCTCGCGGTGCAATAGGGCCGGTCCACGGGAAAGCCGCGAGTGCTCCACACGGGTGCTATTCGGGCGGCCGTGCAAGGGCCAAATCCACTGCGGGACAATGGAATTCGGCGCCGCCGCGGGGGTGCGGCCGGGACACGCGGAAACGCGTCCGGCGCGTCGCGGCACAGTGGCGCCGGACGGGACAGGGCGAGGAGTGCGCAGATGACTTCGGGACGGCACCGCTTCAGGTTCCGCAGTGTCTGGCGGCTCGCCGCGCCGCCGGAGGACGTCTTCGCCGTGCTGGAGAACGCCGGGGACTATCCCGCGTGGTGGCCCCAGGTGCGGGAGGTGCGTGTCCTGGAGGAGTCCCGGGGCGCGGCGCGAGTCCGGTCCGTCCTGCCGTACGACCTGTGGATCGCGGGGCGTGCCACCCGGTGCGACCGTGCTGCCGGCGTGCTGGAGTTGGAGATCACCGGGGACCTGGAGGGGTGGGCCCGCTGGAGTGTGCGTGGCGACGGAGCGGGCACGGCCGCCGTCTACGAGCAGCAGGTTCAGTTGCGCAAGCCGGCGATGCGGAGGCTGACGCCCCTGGCGAGGCCCTTCCTGCGTGCCAACCACGCACTGATGATGCGGGCGGGGGAGCGCGGGCTCAGGCGGCGGCTGGGCAGGGGTTTGGATGAAGGCTGAGCGGCACTGTATTGTTCTGCGTGCCGCGAGCGGGCGATTAGCTCAGCGGAAGAGCGCTTCGTTCACACCGAAGAGGTCACTGGTTCGAACCCAGTATCGCCCACGTGTACCGGGAGGCCGGTCCGTCGAGGACGGACCGGCCTCCTCTGCGTCCCGGGCGGGCTCACGCCGCCACCGCGGGCCGCAGCGGCCAGGCCGGGCTGACCGCTCCCGGATTCGTGCGGGGGGCGAACCACGCCGAGGCGCCGCGCACTTCGGCGGCGAACCAGACGGCCTGCAGGGTGTGCAGCGCGGCAGGCGTGAGCGGAGCGAGCCGCGGCGCGAAATGCCGGCCCAGCGCCCGTACGAGCTCCAGTGCGGCGACTGCGTCGCTCTCCGGGGGGCCGGGGGGCTCCTGGCCGGGCGGGCACGCCGCGGCGGCCGGGGCAGGCGTGCCGTAGCGGGCGCTCAGCCCGGAGAGGTCCTCAGGGCCCGAGGGGCCGCCCGCGCCGCGGTTCAGGTGCCGGTGGAGGAGCACCGGGTCCAGGACGCACAGGCTGCGACCGCCGAGATACCCGGTCAGCGGGGTGTGCCGGTGCCGTCTCAACTCCCGGTCGAGCAGCGTCAGATCGTACGGCGCGTGCGCGACCGCCAGGGGTCTGCCGCGTACGGGACCGCACGTCAGCGCACGGGCCAGCGCCTCGACCACCGGACCGGCCGCACCGCACGGCGCCACCGTCCAGCTGTGCGCCCGCACGGCCGTGTGCCCGGTCTCCTGGGTGACCAGCGCAGCGGCGGTCAGCCGGTCCGCTTCCGGGTCGGCGCCGCCGTCCTCCCCGCCGGGGCCGGGCTGCCGGGAGCGTAAGGCCAGTGCGGCGAGCGGCCCCTCGTACCACAGCGTCATGGCGCCACTCCCGTCCGTCAGGGCGTCCCCCCGAGCTGATACCGCAGCGGATGACAGGGCAATCCGGCTTGTCCGTAACGGAGTCCGCCCGCCGTGTGCGGGACGGGTCCGCGGTGGACCTGCCCTCAATCGTTTCGCGAAGAGGCGAGTGGTCTCGGTACGATTCCAGCGGCGCCCGGCGATCGCCGGTGCCCCATTTGAGAGTCAGGAGAGACCGGTGACCGATGTCCGTGTGATCATCCGACGCGATTCCGAGCGGGAAGAGCGCGTGGTGACCACGGGCACGACTGCCGCATCTCTCTTCGAGGGCGAACGCTCGGTGGTGGCCGCGCGCGTCGCCGGTCAGCTGAAGGACCTGGCCTACGAGGTCGCCGACGGCGACGAGGTCGAGCCGGTCGACCTGGCCTGCCAGGACGGTCTCGACATCCTCCGCCACTCCACCGCGCACGTCATGGCCCAGGCGGTGCAGGAGCTCTTCCCGCAGGCGAAGCTCGGCATCGGCCCGCCCGTCCGGGACGGCTTCTACTACGACTTCGACGTCCCCGAGCCCTTCACCCCCGACGATCTCAAGCTCATCGAGAAGAAGATGCAGCAGATCCAGAAGCAGGGGCAGCGCTTCTCCCGCCGCGTCACCAGCGACGAGGACGCGCGGGAGGAACTGGCGGACGAGCCGTACAAGCTGGAGCTCATCGGACTCAAGGGCGCGGCCGCCGACGCCGCCGAGGGGGCCTCCGCCGAGGTCGGCGCCGGTGAGCTGACCATCTACGACAACCTGGACGCCAAGTCCGGCGAGCTGTGCTGGAAGGACCTGTGCCGCGGTCCGCACCTGCCCACCACCCGTGCGATCCCCGCCTTCAAGCTGATGCGCAGTGCCGCCGCGTACTGGCGGGGCAGCGAGAAGAACAAGCAGCTGCAGCGCATCTACGGCACCGCATGGCCCACCAGGGACGAACTCAAGGCGTACCTGGAGTTCCTGGCCGAGGCCGAGAAGCGCGACCACCGCAAACTCGGCGCGGAACTCGACCTCTTCTCCATCCCGGAGGAGGTCGGCTCGGGTCTGGCGGTCTTCCACCCCAAGGGCGGCGTCGTCCGCAAGGTGATGGAGGACTACTCGCGGCGGCGGCACGAGGAGTCGGGCTACGAGTTCGTCAACACCCCCCACATCTCCAAGGAGGAGCTGTTCGAGACCTCGGGGCACCTGCCGAACTACGCCGAGTCGATGTTCCCGCCCCTGGAGTTCGACGGGCAGAACTACCGCCTCAAGGCCATGAACTGCCCCATGCACAACCTCATCTTCCGGGCACGCGGCCGCTCCTACCGTGAACTGCCCCTGCGGCTCTTCGAGTTCGGTACGGTCTACCGCTACGAGAAGTCCGGAGTCGTGCACGGCCTGACCCGCGCCCGCGGCTTCACCCAGGACGACTCGCACATCTACTGCACCAAGGAGCAGATGGCCGACGAGCTGGACGGCCTGCTCACCTTCGTGCTGGGACTGCTCCGCGACTACGGGCTGAACGACTTCTACCTGGAACTGTCCACCCGGGACGAGGAGTCCGAGAAGTTCATCGGAGAGCCCGCCGAGTGGGAGGAGGCCACCGAGGCGCTGCGCGAGGCCGCCGGCAAGCAGGGCCTGGAGTTGGTCATGGACCCGGGCGGTGCCGCGTACTACGGTCCGAAGATCTCCGTGCAGGCCAAGGACGCCATCGGCCGGACCTGGCAGATGTCCACGGTCCAGGTCGACTTCCAGCAGCCCAAGCGCTTCGGCCTGGAGTACACCGCCGCGGACGGCTCCCGGCAGCAGCCCGTGATGCTGCACCGTGCCCTGTTCGGTTCGATCGAGCGTTTCTTCGCGGTGCTGCTGGAGCACTACGCGGGCGCGTTCCCTGCCTGGCTGGCGCCCGTACAGGCGGTCGGCATCCCGATCGGTGACACCCACGTGCCGTATCTGGAGGAGTTCGCCGCGGAGGCGAAGCACAAGGGGCTGCGTATCGAGGTCGACTCCTCCTCGGACCGGATGCAGAAGAAGATCCGCAACGCACAGAAGGCCAAGGTCCCCTTCATGATCATCGCGGGGGACGAGGACGTGTCGGCCGGTGCGGTCTCCTTCCGGTACCGCGACGGGTCCCAGAAGAACGGCGTACCGCAGAACGAGGCGGTCGCGGAGATGCTCGACGCCGTGGAGCGCCGCGTGTAGGAGGTGTCCGGGCGGACATCCGGCTCCTCTCCCGCGGGCCGGGCACCGGGGCTGACCCTGGGGCCCGGCCGCGCACCTGGGAAGTCTTATGCTGGCCCGCATGACGAGCGAGCCGGAGCAGCAGATCGGGGTCGGGACGCCGGACGCGTTCCAGCGCCTGTGGACACCTCACCGCATGGCCTACATCCAGGGTGAGAACAAGCCCAGCGGCCCCGGTGCCGGCGACGGCTGCCCGTTCTGCGCGATCCCGTCCAAGAGCGACGAGGACGGTCTCGTCCTGGCCCGCGGTGAGCACGCATACGCGGTGCTCAACCTGTATCCGTACACCGGTGGGCATCTCATGGTCGTCCCCTTCCGACACGTCGCCGACTACCCCGGTCTCAGCGACGAGGAGACCGCGGAACTCGCCCTCCTCACGAAGCGCGCGATGAACACGCTGCGGGCCGCCTCCGGCGCCCAGGGCTTCAACATCGGCATGAACCAGGGCGCTGTCGCCGGGGCGGGCATCGCGGCGCACCTGCACCAGCACGTCGTGCCGCGGTGGGGCGGCGACACCAACTTCATGCCGGTCGTCGGCCACACCCGGGTACTTCCCCAACTCCTGGCCGAGACACGGGCGATGCTGGCGGACGCCTGGAAGGACACACCCTGAGGCCGGCGGGCGCAGGGCTCCACGGCCGCACGCCCGACTGACCCGCTCACGCCCCGGAGGCCGTGCGCGGGACGGGCCTCATGCGCGCCGTGGACCGGATGCCGGCGGGTCTGCGGGCCGGCTGATCAAGCGTCGTAGGCGTCCGCCTTCGAGGGCTCGGCGGCCTGCACCTGGCCGCTGAGCGCGAGAGAGCGTGCGCCGAACTGTGCGGTGTCGCAGCCGTTCTCCTCCAGTACGCGCAGCGCCGCCGAATGCACCACACGCAGCACCGGGGTCGCCGCACGCAGCGCGTCGTCCGCCATGAAGCGGTGCCGCCACGGCTTGTCCGCCCACGCGTGCCGCAGCCCGAAGGGCTCGGGCAGGTTCAGCTTGCCGCCCAGGAAGTCCAGCACCGGCGGGAACCAGGTGAAGGGCGCGCGTGCGGTCAGCCGGACGACCTCGCGGGCGTGGACCAGCGGCAGCGTGACCTCCTTGGTCTCCCAGAAGCGCACGCTCTTGGAGACTTCCTTGGTCTTCGCCTTCGGCTTCGTGGTGAAGAGCGGGTGCACCGGGCCGAGCGCGTGACCGGTGACCTCGATGCGCAGGGTGTGGTGCAGCACCGTCACCGTGATCAGCAGCGTGATCACCAACTGGCCGTCCCAGAGCACGAACTGCACGCCCAGGTAGTGCCTGTTGCCGCTGCCGAACTGCTGCTCGTTGCAGATGCGCTGTATCTCGAAGTCCCTGATGCGGTAGCCCTCGACCTCCTGGCCCTCGGGGCGGGTGACGTCCTTGGCGCCCTCACCGATGGGGGAGACGATCCAGTGCCGTATGGAGGGCCGGGGGAAGCCGCCGGTGTGCAGCGGGCCGCGCTCCAGCAGGCGCAGCTGGTCGTGGATCGCGCGGACCACGTCCCAGCTGCGGAAGGGGTGGATGTCCCCCCCGGGGTCCTTCGGCACCAGTTCCTCGGCGAGCTGCCAGCTGCCCCAGCGGGTGCCCATGCCGAGTATGCCCTTGGGGCCCGCGTAGTAGACGAGGTTGCTGGCCTGCTCCGCGGAGAGTTTGGCCAGACCCAGGCGGATACGCTCCGCGCCGGCGTCCCCCGGGTGGTGCGGCACCGCCTCGGGGATCTTCGCTCCGATGCCGCTGCCTCCCAGGAGCTGCGCCCACTGCCCGCGCAGCATCTTGGCCGAGCGCTCGCAGACCTGCTTCGCCCACAGCCATCCGACGACGGGGGCGACGAGCATGGCGCGCAGGTATATCGCGAGCCAGCCGTCGAAGGGCAGCTTGAGCACGAAGAGGACCGCCAGCCCGCCCAGGGCGACCATCGCCGCCATGCCGAGGGCGCCCACGCGCTTGTCCTGCGAGCCCGCGAGGGCGCGGCGCAGCTGGAAGGCGATCAGCCACAGCAGGGTGCCGGGCAGGAACAGCACCCCGAAGATCGTCATGATGACCGTCAGCCGGGTGTCGCGGTCCTTGCGTATCCGGTTCGCCGCCAGGCAGTGCTCGACCACGGTCTGCGGCTCGATGCCGAAGGACTGGATGAGTGCCTTGCGCGCGCCGCCGAGCAGCCGCACCTGTACGGCACGGGAGAAGGCCTCCCCGAGGTTCGGTTCGAAGAGGGAGAGGCGCGGCTTCTTCACCGACGCACCGTCGTTGGCGTCCACGATGTCCGTGACGGGCCCGTCGCGGTACGCGGCGGAGGCCAGGGCCTGTGTCGCCGCCGTCTGTCCGCCGGGCCCCGAGAGCGGGATCTGCGCGCCCGGGGAGAAGTCGGACGCGGCCTCGATCCCGTCGAAGTCGTCGAATCCCGCCACTGAGCCCCCACCCACTTCGCTGTGCCTCGCCTGCGTGCAGCCGCGGCCGCCCGCCCGGGATGCCGCCGGGCCGGCGGCACGCACCGACCACGGCACATTCCCAACTGTCGTGGGCTGCACACCTTTTCACGCGTCTTTGTCCAGCGTAGCTGCCGTCAGCCGCCGTTCTGCGCCGCTTCCAGGATCTTGCCGGCCCGCTGCTGGGGCATCGGCTCGTGGCAGGCGTACGTACGGGCGAAGCGTCCCGTCCCGTGCGAGAGGGACCGCAGCTCGACGGCGTACCGGCTGATCTCGATCTCCGGGATCAGCGCCCGCACCAGTGTCTGGCCCGGAGCCGCCTGCTCGGTGCCCGAGACCCGGCCGCGGCGACCTGACAGGTCGCTCATCACCGCGCCGACGTACTCGTCCGCCACGCTCACCCGCAACTCCGCCACCGGCTCCAGCAGATGGATGCGCGCCTTGGCGGCGCACTCGCGCAGTGCGAGCGCCCCCGCGGTCTGGAAGGCGGCGTCGGAGGAGTCCACGGAGTGGGCCTTGCCGTCGTGCAGCGTCACCCGGAAGTCCACCAGGGGGTACCCGGCGGCGACACCCCTGGCGGCCTGTGCCCGTACGCCCTTCTCCACGGACGGGATGAACTGCCGGGGCACGGCGCCGCCGACGACCTTGTCGACGAACTCGATGCCCGAACCTCCCGGCAGGGGCTCCACGGTGATCTCGCAGATCGCGAACTGGCCGTGCCCGCCCGACTGCTTGACGTGCCGTCCGCGCCCGGCGGCCTCCTCGGCGAAGGTCTCCCGCAGCGAGACCTTGTGCGCGACGGTGTCGACGTGCACGCCGTAGCGCCCGCGCAGCCGCTCCAGGGCGACGCTCATGTGGGCCTCGCCCAGGCACCACAGCACGAGCTGGTGGGTGTCGGGGTTCTGCTCCAGGCGCATCGTGGGGTCCTCGGCGACCAGCCGCGACAGCCCCTGCGAGAGCTTGTCCTCGTCGGCCTTGCTGTGCGCCTGGATGGCGACGGGCAGCAGCGGGTCCGGCATCACCCACGGCTCCATCAGCAGCGGGTCGTCCTTGCCGGAGAGGGTGTCCCCCGTCTCGGCGCGGTTGAGCTTCGCGACGCAGGCGAGGTCACCGGCCACGGCCTTGGGCAGCGGGCGCTGCTGCTTGCCGAACGGTGCGGACAGGGCCCCGACCCGCTCGTCCACGTCGTGGTCCTCGTGTCCGCGGTCCTCCAGGCCGTGGCCGGACACGTGCACCGTCTCGTCGGGGCGCAGGGTTCCGGAGAAGACCCGGACGAGCGAGATGCGCCCCACGTACGGGTCGGAGGAGGTCTTGACGACCTCGGCCGCCAGCGGCCCCTGAGGATCGCAGGCCAGCGCGGGGCGGGGCGCGCCCTGCGGGGTGGTCACGGCGGGGATCCCGCGCTCCAGCGGAGTGGGGAAGCCCCCGGTGATCAGCTCCAGCAGCTCGACCGTGCCCAGCCCCTGGCGGCTGCCCCCGGCGGCGGGTGCCGCCGCCAGCACCGGGTGGAAGACGCCCCGGGCGACGGCCTTCTCCAGGTCGGCGACGAGTGTCCTGGTGTCGCAGTCGCCTTCCTCGAGGTAGCGGTCCATCAGGGTCTCGTCCTCGCTCTCGGCGATGATCCCCTCTATGAGGCGGTTCCTGGACTCCTCGATCAGCGGCAGCAGCGCGGGGTCGGGGTCGCGTTCGGTGCGGGTGCCGGAGGAGTAGTCGAAGACCCGCTGGGAGAGCAGCCCGATCAGTCCCTCGACGGGGGCGTGCCCGTCGGGGCCCTCCTCGCCCCGCAGCGGCAGATACAGGGGGATCACCGCGTCGGGGTCGTCACCGCCGAAGGTCCGCTGGCACTGGGCCGCCATCTCCTCGAAGTCGGCGCGCGCGGCGTCGAGATGGGTCACCACGATCGCCCGGGGCATCCCCACGGCGGCGCACTCGTCCCAGACCAGACGGGTCGCACCGTCCACCCCGTCCGCCGCCGAGACGACGAAGAGGGCCGCGTCCGCCGCCCGCAGACCGGCCCTCAACTCCCCGACGAAATCGGCGTAGCCGGGGGTGTCCAGCACATTGATGCGGACTCCGCCCCACTCCACCGGTACCAGGGAGAGCTGCACCGAACGATGTTGCCGGTGCTCGATCTCGTCGTAGTCGGAGAGTGAGCTTCCCTCCTCGACCCTGCCGGCTCTGGTCACCGCACCGGAGGCCAGCGCGAGTGCTTCGACGAGTGTGGTCTTTCCCGAACCGCTGTGGCCGACCAGCACCACGTTGCGCAGTGCTGAGGGCTGGCCGGCCGCCGCTGCCCTGCCGGCGGCTCCGGCGTGCGTGCTCGCCTTGTCGCCCATGTGTCCCGCCTTCCGGTCGACACCCTTGTCGCGAAAACCGCGGTACTCCGAGCTTTCCACCGCTGCCGGGGGGCGTCCATACGTGACGCACGGGGACGATCCGGACCTGGGAGGACGCGCGGACGGGACCGTGCGCCGGGCGCCTGGGCCCTCCCGTGTGCCGCTGCTCCAGCGCGGAGGCGCCGCCCTCTCGGGGCAGGGGCGGACGAGGCCCCGGACGGCGGGGCCGGTCCCCGTCCCCCGGGGGCGGGGCCTGCACAACACCGACGGTCCCGCGGGCCACTTGGTGCCTGCCCTCGCCGCTCTCCTTCTCCTCCTCCCGCACCGAACCCGCCGCGCGGCGCGGCGGCGTGCGCCCGCCCTCCCGCGGCGTCCGCCCGTGGCCGTGAGGCCCGGCGAGGCTGACTACGATGGGCTCCCCGGTGGCCGGACCCCGTCACCGGGAACGCCGTCGACTTTCCGGGACCACCATGCTGAACAAGTACGCGCGTGCGTTCTTCACGCGTGTCCTCACCCCCTTCGCCGCGCTGCTGCTGCGTCTGGGAGTGAGTCCCGACACCGTCACGCTGATCGGCACCGGCGGCGTGGTCGCGGGCGCGCTGGCCTTCTATCCGGGCGGCCACTTCTTCTGGGGCACCGTCGTCATCACGCTCTTCGTCTTCTCCGACCTCGTCGACGGCAACATGGCCCGGCAACTGGGGCGTTCGAGCCGCTGGGGCGCCTTCCTCGACTCCACCCTCGACCGTGTCGCCGACGCCGCGGTCTTCGGCGGCATCGCGCTGTGGTACGCGGGGGGCGGAGACAGCGTCCTGATGTGCGCCGTGGCGATCTTCTGCCTCGCCAGCGGCCAGGTCGTCTCCTACACCAAGGCCCGGGGCGAGAGCATCGGCCTGCCGGTGAACGTCAACGGCCTGGTGGAGCGCGCCGAACGGCTCGTCATCACGCTGGTGCTGGCCGGCCTGTCGGGATTCACGGTCTTCGGCGTGCCCCACATCGGCATCCTGCTGCCGGTCGCGCTGTGGGTGGTCGCGCTGGGCAGTATCGTCACGCTCGGCCAGCGTGTGGTGACCATCCGCCGTGAGGCCGCGGAAGCCGCCGAGGCGGAAGGGACGGGAACGGCGTGAGCAGGGCCCGTGAACGGCTGACGGACTCGCTGTACGGGCTGGGCTGGGCCGGAGTGCGCAAGCTCCCCGAGCCCGCCGCCGCCGCGCTGGGACGGCGCGTCGCCGACAGCGCCTGGAAGCGCCGCGGCAGGGGCGTACGGCAGCTGGAGAACAACCTCGCCCGCGTGGTGCCCGGCGCCTCCCCGGAGCGCCTCAGGCAGCTCTCACGCCAGGGCATGCGCTCCTACCTGCGTTACTGGATGGAGTCCTTCCGGCTGCCCGCCTGGAGTGAGCAGCGCATACGGGAGAGCGTGCGCATCACCGACCTGCACCGGCTGACCGACGGAATCGCCTCCGAGCGCGGCGTCATCCTCGCCCTGCCGCACCTGGCCAACTGGGACCTGGCGGGCGCCTACGTCACCGCAGGACTCAAGACGCCCTTCAGCACCGTCGTCGAACGCCTGAGGCCGGAGTCGCTCTTCGACCGCTTCGTGGCCTACCGCGAGAGCCTGGGCATGGAGGTGCTCCCGCACTCCGGGGGCGCCGCCTTCGGCACGCTCGCGCGGAGGCTGCGCGACGGCGGGCTCGTATGCCTGGTGGCCGACCGCGACCTGTCCGCGTCCGGAGTGGGCGTGACCTTCTTCGGCGAGCGTGCGCGGATGCCCGCCGGCCCGGCCCTGCTCGCCCAGCAGACGGGTGCGCTGCTGCTGCCGGCGACGCTCTGGTACGGCGACCCGCCCGTGCTGGAGGGGCGGGTCCACCCGCCGGTCCCCACGCCCGCGCAGGGCACGCGGGCGGAGAAGACGGCCGTGATGACCCAGGCCCTGGCCGACGCCTTCGCCGAGGGCATCGCCGAACACCCCGAGGACTGGCACATGCTGCAGCGCCTCTGGCTGAGCGACCTGGACACCGCACGGCCGGACACCGCGGGCGCCGGCACCGGGGCGCCGAAGGAGGAGCGGGACGCATGAGGATCGGGATCGTCTGCCCGTACTCCTGGGACGTGCCCGGCGGTGTCCAGTTCCACATCCGGGACCTGGCGGAGCATCTGATCGGGCAGGGGCACGAGGTGTCCGTCCTGGCGCCGTCCGACGAGGAGACCGCGCTGCCGCCCTACGTCGTCTCCGCCGGCCGCGCCGTCCCGGTGCCCTACAACGGCTCGGTCGCACGGCTCAACTTCGGCTTCCTCTCCGCGGCGCGCGTACGGCGCTGGGTGCACGAGGGCCGCTTCGGCGTGCTGCACATCCACGAGCCCGCCTCGCCCTCGCTCGCCCTGCTCACGTGCTGGGCGGCGCAGGGGCCGATCGTGGCCACGTTCCACACCTCCAACCCGCGTTCCCGGGCGATGATCGCGGCGTATCCGATCCTCCAGCCGGCGCTGGAGAAGATCAGCGCGCGGATAGCGGTGAGCGAGTACGCGCGGCGCACCCTTGTCGAGCACCTCGGCGGCGACGCCGTGGTCATCCCCAACGGCGTCGACGTCGGCTTCTTCGCCGGCGCCGAGCCGAAGGCCGAGTGGCAGGGCGGCACGATCGGCTTCATCGGACGGATCGACGAACCCCGCAAGGGGCTTCCGGTGCTGATGAGGGCCTTCCCGCGCATCCTGGAGTCGCTGCCCGGCACGCGGCTTCTCGTCGCGGGACGGGGCGACGAGAAGGAGGCCGTCGAGTCGCTGCCCGTGCGCATGCGCGAGCGCGTGGAGTTCCTCGGCATGGTCAGCGACGAGGACAAGGCGCGGCTGCTGCGCAGCGTCGATCTCTACGTCGCGCCGAACACCGGCGGGGAGTCCTTCGGGATCATCCTCGTCGAGGCGATGTCGGCGGGCGCGCCCGTGCTCGCCAGCGATCTGGACGCCTTCGCACAGGTGCTGGACGGCGGACAGGCGGGTCAGCTCTTCGCCAACGAGAACGCCGGTGAACTCGCCGAGGCCGCCGTACGGCTGCTGGGCGACCCGGAGCGGCGTGAGCGGCTGCGCGCGTACGGCAGCCGGCATGTACGGCGCTTCGACTGGGACACCGTCGGTGCGGACATCCTCTCCGTCTACGAGACAGTCGCCGACGGCGCCGCCTCCGTCGCCCCCGACGAGCGCATCGGTCTGCGCGCCCGCCTCGGTCTGGCCCGTGAGTGAATGCGGCAGGGTCCGGCGACGCGTCCCTACCGGCAGAGGCGTGAGCGCGGAGCCGCCGGCACGGGGAGAACCGCCCGAGGGGGAAGAGCCGCCCGAGCGGGAAGGGTCGCGCCGTGGCGGGCCGAGGAGTGCTGAGGACCGAGGGAGAGCGCCGTAGCGATGCCGACCATGACCACCCTGATTCTGCTCGCCGTCGCGGTGCTGCTGCTCGGCGTCTATCTGAGCTGGACGGCCGGACGGCTGGACCGGCTGCACGCCCGTATCGACGCGGCCAGGGCCGCGCTGGACGCGCAGCTGCTGCGCCGCGCCTCGGTGGCGCAGGAGCTGGCCACCGCGGG
The DNA here is from genome assembly GCF_000424965.1 of Streptomyces sp. TAA204. NCBI lineage: Bacteria > Bacillati > Actinomycetota > Actinomycetes > Kitasatosporales > Streptomycetaceae > Streptomyces > Streptomyces sp. TAA204. The sequence goes on from NZ_AUKW01000006.1 coordinate 156,519, forward strand.
CGTGCTGGACCCGGCGGCCTCGATCGTCCTCTACCAGGCCGCGCACGACGCGCGGCAGGCGCAGGAGGACCAGCGTGAGGTCGCCGAGAGCGAGCTGAGCCAGGCGCTGCGGGCTGTATTCGCCGAGAGCGCCCAGGTCGAGGCCGTACGAGCGGCTCCCGGCGGTGAGGACGCGGCGGGCGAGCTGGCGGCTGCCGTCCGGCGGGTGCCGATGGCCAGGCGCTTCCACAACGACGCGGTACGCGCGGCGCGTGCCCTGCGCCGCCACCGCACGGTCCTGTGGCTTCGGCTGGCCGGCTACGCGCCCTTCCCGCTGGCCTTCGAGATGGACGACGAGCCGCCGCCCGCGCTCGCCGACCGGGCCAACGGCGCCGCCCCGCGCTGAGCCGCGCGAGGAGCCAGGGAGCCGAGGGGGCGAGGGGCCGCCTCGACGACCCTCGGGCTCAAGGTTTCGGGGCCAGGAGCGGCAGCGGGGGTGTGACAGGGCCCCCGGAGGGCAGGCCACCGCACCGGAATTGGCCCTTTTCCGGGGCCACCCCTGTCGGTGACGGTGTATGCAGCGGGCCTACCGTGGCCCTGTCCTACTTTCACCCGTCGAGTGAGGTCATAGCGTGTCCACCCCGTCATCCGAGTCCTCCGCCGCCTCCGCCCCGGTCGGCGAGACCGGAACCGCCCGCGTCAAGCGCGGCATGGCCGAACAGCTCAAGGGCGGCGTGATCATGGACGTCGTGACGCCCGAGCAGGCGAAGGTCGCCGAGGACGCCGGCGCTGTCGCGGTCATGGCGCTGGAGCGGGTCCCCGCGGACATCCGCAAGGACGGCGGCGTCGCGCGCATGTCCGACCCGGACATGATCGAAGGGATCATCGAGGCCGTCTCCATCCCGGTGATGGCCAAGTCCCGCATCGGGCACTTCGCCGAGGCCCAGGTCCTGCAGGCGCTCGGCGTCGACTACATCGACGAGTCGGAGGTCCTCACCCCGGCCGACGAGGCCAACCACAGCGACAAGTTCGGCTTCACCACCCCCTTCGTGTGCGGTGCCACCAACCTCGGCGAGGCGCTGCGGCGCATCTCCGAGGGCGCGGCCATGATCCGCTCCAAGGGCGAGGCGGGCACCGGCAACATCGTCGAGGCCGTGCGCCACATGCGTCAGATCAAGGGCGAGATCGGCAGGCTCAGGGCGCTGGACAGCCACGAGCTGTACGCGGCGGCCAAGGAGCTGCGCGCACCGTACGAGCTGGTCAAGGAGACCGCCGGGCTGGGCAAGCTGCCCGTGGTGCTCTTCTCCGCCGGCGGCGTCGCGACCCCGGCCGACGCCGCGCTGATGCGCCAACTCGGCGCGGAGGGCGTCTTCGTGGGCTCGGGCATCTTCAAGTCGGGCGACCCGGCCAGGCGTGCCGCGGCGATCGTGAAGGCCACCACCTTCTTCGACGACCCGAAGATCATCGCTGACGCCTCGCGCGGCCTTGGAGAAGCCATGGTCGGCATCAACTGCGACACCCTTCCCGAGGGTGAGCGCTACGCGTCACGCGGCTGGTAGCCCCCGCGTTCGCCCGTACCGCCGCGTGCGGTGCGGGCGGGCACGGGCGCGCGGCGGGCGGGAGCCGTCGCGCCGCGCGGCCGGCGCAGAGCGTGACGGGAACCGTATGACGCGAACCGGAACCGTACGAGAGGTACCTGCACCGTGAGCACTCCCACCGTCGGCGTCCTCGCCCTCCAGGGCGATGTCCGCGAGCACTTCGCCGCGCTGAGGGAGGCGGGGGCGCGGGCGTGCACCGTGCGCCGTCCCGAGGAACTCGCGCAGGTCGACGCGCTGGTGATCCCGGGCGGTGAATCGACCACCATCTCCAAACTGGCCGTCGCCTTCGGCCTGATGGAGCCCCTGCGCGAGCGCGTCGCGGCGGGCATGCCGGCCTACGGCTCCTGTGCGGGCATGATCATGCTCGCCGACAAGATCCTGGACCCGAGGTCGGGACAGGAGACGGTCGGCGGCATCGACATGATCGTGCGGCGCAACGCCTTCGGGCGGCAGAACGAGTCGTTCGAGGCGCCGCTGGAGGTGACCGGCATGCGGGGCGGTCCGCTCAACGGCGTCTTCATCAGGGCCCCGTGGGTGGAGTCGACCGGGGCGCGGGCGGAGACACTGGCGGTCTGCGCGGGGCATCCGGTTGCGGTGCGCCAGGACGCCCTGCTGGCGACCTCGTTCCACCCCGAACTCACAGGGGACCACCGGGTGCACGCGCTCTTCGTGGACATGGTGCGTACGGTGCTGGGCTGACCACCTGACGCAGCGCGGCGCCGGGAACCGTCCGGCGGCGCGGTGCGCAGCCAGGGCGGGAGGCGCGGAGGTCGGGCCGCCGAGCGGCTTGGCGGTAGGATCTCCGCGTCGAAGCGAACCGGTGACGTTGAAGGAGCGAGGCTGTGTCCGGCCACTCTAAGTGGGCAACCACCAAGCACAAGAAGGCCGTGATCGATGCCAAGCGCGGCAAACTCTTCGCCAAACTGATCAAGAACATCGAGGTCGCGGCCCGTACGGGCGGCGCCGACCCGGAGGGCAACCCGACCCTCTACGACGCCATCCAGAAGGCGAAGAAGAGCTCGGTGCCCAACAAGAACATCGACAGCGCGGTCAAGCGCGGTGCCGGACTCGAAGCCGGCGGTGCCGACTACGAGACGATCATGTACGAGGGCTACGGGCCCAACGGCGTGGCCGTGCTCATCGAGTGCCTCACCGACAACCGCAACCGCGCCGCCTCCGACGTGCGTGTCGCCATGACCCGCAACGGCGGCTCCATGGCCGACCCCGGTTCCGTCTCCTACCTCTTCAACCGCAAGGGTGTCGTGATCGTCCCCAAGGGCGAGAGCGGACTGGCCGAGGACGACGTACTGGCGGCCGTGCTGGAGGCCGGTGCTGAGGAGGTCAACGACCTGGGCGAGAGCTTCGAGGTCATCAGTGAGGCCACCGACCTGGTCGCGGTGCGTACGGCTCTGGTGGACGCCGGCATCGACTACGAGTCGGCGGACAACAGCTTCCTGCCCAGCGTGCAGGTGCCGCTGGAGGAGGAAGGCGCCCGCAAGATCTTCAAGTTGATCGACGCGCTCGAAGACAGCGACGACGTGCAGAACGTCTTCGCCAACTTCGACGTCGCCGACGACGTCATGGCCAAGGTCGACGCCTGAGACGGCCGCGCGCATCCGGGGCCGTCCCGCATGTCCGGGGCTGCGTGACATCCGGCGCCCGTACCCGCTGCCGTCGGGAACGGGCGCCGTCCGGTGCCGGCGTCACCTTCCCGGAAGCCGACGCGCCAGGGCCGCCCGCGCGCCGGGCGCTGTCAACGGCCCGCCGGGGCACGCCGCTTCACGCTCCCGTGCGGGTACGGCCCTGCGCCGTTGTCGGCAGCGGCCGATAACCTGCGGGAGTTGTCGGGGGAACCAACCGCGGGACGAGGAGGAGCGGCGTGCGTGTGCTCGGTGTCGACCCGGGGCTGACCCGCTGCGGCCTCGGAGTCGTCGAGGGAACGGCGGGCCGCCCGCTGAGGATGCTCACCGCCGGTGTCGTGCGTACGCCCTCGGACACCGCGGTCGCCGAGCGCCTCGTCCTGATCGAGCGGGGCGTGGAGCAGTGGCTGGACACGCACAGCCCCGAAGCAGTCGCCGTCGAGCGGGTGTTCAGCCAGCACAACGTCCGCACGGTGATGGGCACCGCCCAGGCCAGTGCGGTCGCCATGCTCTGCGCCGCCCGCCGCGGACTGCCCGTGGCCCTGCACACGCCGAGCGAGGTCAAGGCCGCCGTGACGGGCACGGGCAGGGCGGAGAAGGCGCAGGTCGCCACCATGGTCATGCGGCTGCTCCAGCTCGACGCGCCGCCGCGCCCCGCCGACGCCGCCGACGCGCTCGCGCTGGCAATCTGCCACATCTGGCGCGCTCCGGTGCAGCAGCGGCTCAACCGCCTGCAGCAGGCACACGCCCAGCACGCCGCGTCCCAGCACGCCGCGTCCCGGGCCGCCGCCGATGCCGTCAGCCGTTCCCCGGAGGGCCGCTCCCCCCAGAGCCGTTCCCCCCAGAGCCGTTCCCCGGAGAGCCGTTCCCCGGAGAGTCGTTCCCCGAAAGGCACCGCCTGATGATCGCGTTCGTCTCCGGCCCCGTCGCCGCTCTCGCCCCGGACACCGCCGTGGTCGAGGTCGGCGGTGTGGGAATGGCCGTGCAGTGCACGCCGGGCACACTGGCGCAGTTGCGGGTCGGCTCCCGTGCCGAGCTCGCCACCTCCCTCGTGGTCCGGGAGGATTCACTCACTCTCTACGGCTTCGAGGACGAAGACGCCCGGCAGACCTTCGAGTTGCTGCAGACGGCCAGTGGCGTCGGCCCGCGGCTCGCGCAGGCGATGCTCGCCGTGCACTCTCCCGACGCGCTGCGCGCGGCCGTCGCCGAGGGGGACGAGAAGACGCTGACCGCTGTCCCGGGCATCGGGAAGAAGGGGGCGCAGAAGCTGCTGCTGGAGCTGAAGGACCGGCTGGGCGATCCGGTCGCCGGCGGCCGCGCCGGTGCCGGGCAGCGTCCGGCAGCAGAGTCCGGGGGCGGCTGGCGGTCCCAACTGCACTCTGCGCTCGTCGGATTGGGATACGCCACGCGTGAGGCCGACGAGGCCGTCGCCGCCGTCGCTCCACAGGCCGAGGCCGCGGCGGCCTCCGGCACCGAGCCTCCCGTACCGCAACTGCTGCGCGCCGCCCTGCAGACGCTGAACCGGGCGCGGTAGATGCGCGGGCGCGCGGGGCGAGGACACGCGGCGCGCCGCTCCGCACGGGGTGAGCGGGCAAGGCACAGGCACAGTCAGGGGCAGGCGTCATGACCAGGGACGAGTACACCGCCGACCAGGCGGACCAGGCGGACCACGGTGACGGCCGCCTCGTCGGCGCCGAGGCAGACGGCGAGGAGAGCGCCGTCGAGGCGGCGCTGCGCCCGAAGGAACTGAGCGAGTTCATCGGCCAGTCGAAGGTGCGCGAGCAGCTCGACCTCGTCCTCAGAGCGGCCCGGCGGCGCAACGGCACGGCCGATCACGTCCTGCTCTCCGGAGCGCCGGGGCTCGGCAAGACGACCCTTTCCATGATCATCGCCTCGGAGATGGCCGCGCCGATCCGCATCACCTCCGGTCCGGCCATCCAGCACGCGGGCGACCTCGCCGCGATCCTCTCCTCCCTCCACGAGGGCGAGGTCCTCTTCCTGGACGAGATCCACCGGATGTCGCGGCCCGCGGAGGAGATGCTCTACATGGCCATGGAGGACTTCCGCGTCGACGTGATCGTCGGAAAGGGGCCCGGGGCCACGGCGATCCCGCTGGAACTGCCGCCCTTCACGCTCGTCGGCGCCACCACGCGTGCCGGTCTGCTGCCGCCTCCGTTGCGCGACCGGTTCGGCTTCACCGCGCACATGGAGTTCTACGAGCCGGGCGAACTGGAGCAGGTCGTCCACCGCTCCGCCCGGCTGCTGGAGGTGGAGACGGACGCCGAGGGAGCCACCGAGATCGCCGGACGCTCCCGTGGCACGCCCCGTATTGCCAACCGCCTGCTGCGCCGAGTGCGGGACTACGCCCAGGTCAAGGCCGACGGGGTGATCGACCGCGAGATCGCCTCGCGCGCCCTGCGCGTCTACGAGGTCGACGAGCGCGGTCTGGACAGGCTCGACCGTGCCGTACTGGGCGCCCTGCTCAAGCTGTTCGGCGGGGGGCCCGTCGGACTCTCCACCCTGGCGGTCGCGGTGGGGGAGGAGCGGGAGACCGTCGAGGAGGTCGCCGAGCCGTTCCTGGTGCGGGAGGGGCTGCTGGCCCGTACGCCCCGTGGGAGGATCGCGACGCCCGCTGCCTGGGACCACCTCGGGCTGGCCCGGCCCCCGCAGACGCCGCCGGCCCTTCCGGGAGGAACCGGACAACAAGGGCTCTTCGGAGAGTGACCGTGCTGATACACCCGGGGTCAGGAACCCCAGTGCCACACTTGACGTTGTTCCAGTGGCGAGGGCTCGCTTAGACTCCGCCGACGCCGTCCCTCACGGGCGGCACGCCCACCCCGAAATCCAGGCCGCTGAGACGCGGTCGTGCGAAGGACTTTCTTCCGCCGTGAATATCGTTACTCTCCTCCCCTTCATCGTGCTCATCGGGGCCATGTTCCTGATGACCCGCTCCGCCAAGAACAAGCAGCGCCAGGCGGCGAAGATGCGTGACTCGATGCAGCCCGGCACCGGCGTCCGGACGATCGGGGGCATGTACGCCACCGTCAAGGAGATCCGCGACGACACGGTCCTCCTTGAGGTGGCACCCGGGACGCACGCTCTGTACGCCAAGAACTCCGTCGGCGCCGTTCTGGAGGCCGACGAGTACGAGCGGATCGTGAACGCCACGCCCGACCTCGGCATCGAGGAGACCGTCGTCCCCGACGACGCCTCCTCCCTGACCTCGGACGACTCCTCCGCCGACGACTCGAAGGTGGACTTCGGCAAGTCCTCCGGCGAGGACGGGGCCACCGCCGGCGCCGCCGGCGAGGCTGCCTCCTCGAAGGAAGAGGCGGCCGAGACCGAGGAGAAGGCCAAGGACACCAAGCGGAAGGGTGACTCCGACTCGGAGTAGGGTCGGCGCCGCCGGGTCACGACCGGGCCCGGCGGCGGAGCATGTCCGCAGACCACTTTGTGCGCCGCGTGGCGGCCCGACTCGACTCCTGGGCCGGCACTGGCGGTTGGGACAGGAGAGACGAGAAGGTGGCAGCACCGAAGAAGGGCCGCAGGAGCCCGGGCGGCCAGGGGAAACCGTGGCGCTCGCTGATGCTGATCCTGCTGGCCATGGTGGGCCTGACCGGGGGCATGTTCCTCTCCGGCCACACGACGCCGCGGCTGGGCATCGATCTCGCCGGCGGTACGAGCATCACGCTCGAGGCCAGGAACCAGCCGGGCAAGCCCGACGCGATCAACAAGACGAACATGACCACGGCCGTGGGCATCATCGAGCGGCGTGTGAACGGTCTGGGCGTCTCCGAGGCCGAGGTCCAGACCCAGGGTGACCGGCACATCATCGCCAACATCCCCCGCGGGACCAACGAGAAGCAGGCCCGCGAACAGGTCGGCACCACGGCCAAACTGGCCTTCCGCCCGGTGGTGACGTACGCGCCGACCACTCCGCAGCCGGAGCAGCCCGCGCCGTCCCCGTCAGGATCCGGTGAGAAGCAGGGCGAGCAGGGTCAGGGCGAGCAGGGTCAGGGCGAGCAGGGTCAGGGCGAGCAGGGTCAGGGCGAGCAGGGCCAGGGCGAGCAGGGCCAGCAGGCGGAGAAGGGCCAGGAGGGCCAGGACCAGCAGGGCCGGGCCGTCACCGACGACCTCAAGGCCGCCCCGGCCGATGACGAGCCCACTCCCAAGCCCGACAAGACCACGCCGCCGACGGCACCGCCGCAGCAACAGCAGCCCCCGGGCGTATCGCCGGAGCTGGCGAAGAAGCTGGAGAAGCTGCAGTGCAACACCAAGGAGCAGCGGGCGAAGGCGAGTGAGCAGGCCGCCTCCACCAAGTCCTCCGAACCCATCGTCGCGTGCGACTCCAAGGAGAAGATCAAGTACGTACTGGGCCCGGTCGGTGTCGACGGGAAGAACGTCACCGACGCCGATGCGCAGTTCGACCAGCAGCGCGGTCAGTGGATCGTCACCATGTCGTTCGACGACAAGGGCTCCAGCGACTTCGGCAAGACCACCGGCGAGCTGGCCAAGAAGCAGCAGCCGCAGAACCAGTTCGCCATCGCGCTGGACGGTGAGGTCGTCTCCGCCCCTTCGGTGAGTCAGCGGCTGACCTCCAACGCGGAGATCTCCGGAAGCTTCACGCAGCAGTCGGCCGAGGAGCTGGGCAACATCCTCTCCTACGGTGCGCTGCCCCTCACCTTCGAGGAGTCGGACGTCACCACCGTGACAGCGGCCCTCGGCAGCGACCAGCTGGAGGCGGGCCTCGTCGCGGGCGCGATCGGTCTCGCACTGGTGATCATCTATCTGGTGGCGTACTACCGAGGGCTGTCGCTCATCGCGATCGTCTCCCTCCTCGTCTCCGCCGTGCTCACCTATACGCTCATGTCGCTGCTCGGCCCGGCCATCGGCTTCGCGCTGAACCTGCCTGCCGTGTGCGGCGCGATCGTCGCCATCGGCATCACGGCGGACTCCTTCATCGTCTACTTCGAACGCATCCGTGACGAAGTGCGCGAGGGCCGTACTCTGCGGCCCGCCGTCGAACGGGCCTGGCCGCGCGCCCGGCGCACGATTCTCGTCTCCGACTTCGTCTCGTTCCTCGCCGCCGCGGTGCTCTTCATCGTCACCGTCGGAAAGGTGCAGGGCTTCGCGTTCACGCTGGGGCTCACGACGCTGCTCGACGTCGTCGTGGTCTTCTTCTTCACCAAGCCGCTGATGGTTCTGCTCGCCCGCCGGAAGTTCTTCTCCGCCGGTCATCCGTGGTCCGGTCTCGACCCGACACGGCTCGGTGCCAAGCCGCCGTTGCGCCGCGGCCGTCGTTCGTCCGTCGTCAGCACCGAACCGAAGGAGGCATGAGATGTCGAGGCTCGGCAATCTCGGTGCCCGGCTCTACCGGGGCGAGGTCGGCTACGACTTCGTCGGCAAGCGGATGTTCTGGTACGGCGTCTCCATCCTCATCACGATCACGGCGATCGTGGGCCTCGGGGTGCGCGGTCTGAACATGGGCATCGAGTTCGAGGGCGGCGCCGTCCTCACCACGCCCAAGACCGCCGCCTCCGTCCAGGAGACGACCGACCTGGCGGAGGAGAGCTCGGGCCACGCGGCCATCGTCCAGCAATTGGGCAACGGTGGGATGCGCGTGCAGATCGCCGGCGTGGACACCGCCAAGTCCACCGAGGTCAAGGAGGCTCTCGCCGAGGACCTCAGGGTGGACATCAACAAGATCGACACTCAGCTCGTCGGCCCGAGTTGGGGTGAGCAGATCGCCAACAAGGCCTGGCAGGGCCTGGGGATCTTCATGGTCCTGGTGGTGATCTATCTCGCCATCGCCTTCGAGTGGCGGATGGCGCTGGCCGCCCTGATCGCACTGATCCACGACATCACGATCACCATCGGCGTCTATTCGCTCGTCGGGTTCGAAGTGACGCCGGGCACCGTGATCGGTCTGCTCACGATTCTCGGCTACTCGCTCTATGACACCGTCGTCGTCTTCGACGGGCTGAGAGACGGCAGCCGCAACGTCACGAAGCAGACGCGCTGGACCTACAGCGAGATCGCCAACCGTTCCATCAACGCCACCCTGGTGCGCTCCATCAACACCACGGTCGTGGCGCTGCTGCCGGTGGCGGGTCTGCTCTTCATCGGCGGCGGGCTGCTGGGCGGCGGCATGCTCAACGACATCGCCCTGTCCCTCTTCGTCGGCCTCGCTGCCGGTGCGTACTCCTCGATCTTCATCGCCACCCCGCTCGTGGCCGACTTCAAGGAGCGCGAGCCGCAGATGAAGGCCCTGGCCAAGCGTGTGCGCGCCAAGCGGCTCAAGGCCGAGGGCCGTGAGGGCGGAGACGACCACGACGAGCAGGACGAGCAGGACGGGCAGGACGGGCACGGGCCGCGCGACGGTTCCGGACCGCGGACGGCTCTCGGCGACCAGGGCTCCGGTGCCGCCGACCCGGGCGACCCCGCCGCCGCGGGCGCGGGCGTCGTCGGACCCCGCGTCCAGCGTGAGGCGCCCGGTTCGCGTGCCCAGCGCCGTCAGCCGGCATCCAAGGGCCGAGGCCGTAACCGCCCGTCCGGAAAGCGCAGGTGAGCGAGGTGACAGGGATGAGTGAGGCGTCGGCAACGGTCTCCGCCGAGGTGCGCGGGATACTTCTCGACCGCATCCGCGACGTGGCGGACTACCCGCTGCCCGGGGTGATGTTCAAGGACATCACCCCCCTCCTCGCCGACCCCGAGGCGTTCACGCTGCTGACCGACTCCCTCGCGCGTATCTGCGCTGAACGCGGTGCCACCAAGGTCGTCGGCCTCGAAGCGCGGGGATTCATCCTGGCCGCCCCGGTTGCCGTGCGGGCCGGTCTCGGCTTCGTCCCCGTACGCAAGGCCGGCAAGCTCCCCGGCGCCACCCTCGCCCAGTCCTACGAGCTCGAGTACGGCACCGCCGAGATGGAGGTGCATGCCGAGGACCTCGGCGCCGGGGACCGTGTCCTCGTCGTCGACGACGTGCTCGCCACCGGAGGCACAGCGGAGGCGTCCCTGCAGCTGATCCGCCGGGCCGGTGCGCATGTCGCCGGTCTGGCGGTCCTGCTGGAGCTGGGATTCCTCGGCGGCCGGGAGCGCCTCGCGCCGGCCCTGGGCGACGCGGAACTGGACGCCCTGGTCACGGTCTGACGACGAGGCGTCCGCACAGGGCGGTCACCCGGTACGTTCGTCACGTCGGACCCGGGTGTCCGCCTTTGTCGCTCCTGTCTCACCCGTCATGGGCGGGGCCGCGACCCGGGTCGATACCATGGCAGTCCGACCTGGGGTCGAACGAGGAGTGCTTTTGCCAGACGAGGCCCAGCCGCTCACGGCGGCACAGCGTTCCGACGCCGAGCCCGGCGGGCCGGGCGCGGCCGCCGCGGCCACCGGCAAGGCGTCTGTGGAGACCGGGACGAGCGGGACGGGCGAAGGGGACGGTGACGCCCGGGGTTCCCGCCCCGGTGCGGAGGCGCAGCGCGACAGCCGGGCACCCACCGCAGTCGAGGACCGCTCCCCGGGCGGGTCCGGGGGCGGGAAGTCCCGTGCGGGGGGCCGGAGCGCCCGTAACGGACAGTCCCAGGCGGACAAGGAGGTGCGGGCCGAGCGTGAGGAGGCCGCGCAGCAGGCGCAGAGCGAGCGTGTGGCTCCCGCCCGCGCCGTCTCCGGAGTCTCGGGCCGCTCCGGCTCCTCCAATCGTGTAAGGGCGCGTCTGGCCCGTCTCGGAGTGCAGCGCTCCAGCCCCTTCAACCCGGTCCTGGAGCCTCTGCTGCGGATAGTGCGCGGCAACGACCCGAAGATCGAGTCCGCCACGCTGCGCCAGATCGAGCACGCCTACCAGGTGGCCGAGCGCTGGCACCGCGGCCAGAAGCGCAAGAGCGGCGATCCCTACATCACGCATCCGCTGGCTGTCACCACCATCCTCGCCGAGCTGGGCATGGACCCGGCGACGCTCATGGCGGGGCTCCTGCACGACACCGTCGAGGACACCGAGTACGGCCTGGAGACGCTCCGCCGTGACTTCGGAGAGCAGGTCGCCCTCCTCGTCGACGGCGTCACCAAGCTCGACAAGGTCAAGTTCGGTGAGGCCGCGCAGGCGGAGACCGTACGCAAGATGGTCGTAGCCATGGCCAAGGACCCGCGGGTGCTGGTCATCAAGCTGGCCGACCGGCTGCACAACATGCGCACGATGCGCTATCTCAAGCGGGCCAAGCAGGAGCAGAAGGCCCGGGAGACGCTGGAGATCTTCGCCCCGCTCGCGCACCGGCTGGGCATGAACACCATCAAGTGGGAGCTGGAGGACCTCGCCTTCGCGATCCTCTATCCGAAGATGTACGACGAGATCGTGCGGCTGGTCGCCGAGCGGGCGCCGAAGCGGGACGAGTACCTGGCCGTCGTCACGGACGAGGTGCAGGCAGACCTGCGCGCCGCCCGCATCAAGGCCACCGTCACCGGCCGCCCGAAGCACTACTACAGCGTCTACCAGAAGATGATCGTGCGGGGCCGGGACTTCGCCGAGATCTACGACCTGGTGGGCATCCGCGTCCTGGTCGACACCGTCCGCGACTGCTACGCCGCGCTGGGCACCGTGCACGCCCGCTGGAACCCGGTTCCGGGCCGGTTCAAGGACTACATCGCGATGCCCAAGTTCAACATGTACCAGTCGCTGCACACGACGGTGATAGGGCCCGGCGGCAAGCCGGTCGAGCTGCAGATCCGCACCTTCGACATGCACCGTCGTGCCGAGTACGGCATCGCCGCGCACTGGAAGTACAAGCAGCAGGCCGTCGCGGGTGCCTCCAAGGTCCGTACGGACGTGCCCAAGAGCGCCGGCAAGGGCGACGAGCATGTCAACGACATGTCCTGGCTGCGGCAGTTGCTCGACTGGCAGAAGGAGACCGAGGACCCGGGCGAGTTCCTGGAGTCGCTGCGTTTCGACCTCTCCCGCAACGAGGTCTTCGTCTTCACCCCCAAGGGCGACGTGATCGCGCTGCCCGCCGAGGCCACCCCCGTCGACTTCGCCTACGCCGTGCACACCGAGGTCGGTCACCGCACCATCGGTGCCCGCGTCAACGGCCGCCTTGTGCCGCTGGAGTCGACGCTCGACAACGGCGACACGGTGGAGGTCTTCACCTCCAAGTCGCAGGGCGCGGGCCCCTCCCGCGACTGGCTCGGCTTCGTGAAGTCGCCGCGCGCCCGCAACAAGATCCGTGCCTGGTTCACCAAGGAACGCCGCGACGAGGCCATCGAGCAGGGCAAGGACGCCATCGCCCGCGCGATGCGCAAGCAGAACCTGCCGATCCAGCGCATCCTCACCGGCGACTCCCTGGTCACTCTCGCCCACGAGATGCGCTACCCCGACATCTCCGCCCTCTACGCCGCGATCGGCGAGGGCCACATGTCGGCGCAGAGCGTCGTGCAGAAGCTGGTGCAGTCCCTGGGCGGCGAGGACGCCGCCAACGAGGACCTGGCCGAGACCGCCCCGCCCATGCCCGCCACCACGCGCCGCGCCAAACGGCGCGCGAACTCCGACCCCGGAGTGGTCGTCAAGGGCGTGGACGATGTCTGGGTCAAGCTGGCCCGCTGCTGCACGCCCGTGCCCGGCGACCCCGTCATCGGCTTCGTCACCCGCGGGAACGGTGTCTCCGTCCACCGCACCGACTGCGTCAACGTGGACTCACTGACCAAGGAGCCCGAGCGCATCATCGACGTGGAGTGGGCGCCCAGCCAGTCGTCGGTCTTCCTCGTCGCCATTCAGGTCGAGGCGCTGGACCGTTCGCGGCTGCTCTCCGACGTCACCCGCATCCTCTCCGACCAGCATGTCAACATCCTCTCGGCGGCGGTGCAGACATCCCGGGACCGGGTCGCCACCTCGCGCTTCACCTTCGAGATGGGCGACCCCAAGCACCTCGGGCATGTGCTGAAGGCCGTTCGCGGCGTGGAGGGCGTCTACGACGTCTACCGGGTGACCTCGGCCCGCCGCCCGTCCTGACGCCCCGGCCCCGCCCGCCCCGCACACGCGGGCGGTCCGCCGCGTCCCCGTGCCACCGTCGAGGGTGTACGGGGACGCGGCGGACCGCGCGGGGCCAGGGGGGCCGCCGCCTTCTCAGCCGCCGAACTCCTCCAGGCCCTTGAGCGCCTGGTCCAGCAGCTCCTGGCGTCCGGCCAGTTCCTTCTCCAACTTGTCGGCCTTGGCGGTGTTCCCCGCCGCCCGCGCCTGCTCGGCCTGGCGCCGCAGCTTGTCGACGGCGTCCTGGAGCTGACCGGTCAGCCCCGCCGCCCGTGCCCGTGCCTCGGGGTTGGTGCGGCGCCACTCGGACTCCTCGGCCTCCTGGAGCGCCCGCTCCACCGCCTGCATCCGGCCCTCGACCTTCGGCCTGGCGTCGCGGGGCACGTGCCCCACGGCGTCCCAGCGCTCGTTGACCGCGCGGAAGGCACTGCGCGCGGCCTTGAGGTCGGTGACCGGAAGGAGCTTCTCCGCCTCGGCGGCCAGCTCCTCCTTGCGCGCCAGGTTCTCCCGCTGCTCGCTGTCACGTTCGGCGAACGCCTCGCTGCGGGCCTGGAAGAAGACGTCCTGCGCACCGCGGAAGCGCTGCCACAGGTCGTCCTCGTGCTCCCGCTGGGCACGTCCTGCGGCCTTCCACTCCTGCATCAGATCGCGGTACTTGGCGGCAGTGGGACCCCAGTCGCGGGAGTCGGAGAGCGCCTGCGCCTCCGCCACCAGTTTCTCCTTGCGCTGCCTGGCCTCCTCGCGCTGGGCGTCCAGCTGCGCGAAGTGGGCCTTACGGCGTTTGGAGAAGGCCGAGCGGGCATGGGAGAAGCGCCGCCACAGCTCGTCGTCCGTCTTGCGGTCCAGCCGCGGCAGGCTCTTCCAGGTGTCGACCAAAGCGCGCAGCCGTTCACCGGCAGCCCGCCACTGCTCACTCTCGGCGAGCTGTTCCGCCTCGGCCACCAGTTCCTCCTTGGACCGGCGGGCCTGTTCGTTCTGCTGAGCCTTCTGCGCCTTCCGCTCCTCGCGGCGCTGCTCGACCACCCCCGTCAGGGCGTCGAGCCGCTTGCTCAGCGCGTCCAGATCGCCGACGGCGTGATGGGCGTCGACCTGCTCGCGCAGGTGCTCGATGGCGGTGGTGGCGTCCTTGGCGGACAGGTCGGTGGTCTTCACCCGGCGCTCCAGGAGGCCGATCTCCACCACCAGTCCCTCGTACTTGCGCGTGAAGTAGGCCAGCGCTTCCTCGGGGGAGCCTGCCTGCCACGATCCGACGACCTTCTCACCGTCGGCTGTACGCACGTATACGGTCCCCGCCTCATCGACGCGGCCCCACGACGGGTCGCTGCTCACAGCACCCTCCTCCACATGATGCCCAGGTCGGGCGCAGGGCCCGGCATCGTCCACAGATCTCGTCATTGCCAACATAGGCGAACCGCGCCCGCGCTGTCCGCATGCGGGCGGAGCGAAATTCCGCACGCGGAGAGCGGGGCGGGGGACGCCGCGCCGCCTGTCAGGACTCGCGCACCGTCGCCTTCTCGATGACGACGGTGGCGTTGGGCGGGGTGTTCTGCGTCTGGGGGTCGGGCGTCGAGCCCGCCTTTGCGATCTTCTTCAGCACGTCCATGCCGCCGGTGATCTTGCCGAACGGGGTGTAGTCCGCGGGCAGGGGGCTGTCCTCGAAGACGAGGAAGAACTGGCTGCCGCCGGAGTCACGTCCCTTCTTCGTCCGCGGGTCGTACTTGTTCGCCATGGCGACGGTGCCGGCGGGGTACGAGCCGCCCTTCAGCCGCGGGTCCTTCAGGTTCTCGTCCGGGATCGTGTAGCCGGGGCCGGACTTCCCGGTGCCCGTGGGATCGCCGCACTGCAGGACGTGGATCTGCTGGTCGACCAGGCGGTGGCACTCGGTGTGGTCGAAGAACTCCTCTCCGGCCAGGAACCGGAAGGAGTTCACGGTGTGCGGCGCCTTGGAGGCGTCCATGTCGACGGTGACGTCCCCGCACGTGGTGGCCAGCTTCATCGTGTAGTCGGCCGACTCGTCGACGGTCAGTTCCGGCTCCTTCTTCCACTTCTTGCCGTTCGGCTTGCCCTTGGCGGGCTTCTCGCACGGGTCGGCGGGCTTGCTCGGCGAGGGCTTCGCCTCGTCGGCGGCCTCGTCCTTCTGCTCGTCGCCGTTGAGTCCGCCGGAGGCGGCGTAGGCGGCTCCGGCCGCCAGGACCAGTGCCGCGGCGAGAGCGATCGCGATGTTGCGCACCCGCGCCCTGCGCCGCCGTGCCGCTCTTCGCTCCTGCTGGCGCAGGTACTTCTCGCGGGCGAGCTGCTTTCTGCGCTGATCACTGGTGACCACGGGGTCGTCTCCTTCAGGCCGTGCGTGCGTAGGGGCTGCGTGCGTAAGTACCAGAGTCCGGCCCGTACCGTATACGGGTTCGCCGAAGGGGTTCGCCGTGTCCCTGCCCCCGCCGGTAGGCTGTGACCAGCCTGATCGGCGAACCGCCGTTTTGATTCGATTGCCGGACGACTGAAGGACGATCGTGCTCGTTGCCGGGTTCCCCGCCGGGGCCTGGGGGACCAATTGCTATCTGGTCGCCCCCGCCGCCGGCGAGGAGTGTGTGATCATCGACCCGGGCCATCTGGCCACCGAGGGTGTCGAGGAGGCTGTCGCCAAGCACCGGCTGAAGCCGGTCGCCGTGGTGCTCACCCACGGCCACATCGACCATGTCGCCTCCGTGGTGCCTGTGTGCGGGGCACATGACGTGCCGGCCTGGATCCACCCCGCCGACCGCTACATGATGAGCGACCCGGAGAAGGCGCTGGGCCGCACCATCGGTCAGCCGCTGATGGGCGAGCTGACCGTGGGCGAGCCGGACGACGTGGAGGAGCTGACCGACGGCTCCACGCTGCGGCTGGCCGGGCTGGAGCTGACCGTCGCGCACGCCCCGGGCCATACCAAGGGGTCGGTGACGTTCCGGATGCCCGAACAGGCGGACATCCCGCCGGTGTTCTTCTCGGGTGACCTGCTCTTCGCCGGCTCCGTCGGACGTACCGACCTGCCCGGGGGAGACCACGAGGAGATCCTGCAGTCGCTGGCACGTGTGTGCCTGCCGCTGGAGGATCAGACCGTGGTGCTCTCGGGCCACGGCCCCCAGACCACCATCGGCCAGGAGCGCGCCGCCAATCCGTTCATGCGGCAGGTGGGCGCCGGGCCAGGGGGCGGCAGCGCTGCGGGCGCCGCCCCCCGACGAGGAATGTGACGAGACCTTCCGTGAGCACCTTCAAGGCCCCCAGGGGCACCTACGACCTCATCCCCCCGGAGTCGGCGGACTTCCTCGCCGTGCGGGAGGCGCTCTCCGCGCCGCTGCGGCGCGCGGGCTACGGCTACACCGAGACGCCCGGCTTCGAGCAGGTCGAACTCTTCGCGCGCGGTGTCGGTGAGTCCACCGACATCGTGACCAAGGAGATGTACACCCTCACCACCAAGGGCGGTGACGAGCTGGCACTGCGCCCCGAGGGCACCGCCTCCGTGCTGCGCGCCGCCCTGGAGGCCAACCTGCACAAGAGCGGCAACCTCCCGGTGAAGCTGTGGTATTCGGGCTCCTACTACCGCTACGAGCGTCCGCAGAAGGGCCGCTACCGGCACTTCTCACAGGTCGGCGCGGAGGCGATCGGTGCCGAGGACCCCTCGCTCGACGCCGAGTTGATCATCCTGGCGCACGACGCCTACCGCTCGCTGGGGCTGCGGGACTTCCGTATTCTGCTCAACTCGCTGGGCGACAAGGAGTGCCGCCCCGTCTACCGTGCGGCGCTGCAGGACTTCCTGCGACGGCTCGACCTGGACGAGGACACGCGCCGCCGTATCGAGATCAACCCGCTGCGGGTGCTGGACGACAAGCGCGAGAGCGTGCAGGCGCAGCTGAGCGGTGCGCCGATGATGCGCGACCACCTGTGCGAGGCATGCAAGTCCTACCACGAGCAGGTGCGTGAGCTGCTGACCACGGCACACGTCGCCTTCGAGGACGACCCCCGGCTGGTGCGGGGTCTGGACTACTACACGCGCACCACCTTCGAGTTCGTCCACGACGGGCTCGGTTCCCAGTCCGCTGTGGGCGGCGGCGGGCGCTACGACGGGCTGTCAGAGATGCTCGGCGGACCGCCGCTGCCGTCGGTGGGCTGGGCGCTGGGCGTCGACCGTACGGTGCTCGCGCTCCGCGCGGAGGGTGTGGACCTCGAAGTGCCCTCCGCCACCGACGTGTTCGCGGTGCCGATCGGCGACGAGGCGCGGCGGGAACTCTTCCGGGTGGTGACCGCGCTGCGCCGGGAGGGTGTCGCCGCCGACTTCGCCTACGGCGGCAAGGGCATGAAGAACGCCATGAAATCGGCCAACCGCTCCGGTGCGCGTTACGCGCTGCTGGCCGGTGAGCGGGACTTGGCCGAAGGAACAGCCCAACTCAAGGACCTGCAGAGCGGGGAGCAGAGCGCCGTGCCACTCGATCGTGTGGTGGCTGAAGTGGGCGCGAAACTCGGCTGACTGCGGCTGCCCTGTAGCACAATGAGCGGCACACGGGGCAGAGACCACCACACGACGGGACACCAGGGTTATGACCATGACGGCACCCCTCGACGACGCTCGCACGGACACCGACGAGCCCTCCGGCGGGGGTGCCGTCGGTGCCGGACGCGCCTTCGCCTGGATGCTGCTGATCACCGGGGCGGCGGGCCTGCTCGCCTCCTGGGTCATCACCCTGGACAAGTTCTCCCTGCTCAAGGACCCGGACTTCGACCCGGCCTGCAGCCTCAACCCGATCGTCTCCTGCGGCAGCGTGATGAAGAGCGAGCAGGCCGAGGCCTTCGGGGCGCCGAACCCGATGATCGGCCTGGTCGCCTACGCCGTCGTCATCGCCGTCGGCATGAGCCTGCTGACCCGTGCCCGTTTCCCGCGCTGGTACTGGCTCACCTTCAACGCCGGAACCCTCTTCGGCGTCGGGTTCTGTGCCTGGCTGACGTACCAGTCGCTGTACAACATCAGTGCCCTGTGCCTGTGGTGCTGCCTCGCCTGGGTCGCCACGATCGTGATGTTCTGGTACGTCACCGCGCACAACGTGCGCCACGGCTTCCTGCCGGCGCCCGCGCCCGTGCGGGGCTTCTTCGGCGAGTTCCCCTGGGTGATGCCGGTGCTGCACATCGGGATCATCGGCATGATGATCCTCACGCGCTGGTGGGAGTTCTGGACGAGCTGAGCCGCCCCGCCCGGCCCGCCGCGCTGTCACCGGCGTGACTTAGGGTTTCGAGCGTGGAACCCGACCTGTTCACCGCCGCCGCAGAGGAGCGCCAGGCGCAGGACCCCTCCGCCAGCCCGCTCGCCGTGCGGATGCGCCCGCGCACCCTGGACGATGTCGTCGGCCAGCAGCATCTGCTGCGCCCCGGCTCACCGCTGCGCCGCCTCGTGGGGGACACCGGCGGCTCGCCCGCCGGCCCGTCCTCGGTGATGCTGTGGGGTCCGCCGGGCACGGGGAAGACCACGCTCGCGTATGTCGTCAGCCAGGCCACCGACAAGCGCTTCGTCGAGCTGTCCGCCATCACCGCGGGTGTGAAGGAGGTCAGGGCGGTCATCGAGAGCGCCCGACGCTCCTCCGGCGCGTACAGCAAGGACACCGTCCTCTTCCTGGACGAGATCCACCGGTTCAGCAAGGCGCAGCAGGACTCCCTGCTGCCCGCCGTCGAGAACCGCTGGGTCACGCTGATCGCGGCGACCACCGAGAACCCGTACTTCTCGGTGATCTCGCCCCTGCTGTCACGCTCGCTGCTGCTGACCCTGGAGGCGCTCACCGACGAGGATCTGCGTTCCCTGCTGCGGCGCGCGGTCGGGGAGGAGCGCGGCCTCGGCGGCGCGCTGACGCTCCCGCCCGAGGCGGAGGACCACCTGCTGCGCATCGCCGGCGGTGACGCGCGCCGGGCCCTGACCGCGCTGGAGGCGGGCGCCGGCGCGGCGATGGCGAAGGGGGAGTCCTCCCTCACGCTGGCCACGCTGGAGGAGGCGGTCGACCGTGCCGCGGTGACGTACGACCGCGACGGCGACCAGCACTACGACGTCACCAGCGCTCTGATCAAGTCCATCCGCGGCTCGGACGTGGACGCCGCGCTGCACTATCTGGCCCGGATGGTCGAGGCGGGGGAGGACCCCCGCTTCATCGCCCGGCGCCTGATGATCTCCGCGAGCGAGGACATCGGCCTGGCCGACCCCACGGCCCTGCAGACAGCCGTCGCCGTGGCGCAGGCGGTCGCCATGATCGGCTTCCCGGAGGCCCGGATCGCGCTCGGCCAGGCCGTCGTGGCCCTCGCTCTCGCCCCGAAGTCCAACGCGGCCTGTCTGGCAATCGACGCCGCGCTGGCCGACGTACGGGCGGGCCTTGCCGGACCGGTGCCCCCGCATCTGCGGGACAGCCACTACCGCGGCTCCGCGAAGCTGGGCCACGGGAAGGGCTACCAGTATCCGCACGACCTGCCCGGCGGGATCGCCGCCCAGCAGTACGCCCCGGACGCGATCCACGGCAAGCGCTACTACGAGCCGACGCGCTACGGCGCCGAGGCCCGCTACGCGGAGGTGGCCGAGCGGGTACGGGAGCGGCTGCGCGGCGCGGGCCCGCCCGCAGGGGAGCACTGAGACCGGGAGCCGCCCGTGATCTCCTTCCCCGCGGGACCGGGTCCGTGCGTCACGGCGTACGGACCGCTCTCCCGGCCGCTGTCCGCCCTATCCGGAGGCCGCTTCGAAGAGGAGGCGCATGGCCCGCCGGAGCTGGGCCACGTCGGCCACCGGCTCGGGGAATTCGAACCGTACGTCGAAGTACCACTGTCCCGTGCGGCCGTTGCCGCCTCCGCTGCCGCCCGCCTCGGCGGGGATGTCGCAGAATCGCACCCGCATCCCGTGCCGGTCCACCGAGAGCGGTACCGCGCTTCCCTCGGCGGCGGCGCAGGCCGGTCCGCGCTCCCTGAGCAGGGCGCACAGTCCGTTCAACTGCTCGTGGTGGCAGGCGGCCAGGTGCTGGAGCAGTTCCGCCTCGTGCGGTGCCAGAGGGTCGGGGGAGGCGGCGGCGAAGTCGTCCGGCTCGACGTGCTCGGCACCCCACAGGTCATCGACGCACGCCTCGCCGACCTCCAGCTTCAGCAGCGCCCACGCCACGTCGGCGGCCGGCCCGGCGGGGTGCCGGTCGGCGATGAGGCGGGCACAGCCGGCGCGGTCCTCGGGGCGGACGGACGTGAGCCAGCCGGCGATCCAGGCCCGGCCGCGCACGCGGTGCGGGACCGCGACCGGCGCGATGTCCGTGATCTCCATCACCGCGGTGACCTCGTCGCCCGCGGCGTGCTCGGCAAGCTGGGCCGCCGGGGAGGCGGCGGGCACGAGAAGCACCACGTCACCGTCGTCGGTCACCACCCGGGCCTCGGGGCTGCCGTATCCCGGTACCGAGGGGTCCGGTGACCGGTCCGCGGGAATGTCCAGCATGGCCGATACGCTGGATTCCACGAGGGTTCGTACACGCTCCGCGGCAGTGGGTGCCCGGGCGTCTTCCACGGGACGCGGCTGTTCCCTTCCGGCATCGCTGCCGGGCAGGGGAATCCCAGGTCGAAACATACGCTCTCCTCCGCTAAGGTAAGCCTCACCTAACTTACATGGAGGTCCGTTCAGTGAACCAGTCGCGTCCCAAGGTCAAGAAGTCGCGGGCGCTCGGCATCGCGCTGACCCCGAAGGCGGTGAAGTACTTCGAGCAGCGCCCCTACCCGCCGGGCGAGCACGGCCGAGGCCGCAAGCAGAACAGCGACTACAAGGTCCGGCTGCTGGAGAAGCAGCGTCTGCGCGCCCAGTACGACGTCAGCGAGCGCCAGATGGCCCGTGCCTACGACCGGGCCCGCAAGACCGAGAGCAAGACGGGCGACGCGCTCGTCATCGAGCTGGAGCGCCGTCTTGACGCGCTCGTGCTGCGCTCCGGTCTGGCCCGCACCATCTACCAGGCCCGGCAGATGGTCGTGCACGGTCACATCGCGGTCAACGACCGCAAGGTCGACAAGCCCTCGTACCGCGTCAAGCCGGACGACGTGGTGCGTGTGCGCGAACGCAGCCGCACCAAGCACCCCTTCCTCGTCGCCAAGGAGGGCGGTTACGCCCCCGACGGCGAGACCCCGCGCTACCTCGAGGTCAATCTCGACGCGCTGGCCTTCCGCCTCGACCGGGAGCCCAACCGCAAGGAGATTCCCGTCGTCTGCGACGAGCAGATGGTCATCGAGTACTACGCACGCTGAGCCGGTCGCGACCGGCTCCCCGGTCAACTCCCCGCCGGGCGGCACCCGGTGGGGGAGCACACCCGGACGGCACAGCCCGCCTGCCCCTCCGCGGCGCACCGCGCACGGTGGCGGCACGGCGGGCTGCCGCGTTCTGTGGGGCCGCACGGCCGACATGCCGGGGACGGGGACCACTTCGCCGCCCGGAGCGCCAACCGCCCGGCGCCGCACGCTCTTTCGCGGCCCGTCCCGGCCGCCGCACGCGCCGCGGACGCACCCGGCCGGCGGAGCGCGCCGCCGGTTCCCGTGCCCGCCGGCGGCGTACCGGGGCGCCCTCCGCCCTGCCGCAATGCGGTACGGATGCCTCCCCGCGGCGCGATAAGGTCGGGGTATCCGCCGCCGCGCGGGCCCGGCTCCCGGAAGTGGAGCAGCCAGGGCGGCGGCCGACCCCGAAATGACCCGAGGGAAGCGGTGCGGCGTGTCCGGTGGTGAAGTGGCCGGTCTGCTGGTGGCTGTCTTCTGGGCGATTCTGGTCTCCTTCCTCGCCGTAGTCCTGGTGAGGCTGGCACAGACGCTCAGGGCGGCGACCAAGCTGGTGACGGGCGTGACGGAGCAGGCGGTCCCGCTGCTCGGAGAGGCGTCCGAGACGGTGCGCTCGGCCCAGAGCCAGCTCGCGCGCGTGGACGCGATCGCGACGGACGTACAGGAGGTCACCTCCAACGCCTCCGCGCTCTCCTCCACGGTCTCCACCACCTTCGGCGGGCCGCTCGTGAAGGTCGCCGCCTTCGGCTACGGCGTACGGCGTGCGCTGGGGCGGAAGAAGCACGACGCCCCCGCGGAGGAGGCCGCCCCCCGCACGGTGGTCCTGGGCCGCACGCTGCCCGGAGCCCGCCGCGGCGGGCGCAACCGCGGAAGGAGCTGAGCGAAGATGTTCCGCCGTGCCTTCTGGTTCACCACCGGCGCCGCCGCCGGTGTCTGGGCCAGCGCCAAGGTCCAGCGCAAGATCCGCTCCATGGCGCCCGACGCTCTCGCGGTGCGCGCCGCGGACAAGGCCGTCGTCACCGGCCACCGCCTCAAGGGTTTCGCTCTCGACGTCCGCGCCGGAATGACCCAGCGCGAGGCCGAACTGAACGACGCGCTGGGGCTGAACGCACCGCCGGACCCGGAGCGTCCCGGGCTGCCCGCCCAGGCCCGCAGACCGCAGCTGGGCCCGGCGGCCCGGCGGGGCCGCACACACCCGTACGACCGGAAAGAGGACCTCTGATGGAGTCGGCTGAAATCCGCCGCCGCTGGCTGCGCTTCTTCGAGGAGCGGGGGCACACCGTCGTGCCGTCGGCGTCACTGATCGCGGACGATCCGACGCTGCTGTTGGTGCCGGCGGGCATGGTCCCCTTCAAGCCGTACTTCCTGGGTGAGGTCAAGCCGCCGTACAAGCGCGCCACCAGCGTGCAGAAGTGCGTGCGCACGCCGGACATCGAGGAGGTCGGCAAGACCACCCGCCACGGGACCTTCTTCCAGATGTGCGGCAACTTCTCCTTCGGTGACTACTTCAAGGAGGGTGCGGCCAAGTACGCCTGGGAGCTGCTGACCTCCCCTCAGGACCGGGGCGGTTACGGCCTGGAGCCGGAGCGGCTGTGGATCACGGTCTACGAGGAGGACGACGAGGCGGAGCGCATCTGGCGCGACGTCGTCGGCGTGCCCGCCGAGCGCATCCAGCGGCTGGGCAAGGCGGACAACTACTGGGACATGGGCGTCCCGGGCCCGTGCGGCCCCTGCTCGGAGATCAACTACGACCGCGGTCCCGAATTCGGCCCCGAGGGCGGCCCCGCCGTCAACGACGAGCGCTACATCGAGCTGTGGAACCTCGTGTTCATGCAGTACGAGCGCGGCCCCGGCGAGGGCAAGGACTACCCCATCCTCGGCGACCTGCCCAGCCAGAACATCGACACCGGCCTGGGCTTCGAGCGCCTGGCGATGGTCCTGCAGGGCGTGCGCAACATGTACGAGATCGACACCTCGCGCATGATCATCGACAAGGCGACCGAGCTGACGGGTGTGGTCTACGGCGACGCCGAGCAGTCCGACGTCTCCCTGCGGGTGGTCGCCGACCACATCCGTACCGCCATCATGCTCATCGGCGACGGCGTCACCCCCGGCAACGAGGGCCGCGGCTACGTGCTGCGCCGCATCATGCGCCGGGCCATCCGCAACATGCGCCTGCTGGGAGCCTCGGGCACGACGGTGGCGGAGCTGACCGACACCGTCATCAAGGCCATGGCGCCGCAGTACCCGGAGCTGGAGACCGAGCGCAAGCGCATCGAGACCGTCGCCCTCGCCGAGGAGGCAGCCTTCCTCAAGACGCTGCGCGCGGGCACCAACATCCTCGACGCCGCCGTCACCGACACGCAGACGGCGGGCAGTTCGGTCCTGCCGGGTGAGAAGGCCTTCCTGCTGCACGACACCTGGGGCTTCCCGATCGACCTCACCCTGGAGATGGCCGCCGAACAGGGCCTGTCCGTGGACGAGCCGGGCTTCCGGCGGCTGATGCAGGAGCAGCGCGACCGTGCCAAGGCCGACGCCAAGGCCAAGAAGCAGGGCCACGCAGACCTCTCCGCGTACCGTCAGATCGCCGACAGCAGCGGCGTCACCGACTTCACCGGCTACAAGGAGACCGGCGCCGAGGCGGCCGTCGTCGGACTGCTCGTCGACGGCGTCTCCTCGCCCGCCGCCCACGAGGGCGACGAGGTGGAGGTCGTACTCGACCGCACCCCCTTCTACGCCGAGGGCGGCGGCCAGCTCGCCGACACGGGACGCATCCGGCTGGACAGCGGCGCCGTGATCGAGGTGCGCGACGTCCAGACACCCGTCACCGGCGTGCATGTGCACAAGGGCTTCGTGCAGGTCGGTGAGGTGACGGTCGGCGCCTCCGCGCACGCCCGGATCGACGTGGACCGCCGGCGCTCCATCGCCCGCGCCCACAGCGCCACCCACCTCACGCACCAGGCCCTGCGCGATGCCCTGGGGCCGACGGCCGCCCAGGCGGGCTCGGAGAACTCCCCGGGCCGCTTCCGCTTCGACTTCGGCTCCCCCTCCGCGGTGCCCGGCACGGTCCTCACCGACGTGGAGCAGAAGATCAACGAGGTGCTGGCGCGTGAACTCGACGTCTCCGCCGAGTACATGGGCATCGACGAGGCCAAGAAGCAGGGTGCGCTGGCCGAGTTCGGCGAGAAGTACGGCGACCGGGTGCGTGTGGTGACGATCGGCGACTTCTCCAAGGAGCTGTGCGGCGGCACCCACGTGCACAACACCGCCCAGCTCGGCCTGGTCAAGCTGCTCGGGGAGTCCTCCATCGGCTCCGGTGTGCGCCGGGTCGAGGCCCTGGTGGGCGTCGACGCCTACAAGTTCCTCGCCCGTGAGCACACGGTCGTCTCGCAGCTCACCGACCTGCTCAAGGGCCGTCCGGAGGAGCTGCCCGAGCGGATCTCCTCCATGGTGACCCGGCTGAAGGACGCCGAGAAGGAGATCGAGCGCTTCCGCGCCGAGAAGGTGCTGCAGGCCGCCGCCGGTCTCGCCGAGGGGGCCACGGACGTACGCGGCGTGGCCGTGGTCGCCGCGCAGGTTCCGGATGGCACGGCTGCGGACGACCTGCGCACCCTGGTGCTGGACGTCCGTCAGCGCATCACGGGTGGCCGTCCCGCCGTCGTCGCGCTGTTCGCTGTCACGGGTGGCCGTCCGCTCACCGTCATCGCCACCAACGACGCCGCAAGGGACCGCGGCCTGAAGGCCGGCGACCTGGTGCGCGGTGCGGCGAAGGCGCTCGGCGGCGGAGGCGGGGGCAAGCCGGACGTCGCCCAGGGCGGCGGTCAGAACCCGGCCGCGGTCCCCGACGCCGTCGCCACGGTGGAGCGGCTGGTGGCCGAGAGCGGCAGCGCCTGATGCGCCGAGGCCGGCGCCTCGCCGTCGATGTGGGCGACGCCCGCATCGGGGTGGCCTCCAGCGACCCGGACGGGCTGCTGGCGACGCCGGTCGAGACCGTTCCCGGGCGTGATCTTCCGGCGGCGCAGCGGCGGTTGGCCGCGCTGGTGGGCGAGTACGAGCCGATCGAGGTGGTGGCCGGGCTGCCGCGCTCCCTGAAGGGGGGCGAGGGCCCGGCCGCGGCCAAGGTCCGCCGCTTCGCCGAGGAGTTGGCGAGGAAGATCACACCCGTGCCGGTCCGGCTGGTGGACGAGCGGTTGAGTACAGTCACTGCGGCGCAGGGCATGCGCGCCTCCGGCGTGAGCTCGAAGAAGGGCCGTTCCCGCATCGATCAGGCTGCGGCGGTGGTCATTCTGCAGAGCGCCCTGGAAACTGAACGGATGTCAGGCAGTCCACCCGGGCAATGCGTCGAAGTGGTTGTCTGATCGCGATACGGTAACGTTCCCGCGACACGGCAGAGGCCTGAGGACGGCTCGCACACCCCGGGGTGCCGCGGGCGCCTCGACCCGGCGCGACCGGGGGACGACGCCGTTCCGGCGGATCTAGGGGATCGATGACTGAGTATGGCCGGGGGCATGGCTCCGAACCGTGGCGTCCCGATGACCCCCTCTACGGGGACCACGGTTGGGACGGTGGCCGTCGTGTCACCTATCAGGGCGAGGGCGACCCGTACGCCGACCCGTACGCGGACCCCTACTCCGACCCGTACGGCACCGGTCAGCACCAGGTACCGCACCAGCAGCAGGGCCAATACCCGCAGCAGCCGCAGGACTTCCACGGCCAGGGCGGCCACGTGGGGCACTCGGGGCACGGGGGGCACAGCCAGGGCGGCTACGACACCATGGGCGGCGGGCACTACGGCCAGGGCTACGGCATGGGCGCCACCGACCCGCACGGGATGCGGCCCGCCGCCGACCCGTACGACACCGGAGCGCAGCCCGGTTACTACCCCGCCCCTGAGGGCTATCCGACCGGGCAGCACCAGCAGGGCCACCCCGGCATGTACGCCGGCCCCGGGCACCAGGGCCCCGGGCACCAGGGCCCCGGGCACCAGGCGGGCGCCGACGAGTACCACGCGCCCTCCGGCGGACCCGGTGCCCCTCCCCGGGACCTCGAAACCGGCTGGGACCCCGGCCCCGACCAGGGCGAACATGCCTTCTTCGCCGACCGGGGCGACGCGGAGGACGACCCGGACGACGCCGACGGCAAGGGCGGCCGGCGCAGCGGCCGCAAGGGCAGCGGGGAGACCAAACGCAGGAGCGGCTGCGCCTGCATGGTCGTCTCGCTCGTCCTCGTCGGCGGCCTCGGTACGGCCGGCTACTTCGGCTACGACTTCTACCAGTCCCACTTCGCTCCGGCACCCGACTACTCCGGCAGCGGCTCCGGCCAGGCCCAGGTGAAGATCCCCGACGGTGCGTCGATCGCCGACATGGGCAGCGCCCTGCAGGAGGCCGGCGTCGTCAAGAGCTCCGGTGCGTTCGTCGAGGCGGCCCAGGGCGACAGCAAGGCGGGCGGTATCCAGCCGGGCACCTACAGCCTGCGCAAGCAGATGTCGGGTGCCGCCGCGCTGAAACTCATGCTCGACCCCGCCAGCCAGAACGCGCTGATCATCTCCGAGGGCCTGCGCGCCAAGAAGATCTACCAGCTCATCGACGAGAAGCTGGACGAGGCCGAGGGCACCACCGAGAAGACGGCGAAGAAGGCCGACCTGGGGCTTCCGCGGTCGGCGGGCGGCAACCCGGAGGGCTACCTCTTCCCCTCCCGCTACAGCGTCGGTGAGAACAGCGACCCGGCGAACGTACTGCGCGAGATGGTCAAGCGGGCCAAGGCCGAACACGCCAAGGTCAACCTCGAAGCGGAGGCGCGCAAGGCCGGCCGGACACCGCGGGAACTGCTCACCGTCGCCTCCCTCATCCAGGCCGAGGCCCAGCAGGACGAGGAGTTCGGCAGGGTCTCACGGGTCATAGCCAACCGGCTGGACAAGCAGATGCTGCTCCAGTTCGACTCGACCATCAACTACGCCAAGGGGCGCTCCTCGCTGGACGTCTCCGTCGAGGACACCCGGCTCGACTCGCCCTACAACACCTACCGCAACCGCGGCCTGCCGCCCGGCCCCATCGACAACCCCGGCCACCAGGCCATCGAGGCCGCGCTCAAGCCGACGAACGGCGAC
This sequence comes from Streptomyces sp. TAA204, assembly GCF_000424965.1. Lineage (NCBI taxonomy): Bacteria > Bacillati > Actinomycetota > Actinomycetes > Kitasatosporales > Streptomycetaceae > Streptomyces > Streptomyces sp. TAA204. Next base: position 184,131 of record NZ_AUKW01000006.1, read on the forward strand.
TGGCTCTACTTCGTCACGGTCAAACCGGGCGACACCCGCTTCACCGAAAGCAAGGCCGAACACGACCGCAACGTGAAGGACTTCAACGCGGAGCAGCGCAAGAAGAGGGAGAACGGCGGCTGATGCACCACCGGCACGACCCCGTACGGCCCGCGCCCCCGGCGTCGTCGGCCGTCCGGCGTGCGGCTGTCCTCGGCTCACCCGTGGCCCACTCGCTCTCCCCGGTGCTGCACAGCGCGGCCTACCGTGAACTGGGCCTGACGGGATGGACGTACGAGCGCCACGACGTGGACGAGAGCGGCCTCGCCGCCTTCCTCGACGGTCTCGACACACGGTGGGCGGGCCTGTCGCTGACGATGCCGCTGAAGCGCGCGGTGATCCCGCTGCTGGACGAGGTGGCGCCCACGGCGGCGTCCGTCGAGGCGGTCAACACCGTGCTCTTCGGCGGGGGCAGGCGCGTCGGGGAGAACACCGACATCCCCGGCATGGTCGCCGCCCTGCGGGAGCGCGGTGTCGAACGCGTGAGCAGTGCCGCCGTCCTCGGCGCCGGAGCCACGGCCTCCTCTGCGCTCGCCGCGCTGGCCCGCGTGTGCACCGGCGAGGTGACCGCGTACGTACGGGGTGAGCAGCGGGCACGTGAGATGCGGGGCTGGGGCGAGCGTCTCGGCGTGCCGGTGCGGGTCGCCGCCTGGGCGGACGCCGCCGAGGCGCTGACGGCGCCCCTGGTGGTCGCCACGACACCGGCGGGAGCCGCGGACGCGCTGGCGGAGCGCGTCCCCGCCCGCCCCGGCACGCTGTTCGACGTGCTCTACGACCCGTGGCCGACGCCGCTGGCCGCCGCCTTCTCCCGGCGGGGCGGGACCGTCGTCGCCGGGCTGGATCTCCTTGTGCACCAGGCCGCGCTGCAGGTCGAGCACATGACGGGCCGCTCGCCCGCGCCCCTGGCCGCGATGCGTGCCGCGGGCGAGGAGGCCCTCCACGCCCGCACGGCGTGACACGACGGGGCGTGCGGGACGGCCGGAGTGCCCGCGAGGCCCTCCCGGACGGTCACCGTTCCGGCCTGTGGACCGGCAGCCGGCTGCGTCCGCGCACGTGGCAAGATCGGGGCAGGCCCAACCAGGACCACAAGAGGGCGCCGAGGCGCTGGATCGAGGAGCACCGTTGAGCAGGTTGCGCTGGCTGACGGCGGGGGAGTCGCACGGCCCCGCACTGGTGGCGACGCTGGAAGGGCTGCCCTCCGGTGTCCCCGTCACGACCGGCATGGTGGCGGACGCGCTGGCACGGCGCCGGCTGGGTTACGGGCGCGGCGCGCGGATGAAGTTCGAGCAGGACGAGGTCACCTTCATCGGCGGCGTCCGGCACGGCCTCACCCTCGGCTCGCCGGTCGCGATCATGGTGGGGAACACCGAGTGGCCCAAGTGGGAGCAGGTGATGGCCGCCGACCCCGTCGAGGCCGAGGTGCTGGACGGGCTCGCGCGCAACGCGCCGCTGACCCGTCCCCGGCCCGGACACGCGGACCTCGCCGGCATGCAGAAGTACGGCTTCGACGAGGCCCGGCCCGTGCTGGAGCGTGCCTCCGCACGGGAGACGGCGGCCCGGGTGGCGCTGGGCACGGTGGCCCGCTCCTACCTGCGGGAGACCGCCGGGATCGAGATCGTCTCGCACGTGGTCGAACTCGGCGCGGCCAGGGCGCCCTACGGGACCGTGCCACAGCCCGGCGACGAGGAGCGCCTGGACGCCGATCCGGTGCGCTGCCTGGACGCCGCGGCGAGCAAGGCGATGGTCGCCGAGATCGACCAGGCACACCGGGACGGCGACACCCTGGGCGGCGTGGTCGAAGTGGCGGCGCACGGCGTGCCCGTGGGCCTGGGCTCGCACGTCCACTGGGACCGGCGGCTGGACTCGCGGCTGGCCGGCGCGCTGATGGGCATTCAGGCGATCAAGGGCGTGGAGCTGGGCGACGGCTTCGGCCTGGCGCGGGTTCCCGGCTCCGAGGCGCACGACGAGATCGTCCCCGGCGAGGCGGGACTGCGTCGCGCCTCCGGCCGTTCCGGGGGCACCGAGGGCGGGCTGTCCACCGGTGAACTGCTGCGCGTCAGGGCGGCGATGAAGCCGATCGCGACCGTGCCGCGCGCTCTTGCCACCGTCGACGTGCACACCGGTGAGGAGACCCGCGCCCACCATCAGCGATCCGACGTGTGCGCGGTGCCGGCAGCGGGGATCGTGGCCGAGGCCATGGTCGCCCTGGTGCTGGCGGACGCGGTGGCGGAGAAGTTCGGCGGCGACAGCGTCGTCGAGACGCGCCGCAACGTGCGCGGATTCCTCGACAGTCTGGAGATCAAGTGACCGGGCCGGCCGTCATCCTCATCGGCCCCATGGGCGTGGGCAAGACGACCGTCGGGCGGCTGCTGGCGCAGCGGCTGGACACCGACTGCCGCGACACCGACCAGGACATCGTCGACGCCGAGGGCAGGCCGATCTCTGAGATCTTCCTCGACGAGGGCGAGGAGCACTTCCGTGCCCTGGAGCGCGCCGCCGTGCGCACCGCTCTCGCTGAGCACACGGGCGTACTGGCGCTGGGCGGCGGCGCCGTCCTCGCCGAGGAGACCAGATCACTGCTCGCCGGTGCCCGGGTGGTCTTCCTGGACATGGACGTGGCCGAGGCCGTCAGGCGGGTCGGGCTGGACGCCCCGCGGCCGCTGCTGATGATGAACCCCCGCAAGCAGTGGCGGGAGCTGATGGACGTGCGCCGTCCCCTCTACACCGAGGTCGCGCGCGCCGTCGTCAGCACCGTCGACCGCACCCCCGACGAGGTCGCCGACGAGATCCTCGACGTCCTGGAGCTGAAGCAGTCATGAACAGCCAGAACCACGAGCCCGTACGCGTCACGGTGGGCGGCGGCGCGGGCACACCGCCCTACGACGTGCTCATCGGCCACCGGCTCCTCGGTGAGCTCTCCGGCCTGATCGGCACCGCCGCCAAGCGCGTGGCCGTCCTCCACCCCGAGGCGCTCGCCGAGACCGGCGAGGTGCTCCGCGAGGACCTGGCGGAGCAGGGCTACGAGGCCATCGCCGTCCAGCTGCCCAACGCCGAGGAGTCCAAGACCGCCGAGGTCGCCGCCTACTGCTGGAAGGCGCTGGGCCGGAGCGGCTTCACACGCAGCGACGTCATCGTCGGCGTGGGCGGAGGCGCCACCACGGACGTGGCGGGCTTCGTCGCGGCGACCTGGCTGCGCGGCGTGCGCTGGATCGCGGTACCGACCACCGTGCTGGGCATGGTGGACGCCGCCGTCGGCGGAAAGACCGGCATCAACACCGCCGAGGGCAAGAACCTCGTGGGCGCCTTCCACCCGCCCGCCGGGGTGCTGTGCGACCTGGCGGCCCTGGAGTCGCTGGGCGTGCACGACTACGTGGGCGGCCTCGCCGAGGTCGTCAAGGCGGGCTTCATCGCGGACCCCGTCATCCTGGAGCTGATCGAGGCCGACCCGCAGGCCGCCCGTTCCCCCTCGGGCCCGTGCACCGCGGAGCTGATCGAACGCTCCGTGAGGGTCAAGGCGGAGGTCGTCTCCACGGACCTGAAGGAGTCCGGGCTGCGCGAGATCCTCAACTACGGGCACACGCTCGCCCACGCCATCGAGAAGAACGAACGCTACGAGTGGCGGCACGGCGCGGCCGTCTCCGTCGGGATGGTCTTCGCCGCCGAACTGGGCCGCATCGCGGGCCGCCTGGACGACGCCACCGCCGACCGGCACCGCGCCGTCCTCACCTCGGTGGGCCTTCCCGTCACCTACCGCGGCGACCAGTGGCCCAGGCTGCTGGAGACCATGCGGGTCGACAAGAAGTCCCGCGGCGACCTGCTGCGCTTCATCGTCCTGGACGGCCTGGCCAAACCGGCCGTGCTGGAAGGCCCCGACCCGGCCATGCTGCTCGCCGCGCACGCGGAGATCGCCGCATGAGCCGCCGCGTACTGGTGCTGAACGGGCCGAACCTCTCCCGTCTCGGCTCCCGCGAACCCGACGTCTACGGGGCGACCTCCTACGCCGGCCTGGTCGAGCAGTGCACCGCGCTGGGCGAGGAGTTGGGCTTCGCGGTGGAGGTGCGCGAGACCAACGACGAGGGCGAGATGATCCGCTGGCTGCACGAGGCGGCGGACGGCTCGCTTCCCGTGGTCATCAACCCCGGTGCCTTCACCCACTATTCGTACGGGATGCGGGACGCGGCGTCGCAGCGCACGGCGCCGCTGATCGAGGTGCACATCTCCAACCCGCACGCACGGGAGGAGTTCCGGCACACCTCGGTCGTCTCCCAGATCGCCAGCGGCACCATCGCCGGCTTCGGCATCGGCAGCTACCTCCTCGCGCTGCGGGCCCTGGCCGGGGAACAGCGGGGCTGATACCGGATATCGGGCACTCGGTGCCGCCCCGGTCCGTTCAACAGCAACAACCGGGTCGGCACCGTCCGGTACTGTCACACCATCGTGGTGCCGCACGTGCGGTGCCCGCGGACGCGAGACGGAAGTTGGGGAGCGGATGCAGCAGTACGGGGCGCAGCAGCCCGTCCCTCCGCCGGACTCCTTCCCCGGTTTCCAGCAGGGTCGGCGTCCTCCGTATCCCGGGCAGGTACCACCCCCGTCCGCGCCCCCGTCCGCACCGCCGCCGGGCCGGCAGGGCGGGCACCACCCGCAGCCGCCCCACCAGCCGCCTCAGCCGCCGCTCCGGCCTCCACTCCCGCAGCAGCCTCCGGCCCAACCGCCGGCCCAGCCGCCCGCCCAGCCTCCGGCCCCGGCCGCGCCGCCGCCCGTACCGCCCGCTCCCTCCTCCGTGCCGGAGAGCAGGCCTCCGGGCGACGCGGAGGTGCCCGCCGCCGAGACCACAGGCCATCTGCACCTCTCCCGGGGCGCCCGAGTCGAGATTCCCGCACCGCACACCGATCCGGCCCAGCTGGATGCGACCCGCGCCGCCGTGGCCGTCCTGCTCATCGGCCCCGCCGGGGCGGGCAAGACCTCGGTGGCCCGGTACTGGGCCGACCGCCGTGCGGTGCCCACCGCGCACGTCAGCCTCGACGACGTCCGCGAGTGGGTGCGCTCCGGATTCGCCGACCCGCAGACCGGCTGGAACGACCACTCCGAGGCCCAGTACCGCCTGGCGCGCCGCACCTGCGGCTTCGCCGCCCGCAACTTTCTGGCCAACGGCATCTCCTGCATCCTCGACGACGCCGTCTTCCCCGACCGTCCCGTGGTCGGGCTCGGCGGCTGGAAGCGGCACGTGGGCCCCGGCATGATCCCGGTCGTCCTGCTGCCGGGACTGGAGATCGTGCTGGAGCGCAACGCCGCCCGCAGCGGCAACCGGCGCCTGAGCGACGAAGAGGTCGCCAACATCCACGGCCGGATGGCGGGCTGGTACGGCTCCGGCCTGCCCATCATCGACAACTCCCGTCAGGACATCGCCACCACGGCCCGGATGCTCGACGACGTCGTCGCCCGGAGTCTGGCCAGCCCGCCGCCCTGGTGAGGGCCCGGAGGCCCGCCGGACGGGCACGGCCTCCCCGCTCTCCCGCACACTCCGCCCTCCTGCGCCTCGGTCCGCAGCTCCGCCCGGAGCACGAACGCACACAGCCCCGGAACGCGCTCACACGCCCGCCCGTCGCCCGCACGGCCCCGTACGGACTGCCTCCACCGGCAGCTCTCCGTACGCTCGGGAACATGTCCGAGGTCCATGTGGCTCGCCGCGCCCTGCTCCGTGAGCGCTGCGCCGCGAGCGCCGCGCAGGACGGTCCCGCCGACGCGGTGCTGGTGACCCGGCCCGCCAACATCCGCTATCTGACCGGTCGTCCGCCGCACGGAGCCGCCCTGCTCCTCGGCCCCGACGGCACCGACACCCTGCTCGGGGCCGCCACCCCCGAGAGCCCTCACCACCCCGCCGGCAGCCACCCCGACGACGACCTGCGCACCGGCCTGCTCGAGGACCCCGGGGGCGATACGGCCGTGGCCGCCGCCGATCTCGCCGCGACGGCCGGCGCGAGCAGCCTCGCCGTCGAGGAGCACCACCTCACCGTCGCCCGGTACCGTGCGATGTCCTCCGTGGCCGGCGGCCTTCGGCTGAGCGGTCTGGCCTGCCCCGTCGAACAGCAGCGGGTCATCAAGGACGAGGAGGAGATCGCCGCCCTGCGCGTCGCCGCCGAGATCACCGACCAGGCGCTGGGCGAGCTGCTGGAGTCGATCCTCGTCGGCCGCACCGAACGCCATCTCGCGCTGGAACTGGAGCGCAGGCTCATCGACCACGGCGCCGAGGGCTCCGCCTTCCCCACGTCCGTCGCCACGGGCCGCAACTCGGGCCTCGCCCGGCACCGCCCCACCGACCGGCGTGTGGAGGAGGGCGACTTCCTCTCCGTCCGTCTGGGCGCCCAATACCACGGCTACCGCTGCCAGATCGGCCGTACGTTCGTGATCGGAACCGCCCCGGAGGACTGGCAGGTCGAGCTGTACGACCTGGTCTTCGCCGCTCAGCGGGCCGGGCGGGAAGCCCTGACACCCGGCACGGCCTGCAGCAACGTGGACCGCGCGGCACGTGCCGTACTGGACGCGGCCGGGCACGCCGGTCAGCTCGGCTCCGCCACCGGCAACGGGGTGGGACTGGAAATCGGTGAGGACCCTCGGCTGTCACCTGGGGCCATGGGTAAACTGGACGCTTGTGTGCCGGTCACCATCGAGCCCGGGGTCCATCTTCCGGGCCAGGGCGGTGTCCGGATCGATGACACGCTCGTCGTCCGCCCCGCGGCGGACGGCGGACCCGAGCTACTCACCATCACGACCAAAGAGCTGCTCGCTCTCTGACACCCGACAGGGTGACTCAGGACGGGCGGCCCTCTGGTTTCCCGCAGCAGCAGTCTCAGGAGATTCCGCAACCGTGGCATCCACGAACGACCTCAAGAACGGCATGGTGCTCAAGCTCGACAGCGGCCAGCTCTGGTCCGTCGTCGAGTTCCAGCACGTCAAGCCCGGCAAGGGGCCCGCCTTTGTCCGTACGAAGCTGAAGAACATCATGTCCGGCAAGATCGTCGACAAGACGTTCAACGCGGGCACCAAGGTCGATACGGCGACCGTGGACCGACGCGGGATGCAGTTCTCGTACAAGGACGGCGAGTACTTCGTCTTCATGGACATGGAGACCTACGACCAGATCCACGTCACCCCCGAGATCGTCGGCGATACCGCCAACTATCTGCTGGAGGGCTTCGAGGCCACGGTCGCGATGTACCAGGGCGAGGCGCTCTTCGTCGAACTGCCCGCGGCCGTCGAGCTGACCATCCAGCACACCGAGCCCGGAGTCCAGGGCGACCGCTCCACCGGCGGCTCCAAGCCCGCCCGGCTGGAGACCGGTTACGAGGTCGGCGTGCCCCTCTTCATCACCACGGGTGAGAAGATCAAGGTCGACACCCGCTCCGGCGAGTACCTCGGCCGGGTGAACAGCTAACCGTGGCAGCCCGTAACAAGGCCCGGAAACGCGCCTTCCAGATCATCTTCGAGGCCGACCAGCGCGGAACCACCGCGCCGGAGGTCCTCGAGGACTGGCTACGGCACGCGGGGGCCGACGAGCGGCAGCCGCCCGTCAGCGAGTACACGATGGAGCTCATCGAGGGGTACGCGCGGAACGCCCCGCGCATCGACGAGCTGATCTCGACCTACTCGGTGGGGTGGACGCTGGACCGGATGCCGGTCGCGGACCGGTGCATCCTCCGGCTGGCGGCGTACGAGCTGATCTGGTCGGAGGACGTCCCCGAGGCGGTCGTCATCGACGAGGCGCTGGACATCGCCGGGGAGTTCTCCACGGACGACTCCCCGGCGTTCATCAACGGCCTGCTCGGCCGGCTCAAGGACCTCAAGCCGACGCTTCGCCGCTGACCCGCACCGGCCCTGCAGAAAGCCGCCGCCTGTGCACCGCCCCGCGGAGGGGCGGTGCACAGGCGGCGGCATGTCCGCCCGGCCCGGCGGCACGTTTCTGCACTCCGGTGCCGGGCAGGGAGAGCCTGCCCGGCTGACCTCGGAGCTCAGTCGTTCAGGCGTCCTCGTGGGCCACGGCGCGGCGGGCGTCCGCGTCGAGCACGCCCCAGCTGATGAGCTGCTCGGTCAGCACCGACGGGGACTGGTCGTAGATCACTGCCAGCGTGCGCAGGTCGTCCTGGCGGATGGAGAGGACCTTGCCGTTGTAGTCACCGCGCTGGGACTGGATCGTGGCCGCGTAGCGCTGGAGGGGGCCCGCCTTCTCCGCCGGCACGTGGGCCAGGCGCTCCAGGTCGAGCACGAGCTTCGGCGGCGGCTCGGCGGCCCCGCCCGGAGTGGTGCCGGGCAGCAGCTCCTGCACGGGCACACCGTAGAAATCCGCCAGCTCGGCGAGGCGCTGAACGGTGACGGCGCGGTCGCCGCGCTCGTACGAACCGACCACGACCGCCTTCCAGCGGCCCTGGGACTTCTCCTCGACTCCGTGGAGGGAGAGGCCCTGCTGGGTGCGGATGGCCCGGAGCTTCGCTCCGAGCTGCTTGGCGTATTCGCTGGACATAAGGCTCCCCGCGGACGAGAAAGTGGTAACTCACTGTGAGGTTACGCAGCGTAATGTCCGGCGTCAAGCCGAACGGTGACGAGCTTTGTGAAGGTGCGCGGAATCGTGCCCTCCGGGTTCCTTGCCGGCCCGCTTCCATGCCTTCTGTGTGCCACTGGTACGGTTGCGCCGACAGCTCAGACGTCCTTTAAGGCCCGTCCCGTGAGGCGGGGAAGGGGGTCCTTTCCGTATGGACAACGGCAGCAGGGGCGCCGGCGGCGGCCGCCCCGTTCTCGAGGCGCCGGACATCGCGCGCGTCCTCACACGCATCGCCCACGAGATCGTCGAACGCGCCAAGGGCGCCGATGACGTGGTGCTTCTCGGAATTCCCACCCGCGGTGTCTTCCTGGCCTCCCGCCTGGCGGACAAGCTCGCGGAGATCACCGGACGGGAGATCCCGTACGGCTCGCTCGACATCACCATGTACCGCGACGACCTCCGGCTCGGCCCCGCCCGTGCCCTCGCGCGCACGGAGATCCCGCCCGACGGCGTCGACGGGCGGCTGATCGTCCTCGTCGACGATGTGCTCTTCTCCGGCCGCACCATCCGTGCCGCTCTGGATGCTCTCGGTGACATCGGACGCCCCCGCGCGGTCCAGCTCGCCGTGCTCGTCGACCGCGGACACCGTGAACTGCCCATCCGCGCCGACTACGTCGGCAAGAACCTGCCCACCTCCCTGCGGGAGACGGTCAGGGTCCAGCTCGCCGAGGAGGACGGCCACGACGGCGTGCTGCTCGGCAGCGCCCCGCCGGACGGCGAGCACCCGGAACGCCACACCGAGCGCTAGCCCCTCCGCATCCGAAGCCGTCGCGTACGCGCCGTGGGCCCCGCACACCGCACACCCACCCGCGAACCCGTGCGCCTCGCGGCGCCCGCATGCGCCGGCCGCCCCCCGCACACCCCGCCCGGCCCCGGCTCGTCCGGCGGAGCGGACCCGGCAACCGCACACGAACGCCCCGCCCGCCCCGGCCACCGACCCACGGAAGGCAACAGATGAAGCGCCACCTCATCTCGGCCGCCGATCTGACCCGCGACGACGCCGTACTCATCCTCGACACCGCCGAGGAGCTGGCGCGGGTCGCCGACCGGCCGATCAAGAAGCTGCCGACCCTGCGGGGCCGCACCGTCGTCAATCTCTTCTTCGAGGACTCGACGCGCACCCGCATCTCCTTCGAGGCAGCTGCCAAGCGCCTCTCGGCGGACGTCATCAACTTCTCCGCCAAGGGCTCCTCCGTCTCCAAGGGCGAGTCACTCAAGGACACCGCGCTGACCCTGGAGGCGATGGGCGCCGACGCCGTCGTCATCCGGCACCACAGCTCCGGCGCCCCGCACCGGCTGGCCACCTCCGGGTGGATCGGCGGCTCCGTCGTCAACGCCGGTGACGGTACGCACGAGCACCCCACCCAGGCCCTTCTGGACGCCTTCACCCTGCGCCGGCGCCTCGCGGGCGGCGAAGGGGACCTGGCGGGGCGGCGCATCACCGTCGTCGGCGACGTGCTGCACAGCCGCGTCGCCCGCTCCAACGTCCATCTGCTGAGCACGCTCGGCGCGGAGGTGACCCTCGTCGCGCCGCCGACGCTGGTGCCGGTGGGCGTGGAGACGTGGCCGTGCGAGGTGAGCTTCGACCTGGACGCGGTCCTCGCCAAGTCCGACGCCGTGATGATGCTGCGCGTCCAGCGGGAGCGCATGAACGCGGCCTTCTTCCCCACCGAACGTGAGTACGCACGGCGCTACGGACTGGACGGCCAGCGCATGGCACGCATGCCGGGGCACGCCGTCGTGATGCACCCCGGCCCGATGAACCGGGGCATGGAGATCACCGCGGAGGTCGCCGACTCACCGCGCTGTACGGCCGTCGAGCAGGTCACCAACGGCGTCAGCATCCGGATGGCCGTGCTGTACCTGCTGCTCGGCGGCTCCGAGCCGGCCGTCTCCGGCTCCCCGCAGGCACATCCGGCCGAGGCGCCGGACGACGTCCCGGCCCCCGCCCGTACCGAGGAGAACGAGTAACCATGACCGAGCCGAAGAAGACGGCACCCGGCAGCACCCCCGCCACCTCCGGCAAGACCCTGATCCGCGGCGCGCGGCTGCTGGGCGGCGACCCGCGGGACGTGCTCATCGACGGCGGGACGGTCGCCGAGGTGGGCACCGGCCTCCGTGCCGCCGGCGCGGAGGTGATCGAGGCCGGCGGCGGGATTCTGCTGCCTGGGCTCGTCGACCTGCACACGCACCTGCGCGAGCCGGGCCGTGAGGACTCCGAGACCGTGCTGACCGGCACGAAGGCCGCAGCCATGGGCGGGTTCACCGCCGTGCACGCCATGGCCAACACCTTCCCCGTCGCCGACACCGCCGGCGTCGTGGAGCAGGTGTGGCGCCTGGGCCGCGAGTCGGGCTACTGCGATGTGCAGCCCGTCGGAGCCGTGACCGTCGGCCTGGAGGGCAAGCAGCTCGCCGAACTGGGAGCCATGCACGACTCCGCCGCCGGGGTGCGGATCTTCTCCGACGACGGCAAATGCGTCGACGACGCCGTGATCATGCGCAGGGCGCTGGAGTACGTGAAGGCCTTCGACGGCGTCGTCGCGCAGCACGCGCAGGAGCCGCGGCTGACGGAGGGCGCCCAGATGAACGAGGGCGTCGTCTCCGCCGAGCTCGGCCTGGGCGGCTGGCCCGCCGTCGCCGAGGAGTCGGTCATCGCCCGGGACGTGCTGCTCGCCGCCCACGTCGGTTCGCGTGTGCACATCTGCCATCTGTCCACCGCCGGCTCGGTCGAGCTGGTGCGCTGGGCCAAGTCCAAGGGCTGGCAGGTCACCGCGGAGGTCACCCCGCACCACCTGCTGCTCACGGACGAGCTCGTGCGCTCCTACGACCCGGTCTACAAGGTGAACCCGCCGCTGCGCACCGAAGCGGACGTACGGGCGCTGCGCGAGGCACTCGCCGACGGCACCATCGACTGCGTCGCCACCGACCACGCCCCCCACCCCCACGAGGACAAGGACTGCGAGTGGGGTGCGGCGGCCATGGGCATGGTCGGGCTGGAGACGGCGCTGCCGGTCCTGCAGCACACGATGGTGGAGACCGGGCTGCTGGACTGGGCCGGGATCGCCGAGCGGATGTCCCGCCGCCCGGCGGCCATCGGCCGCCTGCACGGCCAGGGCCGTCCCGTCGCCGCAGGTGAGCCCGCGAACCTGGTGCTGCTCGACCCGGACTACCGTGGCCGTGTGGACCCCGCGGGCTTCGCCTCCCGCAGCCGCAACACCCCCTACGAGGGCCGCGAACTGCCGGGACGCGTCACGCACACATGGCTGCGGGGACGAGCGACAGTCGTGGACGGGAAACTGGCGTGAACGCACTCTCCCCTGCCTCCGTGGCCGCCGTCGCCGCGGAACCCAGGTCGCAGGAGGTCACCGACTGGGCGGCCCGTATCGGCTGGGTCGTGGGTCTGGCGCTGTTCGTGGCGCTGCTGTACTGGCTGATGCGGCAGGGCTGGAAGTGGCGCGGCACCCTCCAGGGCGACCTGCCCGAACCGCCCGTCGCACCGGACGACGGCCGGGCCCTGGGCGCGGTGCTGCTCCAGGACGCCGGGCGCTACCACGGCTCCACCACCGAGGGGCAGTGGCTCGACCGGATCGTCGCCCACGGCCTGGGCACCCGCAGCCGCGCCTCGCTCACGCTCACCGAGGCGGGCGTGGACGTACGGCGCCCCGGAGCGCGGGACTTCTTCATCCCCGCGCGTCAACTGCGCGGCGCACGGCTGGAGAAGGGCATCGCGGGCAAGGTGCTCACCGAGGGCGGCTTGCTGGTGATCACCTGGGAGCACGGGGAGCGCCGGCTCGACTCCGGATTCCGCTTCGACCACGCCGCCCGGCACGCGGACTGGACGCGGCGGATCGGCGAACTCACCGGCGACAGCGGCGTCGCCGGCACGTACCACCACGCGGCAACCCCTGAGAGGGACACATGATGACGACCTCCGCCCGGCACGCCGCCGGGTCCCCCGCCGTACTGGTCCTGGAGGACGGCCGCAGCTTCCGCGGACGCGCGTACGGTGCCGTGGGGGAGACCTTCGGCGAAGCCGTCTTCAACACCGGCATGACCGGCTACCAGGAGACCCTCACCGATCCCTCGTACCACCGGCAGGTGGTCGTGATGACCGCCCCCCACATCGGCAACACCGGCGTCAACGACGAGGACGCCGAGTCCGCGCGCATCTGGGTCGCCGGATACGTCGTACGCGACCCCGCGCGCACACCCTCGAACTGGCGCTCCGTGCGCTCCCTGGACGAGGAGCTGACCGCTCAGGGCGTCGTGGGCATCAGCGGCGTCGACACCCGCGCGCTCACCCGTCACCTGCGGGAGCGCGGCGCGATGCGCGCCGGCATCTTCTCCGGCGAGGCCGCGGCGGCGGGCGAGGCGGCGCTGCTGGAGCGGGTGCGGTCCGCGCCCGCGATGGCGGGCGCCGACCTGTGCGGTGAGGTGGCCACCCGTGAGCCGTACGTCGTACCGGCACGCGGCACCAAGCGCTTCACCGTCGCCGCCGTCGACCTCGGCATCAAGGGCATGACGCCGCAGCGGATGGCGGAGCGCGGCATCGAGGTGCATGTGCTGCCCGCGGACGCGAGCGCCGAGGATGTCTACGCCGTCGATCCGGACGGCGTCTTCTTCTCCAACGGGCCGGGCGATCCCGCCACCGCCGGGCACCCCGTCGCGCTGATGCGGGCGGTACTGGAGCGCGGCACGCCGCTGTTCGGCATCTGCTTCGGCAACCAGATCCTCGGACGGGCCCTGGGCTTCGGCACCTTCAAGCTCAAGTACGGGCACCGGGGCGTCAACCAGCCGGTGCAGGACCGTGCGACGGGCAAGGTCGAAGTCACCGCGCACAACCACGGCTTCGCTGTCGACGCCCCCCTGGGGACGGTGAGCGAGACACCCTACGGGCGTGCCGAGGTCTCCCACGTCTGCCTCAACGACAACGTGGTCGAGGGGCTGCGGCTGCTCGACCGGCCTGCCTTCAGCGTCCAGTACCACCCCGAGGCGGCGGCGGGACCGCACGACGCCTCCTACCTCTTCGACCGCTTCACCGCCCTCATGAGCGGGGAAGCCGACCCCTCGAACGACCAGCACAGCAGCCAGTACATGGAGGGCCAGAGTGCCTAAGCGCACCGACATCCAGTCCGTTCTGGTCATCGGCTCGGGCCCGATCGTCATCGGTCAGGCCGCCGAGTTCGACTATTCCGGCACCCAGGCGTGCCGGGTCCTCAAGGCCGAGGGCCTGCGGGTGATCCTGGTCAACTCCAACCCGGCCACGATCATGACCGACCCGGAGATCGCCGACGCCACGTATGTCGAGCCGATCACCCCGGAGTTCGTCGAGAAGATCATCGCCAGGGAGCGCCCCGACGCGCTGCTGCCCACCCTGGGCGGGCAGACCGCGCTGAACACCGCGATCTCCCTGCACACCTCCGGGGCGCTGGCGAAGCACGGCGTGGAACTGATCGGCGCCAACGTCGACGCGATCAACAAGGGCGAGGACCGGGACCGGTTCAAGGAGGTCGTCGAAGCCGTCCGCGCCCGCACCGGACACGGCGAGTCCGCGCGCTCCGTCATCTGCCACTCCATGGACGAGGTGCTCGCGGGGGCCGACAGCCTGGGCGGCTACCCGGTGGTCGTACGGCCCTCCTTCACCATGGGCGGCGCGGGCTCCGGCTTCGCCCACGACGAGGACGAGCTGCGCCGTATCGCGGGGCAGGGGCTGACGCTCTCCCCGACCACCGAGGTGCTGCTGGAGGAGTCCATCCTGGGGTGGAAGGAGTACGAGCTGGAGCTGATGCGCGACAAGAACGACAATGTCGTGGTCGTCTGCTCCATCGAGAACTTCGACCCGATGGGTGTGCACACCGGCGACTCCATCACCGTGGCGCCCGCGATGACGCTCACCGACCGTGAGTACCAGACCCTCCGGGACGTCGGCATCGCGATCATCCGCGAGGTCGGTGTGGACACCGGCGGGTGCAACATCCAGTTCGCCGTCGACCCCTCCGACGGGCGCGTCGTGGTGATCGAGATGAATCCGCGTGTCTCGCGCTCCTCCGCCCTGGCTTCGAAGGCGACCGGTTTCCCGATCGCGAAGATCGCCGCGAAGCTGGCTGTCGGCTACACGCTGGACGAGATTCCCAACGACATCACCGAGCAGACACCCGCCTCCTTCGAGCCCACACTCGACTACGTCGTCGTCAAGGCGCCGCGGTTCGCCTTCGAGAAGTTCCCTGCCGCCGACGACACCCTGACGACCACCATGAAGTCGGTGGGCGAGGCGATGGCGATCGGCCGCAACTTCCCCGAAGCGCTCAACAAGGCTCTGCGTTCGCTGGAGAAGAAGGGCAGCCAGTTCGACTTCACCTCCCCTCCCGGCGACAAGGCCGCACTGCTGGAGCGGGCCGCGCGGCCGACCGACGGCCGCATCAACACCGTCATGGACGCCATCCGTGCGGGCGCCGCGCCGAAGGAGGTCTTCGACGCCACGAAGATCGACCCCTGGTTCACCGATCAGCTCTTCCTGATCAACGAGATCGCCCAGGAGGTCGCGGGGGCACGGGAGCTGAGCCCGGGACTGCTCGCGGAGGCCAAACGTTACGGCTTCTCCGACGCCCAGGTCGCGTCGCTGCGCTCGCTGCGTGAGGACGTCGTACGGGAGGTGCGGCACGCGCTGGGCATCCGGCCCGTCTACAAGACGGTCGACACCTGCGCCGCCGAATTCGCCGCCCGTACGCCCTACTTCTACTCCTCCTACGACGAGGAGAGCGAGGTCGCACCGCGCGAGAGGCCCGCCGTGATCATCCTCGGTTCGGGCCCCAACCGCATCGGCCAGGGCATCGAGTTCGACTACTCCTGCGTGCACGCCTCCTTCGCGCTGAGCGCGGCGGGCTACGAGACCGTGATGGTCAACTGCAACCCGGAGACCGTCTCCACCGACTACGACACCTCCGACCGGCTCTACTTCGAGCCGCTCACCCTGGAGGACGTACTGGAGATCGTGCACGCCGAACAGGCGGCAGGACCGGTCGCCGGAGTCGTCGTCCAGCTCGGCGGGCAGACACCGCTCGGCCTCGCGCAGGCGCTGAAGGACAACGGCGTGCCGATCGTGGGCACTTCACCCGAGGCGATCAACCTCGCCGAGGAGCGGGGCGCCTTCGGCCGGGTCCTGGAGGAGGCCGGACTGCCCGCTCCCAAGTACGGCACCGCCTACTCCTTCGAGCAGGCCAAGGGCATCGCCGCCGGGATCAACTACCCCGTCATGGTGCGCCCTTCGTACGTGCTCGGCGGACGCGGCATGGAGATCGTCTACGACGAGCCCTCGCTGGCGGCGTACCTGGAGCGGCACGCAGGCCTGATCTCCGAACACCCCGTCCTCATCGACCGGTTCCTCGACGACGCGATCGAGATCGACGTCGACGCCCTCTACGACGGCGAGGAGCTCTACCTCGGCGGCGTCATGGAGCACATCGAGGAGGCGGGCATCCACTCCGGCGACTCCGCCTGCGCGCTGCCCCCGATCACCCTCGGCGGCCACGACATCAAGCGGCTGCGGGCCTCGACCGAGGCCATCGCCCGGGGCGTCGGCGTGCGCGGACTGATCAACATCCAGTTCGCGATGGCCGGTGACATCCTCTACGTCCTGGAGGCCAACCCACGCGCCTCCCGTACGGTCCCCTTCACCTCCAAGGCGACAGCCGTTCCGCTGGCGAAGGCCGCCGCCCGCATCTCCCTGGGCGCCTCCGTCGCACAGCTGCGCGCCGAGGGCATGCTGCCCGCCTCCGGCGACGGGGGAGACCTGCCGCTGGACGCGCCGATCTCGGTGAAGGAGGCCGTGCTGCCCTGGACCCGCTTCCGCGACGTGCAGGGAAGGGGCGTCGACACGGTGCTGGGCCCGGAGATGCGCTCGACGGGCGAAGTCATGGGCATCGACTCGGTGTTCGGCACCGCCTACGCCAAGTCGCAGACCGCGGTCTACGGGGCGCTGCCGACCAAGGGCCGCGCCTTCGTCTCGGTCGCCAACCGCGACAAGCGCTCGCTGATCTTCCCGGCACGTGAACTGGTCGCGATGGGCTTCGAACTGCTGGCCACTTCCGGCACCGCCGAGGTGCTCAAGCGCAACGGCATCAACGCCACCGTCGTACGCAAGCACAGCGAGGGCCGCGGCCCCGACGGTGAGCCGACCGTCGTCCAGCTCATCCACGGCGGTCAGGTCGACCTGATCGTCAACACTCCGTGGGGCACCGGAGGCCGCCTGGACGGCTACGACATCCGCACCGCCGCCGTCGCCCGCGCCGTCCCATGTCTGACCACCGTGCAGGCCCTGGCCGCGGCGGTTCAGGGCATCGAGGCGCTCAACCGCGGCGAGGTGGGCGTCCGCTCGCTCCAGGAACATGCCGACCACCTCACGGCGGCCCGCAGGACACCCTGACGCGGCCCCTCCCGGGGGCTCCTGGCGCCTTCGGGAGCCCCCGGGTCCGTACGGCCGCCCGCCCCGACCGAACTCCCCCCGATCCTCTGTCCGTACGCACCCGAAGGCACCGCCCGCATGTACTCCCTGCTCTTCAAGACCGTCTTCAGCCGGATGGACCCGGAGAGGGCCCACCGGACCGCCTTCGCCTGGATCCGCCTGGCGTACCGCGTGCCGCTGCTCCGCGGCGTGCTGGCCGCCCGTCTGGCGCCGCACCGCGAGGAGTTGGAGACCCGGGCGCTGGGGCTGCGCATGCGCGGCCCCTTCGGTCTCGCGGCCGGCTTCGACAAGAACGCCGAGGGCGCCGACGCGCTGGCGATGCTCGGCTTCGGCCACGTCGAGATCGGCACCGTCACCGGCCGGCCCCAGCCGGGCAACCCCCCGAGGCGCCTCTTCCGGCTGGTGCCGGACCGTGCGCTGATCAACCGGATGGGCTTCAACAACGACGGATCTGCCGCCGTCGCCGCCCGCCTCGCCGCCCGTACGGCCCGCACCCTCCGCACCTCGCGTGCCGGGGACGGGAACCGCGCCGCGGCGGCCGTCGGCGTCAACATCGGCCGGACCAAGGCCGCGGGGGAGTCCGGAGCGGTCGCCGACCACGTCACCTCCACCGAACGCCTCGCCCCGTACGCCGACTATCTCGTCGTCAACGTCTCCTCGCCCAACACCCCCGGCCTGCGCGACATGCAGGCCACCGAGGCCCTGCGTCCCCTGCTCGCCGCCGTGCGGGAGGCCGCCGACCGCGCCGTACCGGGACGTCACGTCCCCCTGCTGGTCAAGATCGCCCCCGATCTCGCCGACGAGGACGTGGACGCCGTCGCCGACCTCGCGGTGGAGGCCGGCCTGGACGGGATCATCGCCACCAACACCACCGTCGCCCGCGACGGCCTCGGCCTGAGGTGCGAACCGTCACTGGCCGCGGAGGCGGGCGGCCTGTCCGGCGCCCCGCTGCGGGAACGCTCGCTGCAGGTGCTGCGCCGCCTGTACGCGCGTGTCGGCGACCGCGTCACCCTCGTCGGTGTCGGTGGCATCACGACCGCGGACGACCTCTGGCAGCGCATCCTCGCCGGTGCCACCCTCGTACAGGGCTACAGCGCCTTCGTCTACGAGGGCCCCGGCTGGGCCCGCGCCCTGCACGAGGGGCTGGCGGAACGGCTCGCTGCCAGCCCGTACACCACACTCGCCGAGGCAGTCGGCGCCGAACACCGGAAGGCCGAAGCCGCATGAGGACCAGGGAGCCCTTCGGTACCCGTCTGCGCCGCGTCATGGACGTCCGCGGGCCGCTCTGCGTCGGCATCGATCCGCACGCCCCGCTGCTGGCCGACTGGGGTCTGAACGACAACGTGTCCGGGCTGGAGCGGTTCAGCCGCACGGTGGTCGAGGCGCTGGCCGACCGGGTCGCCGTCCTCAAGCCCCAGTCCGCCTTCTTCGAACGCTTCGGTTCCCGCGGCACCGCCGTACTGGAGCGCGTCGTCACCGAGTCCCGCGATGCGGGCGCGCTGGTCGTCATGGACGCCAAGCGCGGTGACATCGGCTCCACCATGTCCGCCTACGCGGACGCCTTCCTCGACCCGGCCTCCACGCTCTTCTCGGACGCGCTGACCGTCAGCCCCTATCTGGGCTTCGGTTCGCTGCGTCCGGCGGTCGAGAGGGCACGGGCGAGCGGCTGCGGTCTGTTCGTCCTCGCGCTCACCTCCAACCCGGAGGGCGCGGAGGTGCAGCACGCGGTGCGGGAGGACGGGCGGAGCGTGGCCGCCACCGTGCTGGGACACCTGGCCGCGGAGAACGCCGGTGCACGGCCGATGGGTTCGTTCGGCGCCGTCGTCGGCGCCACCCTCGGCGGCACGGCGGGGGAGGCGGGCGTGGACCTTGCGGTGAACGGCCCGCTGCTGGCCCCCGGTCTGGGTGCGCAGGGGGCGACGGCAGCGGATCTGCCGCGGGTGTTCGGTGCGGCGGTGGGCAACGTCGTACCGAGCACCAGCAGAGGGGTGCTGCGCCACGGGCCGTCGGCCGGTGCTCTGCGCGGAGCCGCCGAGGCGGAAGCGCGGGCGCTGGCAGAGGTCCTGGGAAGGCGTGCGTGAGCGGGCCCGGAGGGCTGCCGATACGTTCCTGCTGTGCTGCCGCGTACCCGCTCCGCACCTGCGGTGATGCGCTGTGGAGGCGCCGACGCCCGCAAGTCTGGGCTTAGTTGACCTTAAAACTGGGGCGTTTTGTCCTTTAATGTCCCGATCGACTTGAGTCTGACCAGGACTTTTCCGCAGTTCTCGCTGACTCAGCCCTCACGGCCCGCTAGTCTCCGTCGAGAGCAGCGAGAACAGGTGCGCTGCTCATTGCTCCGCCCTGGCGGGGCTACGAAGGTTCCTCACAGAATCCATCCCAACAGTTCTAACTGAGGTGACGTAGGCGTGGCTCTTCCGCCCCTTACCCCTGAACAGCGCGCAGCCGCGCTCGAAAAGGCCGCCGCGGCTCGCCGGGAGCGCGCCGAGGTCAAGAACCGGCTGAAGCACTCCGGCGCGACCCTGCACGACGTGATCAAGCAGGGCCAGGAGAACGACGTCATCGGCAAGATGAAGGTCAGCGCTCTCCTGGAAAGCCTGCCCGGCGTGGGCAAGGTCCGCGCCAAGCAGATCATGGAGCGTCTCGGGATCTCCGAGAGCCGCCGCGTACGCGGCCTGGGCTCCAACCAGATCGCCGCCCTGGAGCGGGAGTTCGGCGGCGCGTCCGCCTGACCCGCCCGTATCCGGTACCGCGGGCCGCCAGCCCGCGGTGCCGTGGTGGCAAGGCACTGCCGACAACCGGGATAATCGCTGCATGAGTACCGCAGTCCCCCGGGGGGCCACCCCGGAACCTCCCGCCGGCAAGCCGCGGCTGACCGTGCTCTCCGGCCCTTCGGGCGTCGGCAAGAGCACGGTCGTCGCGCATCTGCGCAAGGCCCACCCCGAGGTGTGGCTCTCCGTCTCCGCAACCACCCGCCGGCCCCGTCCGGGCGAGGAGCACGGTGTGCAGTACTTCTTCGTCGACGACGAGGAGTTCGACAAGCAGATCGCCAACGGCGAGCTGCTGGAGTGGGCCGAGTTCGCGGGCAACCGCTACGGCACGCCCCGCAGGCCCGTACTGGCGCGTCTGGAGAGGGACGAGCCGGTCCTGCTGGAGATCGACCTGCAGGGCGCACGGCTGGTGAAGAAGGCCATGCCCTCGGCGCGGCTGGTCTTCCTCGCGCCCCCGGACTGGGAGGAGCTGGTGCGCCGCCTCACGGGCCGCGGCACGGAACCCCCGGAGGTCGTCGAACGCCGGCTCGCGGCCGCCCGTACCGAGCTGGCGGCCGAAGAGGAATTCGAGACCACCCTCGTCAACACCTCGGTCGAGGACGTCAGCGCCGAGCTGCTAGCCTTGATGCGGACCCCCTGAAAGCCTTCAGACCGCCGGTCCATTTGTGAACTTCACCGCACCCCTCCGGAAGGCAGAGCGTGTCCTCTTCCATCTCCACACCCGAGGGCATCATCAATCCGCCCATTGATGAGCTGCTCGAAGCCACCGACTCGAAGTACAGCCTCGTGATCTACGCGGCCAAGCGTGCCCGCCAGATCAACGCGTACTACTCGCAGCTCGGTGAGGGCCTCCTCGAGTACGTGGGCCCCCTCGTGGACACCCACGTCCACGAGAAGCCCCTCTCGATCGCTCTCCGCGAGATCAACGCGGGCCTGCTGACCTCCGAGGCGGTCGACGTCCCGGTCACGCAGTAAGCAGCAGAGGAGCACCGGCCACGGGCCCGGCGGCGCGACCGCCGGGCCCGTGGTGTGTCATGTGTGAGTAGCAAGGCAGCAGCCCGCCCGGCACCGCCGGGCCGCGTCGGAAGAGGCGAGCGATGGAGCAGCAGCGCCGGCAGGACACACCCCGTGTCGTTCTGGGAGTCACCGGCGGCATCGCCGCCTACAAGGCGTGCGAGCTGCTGCGGCGGCTGACGGAGAGCGGCCACAGCACACAGGTGGTGCCCACGGAGTCGGCGCTTCGGTTCGTCGGCGCCGCCACCTTCTCGGCCCTGTCCGGCCGTCCCGTCGCCACCGATGTCTGGGAGTCGGTGCACGAGGTCCCGCACGTGCGCATCGGCCAGAGCGCCGATCTGGTCGTGGTCGCCCCCGCCACCGCCGACATCCTGGCGAAGGCCGCCCACGGGCTGGCCGAGGACCTGCTCACCAACACACTCCTGACCGCGCGCTGTCCGGTGATCTTCGCTCCCGCCATGCACACCGAGATGTGGGAGCACCCGGCCACGCAGGAGAACGTCGCCACGCTGCGCCGCCGCGGCTGCCTCGTCATCGAGCCGGCCGTCGGACGCCTCACGGGAGCCGACACGGGCAAGGGGCGCCTCCCGGAACCCGAGGCGGTCTTCGAGGTCTGCCGGGGGGTGCTGGCCCGCGGCGGTGTCGCCGAGCCCGCCGACCTCGCGGGACGGCACGTGGTGATCAGCTCGGGCGGCACGCGCGAGCCGCTGGACCCGGTCCGGTTCCTGGGCAACCGCTCCTCGGGCAAGCAGGGGCACGCGCTGGCGCGAACGGCGGTGGCTCGCGGCGCCCGGGTCACCCTGGTCGCCGCGAACAGTGAGCTTCCCGCGCCCGCGGGGGCCGATCTGGTGCCGGTGGGGACGGCCGTACAGCTCAGGGAAGCGGTGATCAAGGCCGCGGCGGACGCGGACGCCGTCGTGATGGCCGCGGCCGTCGCCGATTTCCGGCCAGCCTCCTACGCCCAGGCCAAGATCAAGAAGCGCGGCGGGGCGGAGCCGGAGCCCGTCGAACTGGTCCGCAATCCCGACATCCTCGCGGAGCTGTCCACCGACCGGCCCCGCGCGGGCCAGATCGTCGTCGGCTTCGCCGCCGAGACCGAGGACGTACTCGCCAACGGGCGGGCCAAGCTTGCCCGCAAGCGCTGTGACCTGCTGGTCGTCAACGAGGTGGGGGAGGGCAGGACCTTCGGGGCGGAGGAGAGCGAGGCCGTGGTGCTCGGCGCGGACGGCAGCGAGACGGCCGTTCCGTACGGGCCGAAGGAGGTCCTCTCGGACAAGGTCTGGGACCTGGTCGCACTGCGCTTCCCCTAGAGCCGGCGCGGGGCCGCGGGCCGCCGCGGGGGCGTACCCGGGACCGTGTCGAAACGGCGCGGAACGCCTCCTTCCGCCCGGTCCGGTTTGGGGTGCCATGCCGGGAAAGGGCGGTGGCGGACAGGTGCGTCAAGGGGGCATGCGAAGAGGGTTGCGCAGGTCACGGTCGTATCGAAGTTCGAGACTCCGTGATTGGATGCGGCCGTAGATGGATAAACTGGCGACGGACCGCGCTGGGCGCAGCTCCCGGCCGGTCCGACCAGAAATAGCCAGCAGCCGCTGCAACCCCAGGGAGCGATGTGTCCCGCCGCCTGTTCACCTCGGAGTCCGTGACCGAGGGTCACCCGGACAAGATTTCCGACCAGATCAGCGACACCATTCTCGACGCCCTTCTCAAGGAGGACCCGCACTCGCGGGTCGCCGTCGAGACTCTGATCACCACCGGCCTCGTCCACGTCGCCGGTGAGGTCACCACCAAGGCGTACGCGCCGATCTCCTCGCTCGTGCGCAACAAGATCCTCGACATCGGCTACGACTCCTCGAAGAAGGGCTTCGACGGCGCCTCCTGCGGCGTCTCCGAGTCCATCGGCGCGCAGTCGCCCGACATCGCGCAGGGCGTCGACACCGCCTACGAGAACCGCGTCGAGGGCGACGAGGACGAGCTCGACAAGCAGGGCGCGGGCGACCAGGGCCTGATGTTCGGCTACGCCTGCGACGAGACCGCCGAGTACATGCCGCTGCCCATCCAGCTGGCACACCGCCTCTCAGAGCGGCTCTCCGAGGTCCGCAAGAACGGGACCATCCCCTACCTGCGCCCCGACGGAAAGACGCAGGTCACCATCGAGTACAACGGCGACAAGGCCGTACGGCTCGACACCGTCGTGGTCTCCTCGCAGCACGCCGCGGACATCGACCTCGACTCGCTGCTCGCCCCCGACATCCGCGAGTACGTGGTGGAGCCGGAGCTCAAGCGCCTCGTCGACGAAGGCATCAAGCTGGACACCGACGGCTACCGGCTGCTGGTCAACCCGACCGGCCGCTTCGAGGTCGGCGGTCCGATGGGCGACGCCGGGCTCACCGGCCGCAAGATCATCATCGACACCTACGGCGGCATGGCCCGCCACGGCGGCGGTGCCTTCTCCGGCAAGGACCCCTCCAAGGTGGACCGCTCTGCCGCGTACGCGATGCGCTGGGTCGCCAAGAACGTCGTCGCGGCGCAGCTCGCCAGCCGCTGCGAGGTCCAGGTCGCCTACGCGATCGGCAAGGCCGAGCCGGTGGGTCTGTTCGTCGAGACCTTCGGCACGGCGAAGGTCGACGTCGAGAAGATCGAGCAGGCGATCAGCGAGGTCTTCGACCTGCGCCCCGCCGCGATCATCCGCGACCTCGACCTGCTCCGTCCGATCTACGCCCAGACCGCGGCGTACGGTCACTTCGGGCGTGAGCTGCCCGACTTCACCTGGGAGCGCACCGACCGCGTGGACGCGCTGCGCAAGGCCGCGGGGCTGTAACTCCCCGAAGTACCGTCCGGAGCAGGGCGCTTGAGGCGTCCGGCCCCTTCAGGCCCGGCCCCCGCACACACGGGGTGCCGGGCCTGACGCGTACCGGCACGGCCGGCGGCCGAGGTGCCCGCCGTGCGCACCGGTCCGGTACGGTCCGGTGCCCCGGTGTCCCCGCCGTCTGCTAAGACTGAAAGCTGTGAGCAGCGACAACGGGCAGCACGAACCCCCACCGGCCGGGCCGCCGGACGCGCCGGAACAGCTCGCGCTGCTGCGCGAGACCGTGCGGCGCAGCAAGCCGCCCCGTGCCCGGCCGCGCACCTGGCGCGGCGCGGCGCACGCCGAGAAGCTGCCCGTGGCACGGGTCCTGGTGGACAAGGGGCTGGTCCACCTCGACCGGTACTTCGACTACGCCGTCCCCGCCGCGATGGACGAGGAGGCACAGCCGGGCGTGCGGGTGCGGGTGCGCTTCGGCGCCGGAGAGAGGGAGGGCCGGCGCGAGGGCGGTCGTCTGACCAACGGGTTCGTCGTGGAGCGGGTCGAGGAGAGCGACTATCCGGGCGCGCTCGCACCGCTGGCACAGGTGCTCTCCCCGGAGCGGGTACTCACCCCCTCGCTGCTGAGGCTCTGCCGCGCTGTCGCCGACCGTTACGCGGGCTCCCTCGCTGACGTCGTGCAGCTCGCCGTGCCGCCCCGCATGGCCCGGGCGGAGAAGCGCGCCTCGCCCCCGGCGCAGCCTCCCCCCGCGCCGCCCGGGCCGGGGAGCTGGGAGCGGTACGCCGAAGGGCCCGCCTATCTGCGCGCGTTGGCGGAGGGCGGCGCACCCCGCGCTGTGTGGACGGCGCTGCCGGGACCGCGCTGGCCCGAGGAGCTGGCGCGTGCCCTCGCCGCCGCCCTCGCCTCCTCGCGCGGCGCGCTCGCGGTGCTTCCCGACGGGCGCTCGGCGGCGCGGGTCGACCGTGCGCTGACGGCGCTGATCGGCGAGGGGCGGCATGTGCTGCTGACGGCCGACTCGGGCCCGGAGGAACGCTACTCGCGCTGGCTCGCGGTCAGCCGTGGGTCGGTCCGTGCCGTGGTGGGCACGCGCGCGGCGATGTTCGCACCCGTACGCGATCTCGGGCTGGCGGCGCTTTGGGACGACGGGGACGCAGCCCACAGTGACGACCACGCGCCGCAGCCGCACGCCCGCGAAGTGCTCCTCCAGCGCGCGGTGACCGAGCGGGCGGGCATGCTGCTCGGCGGGCACAGCTGCTCGGTCGAGGCCGCTCAGCTCGTCGAGACTGGCTGGGCACGGCCGCTGACGGCGTCCCGGGAGACGGTGCGCGCCACGGCCCCCCTGGTGCGTACGGTCGGTGAGCTGGACGAGGCGCGTGACCCGGCGGCCCGCACCGCGCGGCTGCCCACCCTCGCCTGGAACACGGCGCGGGACGCGCTGCGACGGGGGCCCGTCCTCGTCCAGGTTCCGCGGCGCGGCTATGTTCCGCGGCTGGCGTGCGAGCGGTGCCGTGCCCCGGCGCGCTGCGTGTCCTGCTCGGGGCCGCTGGAGGCGGCGGAGGACGGCGCCGACCTGCGCTGCGGTTGGTGCGCCCGTGCGGCACCGGGGTGGCACTGCGCGGAGTGCGGGGGGACGCGGCTGCGCGGGCAGGTCTTCGGGGCGCGGCGCACCGCGGAGGAGCTGGGACGTGCCTTTCCGGCGGTGCCGGTGCGCACGTCCGGGCGCGATCACGTACTGGGGAGCGTGCCGGACGTCCCGGCGCTGATCGTCTCCACACCGGGTGCGGAACCGGTCGCCGAGGGGCCGGGGTACGCGGCGGCGCTGCTGCTGGACGGCTGGGCGCTGCTGGGGCGCCCCGATCTGCGTGCGGGGGAGGAGGCGCTGCGCCGGTGGCTGGCGGCGGCGGCACTGGTACGGCCGCAGGACGAGGACGGCAGTGTGCTGATCGTCGCCGAGCCGACGATGCGGCCGGTGCAGGCCCTGGTGCGCTGGGATCCCTCCGGCTTCGCGGTGCGTGAGTTGGCGGAGCGTGCCGAGCTCGGATTTCCGCCGGTGTCGCGGATGGCGGCGGTCGTGGGGCGGGCCGAGGCCGTGGCCGAACTGCTGGAGCAGGCCGGCCTCCCGGCGGACGCCGAGGTGCTGGGGCCGGTGCCGCTGCCGGTGGCCGCGCCGGGGCGGCCGCGCAGGACGGGCGATCCGCCGGCGGGCGAGAGCTGGGTACGTGCCCTGGTGCGGGTGCCACCCGGCTCCGGGGCGGCACTCGCCTCGGCTCTCAAGACCGCCCACGCGGCGCGGCTGACGCGACGTGAGGGCACTCCCGTGCAGATCCGCGTGGACCCGCCGGACATCGGGTGACCCGGTCCGCGCAGTCGCCGGCGCCCCGGGGTTCCGCGCCCCTGCCGTCCTCGGTGCCTCTGCCGTCCCCGGCGGCAGGCAGCTGCGACGGCGGCGGCCACCGCCGGGGTGAGGGGCAAGGAAATTCCCACGGCCCGGCAGCGGAGGCGGACGGCGCACCGCCCGGCGGCGAGGCACGCCGGCCGGGCGGTGGAGCAACGGCCGTGGAGGAGTCAGCCGTTGCGAGGGCCGGGGAACGCCCCCGGTCTGTGGTCCCGGGCCGGGCGGCCGGGAACGGGCCTGGCGGCGGGCCCGTGGCCGCCGGCCCCCTGGGCGGCGGCCGGCGGGGGGACCGCCGCCGCGGGAAGTGCGGGCGCCGCGGGGGCGGAAGGCGACGGGGAGGGCGGGGAGTCGGGCGACTGCCCGCCTGTGTCGGTCAGTTCACGTGACGCGTTGCGCCGCGACCCGTAACGGCGGTGCACCGCCTGCTTGGTGACACCGAGCGCCGAGCCGACCGCGTCCCAGGAGAAGCCCAGCGACCGGTCGAAGTCCACCGCCGCGGTGACCAGCGTCTCCACGCTGTCCCTCAACTCCTGGGCGAGCCGCACCGTTGGTGCGGGAGCTCGCCCGTAGACGACGAAGCCCGCGGACGGGGCGGATCGTCGCGGGCGGTAGACGTTGCCGAGCTGGGCGGTGAGGGTTCGCAGTGCGTCCACCTGGCGGCGGACCCGCTCGATGTCCCGCACCAGAAGATGCAGGCTGGCCCTCGCCTGGGCGTCGTGGGTTGCGTGGTCGGCCATGGGAAAGCCTCTCGAACCGGCGTACAGAGAACAGGAGCCGCGGAACGGCTCGTTTCGGTCAATCTGACTTGACCAACGCGGTGATGGCCGCTCGGGTCACGCCCCGGGGGCGTGTTCGGGCAGGCCGGGGGTGCGCGCCGTTGCGTACGCCCCCCTCGGGTGGCGCGGTCGGTGCGGTGGCCGGGACCGTAGACTGGCGCGTCGTCCGCGCCGGAGCACTCCGTGGCGCGCCGCCGTTCTGTGAGAGGTGTTCCCCACCGATGAAGCTGGTCTTCGCCGGCACCCCCGAGGTCGCCGTGCCCGCGCTCCACGCGCTGCTCGCCTCGGAGCGGCACGAGGTGGCCGCCGTGATCACCCGCCCCGACGCGCGCGCCGGACGCGGACGGCACCTCGTGCCCAGCCCCGTCGCGCAGCGCGCCGCCCAGGAGGGCGTCGAGGTGCTCAAACCGGCGCGGCCGCGCGATGAGGACTTCCTCGCCCGGCTCCGCGAGATCGGACCGGACTGCTGCCCCGTCGTCGCCTACGGCGCGCTGCTGCCCCGGGTGGCACTGGACGTGCCGGCGCACGGCTGGGTCAACCTCCACTTCTCCCTGCTGCCGGCCTGGCGGGGAGCCGCCCCCGTACAGCACGCGCTGCTGGCCGGGGACGGGACGACCGGTGCCAGCACTTTCCTGATCGAGGAGGGACTGGACTCCGGGCCGGTCTACGGGGTGGTCACCGAGGACGTGCGGCCGACGGACACCAGCGGTGATCTGCTCACACGTCTCGCCCTCGCCGGCGCGGGCCTGCTGGCCGCGACGATGGACGGCATCGAGGACGGCACGCTGCGTGCCGTCCCGCAGCCGGACGAGGGCGTGACGCTCGCACCCAAACTCGGCGTGGAGGACGCCCGTATCGACTGGTCCGCGCCCGCCCTGCGGGTGGACCGCCTCGTACGCGGATGCACGCCCGCCCCAGGTGCCTGGACCGTCTTCCGCGGTGAGCGGCTCAAGGTGCGCTCCCTGACCGCGCGGCCCGAGCGGGCCCTGCCCGAAGGAAGCGCACTCGCGCCGGGTGAGCTGCTGGCGGGCAAAAACTGTGTGTGGGCCGGCACCGGTTCGCACGCCGTGGAACTGCAGTGGGTCCAGCCCCAGGGCAAGAAGCCGATGCCCGCAGCCGACTGGGCGCGAGGGGTGCGCACCGGCGAGGGCGAGCGGCTGGGCGAGTAGCGGAACGCGCCCCCGGGGGCCCCGGGCCCCGGTGCGGGCAGCGCCCGTAGGGACGGGAACGGCACCCGGCGTAGGCTGAAGGGGCCACCCGGCGCGGGTGCCGCCCGCCGCCGGGAGGCTGTGTCCTGTGGCCGCCGGGCGGCTGGCCGCCGTGGGCGGCTGTGTCCCGCGCCGCGCCGCACGGTCGCATGCCGCCCCCTGCCGCCCCTTCGTCATCACAGTCCGGAGCACCTTTTCCCGTGAGCAACCGGCAACGCCGCCCCGCCCGCCCCTACCGCCGCCCCCGCAAGGACCCCGTGCGCATCCTCGCCTTCGAGGCACTGCGCGCCGTCGGCGAACGCGACGCCTACGCGAACCTCGTCCTCCCGCCGCTGCTGAAGAAGGCGCGCGAGAAGGAGGACTTCGACTCCCGGGACGCCGCGCTGGCCACCGAGCTGGTCTACGGCACGCTGCGGTGGCAGGGCACCTACGACGCGATCATCGCCGAGTGCGTCGACCGGCCGCTGAGCGAGGTCGACCCGCCCGTGCTGGACGTGCTCTCACTCGGCGCGCACCAGTTGCTGGGCACCCGCATCCCCACGCACGCGGGCGTGAGCGCGACAGTCGAACTGGCCCGTGCGGTGCTCGGGGACGGTCGCGCCAAGTTCGTCAACGCCGTGCTGCGCAAGATCGCCGCCGAGGACCTGGAGGGCTGGCTGGAGCGGGTCGCGCCGCCCTACGACGAGGACCCCGAGGAGAGCCTGGGCATCCGGCACGCGCACCCCCGCTGGATCGTCTCCGCGCTGTGGGACGCCCTGGGAGGCGGAAGCCGCGGCATGGAGGACCTGCTCGCGGCCGACAACGAACGGCCCGAGGTGACCCTCGCCGCCCGCCCGGGGCGCGCCACCCCCGAGGAGTTGCTCAGCGACGAGATCGTGCCCGGACGCTGGTCGCCCTACGCCGTCCGCCTTGCCGAGGGCGGAGAGCCCGGCGCGCTCGAAGCCGTACGGGAGGGACGTGCCGGGGTGCAGGACGAGGGCAGTCAGCTCGTCGCCCTCGCCCTGGCCGACGCGCCGCTCGCGCCGCCGCGCGCGGACGGGGACGAGGACGGGGGCCGGGACGAAGACGGAGGCCGGGACGAGCGGTGGCTCGACGCCTGCGCCGGACCGGGCGGCAAGGCCGCGTTGCTGGGCGCGCTGGCCGCGCAGCGGGGCGCGGTGCTGCTCGCCGCCGAGAAGCAGCCGCACCGCGCGGGGCTCGTCGCACGCGCACTGGCGGGAAACCCCGGGCCGTACGGGGTGATCACCGCGGATGCCACCCGTCCCGCCTGGCGGCCGGGAAGCTTCGACCGTGTGCTGCTGGACGTGCCCTGTACGGGGCTGGGCGCCCTGCGGCGGCGTCCCGAGGCACGCTGGCGGCGGCAGCCGCAGGACGTCGCGGGCTTCGCGCCGCTGCAGCGCGACCTGCTGAGGCAGGGACTGCACTCCGTGCGCGTCGGCGGCGTCGTCGGCTACGCGACCTGTTCCCCGCATCCGGCCGAGACCCGCGCCGTCGTCGAAGACCTCCTCAAGGAGACCGGGGCCGAACTCCTCGACGCCCGCCCGCTGTTGCCGGAGATGCCGGATCTGGGGGAGGGGCCCGACATCCAGCTGTGGCCGCATCTGCACGGCACGGACGCGATGTACCTGGCGCTGCTGCGGCGCACGGCGGGCTGACCGGTTCACCGCCGGGCCCGGTACCGGACCGGGCCTGAGAACCGGAGGGGGACCTGCCACCTCAGGCCCGGACAACCGCGCGACCTGACCGCGCCACGGGGCCGGACCACCTGACCGCGCCACGGGCCCGGCCGGTGCTTCTACGATGGTGTGCGTCGGTCCGTGCCGGTCCGGCGGCGGCACAGGGGGTGTGCATGGAGGCGGAGTTGGCCGCTCTTGCGGCGTCGGCGGCGTCGAGCCTGGTGGGTCTCATGGTCTCGGAGACCTGGACGCAGGCCAGGGCGGGGCTGGCGCGGTTCTTCGGCCGCGGTGGCGACGAGAGCGCAGCCGAGGATGAACTTGCCCTGTCTCAACGGGAGTTGATGGCGGCTCGCAGTTCCGGCGACGAAGAGGCCGAGGCCGACATCGAGGCAGGATGGCGCACGCGACTGCGGCGTGCCCTCCAGGCGGACCCCCAGGCGGCCGAGGAGCTGCGGCAGTTGCTCGCGGAACTCGACCCGCAGGGCGGCGGCCGGCCGCACGTGACGGTGCACAACCGCATCAGCGGCGGCGTGCAGCACGGCCCGGTCGTCCAGGGGCAGCACTTCTCCGGGCTGACCATCCGCAGTTCCCCTCCCCTCCCCTCCGGTCCCGGGCGCGAGGACCGAGCCGAGTGACACCGCACAGGCGGCAGGCGGCGGGGAGACGGGCCGCCGGCCCCCTGGCGTCGGGACCGCCTGTGCTCAGCGTCCCTGCCAGCGCGGGGGACGCCCCTCCAGGAAGGCTGTGACGCCCTCGCGGAAGTCGCCGCTGCCGTAGCACAGTTCGTAGAGGTCCTCGGCCGGTGCGGGAGCGGCGGCGGCGAGCACCCGCCGGTCTGCCTCCTTGAGTGCGGCGAGGGTGAGCGGGGCGCCGCGCGCGATGCTCTCGCCGAGCCGGGCCAGCCGGTCGTCGAACTCGCCGGGCTCGACGATCTCCTGGACGAGCCCCGCCGCCAACGCCTCCGCGGCGGGGACGAGTTCGGCGGTGAGCAGCGCACGCAGCGTACGGGCGCGGCCCAGGGACGCGTACAGGCGGGCGATCACGGCGGGGGCCAGGCAGTTGCCGAGGGTACGGGCGATGGGCGCCCCGAACACCGCGTCCGGCGTGCACAGCACCACGTCGCTGCAGGCCGTCAGCGCGAGACCGGCGCCGACGGCGGGGCCCTGGACTGCGGCGACCACCGGCATGCGCAGCCCCGCGAGACGTTCTACGGCACGTCCCACACGCTGCTCGTAGGCGACGCCGTCCGCGCCCGTGAACCCCTCGAACTCGCGGATGTCGGTGCCCGCGGCGAAGGCACGGCCGCCCGCCCCGCGCAGCACCGTCAGCCGCACGTCCGGGTCGCCGTCGATCTCCTCGCAGGCCTGCTCCAGCTGGTCGTACATGCCCATGGTGAGCGCGTTGCGGCGGCGCGGATTGGCGAGCGTCACCTGTGCCGCGTACGCACCGGTGCCGGGTACCGCCTCCTTGGTCCAGCTCACGCCGGGGCTGTGCTCGTCACCGTTCATGCGTCCCCCAGAAGTTCCTCGTTGTGCTCGCCGAGCAGCGGTGGGTGGCGGCGCATCCGCGCCGGGGTGCGGCCCAGCTTGACCGGGAATCCGACGACCCGTGAGCGGCCTTCGACGGGGTGGTCGTAGTGCTCGACCATGCCACGCGCCTCGGCGTGCGCATCGGCTCCGAGGATCTGCCCGTAGTCCAGGATCGGCCCGGCGGGCACTCCCGCCTCCAGCAGCAGCGTCACGCACTCCTGCGTGCCCAGGGCCGCCAGCCTGCCCTCCAGCAGGGCGATCAGCTCCGCACGGTGCTCCATCCGGGCCGTGTTGTCGGCGAACCGTTCGTCCTCGGCCAGATGTTCCATGGACAGGGCGGTGCACAGCCGCTGCCACAGGCGCTCGTTGTTGGCGGCGACCGTGACGTGACCGTCCATGGTGCGGATCACCTGGTACGGGGCGGACATGCGGTGGGCCGACCCGAGGCGCTGCGGGGCACGCCCCGTGGAGAACAGCTCGGTGGACTCCCACACCGACATCGCCAGCACCGCCTCGTAGAGGGACGTCTCCAGGTACTGCCCCTCCCCGGTGCGCAGCCGGTGCGTGTACGCGCCGAGGATGCCGATGGCGCACAGCATTCCCGCGCCCAGATCGCCCACGGGCAGGCCGCACTTGACGGGCGCGCTCCCGGGGTCGCCGGTGACGCTGACGGCGCCCGCCATGCCCTGTGCGATGAGGTCGTAGCCGGGGCGGTCGGCGTACGGTCCGTACTGGCCGAAGCCGGAGATCGAGGCGTAGATGACATCGGCCCTGACCGCGCGGACGGACTCGTAACCGGCGCCGAGCCGGTCGGCGACGCCGGGCCGGAAGTTCTCCACGACGACGTCGGCGTCCCGCACGAGCCGGCGGAAGTCCTCCTGCCCCTGGCCGGAGCGCAGATCGACCGTGACGCTGCGCTTGTTCCGGTTGAGGGAGTGGAAGGCGGCGCTGTCGTGGCCGGGCCGGGGAGAGCTCCAGGAACGGCGGACCTGGTCGCCCGTGCCGGGCGGCTCCACCTTGATCACGTCCGCGCCGAGATCGGCGAGGAGCATCGTGCAGTAGGGGCCCGCCATCACCTGGGTGAGGTCGATGACGCGTACGCCCTGGAGCGCGCCCGCGGACTGACCGGCCGTCACCGCCGACCCTCCGCTTCGGTCCCGGGCCCGTGGGAGGACGCGCCCGTGCGCCTGTCCATGTCCCCGTCCCCGCCCGTGTACCCGCCCCTGTCCCCGTCGCCGGCGGGCACGTACTGCGGCAGCAGCGCCTCGCGCACCAGCTCGACCGGGTGCCACGCGGTGCGGCGCGTGCCGTGGAAGATCTGCTGCCGGCAGGAGACACCGGTGGCGGCCAGGACCGTGCCCTCGGGCTCCCCCTCGATCGCGGGGAAGAGACGGTCGCCTCCCACGGTCATCGACAGGCTGTAGTGCTCGGACTCGAACCCGAACGAGCCCGCCATCCCGCAGCATCCCGCGTCCAGTTCGACGACCTCGGCGCCGGGGATGCGCTTCAGCAGCGCGACGGTGGCGGCGGTGCCGACCTCGGCCTTCTGATGGCAGTGGCCGTGGTAGACGATCCTGCGTCCGGCGGGCCAGGCCTGGGTGCTCAGCCGGAGCCGCCCGTCGTCGATCGCGTCGGTGAGCAGTTCCTCGACCTGCCGCACCCGTTCGGAGACGTCCTGGACGGCCTGCTCCTCGGGCAGCAGGGCGCGGTGCTCGTCGCGGAGGGTCATCAGGCAGGAGGGTTCGCAGCCGACGACGGGCGAGCCGGGCGGAGTGGTCTCCTTCAGCAGCCCGGCCAGCTTGCGGGCCTGCTCCTTTGCCTCCTCGATGAGGCCCTTGGAGAACGCGGCGCGGCCGCAGCAGCCGCGGGTCTCCAGCGCCACTCGCCACCCGGAGCGTTCGAGGAGTTCGACGGCGGCGCGGCCGATGCCCGGTTCGGTCCAGGTGGTGAAGGAGTCGGCGAGATAGGTGACGGTGCCCTGCGTGCCTGCCGCTGCCTCCTCCGCCCGGTGGCGGCGGAACCAGCGCACCAGATTGCGGCGGACGTAGACGGGCAGCGGCCGGGCCGCGGCGATGCCCAGCCTGCGCTCCATCAGCCGCCGCAGCACGGGGATGCGTCCGGGGAGGTTGGACAG
Organism: Streptomyces sp. TAA204; assembly: GCF_000424965.1. Taxonomy (NCBI): domain Bacteria; kingdom Bacillati; phylum Actinomycetota; class Actinomycetes; order Kitasatosporales; family Streptomycetaceae; genus Streptomyces; species Streptomyces sp. TAA204. The sequence continues at coordinate 217,527 of NZ_AUKW01000006.1, forward strand.
CGGTGCGGTGGCGGACCCGAGCCGGTTCAGCGAGCGGATGGAGCCGAAGACGCGCGAGCGCAGGGGGACTCCGTGCCGGTCGTGGTGGTGGGAGAGCGCCTCCGCCTTGAGAGTCGCCATGTCGACACCGAGGGGGCATTCGCTCTTGCACGCCTTGCACATCAGGCACAGCCCGAGGACCTCGTGCAGGCGCTCGTCGCCCAGCGCCGTGTGCGGATCGGGGTCCGAGAGGGCCTTGACCAGCGCGTTGGCCCGCCCGCGGGTGGAGTCCTCCTCGTTGAGGGTGGCCATGTACGACGGGCACATGGCGCCGCTGCCGCTCTTGCGGCACAGCCCGATGTTCATGCACCGGTCGGCGGCGCCGCGCATGCCTCCCACGACCTCGAAGTCCAGGTGGGTGCGCAGCGGTCCGGGCTGCGGCAGGGCGGGGTCGCGGAGGTTGTCCGTCATGGCGGGGGCGTCGACGATCTTGCCCGGGTTGAGGCGGTCGTGCGGGTCGAAGAGGCCCTTGACGCGGCGCATCGCCTCGTACAGGTCCTCGCCGAAGATCTCGCGGTTGAACTCGCTGCGGGCCAGACCGTCGCCGTGCTCGCTGGAGTTGACGCCGCCGTACTCCCTCACGAGGTCCTTGACCTCCTCGGCGACGCTGCGCATCGTCGCGACCTGGGCGGGGTCGGCGGCATCGACGAAGGGCCGGATGTGCAGGCAGCCCACCGAGCAGTGGCCGTAGAAGCCCGCGGTGAGGCCGTGCCGGTCCAGGACGCCTTTGAAGCGGCTGGTGTACTCGGCGAGATGGAGCGGGTCCACGGCGGTGTCCTCGACGAAGGCCAGCGGGCGGCGGGTGCCCTCACCCGCGGCCATCAGCAGCCCGAGGCTGGACTTGCGGACCTTCAGCAGGGCGCCCTGCTGCGCCGGGGTGACGGCCCGCAGCGTGTGGTACCCGTGGCCGTGGCGCTTCCAGAGGGAGGTGAGCCTGTCCAGCGCGCCGGTCAGTTCGCGTTCGTCGTCGCCGGTGAAGCTGACGAACAGCAGTGCCTCCGGGTCGCCTTCGAGGATGCCGCTGAGCGAGGCGTACTCGATCTTCTGCCGGGCCAGGTCCAGGATCGTACGGTCCATGAGCTCCACGGCCGCGGGGTCGCAGGCCAGGGCGTCCTCGGTGGCGCCGATGGCGCCGGCGACGGAGGTGAAGTGCCCGACGGCGATCACCGTACGGGCGGGCTTGGGCACCAGATCCACCAGTGCCCGGGTCGCCAGTACGAGCGTCCCCTCCGATCCCACGACGAACTTCGCCAGGTCGAAGGGCTCCTCGTTGCGGGCCAGCCGGTCCAGCCGGTAGCCGCAGGCGCGGCGCCAGAACTGGGGGAACCCCTCGGCGATCGCCGCGGCGTTGTCCCGCACGATCAGCGGCAGTTCACGGTGGAGACGGCCGTGGAGCGTGGGCTCCCGGGCGAGGAGCGCGCGACGGGCCTCCGTCACCGGTGCCAGGTGCGCGGTGCCGGCGTCGGAGAGCACGGCGTCGAGTTCGCGTACGTGGTCGATGGTCATGCCGTAGCGGATCGAGCCGCTGCCCGCCGAGTTGTTGCCGATCATCCCGCCGACGGTGGCGCGGTTGCTGGTGGAGGTGTCGGGCCCGAACATCAGGCCGTGCGGCGCTGCGGCCCGGTTTAGCTGGTCCTGCACGACGCCGGTCTCGACCAGCGCGGTCCGTCCCTCGGCGTCGATCTCCACGATCCGGTTCATGTGCCGGGAGAGATCCAGCACGAGGCCGGGGCCGACGGTCTGGCCCGCCAGACTCGTACCGGCGCCCCGCGGGACGACCGGTACCCCCAGTTCGCCGGCCGCCGCCACCGCCGCCTGTACGTCGCCGGCGTGCCGCGGGAAGACCACGCCGAGCGGCTTGATCGCGTACATGCTGGCGTCGCGGGAGAACAGATGCCGGGTGTAGTCGTCCACGTGGACCTCGCCGTCGATGTCCTCGCGCAGCCGGGCCGCGACGTCCTGTGCGTCCGCGTTGCCGGCAGTGGCGGTCTCGCCGCTGGTCGCTGTCATGTGCTGCGGGCTCCAAGGGCTCGAAGGGCACGAAGGATTCGAAGGCGGGAGGAGTTCGAGGAGCGCGGCCCTCCGGCGTACGCGGCCGAACGGGCAGCCCCAAGACCGGCGCACCGGGAGGTGACGGGCGGAGGGCGGGATGCGGCCCGGAACTCCCGGAACCGGTCACTCGGGGCGCAGCACGTCCAGCGCCGCACCGAGACCGCCCGTGTCGACCGGGACGCCGGACAGCTCCAGCCCCATCTGGACGCCCGCAAGAGTCCCGGCGAGCGTCAAGTCGTTGAAGGCGCCCAGGTGTCCGATGCGGAAGACGCGTCCGGCGAGTTGGCCCAGGCCCGCGCCCAGTGACATGTCGAAGCGTTCCAGGACCCTCTCGCGGAGTTTGTCGGCGTCGTGCCCTTCGGGCAGGAGGACGGCGGTGAGTGAGGAGGAGTGCTCGCGCTCGTCCAGGCAGAGAACCTCCAGGCCCCAGCCCCGCACGGCGGCGCGGGTGGCGGCGGCGTGGCGCGCGTGCCGGGCGAAGACCTCGCTCAGCCCCTCGGCTGCCAGCATGCGCAGGGCCTCTTCCAGACCGTAGAGGAGGTTGGTGGCCGGGGTGTAGGAGAAGGAGCCGAGACGGTTGGCCTCGATGACCGGCCGCCAGTCCCAGAAGGACTTGGGCAGCCGCGCGGTCCGTGCGGCTTCCAGTGCCTTGCCGCTGACGGCGTTGAAGCTCAGCCCGGGCGGCAGCATCAGCCCCTTCTGCGAACCGGCGACGGTGACGTCGACGCCCCACTCGTCGTGCCGGTAGTCGATGGAGCCGAGCGAGGAGACGGTGTCGACGAGCAGCAGCGCGGGGTGGCCGGCCTCGTCCATGGCGCGTCGGATCTCGGGGATGCGGCTGGTGACGCCGGTGGACGTCTCGTTGTGCACGACGCAGACCGCCTTGATCTCACCCGCGGTGTCCGCGGCGAGCCGCTCGGCCAGGACGTCCGGGTCGGCGCCGTGCCGCCAGTCGCCCGGCACGAAGTCGCGCTCGGCCTCCAGCCCGAGGGAGCGGGCCATCTCCCGCCACAGCGAGGAGAAGTGGCCGGTCTCGAAGCCGAGCACGCGGTCGCCGGGGCTGAGGGTGTTGACCAGGGCGGCCTCCCACGCGCCCGTCCCGGACGCCGGGTAGATCACCACGGGCCCGGACGTGCCGAAGACCGGCTTGACCGCTTCCAGGAGACGGAGCGTCAGTGCCGCGAACTCGGGACCGCGGTGGTCGACGGTGGGCGCCGACATGGCGCGCAGTACCTGCTCGGGGACGTTGGTCGGGCCGGGGATCTGCAGGAAGTGGCGACCGGTGCGCGGTGTCATGAGCCGACTCCATCGAATGGGTTGTGCCGCTACGTGGCACGCTGTATCGTCTGACGGCACAGCGGAGCATAGGATTCCCTCCGGAACGAGTCAATGGATGCAGAACGTCGTCAACGCCCTCCGGGCTCTCGAGGAAGTCGCCGAGCGGCAGCCGATCGGTGTCGCGGAGCTGGCGCGCGCCATGGAGCTGCCCAAGAGTTCCGTGCAGCGCACGCTGATCACGCTGCACGGTGCGGGGTGGATCCGTCCTGCCGGCTCCGCTCCCACCCGATGGGTCGTCACCACCAAGGCACTGCACGTCGGACGGCGCGCCACCGGCGAGCTGGGGCTGCGTGACGTGGCGGTGCCGGTGATGGAGGACCTGCGCCGACGCACCGACGAGACGATCCACCTGGCGGTCCGCGAGGGCAGCAAGGTGGTGCTCGTCGAGCGGCTGGAGACAAGCCAACCCGTGCGGATCATCCTGCCGTTGGGCCAGGACCTGTCCCTGCACGCCTCCGCCAACGGCAAGGCGGTGCTCGCCGCCGAACCCGCCGGCGCGGCCGAGAGCTACATCGCTGCGGGGCTGCGGGGGTTCACCGGGACCACGATCACCGACCCGCGCAGGCTCCTCGACGAACTCGCCGAGACCCGGGCACGCGGCTGGGCCGTCAACGGCGGTGAATGGCGTGAGGACGTCTCAGCCGTCGCCGCAGCCGTCCTCGCGGAGAGCGGTGCGCCCGTCGCGAGCATCAGCGTCAACGTCCCGACGAGCCGCATGACGGACGGGGCGCGGTCCGCGTACGGCGCTCTGGTCAGCGAGGCGGCGAAGCGGATCAGCGCAGAACTGGGACGCGCGCACGAGGGGAGCGCCGAGTGACGGGGGATCACGCCGCGAACCCTTGACGCGCTCGGACCCCCCTCCCATACTCGCCCAAGGCGAAAACCGGATTCCGGATCGCGGAATTGCCTTGGCCGCTCGCGCAACAGCCCCAACAGGGCGCGCGGCGGGCGGAGTTGTGGGGCCGAAGTATTCCTGAACGCCCCTGATTCTCATTCAGAATGGCACCGGCGCGCCTGTGAAATGACCGTTCGACCGAAGGCGAGGAAGCCTCGTGTCAGATCAAGTCATATCCATTGTGGGACTGGTGCTGGTATTCGCCGTCGCCACCGTCTCCTCGGTCCACATGGGCGCGCTCGCCATCGTCGCGGCATTCGTGATCGGCACGGCTTTCGTCGGTGAATCCACGGACGACATATTCGGCGGGTTCCCGGGCGACTTGTTCGTCGTCCTCGTGGGCGTCACATTCCTCTTCGCCATAGCGAAGAACAACGGAACGGTGGACTGGCTGGTATACCGCGCGACCGAGGCGGTGGGCGGCAGGATCGCGCTCATCCCCTGGGTGATGTTCCTGGTCACGGCCGTACTGACGGCCTCGGGCGCGGTCGTTCCCGCCGCTGTGGGAATCATCGCCCCCATCGGCGTGGGATTCTGTGTGCGGTACCGGATCAACCCCGTCCTGATGGGTCTGCTCATCATCAACGGGGCGAGCGCCGGGGGCTTCTCACCGATCAGCATCTTCGGCAGCATCACCAACGGTGTCGTCTCCAGGAACGACCTCGCGGGCAACCCCACCCTGCTGTTCGTCTGTTCGTTCCTCTTCAACGCCCTCCTCAGCGTCGTGGTCTTCTTCCTCTTCGGCGGGCGGAGCCTCATCGGGCGGCGTGCGGAAGAGGAATCCTCCGCGCTCGGTGAGGACGGGAAGGACGGCGGGACGCTCGTGGCCGTGTCCGCCGGCTCCGGCCCGGATTCCCCGTCCGGCCCGGATTCCCCTTCCTCCGTGGACCCGGCATCCGGCAGCGGCCCGCCGGCGGGCGGGAGCGGCGCCTCCGCGGTGGCGACGGCCCAGGCCGGTACCCGCCCGTCTCCCGTACCCGCGCCAGCGGGGCCCGCCGGAGAAGGCGCGGCCCTCCCCGAAGAGCCGATGCGTCTGAACGGCACCCGTGTCCTCACGCTGCTGGGCCTGCTCAGTCTCGTGACCGGGTCGCTCTTCTTCGAGCTCGACGTCGGCCTGATGGCGCTCACCGTGACCGTGGTGCTCACCCTGGTCTCCCCGCAGTCGGCCAAGGGCGCGGTGGACCGCTGCGCATGGTCGACGGTCCTTCTCGTCTGCGGCATCGTGACGTTCGTCAGCATGATGGAACGCATCGGGACCATCGACTACCTCGGTGACAGCGTCGCCTCGATCGACGCGCCTCTGCTCGGGGCGCTGCTGATCTGCCTCATCGGAGCCGTGGTCTCCGCGTTCGCCTCCACGACCGGCATCCTCGGCGCGCTCATCCCGCTGGCCGTGCCGTTCCTGCAGGGCGGCCACGTCGGAGCAGTGGGCATGATCATCGCACTGGCGATCTCCTCGTCCGTCGTGGACTCCTCGCCCTTCTCCACCAGCGGCGCCCTGGTCACGGCCAACGCCCCCGAGGAGCAACGGGAGACCGTCTTCCGGCGCCTGATGGTCTGGGGCATGAGCATGTGCGCCATCGCGCCGGCCACGACGTGGGCGCTCTTCGTCGTCCCCGGCTGGCTCTGAGAGTCCGGGGCGGGCGACCTCCCCCGGCCGCCGCGGCCCATGTGCTCCGGCGGCCGGGGACCGGCGCCCGCGCCGCCGCGGCGACCGGGATACTGGGGCCATGGCTCAGATCAACCCCAGCATCCTCTCCGCCGATTTCGCCCGCCTCGCCGAGGAGGCAGAGGCCGTGCGCGGCGCCGACTGGCTCCACCTCGACGTCATGGACAGTCACTTCGTACCCAATCTCACCCTCGGCGCCCCCGTCGTCGAGGCGCTGAGCCGGGCGACCGACATCCCGCTGGACTGTCACCTGATGATCGAGGACCCCGACCGGTGGGCACCGCAGTACGTGGAGGCCGGCGCCGGCTCCGTCACCTTCCACGCGGAGGCCGCCGCCGCACCCGTACGTCTGGCCCGGGAGATCAGGGCGGCGGGCGCCCGCGCCTCCATGGCTCTCAAGCCCGCCACCCCCGTCGAGCTCTACGAGGACCTGCTGCCCGAGCTGGACATGCTGCTGGTGATGACCGTCGAACCCGGCTTCGGCGGACAGGCGTTCCTCGACATCATGCTGCCCAAGATCCGCCGTGCCCGGCAGCTGATGGACAAGCACGGTCTTCAGATGTGGCTCCAGGTCGACGGCGGCGTCTCGGCCTCCACCATCGAGCAGTGCGCGGAGGCCGGGGCCGACGTCTTCGTCGCGGGCTCCTCCGTCTACGGCACCGACGACCCCGCCGCCGCCGTCACGGGACTGCGCCAGCAGGCCGAGGAAGCGGCGGGCCGCGGCGCGGCCGGTGCGGGGGACCTGGGCTGAGGGGCTCTCCCCCTCCCGCGGGCGCCGGTGCCGGGACGCCCCGGCACCGCCCTGGGTGGCCGTCCTCCGCGGTCCCGCCGCGGCCCTCGGTGAGCCGCCCGGCCGCGGTCCCTCTCGCCTCCCGCGCGGTGCGAGCACACTGGAGAGGTGCCCCCGCCGTTCCCGCCCGGGTGCGCGGAGAGTGCGGGAGTGGGATCAAGGTCACTCCGGATCTGCAAGGATGAACGTCCAGCGCTGATGCGCACGTACAGCAGGACAGTGAGGTGAGTGCGGTGTCGTCGGGTCGGACCACACGAATGGGACCCGCCGAGCTCATGCAGGCGGCGGCCATGGCACGCCGCTTCTACCTTGAGGGCAAGTCCAAGATCCAGATCGCGGACGAGTTCGGATTGAGCCGCTTCAAGGTGGCGCGGGTGCTGGAGACAGCGCTGGAGAGAGACCTGATCCGCATCGAGATCAGGGTGCCCGCCGAGCTCGACGCCGACCGCTCCGACGCCCTGCGGGCCCGGTACGGGCTGCGGCACGTGGTCGTCGTCGAGTCGCCCTCCGAGGCCGCCGACGACGGTGCCGACCCGGAGAACCTGGGGGAGGTCGCCGCCGATCTGCTCGGCGAACTCGTCACCGAGGGCGACGTGCTCGGCCTCGCCTGGGGGCGCTCCACCATCCACATGGCCGCGGCCCTGCGCCAGCTCCCGCCCTGTACGGTCGTCCAGCTCACCGGCGTCTACGACGCGGGCACCGCGGACCGTGGCTCGGTCGAGGCCGTACGGCGGGCCGCCGAGGTCGCCGGCGGTGAGGCGCACCCGATCTACGCACCCATGCTGCTGCCCGACTCCGCCACCGCAGCGGCCCTGCGCAACCAGACCGGCATCGCCCGCGCCTTCGAGTACTTCGACAAGGTGACGGTCGCGGCCGTCTCCATCGGCTCCTGGGAGCCGGGCATCTCCACCGTCCACGACATGCTCAGCGACTCCGAACGGGACCACTACTCCTCGCTGGGCGTGGCCGCCGAGATGTCCGCGCACCTCTTCGACAAGAGCGGCCGACGGATCGGACGGGACCTGGGGGAGCGGTGCATCACCGTCGAGGCCGAACGGCTGCGGCGCGTGCCCGAGGTCGTCGCCATCGCGGGCGGACAGCGCAAGGCGGAGGCCGTCGGTGCGGTGCTGCGCTCGGGTCTGGTGACCTCCCTGGTCACGGACACCGCCGCGGCCGACTACCTGCTGACGGAGGCGGAGCCCGGCCCCAAGCCCGCCCTGGAGCGTGCCGACCCGGACGGTTCCTGACCCGCCCGGGCCGGGTCCGGGCCGGGCGCCCCGTCCGGACCCGCGTCCCGGACCCGATTCCCGGAGCCACCGTCCGGACCCGCGTCCCGACCCGCGTCCCGACCCCGGCCCCGAGTGGCCTCGCCGCCGGCTCCCGGCCCTTGCCGGGCGGCCGATTCCGCAGGCAGGACGGACGCGCGTGGGGACGGCGCGGCCGGGCGCGTTACTCTCGTTGCCGGCCGTGACGACGTCACGGCCCGTATCGCGCACTCTCCGAGGAGGCAGAGGCAGCCATGACCACGCAGCGCACCAAGCTGCCGGGAGTCGGCACGCAGTACGACATAGAGACCCGGGGCGGCCGCCACGTCTCCGTCGTCGCCCATCAGGACGGCCGGCGCTTCCTCGGCTTCTACGAGCCCGACGACCCCGACACCTGCCAGGCCACCGTCCCGCTCGACAAGGACGAGGCCGCCTCGCTGGCCGAACTGCTCGCTCCGCCGCAGACCCCGCGGCTGGGCACCAGTGAAATGGACCTGGACCTGGTCACCGAGCGCATCCCGGTGACCACCCAGTCCCCGTTCCGCAGCCGCCAGCTGGGGGAGACCCGCGCCCGCACCCGCACCGGTGCCTACATCGTGGCGGTGCTGCGCCGCACCGGCCCGCACCCCTCTCCGGGACCGGAGTTCCGCCTGGAGGCGGGGGACTCCGTCGTCGCCGTCGGCACCCGCGAGGGCGTCGACGAGCTGGCCCGCATCATCAGCGGCACCTGAGCGCGGCGGGCGACGGCGGCCGGGGCCGTCGCCGCGCGCCGCAGCCAGGGAAGAGCTGACGGCCGGTCAGAGGAGGGTCAGGCCGTAGGCGGCGAGTACCTCCGTGACGGGCTGGTAGAAGGTGGACCCGCCGGAGGCGCCGGTGACGAAGCCCAGTGCGGTGGTCCCGGAGAAGGCGGGCACACCCGTGTCACCGGCCCCCGCGGAGACGTTGGAGCTGAACAGGCCGTGGACGCTTCCCTCGGGATAGTTGACGGTGAGGTTGACGCTCAGGATGGTGCCGCAGTGCATGCCGGTGGTGTGCCCGGCATGGCAGACGACCGCTCCGACCATGGGGGAGGCGCTGCCGGTGATGTCGATGATGCTGCCGCCGGCCGAGATCTGTCCCGGACGTGCCACGTCGGGGTTGGTGTAGTGGAGCAGGCCGTAGTCGTCGCCGGGGAAGGACGTGTCCGCCGTCGTCCCGGCGGGGACGGTCATGGCGGCGTCCGCGTACCAGGTGGTGGCGCTGCTGAGGCAGCGGCCGGAGGCGATGCCGTAGTCCTGGGTGCCGTCGGTGGCGTTGAACCCCAGGGTGCAGACCGCTCCGGGAGCGTAGATGCGGTCCCCTCCGCGGAGCACCGCCTGCTGTGCGGCGGCGGGCTGCTCGCCGCCCGGGCGGGCGGTGGTGGCGGTTCCGGGCGTGGTGGTGCCTGCGGATGCCGCGGAGGCCGGTGCCGCTCCGAGCAGTAACAGCACCAGGGCGGTGCCCAGCGCCGTGACGCGGCGGTGCGCCGCACGGCGAAGTACGCCGGCAGATCTTCGAGAGAGCATGTCCCGTCCTCCATGGGTGAGGGCGGCCCCGGCGGAATCCGGAAGCCGCTGTGCGGGTGGACCAGCTCATTGTGTGAGAACACCGGCGCACCGCACCAGAGGTGTGAATCACCGTCATTCGGGAGCGACTCGGCGGTTTCACGCTGAGCGTGACCGGAATTGGCGCCTCATTCTTCGAGTGCCTGTGACAGAAGTCTCGACCTGCATTCCGGCCGCTCCCTAGAATGCATTCGGAACTTCCCGGTTGCCGGACTCGCAGGGGATGCCCCGGTTTGTGCTCTTGCGCAAAGTGGCTCGGACCGCCCCTTGCTTTCCGTGCGTGCGAAGGCTCCGGACCGATTCTCCGTGTTCATTCACGACCAGTGCGCACACGGTGCGCGAGACGGGGGTGCAGTACGTGAAAAGGGACCAGTCGGCCAACTGTGCTGAATTCGGCGAAAAGTTGACGCCGGGCTCGACCGGCACGGCGACCACGGAAACCGGGGGACGGGTGGATGCGTTTTCAGCTGCTGGGGCCGTTGAGCATCGCAGACGGTCGTAACGTCGTCGTCCTGCAGCCCTCCAAGCCCACCAGTCTCCTCGCCGCGCTCCTGGCCCACCCCAACACCGTGGTCGCCACCGGCTACCTGCTGCGTGCCCTGTGGGACGACGAGCAGCCGGCGACGGCAAGAGCCGCACTGCAGACGTGCGTTCTGCGACTGCGGAGGATCTTCGCCAGGTACGGGATCGCCAACAGCGCCGTCGAGGCCGTCCCCGGCGGCTACCGCATGCCCGCCGACGCCGGGACGCTCGATCTCGTGCGCTTCCGCGAACTCGTACGGGCGGCACGGGAGTCGGGCGAGGCCGAGAGCGAGCTGTACCAGCTCAAGGAGGCTCTCGCCCTGTGGCAGGGGCCGCTGCTGGCCAACGTCTCCTCCCGGATGCTCCACCGCGACGAGGTTCCCCGGCTGACCGAGGAGCGGCTGCGGGCGCTGGAGCGCGCCTGCGACATCGAACTCTCCCTCGGCCGCTGCCGGCAGGTTCTGGTGGAGCTGTGGGAGGCGGCCCGTACCCACCCCGGCCACGAGCGCTTCTCGGAGCAGCTGATCGAGGCCCTGTACCGCACGGGGCGTCAGGCGGAGGCGTTCGCCGAGTACCGGCGGGTCAAGACCCGGCTGAAGGAGGAACTCGGCGTCGACCCCGGCCCGTCGCTGCAGCGGCTGGAGCTGTCCATCCTGCGGGGCGACGACCTGGGGCCCGCCGTGGCCGACCAGGCGGCGCCGGTGTCCGCGCCGGGTCTCCCGGCAGGCTCTCCGCCCGTGCACCCGCCGGCACTCGGCGCGGGCGGCGGCACGGACTCTCCGCCCGCGCTCACGTCCGCGGCAGGGCAGCCCCACGCACCGGCCGGTGCTCCGCCCGCGCCCGTCCGGCGGCCTGTCCCGCCCGCTCCCGTCTCCTGCTTCACCGGACGTACAGCCGCCGGTGAAGCCATCGGCGAACGTCTGACGGGCCGGCAGGCCGCCTCCGAGGCCCTGGTGGTCATCTCGGGCGCCCCCGGCATCGGCAAGAGCGCCCTCGCCCTCCACACGGCCCACCGCATCAAGGACGCCTTCCCCGGCGGCTGCGGCGTGCTGCCCATGGTCCGTCCCGACGGCGGCGCGCTGAGCACCGAGGAGGCGCTGGCCGCGCTGGGCCCGCGCCCGGAGCGCGGCGCCGGCCCCTCGCTGCTGGTGCTCGACGACGTGCTCGGCGCCGACCAGGTACGCGACCTGCTGCCCGCCGTCGAGGGCAGTGCGGTGATCGTCACCAGCAGACGCGGTCTTGCGGGCCTGGTCGCCACCCACGGCGGCCACGTGCACCGGCTGGGCACCTTCGATCCCGGCGAGTCCCGTCAGCTGCTGGTGAGTACGCTCGGCCGGCAGCGCGTCGAGGCTGAGGAGGAGGCGGCGGAGCAACTGGCTTCACTGTGCGGCCACTTCCCGCTGGCCCTGCGGATCGCAGCGGCGCGCCTGCTGACCCGGCCCGCTCTGAGCGTGGCCGACTGCGCCGCGTGGCTCGCCGAGGACAGCCCGGCCCGGCTCGCCCTGGCCGACGACCCGCGCATGTCCGTGCCGAACGTCTTCGACGGTGCGCTGGAGCGCCTCCGGCCCCCGCTGGCCGAGGTGTTCCTGCGCGTGGGCGGAGAGGAAGGCGCGCACCTCTCGGGCGACGACGCCGCCGCTCCCCTGGGGACCGGGCCGCCGGAGGCGGAGGAGCTGCTCGAACAGCTCGCGGACGCGGGGCTGTTGGAGGACGGCCCGCCGGGCCCGTACCGCATGCACGGTCTGCTCCGGCGCTACGCGCGTCGAGCGGCCCGTGACCCCGGGCGGGGGCGGCGCCCCGACGCTCCCGGCTGAGGGGATCAGAAGACCGCACCGCCACCGACAGCGCAGCCTCGCCGACCGCGCCCGACCACCCAGGGGTGTCACCACACATGGCAACAGCCGCATACGAAGCCGTAGCCGGGACCAGACCGCGCATACGCCGTGACGTGCTCTTCACCGAGACACCGGACGGCGTGCTCTTCCACAACGCCGACGGCGGTTTCCAGCTGACCGCCAAGTCCGCCTACAAGTTCGCCACGCTGATCGTGCCGCACCTCAACGGGCAGCACGCGGTCCGTGAGATCAGCGAGGGCTTCGGCGAGAAACAGCGCGCCATGCTCGGCGAACTGGTCAGGACGCTCTACGCGCGCGGATTCGCCCGCGACGTCCCCGAACCGGACGGAGGGCCCGGCGACGAGGGCTTCCCCTCGCCCGAGGCCGCGCGCCGCTTCGCGGCGCAGATCGCCTATGCAGACCACTACACCGACGACGCGGAACGGGCCTTCCAGCGCTTCCGGCAGACCCGGGTGGCCGTTCTCGGCGAGGACGCCGTCGCCCGCTGGTGCGTGCTCGGCCTGATACGCAACGGCAGTTCATCCGTGGCCGTCCTGCCGGGGCTCGACCGGGAGGACATCGACGCCGAGGCGCGCTCGGCAGCCGACGACGGCTGCCCGGTCGGCATCACCACGCTCACGGCCGGCGACGGGCCCACAGCGGCAGCCTCGTGCGGGTGGGAGGAACTGGCGTCCTTCGACGCCGTCCTGGTGACCGGCGGACCACGCGCCGCGCAGCGGCTCTTCCCGCTGCTGCGCGAGGGCATACCGCAGGGCGGGCCCGTGCTCGTCCCGGCCTGGTCGTGGGGTGAACACACCGTGATGGGGCCCCTGATGGCCCACGGCCGTCCCGGCTGCCTCTCCTGTGCCCTGCTGCGCCTGGGGTCGGGGGACGGCGCCGCCGCGTCGGCCGACGTGTGGAGCGCCCTGGCCCTGCCCGGAGCCGCACCGGCGGGCCGGGAGCCGGACCGGCCACTTTCGGCGATGACCGGCAACATGCTCGCCTACGAGATCTACCGGTACGCCACCGGAGCCCTGCGGGCCGAGACGGACGGCCAGTTGATCGTCCAGGACACGGCCTCGCTCGACGTCACCTCCGAGCCGCTGCTGCCCCACCCGCGCTGCACCCTGTGCACGCGTCCGGAGCTTCCCGGCAGCCGGCGCGGGGCGGCGGAGGGCACCTGGGCGGCCCCCACGGTGGACCTGACGGCCGCACCCGACGAGGCCCTGACGATGCCGGATGTGGCCACCGCCCGTGACGCGGACGCTCTCGTCGACGAACTCAACCGGCGCTCGGCGCTCGTACGGGAGCACGCCGGGGTCTTCACCCGGTTCGCGGACGAGGCCCTCACCCAGATCCCGCTCAAGGCCGGAGTCGTCGAACTCGGCGTCGGACACGGCCTGGTGCGCCGCATCGCCGCCTTCGACGTGCACCACGTCGCCGGTGCCCGGCTGCGGGCGCTGAACGCGGCCGCCGAGGTGTACGCCGAACACGTCGTTCCCGCACGTCTCCTGCCGGAGGGCGAAGTCCTCGACGAGGCACGGACGTTGATGCGCTCCCTGGCGCCCGGGACGCTCACCACCGCCGCCGGCACCGGCACGACGGCCGCGGACGTCTCCGCCTGGACGGTGGCGGCCTCACTGCTCAGCAAGGAGCAACTGCTCGTACCGGCCGCCGCTGTGCGCACCCTCGCCCCCGGCAACGCCGCACGCGCCTTCGAGGCGACCACGGCCGGCACCGGCTCGGGCACGACCCTGGCGGACGCCGCCGCCCGGGGGCTGCTCTCCGCGCTCGCCCACGACGCGCTGCTAAGGGCCGTGCGCGCCGCCACCCCCGTGAGCACCGTCCCGGTGGCGGCGGAGGGCGAGGGGAGGGACGACGCCGAACTCACCTTCCTCACCCGTTCGCTGGACCAGCTCGGCCTGGCGTGGGAGCTGCTGGACCTGGGAGAGAGCGCACGAAGCGGGGTCCACGTACTGCTCGCACGCGCCGGCGGCCAGTGGGCCCTCGGCAGCGAACGCAGCCGCGACGCAGCCGCGTCGGCCGCGCTGCGCGACCTGCTCGGACGCATCCAGCTCGGCCGGGACAAGGGCGCCGCCCCCGTCGACACCGGCGATCCGCTGCTGCCCGATCTCGCGCCGGGCACGCTGACCGCCACCGGTCAGACGGTCCGGGCCCCCGATTCCCCCGAGACGGCGGCCTGGACGGACGTACTGGAGCGGCTGCGCCAAGCCGGCCGTGACGCCCTGGTCGTGGCCACCGGCTCCGAGGACCTGGCGAGTGCGGGCATCAGCACCGTCCGCGTGCTGCTCACCAAGGGCGACGGCCATGGCGTCTAGGACGCGGGAGGCGGTGGAGACAGGGCAGGCCGTGGAGACCGGGGCCGGGCCGCCGGGGAAGACGCGGGTGACGGGCGGGACGGACGAGGGGCCCCCGCTCGGTGCGCTGCTGCGGCGCAGCCTGGCACGGTCCGGCGGGCCGGAGGTCCGTGTCGAAGTACTCGGTGTCCGCGACGAGTTCGCCGCCGCAACGCAGCCGTCCGCAGCCGGGCCGCCTCCCGGGGCCGCGGCTCCCGCTGCGGTGCCCGTCCACGTCTACGGGCAGCACGTGATCGTCGGTCCCGTCCCCGGGGACGAGGGGGACGGCGTCACCGGCTGCCGCCGTTGTCTGGCCCGCCGCTGGCAGTCGGTGCGTTCCGTCCCGATGCGGGACGCGTTGGAGACCGGGGGCGCCACGCACGCGGCGGGGGAGTGGCCGTACGCGACGCCCTTCGCCGCGGACGCCGTCGCCGCGCTGGTGACGGCCGCGCAGCAGCGGGGGCGCGGCGGCACCTTCCCCGAGGTGCACCTGCTCGACCTGGCCACCCTGACCGTCCGCAGCCACCCGCTCGTTCCCGACCCGCAGTGCCCCGGCTGCGCACGTCCGCGCCCCGACACCGAGGACGAGGCGCGGATCGCCCTGTCGGCGGCACCCGAGTACGCACCGGGTGCGCTCAGGGTGCGCCCGCTGGAGACCTACGGCATCGACGTGGCCGCGTTCGCCAACCCCGTGTGCGGTGCGCTCGGTCCGTCCGTCGTGCACGACGTCTCCTCCACCTCCACCTCGGCGACCATCGGCTGCTTCTCGATGCGCTCGGGCGAGTATCTGCGCGAGACGTTCTGGGGCGGCCACGCCGACTCCTTCGCCGCCAGCGCCCGCATCGGAGTGCTGGAGGGCCTGGAGCGCTACGCGGGCATGCGCGCACGGGCCAAGACGACACGGGTGAGGGGAACACTGGAGGAGCTGGGTGAACTGGCGGTGGACCCGCGGGAGGTGGGCCTGTACCCGGACGCCTTCCACCGGGACAACCCGCGTGTCACCCCGTTCGCGCCCGACCGGGAGATCCCCTGGGTGTGGGGCTGCTCGCTGCGCGACGGCACGCCCCGTCTGGTGCCCGAGGTGCTGACGTACTATCACGCGCCCGGTCTGGAGAACCGCTTCGTGCAGGAGAGCTCCAACGGCTGTGCCTCCGGCGGCTGTCTGGAGGAGGCGTGCTACTTCGGACTGATGGAGGTCATCGAGCGCGACGCGTTCCTGCTCGCCTGGTACGGGCAGCAGCCCCTGCCCGAGATCGACCCCGGTACCAGCGAACGCCCCTCCGTGCGGCACATGGTGGACCGGCTGGCGATGTACGGCTACCGGGCCCGGTTCTTCGACACGCGTATCTCCTTCCCCGTCCCCGTGGTCACCGCGGTCGCCGAGCGGTTCGACGGCGGCACCGGCCGGATGTGCTTCGGCGCCGGAGCCGGAGCCGACCCGGAGGCCGCGCTGGAGGGGGCGCTGTGCGAGATCGCCACGGACGCCGTCAACCTGCCCGGCCGCACCGCCTCGGACGAGCAGCGGCTGCGTGCCATGGCCGGGGACTTCGCCAGGGTCACCGCGCTGCACGACCACCCCCTGCTGTACGGCATCCCCGAGATGGGCCGCTACGCGGACTTCCTGCTGGCCGCCCCGCAGCCGTCGGGACTGCGCCGCGTCGGCGAACTGCGTCTGCCCGGCGGCCCGGACGGCGCCGGCACCCGCGGCGACGGCTCCCGCGGCGACGTCCGCGAGGTGCTGCGGCGCTGCGTGGACGCGGTCACGGCGGCCGGCTTCGACGTGGTCGTCGTCGACCAGACCCTGCCAGAACAGCGCACCCTCGGCCTGCACACCGTCAGTGTCCTCGTGCCCGGCCTGCTCCCCATCGACTTCGGCTGGTCACGGCAGCGTGCCCGCGGCATGCCGAGGATGTTCACCGCCCTGAAGGAGGCCGGGCTGCGCGGCGACGAGCTGCGTCCGTGCGACCTCAACCCCGCCCCGCACCCGTTCCCGTGACCGCCCGTCATACAGACAGGAGTGTCTCCGTGGGTTACGCCCATGACTACGCGGAAGCCATCAAGCACCGCGCACGCGTCCCGATGGAGCCCGCCGACTTCGTGCCCGACTGGGCCGACCGGCCGAGGAAGGGCAAGCACTATCCGGGAGCCGAGACTTTCCCGCTGCCGCAGACGGACCTCCCGGGGGCGGCGGGCGTCGCGGAGGGAACTCTGCCCGGCCGGCGGCCCCCCGGCACGGCGCGCTTCACGCTGCCCCTGCTGTCGGGGATGCTCCAGGACTCCTACGGGCTTCTCGCGCGCCGCCTCGGCGTCCAGGCCAACACCGACCTGTCAGCGCTGCCGCACTACACCCGCACCAACTGGTCCCGGGGCACGGCCTCCGGGGGCGGCCTCTACCCGGTCAGCATCTACTGGGTGAGCGGGCCCGGCGGCCCGCTGACACCCGGGGTGTACCACTACGCCAACCAACGCCACGCCATGCAGCGGCTGCTGACGGGAGACGTCACCGGCGAGGTGCGCCAGGCGGCCGGCTGCGGACAGGAGGGCCCCCACGCCGACCAGTTCCTGATCCTGGGCGTCAAGTACTGGCAGAACTCATTCAAGTACAACAGCTTCTCCTTCCACGTCGTCAGCATGGACGTCGGCACCGTCCTGCAGAGCTGGCGGATGTGGGCCCACTCCCGCGGACTGCGCGTCGAGCCCGCGATGTGGTTCGACGAGCCGCGCCTGAACCGGCTGCTGGGCACGCGGCCCGAGGAAGAGGGCGTCTTCGCCGTCGTGCCGCTGTCGTGGCAGGAGACGGAGCACCCGGACGCCGCAACCGCGCCCGCGCCCCCGCCGGCAGCGCGGCCCCGGAGCCCCTCCGCCGCTCCGTGCGTGGACCACCGCGACGTCGAACTCTCCCGCACGGTGCTGGACTTCGGCATCCTGGAGCGCATCCGCGCGGCGACCGCGGAGAACTCCACCGACCGCCCCGCCCCGGCCGCGCTCGCCCCCGCCGCGGCGCTGCCGCTCCCCGGCACCGGCGACCCCCTCCCCCTGCCGCCGCCCGAAGCGGAAGCCGTCACCGTTCGGGAGGCGCTGCGCAGCAGGCGCAGCAGCTTCGGCCGCTTCGACGCCACCCGCCCGGTCGACGGAGGCCGGTTCGCCACCGCCCTCGCCGCGTCGGCCGCCGTCACCCTGGAGACCGACGCCGAACCGCCCGGAGGGACACGGCTGGTCAAGCTCTACGCCTTCGTCAACCACGTCGAGGGAGTCGCGCCGGGCGCCTACGAGTACGACCCCGACGCGCACGCCCTGCGCCTGGTGGCCGGCGGCCCGCACGGCGAGTTCCTGCAGAGCAACTACTTCCTCGCCAACTACAACCTCGAACAGAGCGCGGCGGTGCTCGTGCCCACCGTCCGCACCACGGCGGTGCTGGACGCCGTCGGCGACCGCGGGTACCGGCTCTACGGTGCGACGACGGGAGCCGTCTCGCAGGCCTTCTACACCGTCTGCGCCGCGCTGGGACTCGGCGCGGGCGTCGCCCTCGGCTTCGACAGCGTCTCCTACGCCGAGATGCTGGGCCTGGAGCGCACCGGGGAGACACCGCTGCTGATCATGCTGCTCGGCCACGAGCGGCCGCGTCCCGCCGACTTCCGCTACGAGATCGCCTGAATGGCGATGGGGGAATGTGCCATGACCTCACAGACGAGCACCTGGGAGACCGGCCGCCGTTTCATGCTCCGCGCCGCCGGGCTGCCCGTGGAGTCCGTACACGCGCTGCGCTGTCCGGACAGCAGCCGGTGGGCGGACGAAGTGCTGGCCGCCGAGGACCGGTTGCGCCAGAGCGCGGCCGAACTCTCCGACGTACTGCACAGCCTGGTGACGACCACCGGCACCGCCGTACGCGGCTCGGGGGACGCCGCACGCCGCCGGCTGCTGGCCCTGCGCCGCCAGATCTTCAACAACCGGCTGCCCGCCGATCCCGCCGCGGCGGTGGAGCTGATCTCACAGCTGGACGCGGACGCGGGCAGCCAGGTCGCCGGCTGGCTCGCCCGACGGCAGGAACTGGAGGAACTCAGCGCCCGGGGGGCGCAGTTGCTCGCCGACGACCAGGAACGCAGCCGCGCCGCCCTGCGCACGCTGATGGGGGAGGAGCGCCTGCGGCTGGGGCTGCTGCTCGCCTCACCGACGTTGGACGGCCACCTGGAGGGATATCTGCGCAAGGCGGCCTCCGGCGCCCGTCCGGACAAGCGGATGCGCAAGGTCGAACGCTCCCTGCTGTCGTACCTGTACCGCACGGCCTGCAAGACCAGTCCCTTCAGCACCTTCACCGGCGTCGCCACCGGCCTCTTCGAGGAGGGGCACGGGGACGGTTCCCGGACCGCCGCGATCCGGCTGGAGGAGGCGTGGGAGAGCCACACCCGGCTCAATGTCGTGGTGCTCGGAAGGCTCGCCGAGCTGATCCTCGCCGACCCCGCACGCCGCCGTGACCTGCCCGTCCGCCTGGCCTCCGGCTGGGGCCGGGACGAGGACCGGGTGCGCTACGTACGCCGCTGGGTGACGGCCGGCGACGACGACGCGGCCGTCACGTTCGACTCGGTCAAGGACCGGCTGTTCTTCCTGCGCCGCAGCGGAATCCTGGACCGTCTGATCGCCCTGTTCGACGACGGTGAGGAGCGCCGCTACCACGAACTGGCCGACTGGCTCGGCGCGGAGCACGACGCACCTCCCGAGCAGTGCGAGGCGTACCTGACCGCCCTGCTCCAGCTCGGCATGATCCGGGTTCCCTGCCTGGAGGCGGACGTGCACAGCCGCGATCCTCTGCGCTCCTTCCAGAGGGCCTTGCGCGGACTGGACCGTCCCTGGGCGGAGCAGGCCGCCGACGGTCTGGAGTGGCCCGCCGCGGCCGTCGCCGCCTACCCGTCCGCGGAAGGGCGGCGACGCGCGGACCTGCTGCGGGAGTTGAGGGAAGGACTGCACCGGGTCCAGCGGCAGCTCGGCGCGGCCGAGCCGGGCCTGCCGCAGACGATCCTCTACGAGGACGTCAGCGCCGGCACCGACGTGGCCTGCGCGTGGGAGGGCCGGAGCGGCCGGGCCGGCCGCGATCTGCGCGCCCTGGAGAGGGTGCTGCCGGCCTTCGACGTCACGCTGCCCCAGCGCGTCACCTTCAAGGGCTTCTTCGTCGCCCGTTACGGCCGCGGAGGCCGGTGCGAGGACCTCCTCGGCCTCGTGCACGACTTCCACGAGGACTTCTTCGACCAGTACCTGTCCTTCACCGCGAAACGCCGCGCGTTCGACGAACGCGGCGAGTACGTCCCCGAGGAGAACTGGCTCAATCTGCCCGGCATCAGGTCGATCGACTCCGCCCGGCGCGCCTTCACCGACGGGATGCGCAAGCTGTGGGCGGAACGCGGCGACGCAGCCGAACTGCACATCGGTGAAGGCCACTTCGAGGACGTGGCCGCGCACCTCGAACCGGTCGCCCCCGGCTTCGCCCCGCAGAGCCACCACGTGCAGCTCGCGCGCGAGGACGGTGCCCCCCTGGTCGTGGTCAACCGCTCCTACGGCGGGCTCTCCTTCCCCTTCAGCCGCTTCACTCACGTCTACGACGACGCCCCGCCGGACCGCGGCAGCCGCCGGCCGCCGGACAGCGGGCAGGGCGGGCTCTGCGCCGAACTGCGCGCACAGGCCGCCGCGCGTACTCCCCGGGGCGCCGTCCTGGCCGAGGTCACCGGCGGTGCCGTGACCAGCAACCTCAACCTGCACGGCAGGCTGACCGACTACGAGATCGTCTGCCCGGGGGAGACCTCCACCGTCCCGGAGGAGGCCCGCATCCACCTGGAGGACCTCCTCGTCGAACACGACGAGGACGCCGACCGGCTCGTGCTGCGCTCCCGCCGCCTGGGCCGTGAGGTCGTGCCGGTCTATCTCGGCTATCTGGTGCCGCTGGCGCTGCCGGAGATCTCCCGCACACTGCTGCTGCTCTCGCCGACGTCGATGGCCCGTCTGGACGTGTGGGGCGGCGTACCCGAGCCGGAGGCGCACGACGGCGTGACGGCGCGCCCGCGGGTGCGCTACGGGGACCTCGTCGTGAGCCGCCGCAGCTGGAGCGCGAACGCCGAATCGCTGCCCGCGCGGCAGCAGCCCGGGACGGACGAGCACGGCTGGTTCCTGGGCTGGCAGCGCTGGCGCCGCCGGCACGGCCTGCCCGCGCAGGTGTTCGCGACGGTCACGGGCGGGACGAACGCCGCCGCACCGGCAAAGCCGAGCTATCTGGACTTCGACAGCCCCCTGTCCCTGACGGCCTTCGAGGCCCTGGTGCGCAGTGCCACCGACCAGGTCGTCCTGCGCGAGATGCTCCCCACCGAGGACGGTCTGCACGTCCGCTCCGCACGGGGCAGTCATGTCGCCGAACTGGCCGTCGAGACCTTCACCTTGACCCCATCCGCGAAGGACGCAACCCGATGACACAGCCGACCCGGCGAAGCGACGAGACAGCCCTCCCCGCCGGTGCCCGGCCGGGGGAGCAGCCCGGCGAGTGGCAGGCGATCCACACCTTCTACGCCGCCAACCCGCAGCCCCTGCTGGTCAACTGCGTCCGCCCGCTGATCGCCTCGCTCCGCGAGGACGGGCTGCTCGCGGGGTACTTCTTCCTCAACTACTGGCTCGAGGGACCGCACGTACGTCTGAGGCTGCGGCCCGCGACCGAGGCGGCGACCGCCGAGGTCCGCCGCCGCGCGGAGGAGGCGCTCGATTCCTTCCTGCGGACCCGCCCCGCCCTCTACGAGGTCGATACCGGCTTCCTCAACGAGTTCTACAACGCGCTCTTCGAGATCGAGTTCCCCCAGGGTGACCGCGGCGTGTTCATGGGCGAGGACGGCCGGATGAACCTGCGCCCGAACAACTCCCGCTCCTGGGAGCCTTACGCCCCCGAGTACGCCAAGTACGGCGGCACGGCCGGGGTCGAACTCGCCGAGTGGCACTTCGCCCACTCCAGCGACCTCGTCATCGACGCCTTCCGCAGCATGAACCTCCATCTGCGCACGGTGCTCCTGGGCACCTCGGCGCAGCTGATGATGGTGATGCTCAGCTGCTTCCTGCCCGACGCCCGCAAGCAGGCCGACTACCTCGACCAGTACTACGAGTTCTGGCACCGGGCCTTCCCCGGTACGGGGTTCATCGGTTCCGAGGAGTACGACCGCAACTACGCGCAGACGGCGCCCGGGCTGCGCCGCCGCTACCGGGAGATCCGGCGGGCCGTCGCGGCGATGCGCTCAGCGGGGGAGGGCGCACCGACAGGCTCGCAGGAGACGGTGCGACTGCCCGGCTTCCTGCAGGGCTGGTCGCGGCACTGCCTCGAACTGCGTGAGCGTGTCGTGGAGTCGGCCGGGCGGGGCGAGCTGGTCTTCGCCCCGCCGCAGGAGAAGGGGACGCACCCGGTGACGGACCTGGCCGTGGTGCTGCCGACACTGCTCTCGCCCTACATGCACATGACCAACAACCGGCTGCATGTCACGATCCGGGACGAGGCATACCTGGCCCACGTACTCGGACGGGTGCTGCGGGAGGACCTGGAGAGCGGCGACGAGGGCAGCGGCGACGAGGAGGGCGGCGGAACGCATCCGCCCGCACCGGCGGTGAGATCGTGACCGCGGAGCCGCCCCAACTGCTCACCCACCGCCCGGCGCTCCGTCCGGACGTCCTGCTCAGCCCCGCGATGCTGCGTGCCGCCGCGACCATCCACCTGGTCAAGGACCCGCGCAGCGGGGCGTCGTTCGAGGTCGGCGCCAAGGAGCACTTCCTCATCTCCCGGCTCGACGGCGGACGTTCGCTGGCGGAGATCGGCACCGAGTACGCACAGCGTTTCGGCAAGCGGCTGGGCGAGGCCAACTGGCAGCAGCTGCTGGGCCTTCTGGGCAGCCGAGGACTCCTCGCGGGGGCGCCGTCCGTGCCGCCGGCCCCGGGGGAGTCCGGACCCGGGAGCAGTGCCGGCGGCGCCGCGCACACCGCGGGCATGGCCACCGGCGGCGTGCTCAAGGGCAGGCTGCGCATGGTGGCCGACGCCGGTGCCACCACCGACCGTCTGCACCGGGCCCTGCGGCCGCTGCTGCGTTCCTGGGTGCTGCTGCCGGTGCTCGCGCTGACCGTCGCGATGGAGGCGGTGCTGGCCACGAGGCTCGGCGAGCTGGGCCGGGACACCTGGTGGCTGTTCCAGCAGCCCGTCGCGCTGCTCGCGGTGTGCGCGGCCATCTGGTTCAGCATCGCCCTGCACGAACTCGCACACGGCGTCGCCGCCCGCCACTTCGGCGCCGCCGTCAGCGAGATCGGTCTGCGGTGGCGGCTGCCGGTGGCGATCATGTACTGCACGGTCGGCGACTACGTGTATCTGCGCCGCCGAAGACACCAGCTCACCATCGCCGGCGCGGGGGCCTTCATCAACCTGGTGCTGCTGCTGCCCGCCGCGGCCTGGTGGTGGGCGCTGCCGCCGCAGGACCCCACGCACCGGGTCCTGTCCGGACTGCTGCTGCTGGGCAGCGTGCAGGCACTGGTGAATCTGGTGCCGCTGCCGCCGCTCGACGGCTACACCATGCTCAGCCACGCGCTGCGTGTCTGCGCCTACGCACCGGAGAGCGGCCGGTACCTCCGGCTGCGGATGCGTGACCGGGCCGCCGCGGCGGCCTATCCGCACCGCGCACGTGTCCTGTACACCGCCTACGGCATCGGGTCGGCAGTCCTCGTCGGCGCCCTGCTGACGGGCCTGACCACCGCCGTCTTCTTCCTACTGTCCGCCGCGAGTTCCGAGTAGTTCCAGCTGCAACCCACGAGCACCGCCAGCACCTGAGGGGCACCACACATGAGCGAGGCAAGGGCCGTGCCGGCCGAACGGCACGAGACATCACCGCAGAAGACGATCGTCGTCGAGGAGATCCGCAAGCGCTACGGCGAACACGAGGCCGTGGCCGGGGTGTCGCTGGAGGTGCGGCGCGGCGAGTTCTTCGGTCTTCTCGGGCCCAACGGGGCCGGCAAGACGACCCTGGTGGAGATCATGGAAGGTCTGCGTGAGGCCGACTCCGGAAAGGTGTCCGTCCTCGGGCAGTCACCCTGGCCGCGCAACGTCGGCCTGCTCCCGCGGATGGGAGTGCAGACCCAGTCCTCCGCGTTCTTCGTACGCCAGACCGCCCGTGAGCATCTGAGCACCGTCGCCGCCCTGTTCGGCGTGGGCAGGCAGGCCGCGGACGGCGCCCTGGAAGCGGTCGGACTCAGCGGGCAGCGGGAGGTGATGGTCGAGAACCTCTCCGGCGGCCAGCGACAGCGCCTCGCCATCGCCTCGGCGCTCGTCCACGAACCGGAGCTGATCTTCCTCGACGAGCCGACGGCCGCCCTCGACCCGCAGGCCCGGCGCGACCTGTGGGAGGTGCTGCGCGGCCTGAAGAGGCAGGGGCGCACCATCGTCTACACCACCCACCACCTCGACGAGGCCGAGGCCCTGTGCGACCGGGTCGCGATCCTCGTCGCCGGTTCGGTCGCCGCCCTGGACAGCCCGCACAACCTGGTGGCCGCGGCCGGTGCGCCGACCCGGCTGATGATCCCCGCCGGACGGCTCACCGCGGAGGCGGCCATGGCGATACCCGGCGTCGACCGCGCCGAGGAGCAGGGCGGCTCGCTCGTGCTGGAGACGCGGGTCTCCGGCCAGGTCCTCACGGCCGTCGACGCACTCGCGGGGCTGACGGACGTACAGACCCGCACCGCGACCCTCGAGGACGTCTACCTCGAACTCACCGGTTCCCTCACCGGACCCGGCCCGGACGGCGACAACGACACGGAGCGGCAGGCATGAGCGCGTACGCAGCACTGACAGGGTCCGGATACCGGGCGCAGGTGAGGGACAAGGCCACCCTCTTCTTCACCTTCGCCTTCCCGCTGATCTTCCTGGTCGTCTTCGGCCTGATCTTCAGCGGCCAGGACGTCAAGCAGTCCGGGAACCCGTACATCTCCTACATCGCCCCCGGCGTGATGTCCTGGGGCGTGGCCAACGCGGCCGTCTTCAGTGTGGCGTTCACCCTGATGCAGTGGCGCCGCGACGACCTTCTGCGCCTGATCCGGATGACGCCCACGAGGCTGCCGACCGTGCTGGGCTCGCGCTACGTGCTCGCGGTGGGCGTCGGACTCGTGCAGGCCGTGCTCTTCGTCGGGGTCGCGATGCTGCCGCCCTTCGGCCTCGAGGTGAAGGGCGGCTGGCCGATGGCGGTGCCCGTCCTGGTCCTCGGCATCACCGCGTTCATGACCATCGGCGTGGTCATCGGCTCGCTCGCCGACACCCCCGAGGCGGTCGCTGCCATCGCCAACTGCCTGATGGTTCCCATGGCGTTCCTCTCCGGCTCGTTCATGCCGATGGACATGCTGCCCTCGTGGCTGGAGACCGGTTCGCGCATCCTGCCGCTGCGGTACCTCAACGACGCGGTCTCCGCGGCGCTTTCGGGCCGAGGGGACATGGGCGACATCGTCCTGGGCTGCGGCGGCCTGGTCGTCTTCACCGCCGTCTTCGGCGCCGTCGCGCTGAAGACCTTCCGCTGGAGCAACAGGGCATGACCACCACGGCCGTCACCGGCGGCACACCACTGGAGGCGGCCCGGGAGCGCCTGGAGCACGCACTCGCCCTGCGCTGCGTGCGGGCTGCCACGCCCGTCGTGGTGCCGCTGGGTGCGGCCGACGTGCTGGGGGAGGCGGAGCGGGACCCGTACGCCTCGGTACGGGCCCGCGCCACCGTCCAGCTCACCGCGCAAGCGGTCCTGGTGGGCCCGTGGGGCGGTGAGGAGGGCACCGCGGCCTGCGGGCGCTGCCTGGGCATGCGCTGGCAGCGCCTGCGCACCCGCACCGAGCGGGACGCGCTGGAGACCGGCGCCGGCATGAGGGCGGCGGGCGCGTGGCCGCAGCTTCCCGACCACGTCCTCGACGCCGCGGCCGCCCTGTGCGACGCGGCCCTGGGCGGTTCGGCCCTGCCCCCGGGAGGTCTGCCCGCCGACCGGGCGCTGCCGCAGGTCTCCCGGCTGGACCTGGAGACCCTGGCGGTGCGCACGTACCCGCTGCTCGCCGAGCCGCTCTGCCCCGACTGCGCGCCGCACGAGGCCGGTTCCCACGACGTCGCGCCGCCCCGCCCTGCCCGCCGGCCCAAACCGGACCCGGACTCCTACCGGCTGCGTGCGGCATCCTCCTACCCGATGCCGCGGGAGGCGCTGGCCAACCCCGTCACCGGCGTGCTCGGCGCCGGAACCTGGATCAACGTCACCTCGCCGACCACGGCACCCGTGGCCGGCAGTGTCTTCATGCGCGGCTACGCCGGGCTGACGGACGTCACCTGGAGCGGACAGGCCAACGGCTTCGACGCCAGCCGCGAACTGGCTTTCCTGGAAGGTCTGGAGCGCTACGCCGGAACCCACCGGCGCCGCCGCGGGCCCCTGCTGAGGGCGGCCTGGAGCAGCGTCGCCGAGGAGGCCCTCGATCCCGCCGAGTGCGGCTTCTACGCGAGCGCCACCTACCGCGACGACCCGATGGTCAGTCCCTTCGACCCCGACCGCGAGATCCCCTGGGTGCGGGGGTACTCGCTGCGGGACGACCGGACGGTGCTGGTCCCGGCCAGACTGGCGTACTACAGCGCGGGACTGTCGGCGGACAACTTCGTCTTCGAGTGCTCCAACGGCTGCGCCATCGGCAGCTGCCTGGAGGAGGCCGTACTGGGCGGGCTGCTCGAACTCATCGAGCGGGACGCCTTCCTGCTGGCCTGGTACGGCGGCACCCCGCTGACCGGGATCGACCTCGCCTCCGCGGGCGGAGCGGTCCCCGCCATGATCGCCCGTGCCGCCCTGCAGGGCTACGACGTGCACGCCTTCGACAACCGCATCGACCTCCCCGTACCCGTCGTGACGGCCCTGGCCGTGCGCCGCGACGGCGGCCCCGGCAGCTTCTCCTTCGGCGCCGGCGCGAGCCTGGACCCGGCGGCGGCACTGGAGGGCGCCCTGTCGGAGGTGCTCACCTACATCCCGCACCTGCCCCGCCAGGTCGCCGAGCGCCGAGGTGAACTGGAGGCGATGGCCGACGACTTCAGCAAGGTGCTGCATCTGAAGGACCACGCCCAGCTGTACGGCCTCCCCCGGATGGCCCGGCACGTGGAGCCGTATCTGCGGCCCGAACGTGTGGAGGCGCCCGAGGGACTGTACGGGGAGTGGCAGAAGAGCCTGCGCCCGCGCACCGGCGACCTGCTGGACGACCTCGCCCTGTGCCGGGACGGCCTGACGGCCGCCGGGCACGATGTTCTCGTCGTCGACCAGACGACGCCGGAGCAGGAACGCATGGGCCTGTGCACGGTCAGCACGATCGTCCCCGGACTGCTCCCCATCGACTTCGGCTGGTCGCGCCAGCGTGCCCCGCTCATGCCGCGGCTGCGCACGGCGGCCAGGCGGGCAGGACTGCGCAGCACCGACCTGGAGGACGGGGAGATCCGGATGGTGCCCCACCCATTTCCCTGAGCGCCGCTGTGGCGCCCGTGGGGGAGCCGCCCCGCGCGTGCCCGCTTCTCCCGCGCGTTCTGCGGGAGTTGGGGGCGGCGTGCACCGCGCGGACGTGGGCGGGCTTCTGTCCGGGGCGCGTGCGTGAAGGGGCGTGTACGCCCCTCGGCGGCAGTACGGGCGCCTCGCGGGGCCGCAGCATGCGAACGGCCCTCTCCGCCAGGGAGAGGGCCGTTCTCGGCTTCGCCGTGTGCGCGCCGGAGCAGGTCAGGCGCTGCAGGAGGTGGTGCTGGTGGTGGAGGAGCAGGTCGAGGTGGAGGAGCAGCTCGTCGAACCCGCGAGGACGACCTCGCTGGCGTCCGAGTAGTCCGAGATCTCGAAGGTCTCGGACTCCAGCTCCAGGATCTCGTCGGCGAGCGAGGCGAGGGAGGACTTCTCAGCCATGGGGGTCTCCTTGAGTCTTCGGCCACCGGGGTACCGGTGGCGCGGCGTGCTGCCATTCCAGCCCATCCCACTGGCAGATCCGTCGATGTTCCGCTGACACGTCGCTGACACCTGATGTCAGCGACGTGCCAGTGCGACCGGCGCGCGTGTGCTGGGAGGATGTCTCCGTGACCACATCCGCCGCCCGTGCCGGCGGGACGGCCCGGGAGACCGCCCCCGGGGCACCCGAAGAGACCGTCCCCGGGGCACCCGAAGAGACCGTTCCCGGGCCGGCCGCGGGGACCGCCGAGCAGACAGGCTCCGCCGCGGTCCGGGACACCGCCCCCGTTCTGGACGGACTGGAGGCGCTCCTGCGGCCGCTGGTCACCTTCTACCTCGATCTGCACCGCAACCCCGAACTGTCGGGCCAGGAGAGCCGCACGGCCGCCCGCTTCGCCGACTGGCTCCGCCAGGAGAGCTACGAGGTCACCGGCGGCGTCGGCGGCCACGGCGTCGTCGGGGTGCTGCGCAACGGCGAGGGGCCCCGCGTGATGCTGCGCGCGGAACTGGACGCCCTGCCGGTGCGCGAGCGCACCGGCCTGCCCTACGCCAGCGACGGCCCCGCGATGCACGCGTGCGGCCACGATCTGCACGCCGCCGCCCTGGCCGGCGCCGCCTCGCTCCTGGCACGGGGGAGGCGGTCCTGGCGCGGCACTGTCGTGATCGTCGGGCAGCCGGCCGAGGAGACGCTCTCGGGCGCGGAGGCCATGCTGCGTGACGGGCTCTACGAGCGGTTCGGACGGCCCGGGACCGTGCTCGCCCAGCACTCCGCGCCGCTCCCGGCCGGACTGGTCGCCCATGCGGCCGAACACACCCCGGTGCTGGCGGGGAGCGTGAGCATGGACGTCGTCATCCACGGCAGGGGCGGTCACGCGGGCGCCCCGCATCTGGCCGTCGACCCGCTGGTGACGGCCGCCGCCCTCGTCATGCGCCTGCAGGGCCTCACGGCGCGCGAGTCGGCCCCTGCCGAACAGGCCGTGCTCACCGTCGGTTCCCTGCACGCGGGTTCGGGGAGCAACGTGATCGCCGACCGGGCCACGCTCGGTCTCACCGTACGGGCGCTGTCCCAACCGGCCCTGGACCGCCTGGAAAAGGCCGTGGAGCGCACCGTTCTCGCCGAGAGCGCCGCCTCCGGCTGCCCCAGGGAGGCGGAGACGCGCGTCGTCTCCCGCTCCCCGGTGCTGCTGACCGACCCCGCCGCGACCGCGGACGTCGTACGTGCGCACCGGGAGCTGTTCGGGCAGGAGCGGGTCTCCGGCTGGCGTCCCGCCATGGCGGCCGAGGACTTCCCCCTCTACGCGGAGGCGGGCCGGCCGCTGCACGGCATGAGCGGAATCGCCTCCGTCTACTGGATGCTGGGTGTGACCGGGCCGCGCGAGTACGCCTCGGCTCCCGGTGCGACCGCGGCCGAGAAGCTGGCCGCGCTGCCGTCCAACCACTCACCGCACTTCGCCCCGCACGTACGCTCCGGCCTCCCGGCGGGCGTACGCGCGATGACGGCGGCGGCGCTGGCACGACTCGGCGCGCCGGGGCACGGTCCTGCCGCTCCTGCCGCCGGCCGACCCGCGCCCTGACAGCGGGCGTGTGGCGGGCCGGCCGGCGCCGGGGAAAACCCCGGGGCCCGCGCCCCCGGCCCCTCACCTGCGCCGGCAGGCGCGGTGCGAGGCGTGTTCAGGAGCGGCGGGCCCCGGAAGGACGCCGGATGCTCCCGGCCGTAGCCGGAGGGCAGGTCACTCGCGGGTGGCGCCGGCCTTCTTCCCGTCGGGCGTGGCGGCGTACCACTCGCCGTCCTTGCCCTGGCCGTTGATGTCGCCGGCCTTCTCGTCACCGGTGAACCAGTACAGCGGCCAGCAGTCGATCGTGAGCTGCTCGGTGCCGTCGGCACGCTTGTACGTGGTCAGCAGCTTCGGGTCGACGCCGGAGACCTTGCGCTTGTCGACCGGCCGGGCGGGCTTCCACGAATCCAGGCACTCGCCCTTGCAGTTGGACTTCATCGGCCATGCCGAGTCCTTGTTGAAGCGGTAGAGCGTACGCCCCTTCGCGTCCGCGAGGATCTCGCCCAGCTCCGGATTGTCGACGGCCTTGATCTCCTTGGTGTTCGCGGCGCTGGCCTTGTTGCCGTCCGGGGCGAGGGCGTTCCAGGTGCCCTTCGCGCCGTGCCCCTTGACGTCGCCGGGCGAGGTGTCCTTCGCGTAGCGGTAGACGGGCCAGCCGCCGAGCGTCAACTGGTAGGAGCCGTCGGTGCGCTTGACCTTGCCCACCTGGCTCTCGGAGATGCCCGCGGTCGCCTTGGCGTCCTTCGCGGGCACGGCCGGCCATGCCTCTTCGCAGTCGCCCGAGCAGTTGGACTGGGACGGTGAGGCGGTGTCGTCGTCGAAGCGGTACAGCGTCCAGCCCTTGGCGTCGGTGACGACGTCACCCAGCTTGGAGGTGTTCTTGACCTGGAGGGAGCCGGCGGGACCGCTCTTGTCCGACTGGCCCTCACCGACGGCGTCGCCGGTCTGCGAATCCTTCCCGTCACCGGCGGCGCCCGCCGGCTGGATCTTCTGGCCGGAGGCCTCACCCTGCCCCGAGGACCCGCACCCCGTCGCGAAAAGCGCGACGGCGACCGCGGTCCCGACAAGAGCCACGTGCCGCTGCTTCCTCATGACCGCTCCTTCAAGTGCTCGAGTTGTGTGGCTGGCCTGTGAGTGTGGTGCAGGAGTGTTTCGTGTGGCGAAAAATTGTCAGATCGGGAAAAACCCGGTCCGCGGCGGTGCGAGCGCGCCCGCCGCCCCAACGGGCGGCGTGCCGCGCCCCGTTCGGCGCCGGGCCCACTCCCGCCCACTCCCGCGCCGTGTCATTTCTCCACGATGCGCAGTGCCAGCGCCGGGCAGCGGCGCACCGCGCGCTGGGCCTGTTTGTGCATCTGCGGTGTCACTTCGGCCGACGCCCCGGACGGGTAGCCGTCGGCGTCCAGTTCGATCATGTCGGGCACCACGCCCTCGCACAGCCCGTGCCCCTGACACAGCGTCCAGTCGACGACCAGCCGCCGCTGCTTCTGGGGCTGCTGCTGGGGCTGGCCCCTTCCGGTGCCCCGCGTGCGCTCCGGACGGGAACGGCGGGTGCTCCGGCCGCCGGTGGGCGGGAACTCCTCGGGCAGCGCCATCGATCCGAGGACGGGCCGGCCGCAGCCGTAGCCCAGCGCGTGCTCGGCGAATTCCTCCGGGAACGTCTCCAGCGCCGATTCCACCAGGCGTGCGGTGCCGTCCGGGTGGCTGCAAGCTCCGCGCTTCTTGACGCCGCCGGCCCGTGCCCGTACGGCGTCGAGGGCTTCCTGCCCGCCGCCGTCGGCCGCCCAGGCGAGCGTGTCGGCCAGGGCGGGAAGCCCCAGCACACACGGACCGCACTGTCCCGCGGACTCCTTGGCCAGCCAGCGGGCGACCTGGAGAACCTCACCGACCGGGCAGGTCCCCTCCGGCAGGGGCAGCAGGGCGCCCGCGCCCAGGGTCGAGCCCAGTGCTTCCAGAGCATCGCGGGAGATGCGCGCCGACCATGCGGCGTCCCGGTCCAGGAAGCGCCCGTGGTAGCCGCCGACCAGTACGCCCTGCCCGGGGTCGGTGCCGCACAGCCCGAGGACGTAGGAAAGCGGCGATCCGGCCGGGGTCTCCACCACGTGCTGTCCGGCGACGGTCAGCAGGAATGTGCCGGGCTCGGCGGGAAGGCCGACGTTGCGGAAGTCGAGGGCGCCCAGGCGTGCGGCGATGGCGAGCTGGGTGAAGGTCTCGGTGTTGGACAGCAGGGTGGGCAGGCCGGCGACGCCGCTGTCGCTGGAGCGGACCCCGGTTCCGGAGGGCAGGACGGGCAGTTGGTTGACGCCGTTGACCATGGCGGAGGATTCACCGGTGACGAAGCGTTCCGGCATCCGTATCACCCGCACGCGCGGACCGCTCGGGCCGCGCTCGGCGATGGCGTCGCGGAGCGAGCGTTCGGTGTCCGCCCGGGTCACACCGATGCTCACGTCACCGGTGTTGAGCGCGCGGGCGACCAGCAGCGCACCGTCCAGCACCAGATGCGGCGTGAACAGCAGAAGCGCGGTGTCCTTGAGGCAGCTCGGTTCGCCCTCGCTGCCGTTGACGACGACGGCGGTCCGTGCCTCCCCGCGCCGGCGTGCGGCGTCGATGACGGAGTTGAGTTTGCGCGCGAAGGGGAATCCGGCACCTCCGCGTCCGCGCAGGTCGATGTTCTCGGCGAGGGCGACCACTTCCTCGAGACGCAGATCCGGCATCTGACCGTGCACGGTCAGATGCCCGACTCGGTCCAGCCGCCTGCTCCAGGCCGCGCCGGTACCCAGACCCGCCAGGAGCCGGGGCGGCCCGTAGGAGGCGAGGGTGGGGACCGCGCCCGCGCTGGACGCGGACACGGGGGTGGGCACGACAGAGGTCACTGCTTCTCCTTCTTGCCGGGGCTCTTCCGCGTGCCGCGCGGCGGAGCGAGCCGCATCATCAGTACGACGGTCACGCCGGTGAGGCACAGGGCGTACCCGACGTCCACGTAGTCGACGACTGCACGGCCGGCACGCAGGCCGTGCACCAGGGCACATCCCCAGGCGAGGTAGGCGGTCATGTGCAGGGCGCGCCACAGGCGGGACTGGCCCTTGCGGGCGAAGGCACCCCTCACGGCCCCGGTCACGGCCACGGCCAGGAACAGGTACCCGGAGATCGTGCCCAGGCCCACCAGGACCGGCTGGGCCCCGTCGAGGAAGGGCACCGCCGCCGCCAGTGCGCTGGTCGACCCCAGCGCAACCTTCGACCAGATGTGCAGACCGAGGAAAGTGAGTCCGCCGACCGAGGCGCCGCGGTGCACCGCCTGGGCGATCAGACGGTGGACCGGGTCGAGGACGAACCGGTCGGCGGCGGCCACGCCCCACATCACGGTGAACGTGAGCAGCAGCAGGGAGACCACGCCCGAGGCGAAGTCGATGAACGCCCAGGCGCGGGCCAGGGAGTTGTCGCTGACCGCGAAGATCAGCGCGAGGACGGCGGCCATGATGAAGGCCGTGTACCGGGGCGCCAGACGGGCGCTCGTACTCTTTCTGGACAGTTCGGGCTCGACTCTCGGCCCGCCGGCGTCGTCCCGGCGGGAACTGAAGCCGCCTGTGCGGGCAGCGTTGGGCGCCGGGGGGCGGCGCTCGGTTGGCCTGACGCGAATCTGTTCTGGGGGCATCGGAGCTTCCGATCGCACTGTCGCCGTAGTCCGACCTGACCCTCGGTCCCGCATCTGCCGTTCACCGCAAAGCAGTTGAACGGGAAATCACCCGTGACGTTCTGGTGTTGGCGCCCTACTTTGCGCGACCGGAATGCGGTGGTCGGGATGCAGTAGCATCTCGGAACTCCCCGGGACCTTCACAGGATTTATCGCTCTGTGACAAATTCTGCCAGTGGGATCGCCGACACACCCCCCGATGTCGATGATGCCCACTCAGGGGAAGCAGGGGGACCCTCAACTCCGTGACCGGTGCGGGATACCGGCTCGGAGGCAACCTCCGCGGGCCTGTCCCTCCCGTGCTCGGACAGGCTCAACCCGGCAGGAACGAGGTAGAGATGAGCGATGTGCTCAACCGCATCCGGTCGCGCCCCCGAGGCGAGTGGATGCGCGTTCAGAGAAAGGAGCTGCCCGCCGTCGCCGACCAGATGGTGGACGCACTCCAGCGCAGCATACCGGCAATGTCCGCTTTTCTGCGGGAAATTGACCGCGAGGATGCTCAATGGGCCGTGGAGCAGGCATTGATGGCCGCTCTTGGGCATCATGCTCCGGAAACAGAGGAGACGGAGAACACGGAGAAGGGAACCGCCGGGCAGGGTGACAACGTCACAGCGGCGGCGGTGCCCATCGACCGGGCTCGCCGGCAACTGTTCACCGCCCTCATGGGAGAGGAGGAGATTTCGGAACCGCGGCTGACGGAGCTGTCCCGCTCCGCCAGGTGGCCGCTGCCGGAGACGGTGCGCGCTGTCGCTCTCGCTTCACCCAGCGAGGTCCCGCAGCTCGCGGCCGCACTCGGCAATGCGCTGGTAAGTCCCGTCGAGAGTGAGCTCT
The DNA here is from genome assembly GCF_000424965.1 of Streptomyces sp. TAA204. Lineage (NCBI taxonomy): Bacteria > Bacillati > Actinomycetota > Actinomycetes > Kitasatosporales > Streptomycetaceae > Streptomyces > Streptomyces sp. TAA204. Next base: position 250,915 of record NZ_AUKW01000006.1, read on the forward strand.
GCCTGCTCGTACCCGACCCCGACGACGACCGCGAAGCACTGGAGAACGTGCTGCGCGGACGTACCGCTGCGATCGGGCACACCGTCCCGCTGAACGACGCGGGCGCTTCCGTGCGTTGGGCGCGGCGGCTGCTGGAGCTGACACCGGTGCCCGGCCCCGGTGGCGGCATCGGCGGCAACCAGGACACCAAGGTCCTCTTCGTCGACGACCATCTGTCCATGCTCCTGCTGCTGCAGGACGAGTCACTCGCCTGCGCACTCTCCGCCCGCTGGCTCGGCCCGCTGGCGGAACTCACCCCGCGGCAGAGCGAGCGGCTCGAAGTCACGCTGCTGGCGTGGCTGGAGAGCGGCGGAGCGCCCGAGGCGGCCAAGACACTGCAGGTGCACCCGCAGACGGTGCGCTACAGGCTCCGCCAGATCGAGAAACTCTTCGGTTCGGCCCTGCGGGACCCCCGTACCCGCTTCGAACTGGAGATGACCCTCCGCGGCCGCCGGCTGCTGGGCCAGATCCGGCGGCAGCGCACCCGGGCGGGACGCAGGTCGCGTGCCGCCTCCTCCCCGGGTGTCCGCCCGCTGGGTGTCGCCCGGGAGGCCCGGGTCAACGGTCTTTGACCTCCGCCTCACCCGCTGCCCCCTCGCTGCGGGTGAGCCGGACCCCGGCCTGAGGGCCGTAAGTCCAACAACGACAAGGGCGGCCCGGACACAGAATCTGTGTCCGGGCCGCCCTTCGGTCTGCCGGTGCTCCGCCGCGGGGCCGGAGGCAAGATGTGTGTGAGCCCCGCGACAGAGCCGCCGATTCAGCCGGCTAGCAGTCCCGTCCTTCGTTGATGCAGCTCACAGTCTCGTTCATCAGGTCCTCGGGCATGACGTTGATGAAGTCACTGTGGTCCGTCACCGGCTTGTGCAGCTGCTCCGGGAAACTGTCGACCGCGAACGGCGTCGCCTCGTCCAACAGGTTCTCGTTGGGCAGTTCGTACTTGATCCGCTGCTCGAGAGCCGGGATTGCCTGGAACCCGTCGGGGCAGGAACCGTCCTCCTCGGCGAAGGACACGTGGTCACGGTGGTTACCGCTGTCCGTGTTCTGGCCGTCCCAGCAGCTCTGGAACTTGAACGTGCGGATCATCTGGCTGCCCTCGGGGCAGATCGGGTACTTGTCCTCCAGCTGACGGTCCTCGAAGCCCTCGCAGCTCCAGGAGGCGTTGGCGTTCTCCGTGCCGTTGGTGAAGGACTTGGCGTCACCGGTGATGATGCGCAGGAAGCGCGGCATCGCGACGACCTCTTCGGCCTGGCCCTTGGTGAACTTCAGCTCGGCGGTGGCCGGCTGGAGCACGGTGCCGATGTTGCCGTCGGAGGCACCTCCGTCACCGAGCTCCGGCTCCTCCTCGCCGCCGCCGTCCTCGCCGCCGTTCTGTCCCTGGTCCTGACCTTGGTCCTGTCCCTGGTCCTGTCCCTGGTCCTGTCCCTGGTCCTGACCTTGGTCCTGTCCCTGGTCCTGTCCCTGGTCCTGTCCCTGGTCCTGACCTTGGTCCTGTCCCTGGTCCTGTCCCTGGTCCTGACCTTGGTCCTGACCTTGGTCCTGTCCCTGGTCCTGACCTTGGTCCTGTCCCTGGTCCTGTCCCTGGTCCTGACCCTGGTTGTCACCGTGCAGCGCACCCTGGGGCGACGCGTCCGCACCGGCACCGAGCTGCTTCTCGTCCTCGACGCCGTCAAGCTGACGGATCACGGGCCAGTAGTGGGTCGACTGGTCACCCTTGGCGCAGGTGGTGTCGGCCGCGGCGAGGCTCTCGTCACTGGACTCGAAGTCCGTGTCGAGGTTGCCGACGTAGTCGTGAACGTGGTGCGCACCGGCCTTCACGCCGGGAGCCGCGATCACGTTGTCGGCGTTGAAGTGCTGTTCCTCGTTGGTGCCGCACTCCGTGGTGAAGCTGCCCGGCTCGGCCTCTTCCTTCTCCTCGGGAGCGTTGGGCTCGACGGTGGTGATGTCGACGAAGTCCTCGGCAACCGGACCGGTCGCCTGCTGGCCGCCTTCGCCGCCTTCCTCACCCTCCTCGGGCTGTCCGCCTCCGCCCTGCTTCATCTCGCACTCGGCCATGCCCTGCATCTCCGAAGGCTGCTCTGCGCCCGCCTTCTGCAGTTCCTGGCCGATTCCGCGGATGGTCTCGGTGCGCTGCTCGCTCAGCGTGTTCAGCGCCTCCTCCGACTCCGCCTCCTTCGAGTTCCACTGTCCGTAGGCCGTCGCAACCTGCTGGTCCAGAGCCGCGAGCTTCCTGCCGACAGGCTCCTTGGCCTCCTTGGGCACATCGCCCAGAGCCAGCGAAACATCAGGACAGTCGATCGTGCTGGCCGCGAGTGCGGGACCTTCATCAGATCCGGCGGAGGCACTTGCGGCAATCGCCGCCGCTCCGCCGCCACCGATCAGAAGCGCTGCGACGATCGCTATGGTCTTGTTCGTCGTGCGCGAGCGTTTGTGGCCTTGTTGTCTCATATTGACTTCACTCCACTCATTTCACGTCGTTCAGCGCCTCGAAGTCCACGAGTCCCGTGTCCTCCAGGACCGTGATGTGATCAAGGACGATGGCATTGGCACGGGTCGCCAACGACCTCACCATCGAGTTGCGGGTCTGATCGCGTACGAGGCCGATAAGGCCGAAGACCACGCCGTGAGCGCGGCGGAGCCTGTCGACAAGGATCTTGTCGAACTCCTCACCCTTGGCACGGTTGATCTGGTTGAGGTAGTCCTGGTTCTTCCCCGCCGGCGTATTGGGCAGGGAGACATCCAGGGTCCGGCCGCACTCGATGGCCCGTCGGTCCAACTCCTGGTGTCCGTCCACGAGGTGATCACCCGCGACGCGCACCGACTTGCGTGTACCGCGCTCCTGGGCGGAACGGCCGGCCGGCAGTTCCCACAGACCCGCATTCCGCACCTTGCGAATGAAGTCACGGTCCATCGGGGTAAGGGGCCCGTATTCCGTTTTCCGGGTTCCCTTGCCGTCGTCCTGCCATCCTGCCCGGGCGAGCGCAATGCTGCGGTTGCCGTCGAAGAACTCGATCGGCAGCAGTAGCGCGGCGAGTGTTGCGATGAGCCCGAGAACGACCAGCACAGTGCCGATCGCCCGTCCGGACGCCATGGCGGACCGCATCCGCCCTCCTCTCCACACACATCCTCGAAGTGCGACGGACGCTAATGGTGTGTGTGAGGATGTGGTCGAGGCTTCGTCCCGACCTGACAAGAACCGGTCCTTGAGCGCTCACCACTGCTACATTGCCAGGTCGGTTCCGCGGTCCCCGCTGCGCCTGTTCCCGGTCACCGCGTGTAGAGTTCGTCGATTTCGTCCGCGTACATGCGCGTGATGGCATCTCGCCGCAGCTTGAGTGACGGAGTCACCAGTCCGTCCTCCAGGCTGAATTCGCCGGGGACGATACGGAAAGCACGAATGGACTCGGCCCGCGACACCGAGCTGTTGGCCGCCGCCACCGCTCGTCCGACTTCCCTCTCCAGCTCCTCCGAGGGAGAGCTGCTGAACCCGGGGACGACGAGGCCCAGTTGCTCCTGGCTCTTTCGCCAGTGCTCCAGCACCTCGGGGTCCAGCGTGACCAGGGCCCCCACGAAGGGGCGGGCGTCACCGACCACCAGCGCCTGGGAGATGAGGGGATGGGCGCGCAGCCGCGTCTCCAGCATCAGCGGCGAGACGCTGCAGCCTCCGCTGGTGATGATGACGTCCTTCTTCCTGCCGGTGATGACCAGATACCCGTCGTCGAGGTAGCCCACATCGCCGGTGCCGAGCCAACCGTCCTGCAGAAACTCCTCGTTGGCATGGCGGTGGTTCCGGCCTCCCGCCGACTCCCGGGCCACACGGGCTTCTTCCAGGCCGGTGTAACCGTCGAAGATCATGGGCCCGCGCACCCAGACCTCGCCGTCAGGGGCGATGTGCACCGAGGCGCCGGGCATGGGGCGTCCCACCGTGCCGAACCGCGGACGCCGCGGCGGCTGCGCGGTGACCGCTCCCGTGGTCTCGGTCAGCCCGTAGCCGTCGTAGACGGTGATCCCCGCACCGGCGAGGGCCAGCCCGAACTCACGGCTGAGTGTCGACCCGCTGGAGACCACGTTCCGGGTGCGGCCGCCCAGCACGGCCCTCATGTGCCGGTAGACCAGCCGGTCGTAGACCGCGTGCCGCGCCCGCAGCCCCGTGGCCGGGCCGGGGCCGGTGCCCAGCGTCTGCGCCTCGCCGGCCTCCGCGTAGCGCCGGGCGATGTCCATGGCCCGGTCGAACATCTCGGCGCGGCCCGTCTCGGCGGCCCGCATGCGCGCCAGCGCGTACATCTTCTCGAAGACATAGGGGACGGCGAACAGGCACGTGGGACGGAACGAGGCCAGCGCGGGCAGCAGTTCACCGACGGATATCTCGGGCTGATGCCCCAGCAGATACCCGCCGCGTACACACATCACGGTCACCATCAGCCCGTAGACATGACCCACGGGCAGGAAGGCGAGGATCGCGGGCTGCTGCCCCGGTTCCGCCATCAGGCCGCCCCAGCCGGCGATGAGGGTGTCGCACTCGGTGGCGAGATTGGAGTGCGTGACGGCACAGCCGCGGGGTCGTCCGGTCGTACCCGAGGTGTAGATGACCGCGGCCGTCGTGTGCGGGGTGACGGCCCAGCGGTGCCGGTGCACCTGGGTGTCCTCGACGGAACGGCCCGCCTGCGTCAGCCAGTTCACGCACCCCGCGTCCAACTGCCAGATGTGGCGCAGCCCGGGGAGGCCGTCGCAGACGGAGCCGACCGTCATCGCGTGGTCCTCGTGCTCGACGACGACCGCGCACGCCTCGGAGTCGGTGAGCACCCAGCGCAACTGCCCGGGTGAGGAGGTCGGGTACAGCGGCACCACCTGGGCGCCGACCGACCACAGCGCGAAGCTGAGGAGTGTCCACTCGTAGCGCGTACGGGTCATCACGGCGACCCGGTCGCCGAAGCGCACCCCCTGGGCCAGCAGCCCCTTCGCAAGGCCCAGTACCTGCTCCGCGAAGGCGGCGGCGGACATCTCACGCCACGGGCCGGTGCTGCCGTCAGGGCTGTCGCGGCGGGCGAGCTGGAGCAGTCCCGGTTCCTGCGCGGCGAGTTCGTAGACCGAGTCGGCCAGACCGCCCGATCTCAGCGGGTCCACCAACGGTGGAAGGCTGTAGTCCCGCACAGCGTCCGCCCCTACCCGGTCTGCGATTCGATCACGACAGTCTGTGACTGAAGGTGAAAATTACATGGTCACGCTGCCGTGTGCCTAGGGGGCTACAGGCGTCGTCGTGCGCGGAATCGGAGGAGAGAGTGTGAGGGAAGGGAGCCTTCCACCTGAGGCGATGCCCGCCGGAGAGGGCGGGCGGTGGAGGAGGAGAGGGTTCCGCTCATCGGCGACGGCGAGTGACCGCCAGTGACCGCGGCGCCGGTCGGTCATCATTCCGTGAGGTGCCCCCGCCTTCCGGCCCGGCTGCCCGGCCCCGCGTCCGGCCGTCCGTTCCCTCCTGCCCGCTCCCGGCCCCTCGCCGCGTACGGACCACTCCCGCCTGCCGCCCCCGGCAGGTTCCCGGAAGAATCTCCCGGGAACTGTCGATCCGCTCGTCCTCCGTTCGACGCAGGGGTGAGGGCAGGGAAAGCCCCCGCCCTCCCTACCGAGGAGTCACCATGCCGCGTTACCTGTCCATGGTCCGTGTCGACGAACACAACCTCCCCTCCGAAGCACCCGACCCCGGCTTCGAGGAGCGCATGGGCGCACTGCTGGAGGAGATCACCAAGGCGGGCGTCATGCTGGACACCGCCGGCCTCGCCCCGACCTCCGAGGGAACCCGGATCACCTGGTCCGGCGGCAGTTTCAGCTACACCGACGGTCCTTTCACCGAGAGCAAGGAGGTGATCGGCGGCTACGCCATCACCCAGGTCAAGGACAAGGCTGAGGCCGTGGAGTGGACCAAGCGGTTCCTCCAGTGCCACCCGGAGAACTGGACCGTCACCGTCGAGCTCCGGGAGATCGCAGAGGACTGATCCGGCTGCGCTTGCCCTGCCCCGGTGCGGCTGCTGTGATGAGTGGCCGTGACGGCAGGAAACGTGACAGAGACGGTCGAAGCGGTCTTCAGGATCGAATCCGCGCGGATCATCGCCGGTGTCACCCGCATCGTGCGGGACGTGGGCATCGCCGAGGAACTCGCGCAGGACGCACTGGTGGCCGCCCTGGAGCAGTGGCCCGGGTCGGGCGTCCCGGACAGACCGGGCGCCTGGCTCATGGCCACCGCCAAACACCGCGCGATCGACCTCGTACGCCGCAGGGAGACCTACGCGCGCAAGCTGGCGGAGGTCGGGCGTGCACTGGAGGACGTACCGCCGCCGGGCCCCGACGACATCCCCGGCGCCGGCGACATCGACGACGATCTGCTGCGGCTGATCTTCACCGCGTGCCATCCCGTGCTGCCGACCGAGGGCAGGATCGCCCTCACGCTGCGGCTGCTGGGCGGGCTGACGACCCAGGAGATCGCCCGCGCGTTCCTCGCCACCGAGCCGGCCGTCGCCCAGCGCGTCGTCCGGGCCAAACGCACCCTCGCCAGGGCAGGGGTCCCCTTCGAGGTCCCCCACGGAGAGGAACTGGCCGCCCGGCTCTCGTCCGTCCTCGAAGTCGTCTACCTCATCTTCAACGAGGGCTACTCCGCGACGGCAGGCGACGATCTGGTGCGGCCCGCACTGTGCGAGGACGCGCTCCGTCTGGCCCGCGTGCTGGCGGGCCTCATGCCGCGGGAGAGCGAAGTGCACGGCCTTCAGGCGCTGCTGGAGTTCCAGGCCTCCCGCATCCCCGCCCGCACCGGCCCCGACGGGCGGCCCGTGCTGCTCGCCGACCAGAACCGCACCCGCTGGAACCGCATGCTCATCCGCCGCGGCGCGGAGGCCCTGCACCGCGCGGGCGACGGCCCCTACTCCGTGCAGGCCGCCATCGCCGCCTGCCACGCGCATGCCGTCCGCTACGAGGACACGGACTGGAAGATGATCGCCGCCCTGTACGACCGGCTGCGGGCGATGGCCCCGTCCCCGGTGGTGGAGCTGAACCGGGCGGTCGCCGTCTCGATGGCGCAGGGGCCCACCGCTGGACTGGAGCTGGTGGACGCCTTGACGGACGAACCGGCTCTGAAGGGCTACCACTTGCTGCCGAGCGTACGAGGGGATCTGCTGGAGCGCCTGGGCCGGGCGGCGGAAGCGCGCGCGGAGTTCGAGAGGGCGGCGTCGCTCACCCGCAACTCCCGTGAGCGGGACCTGCTGTTGGGCAAGGCCGCCCGCGCGGCCTCCGGCGGTGCGTAGAGGACGCCGCCCGCCCCGCCCCGTCGCGCTGCTACCTTCCGGAGCCATGAACGAGACCGTGTACGTCGGCAACGCGGGCAGCGACGCGGCACTGGACCGGGGGTGGCTGCTGGGCCACTTCAAGTCCCCCTCCGATCCCCGCCACAGCGAGGCCCTGGAGATCAAATGGGGCGTCCACCCGCAGGGTGAGGAGCGGGCGCGGTGGGTGACCGGCGAGGAGCGAACTGCCCTGCTCGTCCTGATCAGTGGCCGCTTCCGAGTCGAACTGCCGGGGCGCAGTGTGGTGCTGTCCCAGCAGGGCGACTATGTCGTGTGGGGCCGGGGCGTGGACCACTCCTGGGTCGCGGAGGAGGAATCCGTCGTGCTGACGGTGCGCTGGCCCTCCGTCCCCGGCACCGGCCGATGAGCAGTGACCCCTTCTGACCGTCGGTCGGCAGCACCTGGGTGCGCGATCCACTGCTTCCGTGCCGCCCATTCGTACTTTCCCTCGCCCCCCGTCCGGGCCCGGCGGTCTCCGAGCGATCAGTCGCCGCTGCACCGATGGCGGTCCGGTCCCCACGGCTGGGGACACAAAGGGACCGGGGCTCAGAGGCGGCGGTACATGACGTGCAGCCCGACGTAGCCGGCCGCCGGATGCCGGAAGCCCTCCGGCAAGGTGCCCAGTACCTCGAAACCGAGCGACCGGTAGAGCTTCACCGCATTGGTGTTCGTCTCCACAACCGCGTTGAACTGCATCATGCGATAGCCCGCCGCACGCGCCCAGTCCAGTGCGTACTCGCACAGCGCGCGTCCCACGCCCCGGCCGCCCTGCGCCGGGTCGACCATGAAACTGGCGCCGGCGACGTGCGACCCGTTGCCCATGTGGTTGCGGTTCATCTTCGCGCTCCCCAGGACCGCCCCCGCGCCGTCCACAGCGACGACCGTACGGTCCGGGCTCGGCAGCAGCCACCAGTCGCGGCCCTGGCCCTCGTCGAGATCGACCGGATAGGTGAAGGTCTCACCCGCGGCGACGATCGGCTGGAAGAAGGACCAGATGGCGGGCCAGTCCTCCGCACCGGCGTCCCTGATCAGCATGCCGACAGCATGCCGCAGGGACGCGGTACCTCCAACGCCTTTTCCGCGTGGCGCACGCCCGGGGTGCCGAGCCTGCCGGAGGCCGGGAAGCAGGTTCTCGTCCTCGTCCTCGTCCTCATCCTCGTCCTCGGCCGAACCCGCCTCCGCGACGGATCTCAGAGCGCCTTCGCCAGCAGGGCCGCGGTCTTGGCGATCAGCGGCTCGTCGGCGGCGGCCTCGGCGTCGTCCTTGGTGGACAGCACGGCCAGAACGAGGGGCGTACCCGGAGTTCCGTCCGGCTTCCAGGCGACGCCGACGTCGTTGGTGGTGCCGAACTCACCCGTCCCCGTCTTGTCGGCGAGGGTCCAGCTCCCGGGAAGCCCGGCGCGGAGGCGGGCGCCGCCGGTGGTGTTGGCCAGCAGCCAGTCGGTGAGCCGCTTCCGGTCCCGGGGACGCAGCGCACGGCCGAGCGTGAGCCGCGCACAGGTCCGTCCGATGGCGCCCGGAGTCGTCGTGTCCGTCGTACGCCAGGGCTCGGCTGAGTTCAACTCCGGTTCCCAGCGGTCGAGTCGGGTGGCGCGGTCACCGACGGAGCGGCTGAAGCGCGTGACGGAGGCGGGGCCGCCGAGTTCGCGGAGCAGCAGGTTGGCCGCGGTGTTGTCGCTGTAGGAGACGGCGGCTGCGCACAACTCGCCCACGGTCATGCCGCCTTCGAGGTTCCCCGGTTCACCAGTGACGGGCGCGTAGCCCGAGTCCTGGACGTCCTGCTCGGTGTAGCGGACGCGTTTGGCGAGGAACTCGCCGTACTGGTCGAGGTCTCGGAGGACGGCGGCGACGGCGACCGTCTTGAACACCGAGCAGATGGGAAAGGTCTCGTCGGCGCGGTACAGCACGCTTGTGCCGGTGACGGAGTTGTGCGCGAACACGCCGAGCCGGGCCGAGTGTTCACGCTCCAGTTCGCGCAGGGCGCGGGCGATGCCGTGCTGCGGCCCCGAGGCCCGTCCGGCCGGCGCCGCATGCGCCGTCCCGGAGGAGACGGCGGCGGCCATCGCGGTTCCTGCGCTGAGTGCGAGGGCGGTGCGGCGGCTGGGAGGGGGCCCGGGGGTCTTCAAGATGGCGTACTCCTGTGCAGGTTGGCGGTGAACGCTGCTCACTGGTCAAGACACCCCGGTGGCCTCTCCGGTTCCCCGGTGACCGGGCAGGCCCAGCATCGGCCCCTCGGGACCGGGGGCTCTTCGCCGGACGCGCGACGGGGTGCCGAGCGGTGGGCAACTGTCCGCCCCAGGTGGGAAGTTGTCGCCGGGCAGGCCACGGCGCCCCCGGCCGGGCGAACCCGCGTCCTCAGACGAGGGCGGCCGACACGTACGCTGCCGCCTCCGCGATGAGGTCCTCGTCGTACGGCGCGTCCTTGCTGTCCCTGCTCGACATGATCGCGATGACGAGCGGCGGCGCGGACCTCGGGGGCCAGGCCACGGCGATGTCGTTGAGGGTGCCGTGGTCACCGGTACCGGTCTTGTCGGCCACCTTCCAACTGGCGGGCACACCGGCACGGATGCGCCGGGCGCCCGTCGTGTTCCGCTCCAGCAGGTCGCGGAGGAATCCGCGCTTGCCGGAGGGCAGGGCGTCCCCCAGCACGATCTTGCGGTAGTCGGTGCCGAAGGCCCGCGGAGAAGTGGTGTCACGGGGGTCGCCGGGTGCGGCTTCCGTGATGGCCGGCTCGGTCCGGTCCATCCGGGTCACCTTGTCGCCCAGGCTGCGGGCGTACGCCGTCAGCCGGCCGGGCCCGCCCAGATCGCGGAGAAGGAGATTGCCCGCTGTGCCGTCGCTGTGGCGGACCGCGGCGTCGCACAGCTCCCGGATCGTCATGCCGGAGGCCACATGCCTCCCGGTGACGGGGGAGTGCTTCATCAGGTCGTCTTCGTCGTAGGTGACGACCGTGTCCAGATGCGAGAGCGGGTTACGGTGCAGGACCGCTGCTGCCGCCAGGCCCTTGAACGTCGAACAGAACGCGAACCGTTCGTCCGCCCGGTGGACGACGGTCTCACCCGTGCCGGTGCCGAGGGCGTACACACCGAGGCGGGCGTCGAACTTCCGCTCCAGAGCAGCCAGTTGAGGGTGCAGTTTGTCTTTCTTGTCGTTCTTCTCCGCCGCATCGGCAGAGGCAGTGGAGGCGGGCTTCTCGCCCCTCGCGCATCCGGCCAGCGGAAGGAGCGCTGTCACGCCAAGGAGCGTGCGGCGAGTGACGGTCGGTTGCGACAATGTCCCACAATTCCCTCCATCAGCGGGTTGTGAGGATATCAAGCCGACAGGGAACGGGCGGGGGCGGCCCGAAGCCGCCCTCCGGGACGGTCCGGTCCGGAGCGCACCTGCGCCGCCCACTCGTGCGCTGCGTGCGGAGGCGTCCCCGCTGCCGCTCGTCACCCCGCCGCGGCCGCCGCGGCCGGTGCGGCGAGGGAGCGGCAGTCGGCGCACCCCGCGCCGGGGTCGTGACTGCGGAACGCGCGCTCACAGCCTTCACAGGTCACCAACGGCGGAGGGGCGGGGGCCGGTTGGGTCTCGGCGGGGAGCGGAGGCGGGAGGAGGATGCGCAGGCGGTGTTCCAGGAATCGGGCCGGGCGATGGATGGGCAGGGGCTCGGGCGGCAGGTTCGCAGTGAGGGTGCGGGCGATCTGGGGGAGCGTCGCGGAGCGTGCCAGCCAGGTTTCGACGGCAGGGACGAGGCGGGCCACGTCACGCGCCGAGAGGAGCAGCCGTGCATCGGCCAGGCGCAGCCGTACGAGAAGTTCGGCCGCCTGCCCGCTCTGCATCCGCGGCGCGGGCTGCCGCCGGGGTGGCGGTGAGACCGGCGGCACTTCCCGCTCCTCGTCGGAGGCCCCGGCGGGAGTCCGGGGAGGGGAAGTTGGGCACGGGGCGACAGCGGCGCGACGGGGACGGCGGTCGGACCCGGCGGCGGCGCAGCCGGGCTTGTCGTAGGAGAAGGTGCGGGTGGCGAAGCGCCCGCCGTCGAGAGGGACGCGGCGGCGCTGAAGGTAACCCGCCGCTTCCAGCTCGTTGAGCGCCCTGCGGATCGTGGTCTCGCCCTCGCGGAAGCGCAGCGTCAGCGCCTTGACGGTGACGCAGGCGCCGTCCCGCAGCGACTGGATATGGACACCGAGCCCGATCGCCGTCGCGGACAGGCGTGGATGCTGGGCGAGGTGATTGCCGACGACCGTGTAGCGGTCGGTGTGGCGGTGGCGTACGTGGACCACTCCGGCGCGTGGCGCGCCCTCCGGGAGCGGGTGTGCGGGCAGGGCCGCGTTAGACTGCGGGTCAGCCATCGGGAAGGTCTCTGCTTCCTGGTTGGTCAGGCCCTCGTCAGGATTGCCGTCCTGCCGGGGGCCGATGCATGTGCGGTTGTTGGGGCCGACCGTACCTCACCGAATCCGCATAACGGACGATCCGTCACCCGAACGTGTGGCGAGCGGTGTTGGGCCGCCGGTTCGGTGGGGTTGGTTTCTTTCCCGTTGCCTTTACGGGGAGCCGCGCCTCACCGGTGCGCGGGAATCCGGGTCCCGGTGGCGGGGCAGAACTCCCGCTGAAGGAGGAATGCTCGCGGCGCCCTTCATGCTCCCGGCCGCCCACGCAGCGGCCGGCAAGCAGAGCGCGGAGCCAGTGGAGTTCTCGCTGTACCGGACGGGTACTCGCCGGGGTGCAGCTCCTCGTCATGGACGTCTGCCGTGGGCGGGCGTCGTGTGGCAGGGTGGCGTGCCTGATCAGGTGTCACGGGGGGTGCCGGAACCGGTCGTCGAGGATGCGTTCCGGGGGTGGATCCGCTGACACGGTGTCGGCCGGGCACGGGTCGGATGATTCGGGGGTGCGTATGGAATCGCTGTGTGACGCGCGGGGTGTGACCGACGTTCCGCTGTCGGTGGGGCAGTCGTCGTTGTACTTCCTGCACGAGCGGGATCCGGAATCGACGTCCTACCAGGTCGCCGTGTGCTTCTCGGTGGGGGAGCGGCTGGACTCCGGGCGGATACGCACCGCCTGGGAGGAGGTGTGCGCCCGCCACCCGGTGCTCACCGGTGTCGTCACCATCGGAGAGCAGGGGTATGTGCAGCGTTGGGGTTCGGCCGTCCCGCCCTGCACGGTGCGGGAGACCCCGGGGATCGGTGCGGAGGAGTTGCTGCGCCTCGCACACCGGGACTACGCGCGTCCGTTCGTGCTGCGGCGAGACGCTCCGGCCCGGTGCTTTCTCTACCAGGGCGAGCAGACCTCGACGCTGTTTCTCGTGCTGCACCACATGCTGTGCGATCTGACTTCGACCTTCGTCCTCTGCGAGGACCTGTTCGACGCGTACCGCGGAGGGCCGGCCAGGCCGACCGCCGAACCCGACGGCTCCTGGGCCCGGTTCGTAGCCGGTGAGCGGGCCCTGCTGGACAGCGACCGGTCCGCGCCCATGCGCCGTTACTGGGAGGACCGGCTGGCGGACTGCCGATTCGCGCTGGACCTTCCGGACGACGACGCCGTCGGCGGCTCACCCGGTGCGGCGGATGCGGAGGCTCCCGCACTCGCCCGGTTCACGCTGACGTCCGCCCTGGCCGACCGGGTGCGTGCCGTCGCGGCCGGCAGCGGCACGTCCACCGCCACCGTCCTGCTGGCCGCGTTCAACGTGCTTCTGCACCGGCTGACCGGCCACGAGGACGTCGTTGTGGGCTTTCCCACCGAGGGCCGCAAGAAGCAGTTCCGGCGCACCGTCGGCTATTTCGTGAATTCGCTGCCGCTGCGGACCCGGGTCGCCGCCGGGGACTCCTTCGGGTCGGTGCTGGCCGCCACACATGCCGCGCTGGTGGGTGCCGTCCGCCATCAGGCGCTGCCCGTTCCAGTGGTGCTGCGCGGCCTCGCACCCGAGTCCGTGCGGGCGATGCACGAGGTGAGCTTCCAGTTCGAGCCGGAGCGGCTCTCCTACGGTGCCCATATGCATTTCGCCGATCTGGGTCCGGTGCTGGTCCGGGGCACGGAGTGTTTCCCGCTTGCGATCCGGCAGCAGATCGGTCAGTTCCCGCTGTGGATGCAGATCGGCGAGGTGGGCGGTGCCCTGGAAGGCGGGTTGCACTTCGACCCGCTGAGGGTGCGCCGGGCCGACGCGGACCGGTGGGCGGGGTGGTACGCCGGTCTGGTCGCCCGTGCGGTCTCCGGTGAGGCGGTCACCGTCGCGGAGTTGGCGGCGCGGGCCGCCGGCGGCGGCCCGCGGGCGGTGGAGTGAGGTGCCGCCGGACTGCGGACGGACGGTGCCCCTTCGTGGAACAGAACCGGAGCTTCAACTTCCCTTTCGATCTTTTTCCAGCGAATTCCCGCTGACCGTCGCGGGACTGCGCTCGGTGCGCCGAGCGCGCCTCGTGGCAGCCGCAAGCTGAACAGGTGCGGGGATTCTGTGCATTGCTGGACCGTGCGGTGAAGGCTGTGGCAGACTGCCGCTCATTGCACCGCAATTCCGCCGGGCGGGAATATGTACGGGCGCAGGCGCGGAGCGCATCGAAGAGCTGTGGGGCCGTCCCGTGACCTGGGAATCCGGCTCTCCTCCTGCCGTGCCACGGCCGCAGGGGTTCTGAACGAAGAGTTACGGGGAGACCGCGTCATGCGAAAGAACCACGCAATGCCTGAGAACGGTTCGTGAGCCGCGCCGGCTGCCCGGCGGGGCAGGCGGAGAAATGAGTGCCGGGGTCATCGGTATTCCATTCCGTCAATCGGTCCGACGGAGCACCGTAAGGAATCAGAACCGCCGTCAGGTACGGCAGAATTCAGTACCGGAAATCTTCCGTCCCGTTGCGGTGCGGAGCCTTTCCCGTATCTCTCCGCCCGCTTCTGGCGATGGGCTCCTGGCCGTCCGGTCTGCCGCACGCACACCGGGCGCCGCGTCCCTGCCCGGAGCCGCAGCCCGCCACCACCTCCCGGTACGGGCGGGCCGCACGGAGCGTCTCCGCCGTACCGCACAGGCCCTGACCCGGGCCGGAAACGAGGAGCGGCCATGACACCGGTGAACTGCCTGGTCTGGAGCCTGGCCGCGACGGCTCAGCACGGGGCGGTGCGGGACAGGACCGTGCCGGGCGGAGCCCCCGGCGGGCTCCGCCCGGAGGTGCTGCACACCCTGGCAGTGCTGCGCCGCCGCGGCCTCGTGCAGGCTGTGGTGGCCAGGGACGGTGACGCCGGGGCGGTGGCGGTTCTGCGGAGCCATGGACTGGACGGCCCTGTCGGCCTCCTCGGTGCGGACGGCAGCGGTGCTCCCGCAGCCGTGCGGTGGATCGCGCAGCAGCTGAACACCTCCCTGGACACCCTCGCGTTCGTCGGAGACCCACGGGAGGGCACGGAGGTGCGGGACGCGCTGCCCGGGGTGCGGGTCCACCAAGCGGCGGACGCCGCGCTGCTGCCGGAACGTCCCGAGTTCGCAGCCGGCGGACCGGGAGCAGCGCAGAGCGTCCGGTCCGAGCCCCCTCCGGCCCCGGAGAGCGTCCGGAGCCTTGACGGGCCCCCGCCCCCGGGCGGAGGCGGGACGCACCCCGACGTGCTGCACCTGCTGGAGGAGCAGTTCCGGCTGAGGCCGGACCGTACCGCCGCGGTGGTGGGTGCGGAGCAGATGACCTATCGCCAACTCGACCAGCAAAGCCGGGTGCTGGCAGCGTGGTTGCGGCACCGGGGCGTGCGGCCCGGCCAGGTGGTGGTGCTGCACCAGAGGCAGCGGCTGTCGCTGCTGACCGGAATGGTCGCCGCGCTGCGCACGGGTGCGGCGTGGTGCGTCGCCGACCCCTCGCACCCGGTCGCCCACCTGCTGTCGGTCGTCCACGACACCGGCAGCCCGGCGCTCGTGCTGCACGGCACGGAGCCGGCCACCGCGCCGGCGGCGGTCCGTGCCGCCTTCGGCGCCGCTACTGTCCCCGAACTGTGCGACCTGGACCGGCCGCCGGAACTCCTCCCGGTGCCTGAAGCGCCGCCGCAGGCCACGGATCCAGGCAGCCCGGCGTACGTCATCACCACCTCCGGCACCACAGGGCCGCCGAAGAACGTACTGGTCAGCCGGGGCGCACTCGCCGCGCTCCTCGCCTCCCGACCCTACGAGCACGGGCTGACCGCGTTCTCCGCCCTGCGCCTGTCCTGGGACGGCGCGCTGATGCTCACCTTCCTGGCGCTGTGCACCGGCGGGACGGCGGTGCTCCCCGACGCGGCCGAGCTGCCCGCGGCGGAACGGGTCGCCGCGCTGCTCCGCCGCCACCGCGCCCAGCAGTGCCTGACGACCCCGTCGTTCTACCGTCAGCTGCTGCCGCACCTGGCGGGCGCCGAGCAGCACCTGAGGCTGATGATCCTCGCTGGGGAAGCGACCCCAGCTTCCCTGGTCGAGCGGCACCGGGCGGCACTGCCCGGCACAGCGCTCGGCAACGAGTACGGGCCCACCGAGGCGACCGTCGCCGTCACCGCACACCGGGTCGCGGGCGTCCCCGAGGGCGAGGTGCCCATGGGCGTCCCCACCGCGGGCACCACCGCCCGGGTCCTGGACGCGGAGCTGCGGCCGGTCCCGCCCGGTGCCGTGGGGGAGCTGTATCTCGCGGGCGCTCAGCTCGCGATCGGTTATGCCGGCCGCCCCGGTGAGACCGCGCTGCGCTTCCGGCCCGACCCGTTCGCCGCCGGCGCCCGCATGTACCGCACCGGTGACCTGGCCCGCTGGAACGCAGCGGGGGAGCTGGAGTTCCGCGGCCGCACCGACGGGCAGGTCAAGATCGCCGGGGTGCGGGTCGAGCGGCACGCCGCCGCAGCCGTCCTGGAGGGCCACCCCTCGGTCGAGCAGGCAGTCGTCCTGGCCGTCCCGCAGGAGGTCCCTTACGGGGAGGGGGGCACCGAACTGGTGGCGTACTGGGTCCCGACCGCGGGCAGCGCCCGGCCGGCCGACGGGCGGGCGCTGCGGGAGCACTGCGCCCGGCACCTCGTCCCGCAGGGTGTACCGGCGGCCTTCGTGCCCGTCGACGCGCTGCCCCTCACGCCCAGCGGCAAGGCGGACGAGGCCGCCCTGCTGACGCGGCACCGGGCGGGGCGGGACGCCGCAGCCGTACCCGTGGGAGAGGAGTGGGAGGGTGCCCGGCGCGAGGTCGCCGAATGCTGGGCACACGTCCTCGGCCACGGCGAATTCGGGCCCGACGACGACTTCTTCGCCGTCGGCGGCACCTCGCAGGGGCTGCTCGCGCTGCACGTCCGCTACGAGCACCGCTGGCCCGGAGCGGTCCGGCTGGGCCAGCTCTTCGACAGGAACACCCCGGCGGCGCACACGCTGCTGATCACCGGGAGCCGCACGATCGACGCCGCCACCGGCACGGTGCCCACCGGGAGGGACGTATGAACGGGGACGGGCAGCGGACGGCCGGCGGGGGTATCCGGCCCGGTGACGCCGCCGAACCGGAGGGCTTCGCCATCATCGGCATCGGCGTCCGCTTCCCCGGCGCGGACGGCCTCGACGCTTTCCGCGACAATCTCCGGTCCGGCCACGACGCCGTCCGCGGCATGCCCCGGGAGCGGGCCCTGGCCACCGGTCTCGATCCCGACGCGGACTATCTGCCGATGGGCCATCTTGACGACGTCGACGGCTTCGACCACGCCTTCTTCGGCCTCACCCGACACGAGGCCGAACTCACCGACCCCCAGCACCGGATCGCGCTGACCCTCGCCCACCGGGCGGTCGAGGACGCAGGCCAGACCGCCGGTGAGCTGGGCCGCCGCCGGACCGCCGTGGTCTTCAGCGCGGCAGCCGGCGGCTACGGGCAGCGCCTGAGCGAATCCGACGTGCTCGCCGCCCTCGGCAACGCTCCGTTCGGACTGACCGCCCGCATCTCCCACACCCTCGGTCTGCGGGGCCCGTGCTACTCGCTGGACAGCGGCTGCAACGGATCGCTGCTCGCAGTCCGTCTCGCCTGCCGGGAACTGGCCGCCGGGGACGTGGAGTTCGCCGTGGCCGGCGGAGTCAGCATCCGGCCCGACGGGCTGCTGCGGCAACAGGTCGGAGGCTTCGCGGAGATCGCCTCGGACAGCGACCGCTGCCGGTCCTTCGACCCCGCGGCGGACGGCACCGTGGCGGGTGAGGGCGGAGCCGCGGTGCTGCTGACCACGCTCGCCCGCGCCCGGGCTGAGCGGCTGCCGGTACACGCGGTGATCCGTGCGGTCGCCGCCGGGCACAACGGCGGTTCGGCCGGCACGATCAGCGCCCCCAGCGCCGCCGCGCACGCCGAGGTCATCCGGGCGGCCTGGCACGCGGCGGGCCTGGAACCGGAGCGAGCCGGTTTCCTGGAGGCGCACGGTTCGGGTACCCGGCTCGGTGACGCCGTCGAACTGGAGGGCCTTGCCACGGTGTTCGCGGACCGGGAGTCGCCACTGCCGATCGGCGCCGTCAAGTCGGGCATCGGGCACCTGGACAACGCCGCGGGCATCGCGGGTCTGGTCAAGGCGGTGTTGAGCGTCCGGGACGGCGAGCTGTACCCCTCGCTGCACTTCACCGGCGCCGCGCCCGGCAGCGACCTGGCCGCCGCCCCGCTGGAGGTCGTCACGGCGCGGCGCATCTGGGAGGGGAGTGAACGCCTCGCCGGCGTCAGCTCGTTCAGCCTCGGCGGCAGCAACGTGCACTGCGTCGTACAGCAGCCGCCGGCACCGCCGCAGTCCACAGGGCAGGACGGGGGCCGGCGCTGCCTGATCGCGGTGTCCGCCCGTACGCATGCCGCACTGGCCCGCCAGTGCGCCGACCTCGCGGTGGCCCTGCACGACACCGCTCAGCCCTTCGACGACGTCGCCTTCACCCTCTGCCGGGGCCGTCCCCACCACCCGCACCGGGCCGGCGTCGTCGCAGACGGCACCCGCGGGCTCGCGCTGAGCCTGGCCACCCGCTCCACCTGGCTCGCCGCGCTGCAGCCCACGGCCTGCAGCGCGGACCGGACGGAAACACGGCCCCGAGTGGTGCTGCTGCTCTCCCCGGACGGCCCGGCGCCGCTGCCGCCGGGACGGCTGCCACCCGAACTCCCCGCCACCGGAGCCCACTTCACCGTGCTGGCCTCCCAACTGGCCGCCGTCACGGAACTGCGCCGCTGGGGCGTCCGCCCGGACACGGTGATCGGGGCGGGCGTCTCCCGGTACCTCGCTCGGTATCTGCGGGACGAGCTGACCGGGCAGGACACCGCCGCGCTCGCAGCCGGCACCGATCCCGGCCCCGCCGACCCGGACCTGCTGGCAGACGTCGTCGGCGGCCTGCTGGACCGGGGGCCGGCCGTCCTCGTGGACCTCACACCCGGCGGCAGCCTCGGCGCCCTGGCCGTCGAACGGACAGCCGGGGATGCACGGGCACACTGCCACACCGCCGCCCCCGACGATCACGATCTGCTCGGGGTCCTGGCCGCGCTGTACGAGCAGGGCGTCGACCTCGACTGGGCCACCGCCGGTCCCCCGGCACCGGCACGTGCGCGGGCACGTCTGCCCGGCCACCCGCTCACGCCCGTCCGCTGCTGGCTGCCGCCGGCCGCGGGACCGGCGCCGTCCGCGCCGCAGGCTCCGGCCGGCGGAGGCCGTGGCCTCCCGCAGGACTCGCACGCTCGTCCGGCGGCGGAGGGACCGGGGGGCGCGGACGACCGGCGGGATCCGGTGACCCGTTGGCTCTGCAGGACCGTCGCGGAGCTGCTCGACATCCCCGAACCCGGCGCGGACGCCCACTACTTCGGGCTCCAGGGCACCTCCCTGGCCGCCCTCCAGGTGATCAACCGGGCGGAGGAGCGTTTCGGGGTGCGCATGCGGCTGCTCGACCTCTACGAGCACCCCCGGCTGGCCGACTTCGCACGGCTGCTGCGCGAGTCCGCGGGCCCCGCCGCGCAGGAGCCGGCCGCCGCACCCGTACCGGCCTCCCCGGCGCGGCCGGAACTGCTGCCCGGAACCGAGGCGGTGATGTCCTTCGGTCAGGAACGGATGTGGTTCCACCACCAGATCGAGCCCGGCACCACCCTCTACAACCAGCCGACCGTCAGCGAACTGGCCGGGTCGCTGGACGTTGCCGCGGTCCGCGGCATGTGGCACGACCTGGTGATGCGCCACGAGGTGCTGCGTTCCAACTTCCGTACCGCCGAGGGTGCTCCCCGGCTGCACGTCCGGCCGGACCCCGGCGACTTCTTCACCTTCGCCGACGTCTCCGGCGAGGCCGACCCCCCGGCGTCCGCCCGGGAACTGGTCGCGGCCGCGGCCGCCCACCGCTTCGACCTCGCCCGGGACCCGCTGCTGCGGGTGCTGTTGGTCCGGATCGCCCCGGAGCGCCATGTCCTTCAGCTGACCACGCACCACGCTGTCAACGACGGCGGCGCCCCCACCGTCCTGCGCCGGGAACTCCCGGAGCTGTACGCGGCGCGCCTCGAGGGGCGGGCAGCACTGCTTGCCGCACTGCCGGTCCAGTACCGCGACTGGGCCCGCTGGCAGCGGGAACTGCTCGCCGGTTCGGCGCTCGACCACGAACTTGCCTACTGGCAGCGTAAGTTGAGCGGGGCTCCACGCCTGGATCTGCCGACCGACCACCCCCGGCCGCCCCGCAAGTCCTACGCCGGGGACATGGTGCCCTTCACCGTGGCGGCCCCGGTGGTGCGGCGGCTGCGGGAGCTGGCGGAGCAGCAGTCGGTGACGCTGTACGTGGTGCTGCTCTCGGCGTACGTCCTGCTGCTCGCCCGCCTCAGCGGCCGGCGGGACGTGGTGGTCGGCACCCCCACCTCCGGACGGAACCACCCGGCGCTCCAGGGTCTCCTCGGCTACTTCAACAGCACGGTAGCCCTGCGCTGCGAGGTGCCCTCCCAGACAGGGCTCGGTGACTGGATGCGGCAGGTGCGCACGGTGGTGCTGGAAGCGATGGACCATCAGGAGGTCCCCTTCGACCGGGTGGTCGGTGCCCTGGACGCCGAACGCGACGCGAGCCGCGATCCCGTGGTGGACGTCTCCTACGTACACCAGGAGCTCCCCCGCTACCGGCTCACCGAGGAAGGTGGAATCGGGGGCTTCTTCGACGAGCAGGAAACGGTCATCAACCGCTTCGAGGGGATGCCCGTCCGCACTGCGAAACTCGATCTGGGCCTGATCACCAGCGACCGCGAGGGCCGGACGGACCTCACCGCGGGGCTGGAGTACAGCACCGACCTGTTCTCCGCCGCCACCGCGACCGCGCTCACCGGGGCCTACCAGGACCTGCTGCGGGCCGTCGCCTTCACGCACCGCCCCTGCGACCCGGTCGGGCCCCTGCTGGAGCGCCCCGCCGTTCCCGTCCCGGACACCGGTCCGGATGCGGGCGCGGGGACGCCGGCTCCGCCGGAGGCTGCCCCGTGACCCACACGGGACACGGCCTGCGCAGCTGCCCCGTCGGACCGGCCCGCACCGGGCCACCGGCCGACAGGGACGCGACAACTCCCGCACGCATACCAGCCCTCGGCAGCCGGCGTGCCGCATCCGTACCGGTGCTGTCCGCACGCACGGGCACCCGGCCCGAGCAGCCCGGTCACGGCGGCCCGCACCGCCGCAGGGCCGGAAAGGACACCCATGACCAGCTCTGACGCCGTTCCGCCGGCAGCCGCCGCGGGGCGGACCGCCGGGTCTCCGGACACCCGTTCCGGGCAGCCGGAGACCCCGACCCAGCAGGTCGTCGCCGAGGTCTGGGGAGAAGTGCTCGGAGCCGCCGCCCTGCCCGGTGACAGCTTCTTCGCACTCGGCGGCGACGAGCACACCGCCGCCCGCGTACTCGCCGGGCTGCACACGCGGACCGGCGTCGAACTGCCCGTGGACGCCCTGACCGTGCACCCCACGCTGCGTGCCTTCGCGGCCCACGTGGACCGCTCCCTGCGGGATGGTCTCGGGGCGCTGACCGCCGGTCAGCTGCGGGCCAGGCTGGACTCCGTCCTGGGCACGCACAGCCCGCAGCCGGACCCCTCCGCCCCCCTGGCGGCGCCCGCGTCCCTGGCCTCACCCGCCTCGCTGCCCGAGCCCGGGGCCGGTGCCGCCGAGGCCTCGACCCGGGACATCACCGAAGACCCGGTGCCGGTGCACCGGCTCTTCGCCCGCTGGGCGGCGCGTACTCCCGCCTCCGTCGCCCTCACCGACGGCGGCGAACACTTCCGCTACGGCGAACTGGACGCCCGCGCCAACCGCCTCGCCCACCGGCTGCGCCAGGAAGGCGTCGGCCCGGGAACCCGCGTCGGCGTCAGCGCCCACCGCTCCGCGTGGCTGGTCACGGGCCTTCTCGCCGTCCTCAAGGCGGGCGGCTGCTACGTACCGCTGGACCCGGCCTATCCCGTCGAGCGGCTCCGCCTCCTTGCCGCGGACGCCGGTGTCAGCGTCCTGCTCACCGGCCCCGGCACCCGCTGCTGGTGGCGCGGCGACCCAGGGAGCGTCGTGCACATGACCGACGACCCGGCGCTCGCCTCGCTCCCGGACACCCCCGTGGCGGACCGCTCCGCCCCCGACGACCCCGCCTACATCATCCACACCTCCGGCTCGACCGGGACCCCCAAGGGCGTGCTGGTCCCGCACCGCAACATCAGCCGTCTGTTCACCGGCACCCGCGAGTGGTTCGGCTTCGGCGCGGACGAGGTGTGGACGCTGTTCCACTCCTGCGCCTTCGACTTCTCGGTCTGGGAGATGTGGGGGGCGCTCGCGCACGGTGGCCGGCTGGTCGTGGTTCCGTACGCCACCAGCCGGGAACCGGCCGCGTTCCGGCGGCTGCTGCACGAGCAGCGGGTGACCGTCCTCAACCAGACCCCGTCCGCCTTCCACCAGTTGGCTCGCGCCGACGCCGCGCTTGCCGGGGGCACGGAGCCCCTCGCCCTGCGATGGGTCGTCCTCGGCGGGGAGGCCCTGGACCCGGCGGCGCTGACCGGCTGGTTCGCCCGGCACGGCGACACCGCGCCGCGCGTGGCCAACATGTACGGCATCACCGAGGCCACGGTGCACACCACATTCCGCAGGCTCACCCGTGAGGACACCGCCGACGGACGGTCCGGCAGCCCCCTCGGCACACCCCTGCCCGATCTGCGTGTGCACGTGGTGGACGACCGGGGCCGGCCGGTACCCCTCGGTGTCACAGGGGAGCTGTACATCGGCGGCGCCGGCCTGGCCGAGGGGTATCTCGGCCGGCCCGGGCTGACCGCGGAGCGCTTCGTCCCCGACCCGTTCGGGACCGGCAGTGGCGCACGGCTGTACCGCACCGGCGATCTGGTGCGGCAGAGCCCGGACGGCGAACTGGAGTACCACGGCCGCATCGACGACCAGATCCAGCTGCGGGGCTTCCGGATCGAGCCCGCCGAGATCGAGTCCGCGCTGACCGCGCACAGCTCGGTGCACGAGTCGGTGGTCCTCCCGCGGACCGGTCCCGACGGGCACACCGCGCTCGCCGCCTACGTGACCTGCCACGAGGGCGCGCCCGCCGTGACCGTTCCGCAGCTGCGCGCACACCTGTCCCGGCTGCTGCCCGCTCATCTGGTCCCGGCGGACCTCGCGGTGCTGCCTCAGCTGCCGCTGACCGCGAACGGCAAGGTCGACCGGGCGGCGCTGCCCGCTCCCGGCCCCGCAGCGGCAGGCACCGGCATCGAATACGTCGCGCCGCGGGATGCGGTGGAGCAGACCCTGTGCGGAGTGTGGGCCCGCTCGCTGGGTGTCGGGCGGGTGGGGATCGACGACAACTACTTCGCGCTGGGCGGGGATTCGATCCGCAGCATCCGGCTGCTGACCCTTGCCCGGGAGGCCGGGCTCCAGGTGGACTTCCACGACCTGCTCGAGCACCAGACGGTGCGTTCCCTGGCGGCGTCCGCCCGTCCGGCAGGAGACCCGTCCGGCGCGGAGGAGTACCGGCCGTTCTCCCTGCTGAGCCGGACAGACCGGTCCCGGCTGCCGGCGGACGTGACGGACGCCTACCCGATGACCCGGCTCCAGCAGGGACTGCTCTTCCACAGCGACCAGGACGGCTCCGCGGACGGCGCCGTCTACCACAACGTCTCGGCGTACCGGCTGCGCGTCCAATTCGACGAATCCGCCTGGCGGCAGGCCCTGACCGGCCTGCTGGAGCGGCACGAGATCCTTCGGACCACCTTCGACGAGCGTAACTTCGGCGAGCCGCTGCAACTGGTGCACCGTCACTTCACGCTGCCGGTGGCTTTCGAGGATCTGCGCGGCCTGTCACCGGCCGACCGCGACGCGCAGGCCGGACGGGCCTTCACCCGGGAGCGCGCCACCCGCTTCGACCGGCTCACCGCGCCGCTGGTCAGGTTCCGCCTGCAGCGCCTCACGGACGAGACCGTGCAACTGCTCGTCACCGAGCACCACGCGGTGCTGGACGGCTGGAGTGAACGCTCGCTCTTCGTGGAGCTCCTCCGGGAGTACACCCGGCTCGCCTGCGGCGCCCCGGTCCCGCCGGCCGCCGCGCCTGCCGCCCGGTATGCCTCCTACGTCCGGCTGGAACGCCAGGTGTCGGCAGGCGACGCCGGCCGGCGGTTCTGGACGGAGGTGCTGGCCGGTGCGACCGTCACCGAACTGCCTCACCCCGGTGGCGCCGGGCAGGACCGGTCTCCGGCCAGGATGCGCACCGCGGCACGGGCGATGCCCGACGGGGTGTCCCGCGGGCTGGCCGCCCTCGCCCGGGAGCTCGGCGTCCCGCTGCGGACGGTGCTGCTGGCAGCCCATCTGCGGGTGATGAGCCTTCTCGGCGGCACCGACGACGTCGTCACCGGCGCCGTGTACAACGGACGCTCCGAGGAGCCGGACGGTGACCGGGTGCTGGGCCTCTTCCTCAACACCCTGCCGCTGCGGGCCCGGCTGGCCGGCGGTACCTGGTACGACCTGGTGCGGCAGACCGCGGCGCTCGACCGGGACGTCCAGGCGCACCGCCGCTATCCCCTCGCGGACATCGTCCGCCACACCGGAATGTCCGACCCGTTCGAGGGCTACTTCAACTACACCCATTTCCACGTGGAAGAGGCCCTGCCCGACCCGTCCCTGCTGGAGATCACCGAGGAACACGTCGTGGCGGACACGCACTTCCCCTTCGGTGCGGAGTTCGTCCGGCGCGGTGGAAGCGGCGCTCTCGGCCTCGCGGTGCGGTTCGACGCCGCGCGCTTCGGCGAGGAGTTCGCCGACCGAGCCCTCGGCTACTACAGCGCGGCGCTCACGGCGCTCGCCGAGGACCCGGGCAGCCGGCACGAGACCGCCGACCTGCTCGACGCGGACGAGCACCGGGAGCTGGCGGAGTGCAACGCCACCGCGGTCCGCTTCGACCGGCCGCACACGCTGGACGCGCTCATCGCCGAGCAGATGCGGCGCACCCCCGGGGCGACGGCCGTGCGGTACGCGGGCGCTGAGCTCACCTGTCGCGAACTCCACGAGCGGGCCGAACGGCTGGCCGGGGTGCTGCGGGTGCACGGTGCAGGACCGGGCACCTTCGTGGCCGTGGTGCTGGAGCGGTCACCGGACCTGCTGGTCTCCGTCCTCGCGGTGCTGCGGGCCGGTGCGGCGTACGTGCCGCTCGATCCGGAACACCCCCCTCGGCGGCTGTGCGGCGTCCTGACCGAGGCCGGCATCACCCTGGCCGTCACCGGCGACACCGGACACCGGCGGCTCGCCGGTGCGGATGTGACGACGGTCCGCCCGGACGGCACCCCGCACCGGGAGCCCCGGGCCGCAGCCGGGCAGCCGTGTGCCGCCGCCCGGGCGGCCCTGCCCGGCGATCCCGCGTACATGATCTTCACGTCCGGTTCGACGGGAGCCCCCAAGGGCGTGGTCGTCCCGCACCGGGCGATCAGCAACCGGCTGCTGTGGCTCCAGCGGGAATTCCCCCTCGGCCCGGGGGAGGCGGTGCTGCTCAAGACACCGGCCACATTCGACGTGTCCGTGTGGGAGCTGCTGTGGCCACTGGTCGCCGGCGGTGTCGTGGTCGTCGCGCCTCCGGGTGCTCACCGCGAACCGGCCCGTCTCGGGGAGCTGATCGCTGCCGAGTCCGTCTCCACGGTCAACTTCGTGCCGTCGATGCTCCAGGCGTTCCTCGACGATCCGGCCGGGGCCGCCGCGTGCGGGACGCTCACCCGGGTCCTGTGCAGCGGCGAGGAGCTGACGTACGACCTCCAGCAGCGCTTCTTCGCCGTCTGCGGTGCCGAACTGCACAACATCTACGGACCGACGGAGGCCGACCTGACGCACTGGCGCTGCGTGCCGGACGGCTCCCGGACCGTGCCCGTGGGGCATCCCGTGGCCAACGCCGAGGCGCACGTGCTCGATCCGCACGGACAGCCCGTGCCGCTCGGCGTGACCGGTGAACTCCATCTGGGCGGCACCGGCCTGGCCGAGGGCTACCACCGGCGGCCGGATCTCACTGAGCGCGCCTTCATCCGGCACACCGACCGCGCGGGAGTCACCCGCCGCCTGTACCGGACGGGGGACCTGATGCGGCGGCTGCCCGGCGGTGCCCTGGAGTTCCGCGGCCGGACCGACCGCCAGATCAAAGTCCGCGGGCTGCGCATCGAGCCCGGCGAGGTCGAAGGGGTCCTCGTGGAGCACGAAGAGATCGCCGAGGCGGCCGTGGTGCTGCGCGGGGAACGGCTGGCGGCATGTGTCGTGCCCCGCTCCGGGGCGCTGCCGTCCCCGGAGCGGCTGGCCCGCCATGCGGCGGACCGGCTGCCCGCCCACATGGTTCCCGCGGAGTGGTCGCTGCTGGAGCGGATGCCGCTGACCGACAGCGGGAAACTGGACCGGGCTGCGCTGGGAAGGCTGCCGGCCGCTCCGGACGGCCGGCCCGCTCCGGTGCCGCCGCGTGACGCCCGCGAGGCCCGGCTGCTGGGCCTGTGGCGCGAGCTGCTGCCCGGCCGGCACGTCGGAGTGCACGACGACTTCTTCGCAGCGGGCGGCCACTCGCTGCTCGCCACCCGGCTCGTCTCCCGGATCCGCTCCGAGTTCGGAACGGAGGTGGGTATCCGGGATCTCTACGCCCGACCCACCGTGGCGGCCCTTGCCGGGCTGCTCACCGGAGGGCGGCAGACCCGTCCCGCGCTGACCGCGGGCACCGCCACCGAGGACGACGCTCCGCTGTCCCCCGCCCAGGAGGACCTGTGGCTGCTCGGCGAACTGGACCGGCCGGGCGCGTTCAACATTCCCAACGCGCTGCGGCTGCACGGCCCGCTCGACCGGGAGGCCCTGGCCCGTGCCTGGGGGGACGTCCTCGCCCGGCACGAGCCGTTGCGCACCGTTTTCCCGGACCGGGACGGGCAGCGACGCCAGCACGTCCTCGCATCCGCGGAGTCGGCGGAGCTGCGTCTGGCCGAAGCGGACCCCGGGGAGCTGCGGCGACTGCTGGAGCAGGAGGCGGGCCACGTCTTCGACCTGGCCACCGAGGCACCCGCCCGGGCGGCACTGTTCCGGCTCGCCCCGGACGAGTACGTGCTGATTCTGGTGATTCATCACATCGCTTCGGACGGCTGGTCCGAGGGTCCGTTGGGCCGGGACCTGTCCACCGCCTACGCCGCACGCCGCGCGGGGGAGGAGCCGCGCTGGCAGCCGCTGCCGGTGCGGTACCGGGACTACGCCCGGTGGCAGCACGACCTCCTGGGCGACCGCGACGACGAACACAGCGTTCTGGCCCGCCAGTTGGCCCATTGGCGGTCTGTGCTCGCCGGGCTCCCTGCGGAGCTGCCGGGAGCCCGGCCCCGCCCGGCGGTCGTTTCGGAGCGGGGCGAGGAGGTGGCGCTGCGCATCCCGGCGGCCGTACACCACGGTGTCACGGAGCTTGCCCTCGCTCACGGCGCCAGCCCGTTCATGGTGCTGCAGGCGGCGCTCGCGCTGGTGCTGTGCCGGACGGGCGCGGGGGAGGACGTACCGGTCGGCACGGTCCTCGCGGGGCGCACCGACGACGCCCTGGACGACATGGTCGGGCTGTTCGTCAACCGCATGGTGATGCGCACCGACCTGTCCGGCGACCCGTCCTTCGGTCAACTGCTGGAGCGGGTGCGGGAGTACGCCCTGACCGCGTACGCCCACCAGGACCTGCCCTTCGAACTGCTGGCGGGTGAGCTCCTGCCCGGGCACCCCCGGGACCGTCACCCCCTCTACCAGGTGCAGCTCGTACTGCAGAACAACGTGCAGGGCTCGCTCGATCTGCCGGGGGTGCGGGCGGTGCCCGTCCCGCTGGACCACACCACCGCGCGCTTCGATGTGAACATCCACCTCTACGAGCAGTTCGACGGGCAGGGCCAGCCGGCGGGCCTGGAAGGGATGATCGTCTTCGCTGCGGACCTGTGGGACCCCGCCACCGCCGCCGCGCTGGCGCGGGGCCTGGTGCGGGTGCTGACCGAGGTGACCAGCCGTCCCGAACTGCGGGTGCACGAGGTGGATCTCGGGGGCGGCGCAGCGGAGCGGCCCGAAAGGAGTTGACCGTCCTGCTCCGGCCTCACCGTTCTCCGCCGAATCGCCGAATCGCCGAATCGCCGAATCGCCGAATCCCCGGACCGTCCGGGCAAGACCCGCTCGGCGGATGCCGGTTCGAATCTGGAGCACGGGGGCCGGCCTCAGAGTCTGCGTTGTCCTGATCCTGGCGGCCGGGCAACTCGGTTGCCGCCGTTGTCGTCTCCCTGGGCGGGGCTGACGCCGGCCGGTATCCTGTAAGGCTTTCCGCAGCCGCGGATCGTGTTCGGGCCCCGGCCGCGCCGGGACCTCGAACTGTCCGGTGGTCCCGGTGAGTTCCCCGGAACCCCCGCAGGAGCGGCGTCACGCAGAGCCGCCCGTCCCGCGCGGGTGCCGCGGACGAACGGAAGGAGTGTGCCGCCATGCGGACGAAGACCTCCAGAACCTGGCCGCCCGCCCGGAAGTTCCGGGAGCACGGGCGGCGGGTTCCGGAAGGAACGAGATGTCCCGTACGGACAGGACCAAGCCGCTGTGGGTGCGCAACGCGGAGCACGGCCCCCGGCCCGTCCACGATCACCGCGAGGGCGAGTGCGATCTGCCACCGAGGCCGGCCCGGGAGGGCGCGGACACCCGCTGCCGGTGGGAGCACCCCGACGCGCTGCTGTTCCGCCACACCTGCTGTTCGGGGTGCAGCAGGCGCGGCTGCGTCAAGGAACGGCAGCAGATGGTCAGGAGCAGCAACCGCAGGGAACGCTACGAGGGCCGCCGTGAGGCTCGCCGTCCCGCCGCGGAGGAGGACGGTGACTGACGGTCGGCATGTCCTCGGCCGGCGGCCGGACCGGGACGCGGTCCGTGTGACGCGGCCGGTATGACGCGATCCCGGTCGTGGCGCCGGAAGGGCGCCGGGGCCGCCGCCTCCGGCAGGGGGCGGCCCCACCCGGCGTCACGGCGCCACGGCGCGGGACCGACGACGAGTCCCGCCCCGACTGCCGGACATCCCTTGCCGAGGGGCCCGCGGACTGCGACCGGCCGGGGGCGAACGGCGGAGGCGCACGTCACATCAGGTCATGTCACATTCCGCAGGGCCGCTCCGTCGAAGAGGTGTCATCACCGACAAACGGCAAGGAGTGGACGTGGAAGCTCGGTTGAACCTCTTCGACAGCCCGGTCGCAGCAGGTTTCCTGAAGCACATCATCCCCGCGGGCAAGGCCGTCAAGGACTCGCCGCTGCCCGTCGCGACGCAGGAACTGGTGGCGCTTCGCGCCAGCCAGATCAACGGCTGCGGTTTCTGCGCGGACATGCACACCAAGGAGCTCGCGCACGCCGGGGAGAGCTCGACGCGCCTGAATCTGGTCGCGGCCTGGCGGGAGGCGACGGTCTTCACCGACGCCGAACGCGCCGCGCTGGAGCTGGCGGAACAGGGAACCCGTACCGCCGACGGGGCGGGCGGCGTCACGGACGCGGCGTGGGCGAACGCCGCCAAGCACTACGACGAGGAGCAGCTCGCCGCCCTGGTGTGCTCCATCGCCCTCATCAACGCCTTCAACCGCATGAACGTCATCACGCGGCAGCCCGCTGGCGACTACCAGCCCGGCCAGTTCGCATGACGGAGCCATCCCGCGCGTAGCGGCGTGCGCTGTCCCGGAGCGGCCGCAGCACGCCCCGGCCTTCCGCGAGTTCGCCTCGCGGGCACCGGGGCACGGGGCGCCGTTCCGGGGCCGGTGGGGTGGGTACGGCGGCCGTCCGGCTCACTCCGGCGGCCTGTCCCGGTCACCCGTGCGCGATGCCGCCCACGGGGCTGGCGGCATCGCGCAGCCACACGTACTGCCCCTGGCCGGTGACCCGGAGGCCGAACTCACCCGCCTCCGGGCTGCCGGCACTCACGTAGCTCTCCCACAGGCTCTCGACCTCCTCCCACAGTGCGCGCGGCCCGTACTCCCACACGTAACCGCTTCCGTCGGCATCGGCGGCGGATCCGCGGCCGTCCTCCACCCAGGCCGTGTACCGGCCACCCCGTCGCTTGCCGGTCAGCCGCACCTGAGGCAGGTGGGCGTGGCGTGTGCCCCAGTCCGGGGTCATTCGTCGTCGGGGCCGCCCGGTCCGCTGCCGTCCGGGCCGGGTTCCGGCGGCTCGTACGGCTTGTCGGAGGGCTCACCGCGGTGCCTGCCCCCGGAAGCGTCGACCCCACTCATGTCGCGTGGTCCTTCTCCTCGGCGCTGTCCGGGTGCGGGCACCGCCGCTGACGGTGCGCGTGCGGGCACGTGCCGGGAGTGTTCCCCGGATTCGTCCGGAGGGTGGGACTTCCCGCCGAAGTCCTCCCCGCGTCAGCAGCGAACGGCGCACTCCGCGTCGCGCTGCCGCACGGTCACGCCCCTCGCCGAACGGGATTTCACGCCCCCTGAGCGAGCGGCCTTGCGTACGGAAGCGGCCCGTGCACCGTTCACCGGGGGGCGCCTCACGAGGGTTGCGTCCCTGCACAAGTCCTCAACACCCCCGTTGCGAAACATAGATGCAACCAAGGGTTGACCCATAGATGCAACGGCCCTAGGTTCCGTGGCGCGGTCTTTGAATACCGGACTTCGGAATGTTCGCCGGCTGCCGCTCTGTTCGAAGG
This sequence comes from Streptomyces sp. TAA204, assembly GCF_000424965.1. Classification (NCBI taxonomy): domain Bacteria; kingdom Bacillati; phylum Actinomycetota; class Actinomycetes; order Kitasatosporales; family Streptomycetaceae; genus Streptomyces; species Streptomyces sp. TAA204. Next base: position 281,299 of record NZ_AUKW01000006.1, read on the forward strand.
GTCGATCCACGGGTCAGGAGGCACGGTGCCGATGATCGACACCGCACTGCGCCACAAGTTCGAGGCAGCGCTCGGGACGGACGCCGTCCTGACCGATCCGCTCCAGCTGCGGACCTACGAGTGTGACGGCCTGACCGGCTTCCGTGAAGTCCCCGCCCTGGTGCTGTTGCCCCGCACCACCGACGAGGTCGCCGCCGCCGTCTCCCTGTGCGCCGAGGCGGAGCTGCCCTTCGTCGCGCGCGGCGCCGGGACGGGTCTGTCCGGGGGCGCCGTGCCCGTCGCACAGGGCGTGGTCATCTCGCTGGCCCGCATGCGGCAGGTCCTCGAACTCGACCCCGACGACCGCCGCATGGTCCTCCAGCCCGGAGTCACCAACGCGGAGATCTCCAAGGTCGCGGCCCCGCACGGTCTTTACTACGCGCCCGACCCGTCCAGCCAGGTGGTGTGCACGATCGGCGGCAACGTCGCCGAGAACTCCGGCGGCGCCCACTGCGTGAAGTACGGCTTCACCGTCAACCACGTCACCGCCCTGCGCGTCGTCCTGCCGGACGGCTCGACCGTGACGCTCGGCGGCGACGCCCCCGAGAGCGCCGGACCGGACCTGCGCGGGCTCTTCATCGGCTCGGAAGGCACCCTCGGCATCGCCACCGAGATCACCGTGCGCCTGCTGCGCATCCCGCAGAGCGTCCGCACGCTGGTCGCCGACTTCCCCACGGTGGAGGCGGCGGGGGAGGCCGTCAGCGGGATCATGGCGTCGGGCATCGTGCCCGCGGCGGTGGAGATGCTCGACTCGCTCGCGATCGAGGCGTGCGAGGCGGCGGTGCACGCCGGATACAGCCTGGAGGCGACCGCGGCCCTCGTCGTCGAACTCGACGGCATGGAAGACGAGTGCGAGGAGCAGTTCGCCCAAGTCGTCGCGCTGTGCAGGGAGAAGGGCACCACGAACGTACGCATCGCCGACACCGCCGAGGAGCGCGCCCTGATCTGGAAGGGCCGCAAGGCGGCGTTCGCCGCGGTGGGACGCATCAGCCCCGACTACTTCGTGCAGGACGGCGTCGTCCCGCGCACCCGGCTGTCCGAGGCCCTGACCCGCATCGCCGAGATGTCACGAACGGAAGGGCTGCGCGTGGCGAACGTCTTCCACGCGGGCGACGGCAACCTGCACCCGCTGGTCCTCTTCGACGAACAGGCCGGCGAAGCGGAGCGGGCGGAGCAGCTCTCCGGCCGCATCGCCGAGTTGTGCGTGGAGTTGGGCGGGTCGCTCAGCGGCGAGCACGGCATCGGCCTGGACAAGGCGTGCTCCATGCCGAAGATGTTCGGCGAGGTCGACCTGGCCGTCATGCACAGGCTGCGCCACGCCTTCGACCCGCACGGACTGGCCAACCCCGGCAAGGTCCTGCCCACTCCACGGCTGTGCGGCGAGAAACCGGGCCGTTTCCGGCCGCACCCGCTGGAAGAGGCGGGAGTCATCGAGAGGTGGTGAGGGAGATGGCCGAGGCCGAGGAGCCTCCGGGCACGCTGCGTGAGAGCCCCGCAGGTGCCGCCCGCGGGGCCGGCTCCGCGCCCGGTGCCGGGAGTTCGCCCTCCCGCGTACGGCCGACGGATCTGGCCGGGGCCGCCGAGGCGCTGGAGAGGGCAGCGGGCGAGGGGCAGTCGCTGCTCTTCACCGGGGCCGGGACCGCGCTGGACTGGGGGGCGCCGGTCGATGCCACCGACCTCGTGGTGGAGACCGGCGGCCTGGACCGGCTCCTCGCCCACGCCCCGGAGGACTGGACGGTCAGCGTCGAGGCCGGGATGCCGCTCACGCGGCTCCAGGAACAACTCGCCCCGGCCGGCCAGTGGCTGCCGCTGGACGCGCCGACTGCCGCCGGGGGCGCCACGCTCGGCGGGCTGCTGGCGGGCGGCGACGCCGGGCCGCGGCGTCTGAAGTACGGCGGCATGAGCGACCTCGTCATCGGCGCGACGCTCGTACTGGCCGACGGCACCGTGGTGCGCAGCGGCGGCGAGGTCATCAAGAACGTCGCAGGCTACGACCTGGCGAAGCTCATGTCGGGTTCGCTCGGAGTCTTCGGCCTGGTGGCGCAACTCAATCTGCGCGTCCACCCGTTGCCCGCCGCTACCTCCACCGTGGCGCTGGCGGAGGAGGACGCGGCGCAGGCGCTGTCGGCGGCGCGCGCCGTGATGCGCTCGCCGCTGGAGCCGGTCGCGGTCGAGTGGGACGGGCGGAAGCTGCTGATCCGCTTCCACGGCACCGAGGAGAGCACGTCCGCCCGCGGGCGGCTCGCCACCGAACTGCCCGAACTGGCCGCTGCCCGGGTCCTGGACGCCGCCGCCGAGCGGTCCGTCTGGGAGGAGCTGGCCGTCCGTGTCCGCGGCCGGGAAGGCGAGACGGTGCTGCGCGCCGGTACCCGCCCGGCGCAACTGCCCGCCCTGCACCGGAGGTTGCGGGCGCTGACGGAGGGCACGGGCGTGGAGGCCGGCATCGTCAGCGGCATCGCTCAAGGCGTGCACACCGTCGTACTGCGCGGGGGAGAGGCCAGGGAGCACGCGGCATGCCTGACAGCGTGGCGCGAGTCCGTGCACGAGAGCGGAGGCTCCCTGACCCTGCGGCGGCGGCGCGAAGGCGTCGAGGAGACGGCGTCCTCGTGGGGTCCGGCACCGCCCACCGTTCCCCTCCTGCGTTCCCTCAAGCGGGAGTTCGACCCGGAAGGCCGCTGCGCACCGGGCCGCTTCACTCCCTGGCTGTGACCCTTCTCCTTCCCGCAGAGCACGGAGGACCCGGGCACCCGAGCAGCCGAGCACCTCGACACCCGAACATCCCGACACCCGAGCACCTCGACACCCCAACACCGAGTACGAGCACCCGGACCACGGCCCACCCCCAGGGAGCGCCGCATGACTTCGCCGCACGGTGGATCGCACGACGACCGAGCCACCACCCCGGAGGGGGGTTTCGACGCCCAACGCCCGCCCTCCCCGGAGCTTCTCTCCGACTGCGTGCACTGCGGTTTCTGCCTGCCCGCCTGCCCCACGTACGCGCTGACCGGCGAGGAGATGAACTCTCCGCGCGGCCGCATCTACCAGATGAAGCTCATCGGCGAGGGCGAGGCCCCGCTGGACGCCGCCGCGGTGGGCCACTTCGACAACTGCCTGGGCTGCATGGCGTGCGTGCCCGCCTGCCCCTCCGGCGTGCAGTACGACCGGCTCATCGAGTCCGTCCGTCCGCAGATCGAACGCAACTGGGCCCGTTCCCGCTCCGACCGCGCCTTCCGCGAACTGATCTTCCGCGTCTTCCCCTACCCGCGACGCCTGCGGGTGGCGGCCGTGTTCGGCGCCCTGTACCAGCGGCTGCGCATCCGCGGCGCGCTGCACAGGACGGGGCTGCTGCGGCGGCTGCCGGCACGGATGCGTGCCCTGGAGGCGCTGATGCCGGACGTCCGGCTGCGCTCGGCGCTGCGCCGCACTCCCGGCCACAGCCCCGCCCGTACGGACCATGAACCCGCTGCCGCCGGCTCGGGTGAGGCCACCACCGCGCAGGGCGGCACGGGCACGGCACGGCGCACCGTCGGCATGGTCACCGGCTGTGTGCAGCAGGTCTTCTTCGCGCAGGTCAACGAGGCGACGGTGCGTGTCCTGACCGCGGAGGGCTGCGACGTGGTGGCGCCCCGCGCGCAGGGCTGCTGCGGCGCCCTCAGTGAACACGCCGGGCGGGAGGAGGAGGCCGTCGAGCGGGCACGGCGGCTCATCGACACCTTCGAGGCGCACGAGGTGGACGCGGTCGTCGTCAACGTCGCCGGCTGCGGCTCCGCGCTCAAGGAGTACGGACGGCTCCTCGCCGACGACCCCGAATACCGCGACCGCGCGGCCGCGTTCGCCGCGAAAGTACGCGACATCTCCGAACTCCTCGCCGAACTGCCCCCGCTCGCCCCGCGCCACCCGGTCCCCGCACGTGTCGCGCACCACGAGGCGTGTCACCTCGCGCACGCACAGGGAGTGCGCGAACAGCCGCGCGCCGTCCTGGGGAGCGTGCCCGGTCTGGAGGTGACCGCCATCCCCGAGGCGGACATGTGCTGCGGCTCCGCGGGCGTCTACAACCTCGTCCAGCCCGAAACGGCCGAGGAACTCGGCCGCCGCAAGGCGCAGAACGTCCGCTCCACCGCTCCCGACGCCGTGGTCACCGCCAACCCCGGCTGCCTGCTTCAGATCTCACGGCACCTCGAGTCCCCGCTGCCCGTGCTGCACCCCGTCCAGGTCGTCGACGCCTCCATACGCGGCGTCAAGCCCTGGTGAGTCGTCCCCCGAGTCCCAACTCGTCACCGGAGGCACCGTGTTCCAACCCGTACTCGACCCGCTGGGCGGCTCACTGGGGTGGTCGTCGCTCGTAGCGGCCCTGCCGCTGGTCGTCTTCTTCGTGCTGCTGGGCGTGCTGCGCGTCCAGGCGTGGCTCTCGGCGCTGGCCGCGCTGGGCACTGCCGTCGTGGTGGCCGTCGCCGCCTACGGCATGCCCGTCACGCAGAGTCTCAACTCCGCGGTTCTGGGCGCCGTGTTCGGCCTCTTCCCGATCATGTGGATCGTCGTCAACGCCCTGTGGGTCTACCAGATGACCGTCGACACGGGGCACTTCGAGGTGCTGCGCCGCTCCTTCAGCAAACTCTCCGACGACCAGCGGCTCCAGGCCGTCATCGTCGCCTTCTGCTTCGGCGCGCTCCTGGAGGCGCTGGCCGGCTTCGGCGCACCGGTGGCGATCAGTGCGGTCATGCTCATCGCACTGGGGTTCAAACCGTTCAAGGCTGCCACGGTGGCCCTGGTCGCCAACACCGCGCCCGTGGCGTTCGGCGCGATGGGGACGCCCGTCATCACGCTCTCCCAGCTCACCGGGCTCCAGCTCGAGGACGTCTCCTCCACCGTGGGGCGTCAGACGCCGCTGCTGGCCGCGATCGTGCCCGTACTGCTGGTCTGGCTCGTCGACGGGCGCCGCGGCGTGCGGCAGACGTGGGTGCCGTCTCTGGCCTGCGGACTCGCCTTCGCCGTCTCCCAGTTCGTCTGCTCCAACTACATCTCGGTGGAACTCACCGACGTCGTCGCCTCGCTCTTCTCCGTCGGCGTGCTCGTGCTGGTGATGCGTGTCCGCGGCTCCTACACCCTGCTTCCCGTCGAGGAGCAGGAGTCCGGCCCGCAGGAGTCCGGCGGCGCGGGCGGCGCTTCCGCCTCCCCCTCCGGCACGTCCGGCGGGACCGCCTCCGGTACGTCCGGCGGGACCGGCTCCGGCACCGCCGCCGGCACGGACACCGAGGTCCCCGCCGCCCCCGCCGCCGAGGACAGCCCGCGAGCCGCCCTGAAGGCGTACCTGCCCTACGCCGTCATCATCGTCATCTTCGCCGTGACCCAGATACCGGCGGTCAAGACCGTCCTGGAGAAGGGCGCGGTCGTCTTCGACTGGCCCGGACTCAGCGTCGCCGACCCCGTCACGGGCGAGCCGGTCGCGGCGACGGCCTTCAACTTCAACTGGCTGCCGGCGACGGGCACGATGCTGCTGCTCAGCGGTGTCCTCACCGCGGCGCTTCTGTCCATCTCGCCGGGCATCGCCGTACGCGCCTACGGCCGTACCCTGCACCAGCTCCGCTGGGCCATCCTCACCGTGGCGGCCGTACTGGCGCTGGCGTACGTGATGAACCTGTCCGGACAGACGGCCACCATCGGGCACGGCATCGCCGGTGCCGGTGCCGGACTGGCGTTCCTCTCCCCGGTGCTGGGCTGGCTGGGCGTCGCCGTCACCGGGTCCGACACCTCGGCCAACGCCCTCTTCGGCACGCTCCAGGTGGCGGCGGCCAAGTCCTCCGGCCTCAGCCCCGAACTCCTCGCCTCCGCCAACAGCTCCGGCGGGGTCCTGGGCAAGATGCTCTCCCCGCAGAACCTGGCCATCGCCGCCGCCGCGACGGGCCTGGGCGGGCGCGAGGCCGAACTGCTGCGGAAGGTCGTCGGCTGGAGCCTGGCGCTGCTGCTGCTGATGTGTGTCCTGGTCTTCCTTCAGTCCACGTCCGTGCTGGGCTGGATGCTGCCGGTCTGATGTCCCAGCAGTGCTGCGCGGGTACCCCGCAGGTGCCCGCGCAGCGCGCTGCGGTAGCCCGCCACGTCGCCCTGTTCGAGGAGGGCGACGAGTTCGGTGTGCTCGTGGTTGGTGGCGCGCAGCCGGTCGTCGTCGTTGAACACGGCGACGAGGCCCATGCGCTGCTGGCGGTCCCGCAGCCCGGAGTAGAGACCGAGCAGGATGTCGTTGTCCGCCGCGCCGACGATCAGCTCGTGGAAGGCCTGGTCTGCGGCGACGAACGCCTTGCCGTCACCGGCCTCGCGCAGCTTCCGCTGCTCACGGAGCTGGCCGCGCAGCCGCTCGACGAGCGCCTCAAGCGCCGCAGGGCCGAGGGAGGCGACCTTCTCCGCGGCGAAGGACTCGATCAGCTCCCGCGTCTCCAGGACCGTCTCGACCTCCTTGGCGGAGACGGGCACCACCACCGCGCCCCGCTTGGGATAGAGGCGCAGCAGCCCCTCCGTCTCCAGCCGCAGGAATGCCTCACGCACGGGCGTCCGGCTGATGCCCAGCGCCTGGGCCACCGTGCCCTCGCTGATCAGCTCGCCACCGGCGAGGACGCCTTCGAGTATCCGTTCCTTGGCGTAGTCGTAGGCGCGCTGGGACGTGGGGAGAGCCTTTCCCACCTGCTGCCCCCCAACATGGATGGATTCATGTGTCCGAGCGGGACATTAGATGCGCCTCCTGCGGCCGTGCAACCGGCTCCGCCGTGCCCCTCCCGGGCGGGACGGAGCGGCCGTCGCCCCGGCCGCAGGGAGATGCCAGGGGCCCGGTTCGCCGTCCGCGGCGCCCATCAGGGATGATGGGAGAAGGATCCACATCCCGGACGCTGCTGTGCCGGCCCGGACTCCCCACCCGCCCCGCAGTCACAACGCAGGTGAGAGAGCCGAGAGTGCCCGTATGCGATTTCTGAACGATCAGCAGCCCCCGTACGACCTGACCTACGACGACGTCTTCATGGTGCCCGGCCGCTCCGCCGTCGGCTCCCGCCAGGGCGTGGACCTCTCCTCGCCGGACGGCACAGGCACCACCATCCCGCTGGTCGTCGCCAACATGACGGCGATCGCCGGACGGCGCATGGCCGAGACAGTCGCCCGCCGCGGGGGCCTCGTGGTCATCCCGCAGGACATCCCGATCGACGTCGTCTCCGAGGTCACCAGCTGGGTCAAGAACCGCCACCTCGTGCTGGACACCCCCATCACGCTGGCGCCGACCCAGACGGCGGCCGACGCGCTCTCGCTGCTGCCCAAGCGTGCCCACGGGGCGGGCGTCGTCGTCGAGGGGGGACGCCCCGTCGGCGTCGTCACCGAGTCCGACCTGACGGGCGTGGACCGCTTCACCCAGCTCTCGGAGGTGATGTCCCGCGACCTGCTCGTCCTCAAGGCGGACATCGACCCCAGCGAGGCGTTCGACCAGCTCGACGCCGCGCACCGCAAACTCGCCCCCGCCGTCGACGCCGACGGCCGCCTCGCCGGCATCCTCACGCGGAAGGGCGCGATGCGCGCCACGCTCTACACCCCCGCCACCGACGGCGCCGGACGTCTGCGCGTCGCGGCCGCCGTCGGCATCAACGGCGACGTGGCCGGCAAGGCCGCCGCGCTGCTCGAAGCCGGCGTGGACACGCTCGTCGTGGACACGGCACACGGCCACCAGGAGCGCATGATCGAGGCGCTGCGTGCGGTACGCGCCCTGGACCCCCGAGTGCCCGTCGTCGCGGGGAACATCGTCGCCGCCGACGGCGTCCGCGATCTGATCGAGGCGGGTGCCGACATCGTCAAGGTCGGTGTCGGTCCGGGCGCCATGTGCACCACGCGGATGATGACCGGAGTCGGCCGTCCGCAGTTCTCCGCCGTCCTGGAGTGCGCGGCGGAGGCACGCCGCCACGGCAAGCACGTGTGGGCCGACGGCGGCGTGCGGCACCCGCGGGACGTGGCCATGGCGCTGGCGGCGGGTGCGTCGAACGTCATGATCGGGTCGTGGTTCGCCGGTACGTACGAGTCGCCGGGCGATCTCCAGCAGACCGCCGACGGACGGGCGTACAAGGAGTCCTACGGCATGGCCTCGGCCCGTGCCGTGCTCCACCGCACCAGCGCCGAGTCGGCCTACGACCGTGCCCGCAAGACGCTGTTCGAGGAGGGGATCTCCACCTCGCGGATGTTCGTCGACCCGGCGCGTCCCGGCGTCGAGGACGTCATCGACGCGATCATCGCGGGAGTCCGCTCCTCGTGCACGTACGCGGGCGCCGCCTCCCTGGCGGAGTTCGCGGAGAAGGCCGTCGTCGGAGTGCAGAGCGCCGCCGGGTATGCGGAGGGTGAGCCCCTGCACGCGAGTTGGTGAGCACGGGAACGGGCACGGGCTCGGTGCGGGGCGCTGCGCGTACACGGCGCGGCGGCCCGCCCGAGCGCTTGGTGAGGCCGGCACCGGCGGCTGCGCCGGGGGCTGAACGAATCGCCTCCGCCCGCCAGTTGCACGCAACACATCGCCGCGAGCGCGCAAAGGTGTCCCGTTCCGTGACGCGGCACCCGCCTCGTAGGGTCGTGGGCCACATCTGATCAACACCGAGGAGGCCGCTGCCGTGCCGGTCCAGGGAGCAGACCCGTCCCTTCATCCGAAGTCCCCCGCACCGCGGGGCGCCGCCGGCCGGCTGCTGCGCCGCAAACCGGTGGAGCGCCTGGTCGCCGAGGGCGGTCACGGAGCGGGCGGTGACCTGCGCCGCAGCCTCGGCCTGTGGCAGCTGACCATGATCAGCATCGGGGCGACGCTGGGAACGGGGATCTTCGTCGTGCTCGGTGAGGCCGTCCCCGACGCGGGCCCCGCGGTGACCGTCTCCTTCGCGATCGCCGGACTGACGGCGCTCTTCTCGGCGCTCTCCTACGCCGAACTGGCCGGCACCATCCCCGTCGCCGGCTCGTCCTACTCCTACGCCTACGCGACCATGGGCGAACTGGTCGCCTGGGTGTGCGGCTGGTGCCTGCTGCTGGAGTACGGGGTGTCGGTGGCGGCGGTCGCAGTCGGCTGGGGCCAGTACATCGACGAACTCCTGCACGGGACGCTCGGAGTGACCCTCCCTCAGGCGCTGGCCGCACCGCCCGGCGAGGGCGGGCTCTTCAACGTCCCCGCCCTGCTGGTCGTACTGCTGGCGATGGCCTTCCTGATGGGCGGCGCGAAGGAGAGCGCCCGCGCCAACACCGTCATGGTGGCGGTGAAGATCCTGGCGCTGCTGGTGTTCTGCGCCGTGGCCGCCGCCGGGGTGAAGGCGGGCAACTACCAGCCCTTCATGCCGCTGGGCATGGCCGGGGTCAGCGCCGCCGGAGCCACCCTGTTCTTCTCCTACATCGGCTTCGACGCCGCTTCCACGGCCGGGGAGGAGGCCAAGGACCCGCAGCGTGACCTGCCTCGCGCGATCCTGCTCTCGCTGGGCCTGGTCACCGTGCTGTACTGCCTGGTCGCGGCCGTCGCCGTCGGCGCCCTGCCGTGGCGGGAGTTCGAGGGCACCGAGGCGGCTCTGGCGGGTGTGCTGCGCAGTGTCACCGGGCAGGACTTCTGGCCGGCGGTGCTCGCGTTCGGCGCCGTCGTGGCCATCGCGTCCGTCGTGCTGGTCGTGCTCTACGGACAGACCCGCATCCTCTTCGCCATGTCCCGGGACGGCCTGGTGCCCGGGATCTTCTCCAAGGTCCACGCCCGCAGCGGCACGCCGCGCGCCAACACCCTCATCGTCTCCCTCTTCTGCGGGACACTGGCCGCCGCCGTCCCGCTGGGCCGGCTGGCCGACGCGACAAGCATCGGGACACTCTTCGCCTTCGGCCTGGTCAACGTCGCGGTGATCGTGCTGCGCCGCACTCGCCCGACGATGCGGCGCACCTTCCGTGTGCCCGCCTCGCCGCTCGTCCCCGCCGTCGGGCTCGGGCTGTGCCTGTGGATGATGTTCAGCCTCGACTCCGTCACCTGGGCCGTCTTCGGCGTCTGGATGGCCGTGGGCGCTGTGGTCTACTTCGGGTACGGTATGCGCCGCTCCCGGCTGAACGCGGGCGAGGACGGCACCCCGCCGTCGTCGCCGGACCCCGCGCGCAGGGAAGAGTGAGCCAGCCGCCGTGCCCCTGAACGAACTCGACGAACGCATCGTCCACGCCCTGGCCGAGGACGCCCGCCGCTCCTTCGCCGACATCGGCGCCGAGGTCGGCCTCTCCGCTCCCGCCGTCAAGCGCCGGGTGGACCGGCTGCGCGAGCAGGGCGCCATCACCGGCTTCACCGTACGGGTGGACCCGGCGGCGCTGGGCTGGGAGACGGAGGGCTGGATCGAGATGTACTGCCGCTCCAAGACCTCGCCCGAGGACATCCGCCGCGCACTGGCCCGCTACCCCGAGGTCGCCTCCGCCTCCACGGTCACGGGCGATGCCGACGCCGTCGTCCAGGTCTTCGCCGCCGACATGCGCCACTTCGAGCAGGTGCTGGAACGCATCGCGGGCGAGGCCTTCGTGGAGCGTACGAAGTCCGTGCTGGTGCTCTCGCCGCTGCTGCGCCGCTACACCTCGGGGGCACCGCGCTGAGAGGGCCGCACGGCCACGGCACGCGTACCGCGCACCGAGCACGCAACGAATCACCACAGCGACGGAAGAAGACGCAACGGACGGCTCCTGGATGCGCAACGGATGAGCCTTGCCCGCCGAACTGCCCGGATCTACCGTCGAAGTGTTCCCCCGCACATCCGCAGGACCGGCCCAGAGTCGGAGGTTCCATGACGTCGCTGCGCGTCGCGCTGCACCAAGGCCCCGCCCGGGCGCCACGTACCGTCGAGGACGGCCTGTCCGCGATCGACGACGCCGCCCGCCGTGCCGCGGCCCGGGGCGCGCGGCTGCTGGTCACCCCCGAACTGTCGCTCACCGGCTACGCGCTGGGGGACCGCGTCGCCGCCCTCGCCGAACCCGCCGGGGGCGACAGCGCCCGCGCCGTCGCCCGGATCGCCCGGGAACACGGCATCGCCCTCGTCCACGGATACCCCGAGCTGGACGGGGGGAGCGTGCACAACTCCGTGGCGCTCACCGGCCCCGACGGGTCCGTCCTGGCCGGCTACCGCAAGACGCACCTGTACGGCGGCTGGGAGAGGGCCCACTTCACGCCCGGCGGCCGGCTGCTCGTCCAGGCCGACCTGGAGGGCGTACGGATCGGGCTGCTCGTCTGCTACGACGTGGAGTTCCCCGAGACGGTACGCGCCCACGCCCTTGCCGGAACCGAGCTGCTGGTGGTGCCGACGGCGCTGATGCGCCCGTACGACATCGTCCCCCGGACCGTCGTGCCCGCCCGCGCCTGGGAGAACCAGCTCTACCTCGCCTACGCCAACAGGCAAGGCCGCGAAGGGGAGTTCGACTTCGCCGGCCTCAGCTGCCTCGCCGCCCCCGACGGCACGGTGCCCGCCCGCGCGGGCAGCGGCGAGGAACTGCTCCTCGCCGACGTCGACACCGCAGCGCTGCGGGCCTCCCGCGCGCAGACCACCTATCTGGACGACCGGCGCGGCGACCTCTACGCCGCCTGACGGGGCCGTCCGGCCCCACGTTCCCGTCCCTGTCCTTCCCCGCCGCGTTCGCTCACCCTTCCGACGCCCCCCGCGGAGCGCGCCGTTCTCCGGGCGCGCGCCGCGGTCACACCCGCCCACCGACGAGAGAGGCACGCCCCGATGACGTCAACGGTGCCCACGGCCGTCCACGAGGAGCAGCCGGCAGCCGCCGCGACCGCGCCGCCGCTGACCATGTTCGGCCCCGACTTCCCCTTCGCCTACGACGACTTCCTCGCCCACCCCGCGGGCGTGGGCTCCGTGCCGGCGACCGAGCACGGCAGCGAGGTCGCCGTGATCGGCGGCGGCCTCTCCGGCATCGTCACCGCCTACGAGCTGATGAAGACCGGGCTCAAGCCCGTCGTCTACGAGGCCGACCAGATCGGCGGACGGCTGCGCACCGCCTCCTTCGAAGGCGAGGAGAACCTGACGGCCGAGATGGGCGCGATGCGCTTCCCGCCGTCCTCCACCGCCTTCCGGCACTACGTGGAGCTGACGGGCCTGGAGACCCGTCCGTTCCCCAACCCCCTCGCCCCCCACACCCCTTCGACCGTCGTCGACCTCAAGGGCAGCCCGCACTACGCCCGTACGCTGGAGGATCTGCCGCCCGTCTACCACCAGGTCATGGACGCCTGGAACGCCTGCCTGGAGGACGGGGCGGACTTCTCCGCCATGCAGCGCGCAGTGCGGGAGCGCGACGTGCCGCGCATCCGGGAGATCTGGTCCCGGCTGGTGGAGAAGCTGGACAACCAGACCTTCTACGGCTTCCTGTGCGACTCGCCCTCCTTCTCCTCCTTCCGGCACCGCGAGATATTCGGGCAGGTCGGTTTCGGCACCGGAGGCTGGGACACCGACTTCCCCAACTCCATCCTGGAGATCCTCCGGGTCGTCTACACCGGCGCGGACGACGACCACCGCAGCATCGTCGGCGGCAGCCAGCAGCTCCCGCTGCGGCTGTGGGAGCACGAGCCGGACAAGCTCACCCACTGGCCGCGCGGCACCTCGCTCGCCTCACTCCACCCCGGCCGCACCCACCGTCCGGCCGTGACACGCCTGACCCGCAATTCGGGCAACCGCATCACCGTCACCGACGAAGGCGGGAACATCCGGACCTACCGGGCGGCGGTCTTCACCGCGCAGTCCTGGATGCTGCTCAGCAAGATCGACTGCGATGACGCGCTGCTGCCCATCGACCACTGGACGGCCGTGGAGCGCACCCACTACATGGAGTCCTCGAAGCTGTTCGTGCCCGTCGACCGCCCGTTCTGGCTCGACGAGGCCGTCGACGACAAGGGGCTGCCGACCGGCCGGGACGTGATGAGCATGACGCTCACCGACCGCATGACGCGCGGCACGTACCTGCTCGACGACGGACCGGACCGCCCCGCCGTCATCTGTCTCTCCTACACATGGTGCGACGACAGCCTCAAGTGGCTCCCCCTGAACGCCAACGAGCGCATGGAGGTGATGCTCAAGTCCCTCGGTGAGATCTATCCCGGCGTCGACATCCGGCGCCACATCACCGGCAGTCCGGTCACCGTCTCCTGGGAGAACGAGCCGTACTTCATGGGCGCGTTCAAGGCCAACCTCCCCGGCCACTACCGCTACCAGCGGCGCCTGTTCACCCACTTCATGCAGGACCGGCTGCCCGAGGACAAGCGCGGACTCTTCCTCGCGGGTGACGACGTCTCCTGGACGGCGGGCTGGGCGGAGGGAGCGGTGCAGACCGCGCTCAACGCCGTGTGGGGCGTTCTGCACCACTTCGGCGGCGGCACCGACCCGGCCAACCCGGGCCCGGGAGACGTCTACGACGAGATCGCGCCGGTGGAACTGCCCGAGGACTGACGCCTCCTCAACCACGCCGGGGCGGGGCGGGAGCACGACCCCGCCCCGCCCCGCCCGGTGACCGGGTCACGGGCGGAGGAGCCCCGATGATGGGGGCATGGATGTCAACGAGGTGCTTCTGCCCGGCGTCGGTCTGCGTTACGAGTTCACCAACGAGGACGGCGACCGTGTCGGCATCATCGCCCGGAGAACGGGCGAGTTCGAACTGGTGGTGTACTCCGCCGACAACCCCGACGAAGGCCGGCCCGCCCTGCGGCTCACGGGCGACGAGGCCGACGTCCTCGCGGAGATCCTCGGCGCCCCGCGGATCGCCGAGCGGTTCGCCGACCTCACCAAGGAGGTCCCCGGACTCGGCTCCGGACAGGTCGAGGTGCGGGCCGGTTCCCCCTTCGACGGCCGCCCGCTGGGCGAGACCAGAGCCCGGACGCGGACCGGCGCCTCGATCGTGGCCGTCGTACGCGGCGAGGAGGTCACCGCCTCTCCGGGCCCCGGCCACCGGCTGCGCGCCGGGGACGTGCTGGTGGTGATCGGGACCCGCGACGGCATCGCCGGCGTGACCCGCATCATCGAGGGCTGATCCCGTGCACACCTCCGTCGCCCTGCTGCTGGAACTCGGCACCATCCTCGTCGCGCTCAGCGTGCTGGGCGCCCTGGCGCGGCGTTTCGCGCTCTCGCCCGTGCCGCTGTACCTGCTGACGGGAGTGGCCCTGGGCGAAGGGGGAGTGGTGCCCGTGCCCTCCGCCGGCGAGTTCGTCGACATCGGGGCCTCCCTCGGTGTGGTCCTGCTGCTGCTCGCGCTCGGACTTGAGTTCACCATCCCCGAGTTCACCGTCAGCCTGCGCCGGCACGTGCCCTCCGCCGTCGCCGACCTGCTGCTCAACGCCCTGCCCGGCGCCGCGGCGGGCTGGCTGCTCGGACTGGACGCCCCGGGCATCCTCGCCCTCGCGGGCGTCACCTACATCTCCTCGTCCGGCATCATCGCCCGCCTCCTGGGGGACCTGCGGCGGCTCGGCAACCGGGAGACCCCGGCCGTGCTGTCCGTGCTGGTGCTGGAGGACTTCGCGATGGCCGTCTACCTCCCGGTGCTGGCCGTGACCGTCTCGGGCGGCACGTGGCGCCAGGCCCTGCTGGGGGTGCTGATCGCGGTCAGCGCGGTGACGGCCGCCTTCGCCGCGTCCTACTGGTGGGGCCGTCACCTGGGCAGGCTGGTCTCGCATCCGGACTCGGAACAGGTGCTGCTGCGGGTGCTGGGCATCACCCTGGTCGTGGCGGCGCTGGCCGAGGCCGTCCACGTCTCCGCCGCCGTCGGCGCCTTCCTCGTCGGCCTCGCCCTCACCGGCGAGGCGGCGAACAAGGCGCGTGCCGTGCTCAGCCCGCTGCGGGACCTGTTCGCCGCCGCGTTCTTCCTCGCCATCGGCCTCTCCGTCAGCCCGCGGGACCTGCTCCCGCTGCTCCCCGTCGCGCTGGCGCTCGCCGTGGTCACCGCGGCGACGAAGGTGGCCGCCGGCTGGTACGCCGCCTCCCGGGACGGAGCCGGGCGGCAGGGCCGGCTGCGGGCGGGGACGGCGCTCATCGCCCGCGGTGAGTTCTCCATCGTCATCATCGCCCTGGCCGGCACACAGAACAGCCGCCTCGGACCGCTGGTGACGGCCTATGTCCTCATTCTCGCCGTGGCAGGCCCCCTCGCCACCCGCTTCGTGCGAATCCGCCCCGCGCCCCCGCCCGCCGCGCGGGCCCGGGACCTCCCGCCCGGCTGACCTCCGGCACCGGACGGAGCCCCGGCCCGGACCGCCTCCCGTGCGCTACATGCCCGCCTCCCGCACCGCCGCGTACAACCTCCGTGCGGAGTCCAGCAGTTCCGACACGTCGCGGGACGCACCCTGCAGATCCACGATCACCTCGTCCACCCCGGCGGCGACGCCCTCGGCGAAGTCCTCGACGATCTGCTCCACGCTGCCCTGGTGCTGCCGCCGTCCGCCGTCCAGCGGCTTGTCGGTGACCCGTACCGCGCACCGCTGCACCAGCGTCAGGGAGTCCGGGTCCCGCCCGTGGCGCTCGGCCAGCTCACGCACCGTCGCCCAGGTGCGCGCCACCACCGGGTGCGGAGCGAGGGAGGGCAGCCAGCCGTCCGCACGGCGTGCCAGCCGGTCCAGGGTGCGGTGGTTGCTCGCGGCCAGCAGCACGGG
Source organism: Streptomyces sp. TAA204 (assembly GCF_000424965.1). Taxonomy (NCBI): domain Bacteria; kingdom Bacillati; phylum Actinomycetota; class Actinomycetes; order Kitasatosporales; family Streptomycetaceae; genus Streptomyces; species Streptomyces sp. TAA204. The sequence goes on from NZ_AUKW01000006.1 coordinate 296,963, forward strand.
AACCCGCCCGGACACCGGCTTGGGGCCCACATCGGAGGGCGGGAGGCGGGTGCGGATGCCGTCGTAGGAGGACGGGCCCTGACCCCACACGGTGTCGCAGACATCCAGTGTCTCCTCCAGCAGCTCACCGCGACGGCCGAAGTCCGCGCCCGCCGCGGCGTATTCGTCCCGCGACCATCCCGTGCCGAGCCCGGCGACCAGACGGCCGCCGCTCGCCGCGTCCAGGGAGGCGAGTGTGCGGGCCAGGTCGAACGGCGCGTGCAGCGGTGCCACCAGCACGGCCGTTCCCAGCCGCACCCGCCCGGTGACCGCCGCGGCCTGCGCGAGGGTGACCAGTGGGTCGGCGACCCGCCGGAAGCCCTCCGGCCAGGGGCGGCCCGGCACGCCGTACATGCCGTCGACCGGGTCCTCGGGCACCAGCGTGCGCTCGAAGACCCACAGACTGCCGAAACCGCACTCCTCGGCGGCGCGCGCCACCTCGGTCACATCACGGCTCGGCTCGTACTGCTTCATCTGCGGCAGACCGAGTCCCAGTCCCAGCGTCATCCTTGCTTCCTCCGCACGTCCCGCCTCCCCACGTCCGCGCCCCGTGCACGGACGGCCGGCCTCCGTGGCGGCGGACGCCCTCCGCGCCACGCCGCCTTCGCTGATCTGCTGGTTCCCCGGCGGCGGTGCGCCCACGCGTCCGCCGGCGTGTACGAGGAGAGTGGCGTGTACGAGGAGAGCGGAGGGAGGACAGCGGCGTCGCGGGCACCGGCCCGCCGTGCGGGCCCGCGCCGAACCGGTCGGCGAACTCCCCGGCAGGCCACCGGAGCGCAGGCGGGTGACGCCCGGCGGCCGGCCTCAGGCCGGCTTGCGCCACACGGAGATGTGCTTCGCGGAGTCCTGGGTGAACGGTGTCCCCTCCCAGTCCGCGACGCGGCGTTCCAGATCGAGCCCGGCGATCCGTGCCATCAGGTCGAGCTCCGCCGGCCAGACGTACCGTTGCCGGCAGGTGCCGCGGCGGTAGCGGCCGTCGTCGCCGTCGCGGGTGAAGTGGTGGGAGACGAGAGTCTGCTCGACAAGATCGAGGGTGTCGAAGCAGAGATGCTGCTCGGAGACGTCGAACGGCACCGCGACCTGGCCGGGCGGCAGGAACCGCAGCGGCGGCACGCCCAGTTCGACGACGAACCGGCCGCCTGGCGCCAGATGACGTGCGGCGTTGCGGAAGCACTCGACCTGCTCGTCCTGCGTGAGCAGGTTCGCGATGGTGTTGTAGACGAGATAGACCAGGGTGAACTCGCCGGGGACGACGGTGGTGGCCATGTCCCCGACGGCTACCGGGAGCGCCTCCTCGTCGATCTTGCGCCGCAGGACCGCTGCCATGTGTTCGGAGAGTTCGACGCCCACCACCGGCACGCCGCGTTCCCGGAGCGGGACACCCACGCGTCCGGTTCCGATGGCGAACTCCAGCGCCCTGCCGTCTCCGGCGAGTTCGGCGAGGAAGGTGAGAGCCGGTCCGAGCACTGCGGCCGAGGAGTTCTCGGCCTCCTCGGCGTCGTAGCGGTCGGCGGTCGCACGGGTCCACAGCTCACTGCTCGTCACGGGCGGCCACTCTGCCGGGTGCCGGGGGCGCTGTCGACGCATTTTCCTCCACCGGCTCCGGGCGGGCGGGCACCTCACGGCCGTCTGCTCCCGGCCTCCTCGTCGCTCTCCGTGCCGTCGGCCGCCTGCTCCGTGCCCGGTGCCGCCCGTGGCGGGGCCAGGTCTTCCCTTCCGGCCGCCGGGCCCGCTCCCGCAGCCGCGGGATGCGGCCCGGTACGCAGCACCCCGGCACCGAGGACCAGCCCCAGCAGCAGCACCGTGACCAGCCCGAAGGAGACCGTCAGCGAGGTCGCCTCCGCTATCCACCCCACCGCCGCGGGCGCCGCCAGTCCCGCGGCGTAGGCGAGCGTCGCCACCCCCGCGATCTCCTGGCCCGGAGAGCCCGAAGTGGTACGGCCCGCCGCCGCGAAGCACAGCGGCACCACCACGGCGACACCCACGCCGATCAGGGCGAAGCCCGCGACGGCCGGGGCCGGCGTCTTGGAGAGGACCACCAGGGCGCTGCCGGCCGCCGCCACGCATCCGCCCGTCCGCACCGCCCGCACCGCGCCCATCCGCCGTACGACCGCGTCGCCCACCAGCCGCGCGACGGCCATCGTGCAGGCGAAGGCGGTGAACGCGGACGCGGCGAGTCCCCGGCCGGCGTCCGTGACGTCGCGCAGGTAGATGCCCGACCAGTCCATCGAGGCGCCCTCCGCGAAGACCGCACAGAACCCGATGAAGCCGATCGCCAGCGCCCCGCGCCCGGGAAGCGCGAAGTTCGGCGGCTTCTCGGCACCGTGCTCGCCGTCCCCGGCGGCGCCCTCGGGGGACGCGCGTACGTCCAGCGCCCACCGGCTGGCGACGGCCGCCACCACTGCCAGGACCGGCCCGGCCACGGCGAGTTGGACCCGGCCGTCCAGGCCCGTGTGCGCTGCGGCGGTGCCTGCCGCGCCGCCCAGCAGCGTGCCCACGCTCCAGATCCCGTGCAGCCCGGACATCACCGAACGTCCGTAGCGCTCCTCGATCTGCACGCCGTGCGCGTTCATCGCGACGTCCATCAGGCCCAGCCCGCACCCGTAGACGAACAGGGCCAGGCACAGCCACAGCAGCGAGGGGGCGAGCGCGGGCAGTGCGACGGAGGCGCAGCACAACACGGAGAGCCACGCCATCGAGCGACGCGGCCCGTAGCGGTGTGCGATGCCCGCCGAAAGCGTCATCGCGGCGGAGGCGCCCAGTGTCAGGAAGACCAGCGCGACGCCCAGCCAGCCCGGACCGAGAGCGAGATGCTCTCTCATCCAGGGGATGGCTGTCGCGAAGCTGCCGCTGACCGCGCCGTGCGCGGCGAAGACGACCGAGATCGCGCGACGGGCCCTGCGGGTGGCGCCGTCGATGGCGGTCTGCTGCATGTACGGGCTCCTCCGGCCTGTGCGTCTGTGTCCCGCGCCGTACGCGCGTCCACTTCCGCGCGCCGCTTCTGCCCGCGCGATCCGGGACACTGTACGGGCGGTCACACGCGGCGGGACAAGGGATTCCGGCAACGGGACCGAACCCGTCGAGCGGCGGTGGCGGAAGCGGCGGTGCCGCCGCGGCGACCGTGGTGCGTGAGCGGTCTGTGAGTGAGCACACAGACCGCGGCAGCATGGGCCGCCCGGCGGCGTGGCAGACTGGAGGCGTACCAGTGACGTCAGCGCACTCCGGGGTCGGTGAAAGTCCGAACCGGCGGTTACAGTCCGCGACCCGTTCGCCGCCAGCGACCGGTTGACCAGGTGAGATTCCTGGACCGACGGTGAAAGTCCGGATGGGAGGCAGTGCGCGGCGGGCCGAGACCGGTACACCGCCGTATCCGGGCGGTGCGTCCGCGTCCTTCAGGGACGGGGCGGCCCCTCGGGAACTTCCCCTCCCTCCGGCGGTGTTCTCCGACCCGGCCCGTACACATCCCACATGCCCCGGAGTCCGTGCCCGAAGAGGCAGGAGAGACCCGGTGGCCACCGACGCCGCAGTGTCATCACCGTCCGCCGAACCGGCCGAACGTGCTGCCATGCGCCGAGCGGTCGAACTCGCCGCGCGCGGGCTGGGATCCACCAGCCCCAACCCCGTCGTCGGCTGCGTCGTGCTCAGCCGTGACGGCCGCCCCGTGGGTGAGGGCTGGCACCAGCGCGCCGGCGGTCCGCACGCCGAGATCCACGCCCTCGCCGAGGCCGGCGACGACGCCCGCGGCGGCACCGCCGTCGTCACCCTCGAACCCTGCGACCACACCGGCCGTACCGGCCCGTGCACCACCGCCCTCATCGAGGCCGGGATCGCCCGCGTCGTCTACGCGGTCGCCGATCCCGCCTTCGGGGGCGGGGCTGAGCAGCGGCTGGCCGAGGCGGGCGTGGACGTCGAGCGGGGGCTGATGGCCGGCGAGGCCGCGGCGGGCAACGCCGCGTGGCTGACCGCGATGCGGCTGCACCGTCCTTACGTGGTGTGGAAGTACGCCGCCTCGCTCGACGGCCGCATCGCCGCCGCCGACGGCTCCAGCCGCTGGATCACCTCCGAGGAGGCCCGCGCCGACGTCCACCGGCTGCGTGCCCGTACCGACGCCGTGATCGTCGGCTCCGGGACGGCACGTGCCGACGATCCCCACCTGGCGGTGCGGGGCGTGCCGGGAGCCGAGCAGCCCCTGCGTGTCGTGGTCGACACGGAGGCGGCGGCCGTACGTCCCGGCGCGCGCGTCCTCGACGACGCCGCACCCACCCTCGTCGCCGTCGCCGAGGACGCCGCCGCCGGTGAACTCGAGGGCGCCGCCGAGCTGTTGCGGCTGCCACGGGCCGCCGGCGGACGCGCGGGCCTGGACCTGGCGTCGCTGCTGGAGGCGCTGTACGCACGCGAGATCCGCTCGGTGCTGCTGGAGGGCGGCCCGACGCTCGCCGGTGCCTTCGTGCACGAGGGCACCGTGGACGAGGTCATCGGCTATGTCGCTCCCGTACTGCTGGGCGCCGGACCCACCGCGCTCGGCGGCGCGGGAATCGTCACCATCGCGCAGGCGCTGCGGTTGAAGGTGACCGAGACCGTCCACACCGGTCCGGACCTGCGGATCACAGCGGTTCCCGCTGCCGCCGCCCGCGCCGGGACCGCTGCGGGCGCCGCTGCCGCCGCCGTGTCCACCGCCGCTCCCGTCACCCCCGCCGCTGCCACCGAGGAGTCCTGAGTGTTCACCGGAATTGTCGAAGAGCTGGGTGAGGTCGTCGCCGTCGGCGAACTGCCGGGCGCCGCCCGCCTCCGGGTGCGCGGCCCCCTCGTCACCGACGGCGTGCGGCACGGCGAGTCGATCGCGGTCAACGGCGTCTGCCTGACCGTGGTCGAGGCCGCCGGCGGTGAGTTCACCGCCGACGTCGTCTCCGAGACCCTCTCCCGCTCCTGCCTGGGCGCCCTGGTGGCCGGCTCCAGGGTCAACCTGGAACGTCCGATGGCCCTGGGCGGCAGGCTCGACGGTCACATCGTGCAGGGGCACGTCGACGGCACCGGCACGCTCACGCGGCGCACCGCCGAGGGGACGGTGGAGGTCGCACTGCCGCCGGAACTGGCCAGGTACATCGTGGAGAAGGGCTCCATCACGGTCGACGGCGTCAGCCTCACCGTCGTCGAGGCCGGTGACGAGCACTTCACCGTCAGCCTCATCCCCACCACCCTGGAGCTGACCACCCTCGGCCTCAAGAAGCCCGGAGAGACGGTCAACCTCGAGGTCGATGTGCTGGCCAAGTACGTCGAACGGCTGCTGACCCACGACGGGCGCCGGCGGGAAGGCGGCCCGGGCGGCTCCGCGGGCGGCCGGCAGCAGGGGGACGCGAAGGAAGCCCTGCGGTGAGCGCCTTCGAGTGGCTCAACAGCCAGGCGTTCACGGCATTCGGCCAGCACGTCATCCACTCCGACCTCATCGGCAACGTCATCGGCCTGGCCGCCCTCGCGCTGGGCTGGCGCCGCTCCCTGCTGACGTGGCCCGTCCAGGTGCTCTCCGGCGTCGTCCTCGTCTGCGCGTACGCCTCCGCGCAGCTCGCGGGCGGTGTGGGCAAACAGCTCCTGGTCATCGTCGTCGCCCTGTGGGGATGGCGGCAGTGGCGGCGCGGCAGGGAAGACAGCCGGGACGGTTCGGTGCCGGTGCGTTTCGCGAGCGGCCGCGAGCGGGGAGTCCTGCTCGCCGGCACGTTCGTGGGGACGCTGGCCGTCGGCTCGCTCTTCACGCTCGTACCGGCGCTGTCGTGGAACCCGTGGCCGGACGCGTACATCTTCGTCGGGACGCTCGCCGCGATGACGGCGCAGGCGCGGGGACTGGTGGAGTTCTGGTTCGCCTGGCTGCTGGTCGACCTGGTCGGCGTCCCGCTGGCCTTCAGCAGCGGACTCGCCTTCTCCGGACTGGTCTACGTCATCTACCTCGGACTGGTGCTGTGGGGCCTGCGCAGCTGGTGGCTGCGTACGCGGACGGCCTCGGCGCAGACGCCCGCCGGGGAGCGGACCTCCGCGGAAGGAGCACTCCCGTGACCGGAGCGGACCGCGCGGACCGGCAGCCGTCCCGTACGTCCCGTACATCCCGTACGACCCGAACGATGGCCCCGAGCGGGCCGGACGAAGGAGCCGCAGGCATGAGCGCAGGTATGAGCAGCGCGGAGACGGGCGCGGCCCCGGGCCGGTACGCGGACCGCGACGCGGCGGGCGTGCCGGAGGGGGAGGGCCCGGAGGAGTTCGCCCTCGACCCCGTCGAGCGTGCCATAGCCGACATCGCGCTCGGCCGGCCCGTCGTGGTCGTCGACGACGAGCACCGGGAGAACGAGGGCGACCTGATCGTCGCCGCCGAGCGGATCACCCCCGAGATCGTCGCCTTCATGATGAGCGAGTGCCGTGGCCTGATCTGCACGCCCATGGAGGCCGCCGACCTGGACCGGCTCGACCTGCCCCAGATGGTCGAGCGCAACTCCGAGGCGATGGGCACCGCCTTCACCGTCTCCGTGGACGCCGCCGCCCGGCACGGCGTCACCACCGGCATCTCCGCCGCCGACCGCGCCGCCACCATCCGGCTGCTGGCCGATCCCGGGTCGGCGGCTGCCGATTTCGTACGTCCCGGGCACGCTTTCCCTCTGCGCGCCCAGCCCGGCGGTGTCCTCGCCCGGGCCGGACACACCGAGGCCGGAGTGGACCTGGCGCGGCTCGCCGGGCTGCGTCCCGCCGCCGCCATCGTCGAGATCGCCGGTGAGGACGGCACGATGCTGCGGCTGCCCGAACTGCTGCCCTTCGCCCGCAAGCACGGCCTCGCCGTCATCTCCATCGAGGACCTCATCGCCTACCGCCGCCGCGACGCCGAGCCCACCGTCCACCGCGAGGCGACGACCCGGCTGCCGACGCCGCACGGCGAGTTCAGGGCGTACGGATACCGCTCGGCGGACGGCGTCGAGCACATCGCCCTGGTCGCCGGCGACCTCACGGAGACGGGCGGCGAGGACGTCCTGGTGCGGGTGCACTCCGAGTGCCTCACGGGCGACGTCTTCGGGTCGCAGCGCTGCGACTGCGGCACCCAGCTCGACGCCTCCCTGGAGCGCGTCCAGCGCGAGGGCCGAGGCGTGGTGCTCTACCTGCGCGGGCACGAGGGCCGGGGCATCGGGCTGATGTCCAAGCTGCGCGCGTACGAACTCCAGGAGCGCGGACGCGACACCCTCGACGCCAACCTCGAACTGGGGCTGCCCGCCGACGCGCGCGACTACGCCGCGGCCGCCCGGATGCTCACCGATCTCGGCGTCCGCTCGCTGCGGCTGATGACCAACAACCCGGAGAAGACCGCGGCGCTCACGCGGTACGGGCTGCGGGTCGACGCGCGGGAGCCGATGCCCGTGGAAGCGGGCGAGCACAACGTCCGCTACCTGCGCACCAAACGGGACCGCATGGGCCACGATCTGCCGTGGCTGGACGCGGAACCCGCCTCCCCGTGCGGCACCCAGTGACGGCGGGGTGACCGTCCCCACAGCGCGGGCACGGCCCGCGGGCAGGGCGGGCACAGATGACGAGAACAATCCGGCGAAAGAGGCGAGGAGCAACGTGAGCGGCAAGGGCGCCCCCGAACTGACCGTCAAGAACTGCGGCGACCTGCGTGTGGCAGTGATCGCCGCACAGTGGCACGAGGAGGTCATGGACGGCCTCGTGGACGGTTCGCTGCGTGCGCTGCGCGAACTGGGCATCGATGAGCCCACGCTGCTGCGCGTCCCCGGCAGCTTCGAGCTGCCCGTCGTGGCCAAGGTCCTCGCGGACCGCGGGTACGACGCGATCGTGGCGCTCGGCGTCGTCATCCGCGGCGGCACCCCGCACTTCGACTACGTCTGCCAGGGCGTCACCCAGGGGCTCACCAAGGTCTCAGTCGACTGCGCGGTCCCCGTCGGGTTCGGAGTGCTGACCTGCGACACCGAGGAACAGGCCCTGGACCGGGCGGGTCTTGAGGGCTCCACCGAGGACAAGGGCCACGAGGCGGTCACCGCCGCCGTGGCCACGGCGGCGGTGCTGCGCGCGGTGGCCGAACCCTGGCGCTGACGGCCGCGGGAGGGCACGTAGAGTTGGGGGCACCATGGCGAACAAGACATTCGAGGAGCTCTTCGCCGAGCTCCAGCACAAGGCCGCCACCGGCGACCCCATCACCTCACGCACCGCGGAACTCGCCTCCCAGGGCGTGCACGCCATCGGCAAGAAGATCGTCGAAGAGGCGGCCGAGGTGTGGATGGCCGCCGAGTACGAGGGGGACGAGCGCACCGCGGAGGAGATCTCGCAGCTCCTCTACCATCTTCAGGTGATGATGATCGCCTGCGGCGTCTCCCTCGAGGACGTATACGCTCACCTCTGAGTCCGCCCCGGCACCCGCCGCGCCCGTCCTGCGGACGCGGACACGCCCCGGCACACACAGCACTCCGGCACACACAGTACTCCGGCACATCCGGGCAAGCGCCCGCACCACACACGCAAAGGAAGCCCGCACCATGCTGCGCATCGCCGTCCCCAACAAGGGTTCACTGTCCGAGCCTGCGGTGGAGATGCTCCATGAGGCGGGTTACCGGCAGCGCAAGGACCGCCGTGAACTCGTGCTCGTCGACAGCGAGAACGAGGTCGAGTTCTTCTTCCTGCGCCCCCGCGACATCGCCGTGTACGTCGGTTCCGGCAAGCTCGACATCGGCATCACCGGCCGCGACCTGCTGCTGGACTCCGGGGCGCAGGCCGAGGAGATCCTCCAACTCGGCTTCGCCGGCTCCACGTTCCGCTACGCCACCACCCCCGGCACGGCCACGACGGTGCACGACCTCGGCGGCATGACCGTCGCCACCTCCTTCGCCGGGCTGGTCACCAAGCACCTGGCCGACCACGGGGTCGAGGCGTCCGTGGTCCGGCTGGACGGCGCCGTGGAGACGGCCATCCAACTGGGCGTCGCCGAAGTCATCGCCGACGTCGTCGAGACCGGAACCACTCTGCGCAACGCGGGACTCGAGATCATCAGCGAGCCGATCCTGCGCTCCGAGGCCGTGGTCGTACGCGGTCTGGACGTGGCCGGCGACGACCCCAAGACCGGCCAGTTCCTCCGCCGGATGCAGGGCGTCCTCGTGGCGCGGCGCTACGTGATGATGGACTACGACATCCGCGCCGAGCACCTGGAGGCGGCCGTGGCCCTCACGCCCGGCCTGGAGTCGCCCACCGTCTCCCCGCTGCACGACCAGGGCTGGGTCGCCGTACGCTCCATGGTGCGCACGAACGAGGCGCAGCGGATCATGGACGATCTCTACGAACTGGGCGCACGCGCCATCCTCACCACCGGCATCCACGCCTGCCGTCTGTAGGACGTGCCGGTCTCCCGAGGTGATCCCGCCCTCCTTCGCGGACCCTCCGTGGAGGGGGCACCGCCCTCGCAGCAGCCAGGAGTCCCGCAGATGAGTGAACCGCCCGCTCTGCCCGTCACGTTCCGGCCGACCCGCACCCGCGTCGTCCTCGTCGCCGTGGGTGCGGCGGTGTGCGCCGTGCTGACCCTGGTCGGGCTGATCGTGCCGACGACGAGTCCGGGGGAGCGGCTCAGCTTCGTCTTCACCGGCGTGCTCTTCCTCGGCGTACTGCTGCTGCTCTCGCGTCCGCACGTCACCGCGGACGAGGACGGGATCACCGTCGTCAACCTGACCAGGAGGCGCCGCCTCGAATGGGCGGAAGTGCTGCGCGTGAATCTGCGCTCGGGAGACCCCTGGGTCTCGCTCGACCTCGCCGACGGCACCAGCCTTCCCGCCATGGGCATTCAGCCGGGGATCGCCAAACAGCAGGCCGTCGCCGACGCGAGCGCGCTGCGTGCCCTGGCGGAGAAGCACGGCACCGGGGACACCGTGGGCTGAGCGGCGCTCCGCACGCCCGCGTACACCCGGAAGCGGAACCGAGCCGTCCGGCCAGTGCCTCTGCCCAGTACCGGGCAGAGGCCATTACGCTGGTCCGGGTGGCTCTCGGCCGCACCCCGCTTCCGTGACCCCCTACCCGAGGAGTGACCACCGCCGGCAATGGACGGATCGTCCTGTAGTACCTGCGCTGTGCCTCCCCCGGAAGTCCGGGGAGCCGCAGCATGACCCTCTCGCTCGTACTGCTCGCGGCTGCCTTCGTGCTGATCCTGGCCAACGGCTTCTTCGTCGCCGCCGAGTTCTCCCTCGTCACCGTCGAGCGCCCCGAGGCCGAACGTGCCGCCGCCGAGGGCGACCGCCGGGCCCGGTCCGTCACCGCCGCCCTGCGCGAGCTCTCCTTCCAGCTCTCCGGCACTCAACTCGGCATCACTCTCACCTCGCTGGTGGTCGGCATGCTCTGCGAGCCCGCCCTCGCGCACCTGCTCAGCCCCACGCTGAGCGCCGCCGGACTGCCCGACGGCGCTGTGCCGGGCGTGGCCGTGATGACCGGCATGCTGGTGGCCTCGTCCGTGCAGATGGTCCTGGGCGAGCTGGTCCCCAAGAACTGGGCCGTCTCCAGACCGCTGTCCGTGGCCCTTTTCGTCGCCCGCCCGCAGCGCCTCTTCGCCGCCGCGTTCCGGCCCCTGATCTCGGCCCTCAACGCTGTCGCCAACCGCATCGTGGCCACCTTCGGCGTGCATCCCGCCCAAGAGCTGGCGTCCGCGCGCACACCGGGCGAACTGGTCTCCCTCGCCCGGCACTCCGCACGCGCCGGAGCCATCGAGCAGGACACCGCGGACCTGTTCGTGAGGACGCTGTCACTGACGGCGCTGACCGCCCAGCACGTGATGACCCCAAGGCTGCGGGTATGCGCCCTGCAGGGCGGCGCCACCGCCGAGGACGTACTCAACCTCACCCGCGCCACCGGCCTCTCCCGCTTCCCCGTCTACGGCGACCGGATGGACGAGATCACCGGTATCGCCCATCTCAAGGACGCCCTCGCCGTCCCCGCCCACGAACGGCTGCGCACCCCCGTGGCCCGAATCGCCGCTCCCGTGCTGCTCGTTCCGCAGACCCTTCCCGTCCAGCCGCTGCTGGAGCGGCTCCGCCGCGAGGCACCCCTCGCCGTGGTCGTCGACGAGTACGGCGGCACGGCCGGAGTCGTCACCCTGGAGGACATCGCCGAGGAGCTCGTCGGGGAGGTGCGTGACGAACACGACGGCGAGGCCCTGCCCGCGCTGGCCCCCGCACCGCCCGACGCCCAGGGACGTCCCGCGTGGGACGCCGACGGCGGGTGCCGGGTCGACGTGCTGCGCCGCATCGGGCTCGAAGCTCCCGAGGGTCCGTACGAGACGGTGGCAGGGCTCGTCGCCGACCGCCTCGGCCGCATCCCCGCGCCCGGGGACACGGCGCGGCTGCCGGGCGGAGGGGGCGCGGCGGGCTGGCTGTTGCGGGTGCGGCACGTGGCGCACCACCGCGCGGAACGCGTCCGCATCGTGCGTACGGCGCAGGGCGGTCCGCAGGACGGTTCGCGGGGCGCCGGCTCCGGGGGAAGCCGTCCTGCCGGTGCCGGTGACCGCGCCTTTCGGCGAAGTGCCCCGGCGGCCGGGGGGAGCTGCCGGTGAGCGCCCTTCAACTCCTCCTCGCCGCCCTTCTCGTGCTGGGCAACGGCTTCTTCGTGGGTGCCGAGTTCGCCCTGGTCTCGGTGCGCCGCAGCCAGATCGAACCACTGGCCGCCGCCGGTGCCGGCCGCGCCCGCAGGGTGCTCGAGGGCCTGGAGAACCTGCCGCAGATGATGGCCGCGGCGCAGTTCGGCATCACCGTGTGCTCACTGACCCTCGGAGCGGTCGCCGAACCGACCGTCGCCCGCCTGCTGGAGCCGGTCTTCCACGCGGCAGGTGTGCCCGAGGCACTCATCCACCCCGCCGGGTACGCCATCGCGCTCGCCGCCGTCGTCTTCTGCCACCTCGTCATCGGCGAAATGGTGCCGAAGAACCTGGCCATGGCCGCCCCGGAGCGCACCGCCCTGTGGCTGAGCCCCGCCCTGGTGGCCTTCGCCCGGCTCTGCCGGCCGGTGACAGCGGCCTTCGGGTCCCTCTCGAGGCTGATCCTTCGCGGATTCCGCGTCGAGCCCAGGGACGAGGTCGAGGCGGTCTTCACCAGCGAACAGCTCACCGGTCTCCTCGCCGACTCCCGGCAGGCCGGCCTGCTGGACCACGCGGAACACGAACGCCTCTCCGACGCCCTCGGACTCGGCTCCCGCCCCGTGACGGACGTACTGCTGGAGGGCGGTGCCCTGGTGGCCGTCCCTCCCGGTGTCACCCCGCGCGAGATCGAGGACCTCACCGTACGGACGGGCTACTCCCGCTTTCCCGTCCGCGCGCCCGGCGGCGCCTTCATGGGCTATCTGCACGTCAAGGACGTCCTCGACCTCACCGAGCACGACCGTGCCGTTCCGCAGCACCTGTGGCGCACGATGACCACCCTGCGCGCCGAAGTCCCCCTCGACGACGCCCTGACGGCGATGCGCGGCGCGGCCTCGCACCTCGCGGCCGTCGCGGACGCCTCGGGACGGGTGCTGGGCCTGGCGGCGCTGGAGGACGTACTGGAAGAGCTGCTCGGCGAGATGCACGACCCGGCGCACCGGTCCGGCGGGCCGCCGCCGCAGCGGAAGCACCCACCGGTGCAGGCCGGGGGCGACGGGCAGACAGGAGGTGCCCCGCACCCGGGTGGCGGCACCGATCGCTTTACGGCCACGGAGCCCGCCGGCCGCGCGGAGGCCTCCGTCAGACCGGCGGAGGAGGGTCAGGACGGGGACCGTCGGGGCCCCTCCCGGACAGCACCTCACCGTACGCCTGCATGAGGTCGGGCAGCCTCAGCGTCGCCAGATCCTCCCGGCCGGGATCGCCCGGATATCCGGACAGCCGCAGGTCGCGGTACGCGCAGCTCTTCTCGTAGAGGGTGCGCAGGAAGCGGCCGTTGCCCAGTTCGTCCACCCAGCCCTGGTCGACGACGTGGCCGCTGATGCTGCGCAGCTCCTCCAGGCTCTCCTCGTCCCACAGGTCACCGTTCTCGGCGGCCAGGACCTCGCCGATCGCGGTCAGTTCCAGCGGCCGGTAGCTGGGGAAGTCGACGCGCGTCGTGAAGCGGGAGGACAGACCCGGATTGGCGGCCAGGAGCCGGTCCATGCCCTCCCGGTAGCCGGCGAGGATGACCACGAGCTGATCGCGGTTGTCCTCGGCGCGCTTGAGCAGTACCTGGAGCGCCTCGTCGCCGTAGGCGTCGCCCTTGCTGTAGCCGGAGTTGGCCAGGGCGTAGGCCTCGTCGACGAAGAGCACGCCGCCCATCGCCGAGTCGATCAGCTCATTGGCCTTCACGGCCGTCTGCCCGAGGAACTCCCCGACCAGATCGGCCCGCTGGGCCTCCACCAGATGATCGCCGCCGAGCAGTCCCAGCGCGTAGAACGCCCGTCCGAGTATTCGTGCCACCGTCGTCTTGCCCGTACCCGAGGGCCCCGAGAAGACGAAGTGTCTCTTCGGCGGCTGTACCGGCAGTCCCTGCGCGGCACGCAGCCGCGCCATGTGGAGCTGCGCCGAGAGCGCCCTCACCTGGCGTTTGACCGGCTCCAGGCCGACCATCCGCTCCAGCTCCTCCAGCGCCTGCGCCAGCAGCGCCGGGTCCGAGGGGCCGGTGAGCACCCGCTCGGTGCCGGCGTCGGTGGCGTGCGGCACCGTACGGCCCCGTACGGCGTCGGAGTCGACGCGTACGGGCTCGGCGGGGTCGCCGGAGTCCTCCAGCCGCAGCGCGTCCGCGCCCGGGTCGACGTCGGGGTCGGCGCCCTCCGCCGGGTCCGGCACCTCCAGCCCGCCGGGAGGGGCGGCGGGGCCCGGAGCGCTCTCTCCGGCGGCCGGCTCCCCGGCACCGCCTGACTCCACGCCTGGCTCGATGCTCTCGCCGAGCCCGTCCAGCCCTTCCATGCCCTCCATGCCGCCGCCCTGTCCGCTGCCGGTGCCGGCCAGGGTGATCGCGGTGGCCAGGTCGCCGGCCTCGCCGAGACCGTCGCCCTCGGCGATGTTCGTCAGCCGGGCCGCGGTGTCCATGAAGGCCGGATCGATACGGTGCACGGCGCGGTAGAGCGGCAGGGCGGCGGCGCTGCGCCCCGTGCCCTCGCGGGCGCGCGCCAGCCAGTAACGCAGCTCCTTGCGCTGCGGCTGCTCGCTGCGGCAGCGCATCAGCGCGGCAGAGAGCAGCGGTTCGGCCTGCCCGTACATCTCCAGGCGTACGCGCGCCATCCCCGCGAACAGGCCCGCCTCGATGCCCAGCAGCGGATCGTCGACGAGGACCTCGGTGTGTGCGACCAGCCGCTCCCAGTCCTTGGCCAGGTAGGCGCGGCACGCGTGCAGGAAGCGCACCTGCGGATCGGTCTCCACCGGCGGGCAGTCGGCGAGTGCCCGGTCCAGCTCGGCGACGTGCCGCCCGTCCAGCCAGTGGGAGGCGTGCGCCAGCAGCAGGTCGCGTTCGCTCTCCAGTACCGGCTGCACCCACCAGCCCAGCCAGTACCAGGAGTTGAGGTCACGCGCGTAGCGTGCGCGCTGTTCGCCGAAGCGCCGCCGGTGGTGGTACATGCGCAGCAGTGCCGTGGGGGTGTCCGCGCGCAGCGCGTGCAGGCCCAGCCAGGCGTCGGCCATGCCCGGGTCGAGCCGGACCGCCGTGTGGAACTCCTCCTCGGCCTGTGCGTACTGGCCCACGGTGTAGGCGTCGACGCCGCGCAGCCACGCGAGATCGGCAGGGGCGTGCAGGTGCTGGCCGCTGTGCGTGCCGTAATCCATCACGTCCCCCACGAAACGTAACCCCCGCCATCCGCCGACGGCCGCCCGCTGCATCCCCGGTCATGTCGAGCTCCGGGACGTCCCTGCACCGGAGGACCGGAGAGGCGTCGGACGAATGTCCGTGATCCGGGAGGGAATTGGGGCCGGCTGACCCTGGTTTGCCCGATGTCACGCGCGCCTACGCATCGTACCTGCGAGGTTGTCGCCGCCGAAGGGCGGTGCGGGCGCGGGAGGAAGGGCTGAAGCAGGGACTCCGGTACGGTCACGAACGGTCACGAACGGTGATCCCGGGCGGCGGGTGAGACCCCCGCGGGCCCGGGCGCGGGCAGAACGAAGCCCCCGATCACGGGGGAACAACCGGGGGCTTCGCGTCTGCAGGCGACCTGTACAGACCGCCTGTTGGAAAAGTAATTCCTCGGATGCTCCCGGGTCAAGCGGCTCTGCGGCACGGCACCCGGCGCACCCACAAGGGACACCCAACGGGTCACCGTGGGTGACGAGTTGGGACTGTCAGCGGTCTCCCGCGGGCCCCGCCCTCACCTCGAAACCCTCTCGTCCCGCCCGCACCAGAGAATTCGCAGACGAATACGAGGGGTCCTCCGCGAAGTGCGCGGTCTCCGCGCGCGTCCACTCCGCCCAGAACGGCGCCAGCCCTGCGCCGTCCCGCCGCAGCCCCCGCTCCCACGCCCGCTCCCGCGGCATGTCCATCCACAGCAGACAGGCCAGATACGGGCGCAGCGCGCGGCGCCCCGCCCCGACTCCCTCGATGAGCACGACAGGCTCCGGCGGCAGCACCGAGGCGGCGCCGGCGCCCTCGGGGAAGGCGCCGGCCGTCCAGTCGTAAGGCGTCCAGCGGGCCGGGCGGCCCCCGGCCAGGGGCGTGAGGATCTGCCGCACCAGCCGCCCGTCCCAGCCGAAGAAGTCCTCGTGCGTCGCCAGGTCGTCCAGATGCAGTACGGGCGCACCGGAGAGTTCGGCAGAGAGGCGGGCGGCGAATGTGGTCTTGCCCGAGCCGGCGTGGCCGTCCACCGCCACGAGCCGCACCGGGCCGCACGAGGGCGGCAGCGCCCTCAGGCGGGCGGCGAGACGGGGGAGGGGCGCGGCCGGGGAGCCGGACGGGGCGCAGGACGCGGACGGGCTCATCCGGCCCAGCGTACGGGCGGGGGAGCACCGGGACCGTCACTGGTCCACACCAATATTGGTGCCAGGCCGATGCCCGGTGCTCTGGCCCGGGGGGCGCTCCACCGGCGATAGTGGCACTCTGACGCGCACCTGCCGCCGCATGGGAACCGAGTTGAGGGATCTATGGCCATGAACAGCAGACCCGCCGCACGCCGCACCGTACTGGCCGCCGCCGTAGCCACCGCGGCCGGCGTCGCATCCGCGCCCCAGGCCACCGCGAGCGCGCGGCTGACCGCGCGGGCGGCGGGCAGCACCGCGGCACGGGCGGGACGTGGCGCCTCGGATGTCCACCTGCACAGCTGGAGCCGCTACCGCGACTGGGTCGAGGGCAGGGCCGAGGGCGTACGGGTCGTCGGCGGACGCCGTCCCGCCGTCGTCTTCGGGCGGGCACAGGGCACGGTCGAGTACGAGGACCCCCACACCGGAGAGAGCGCCGAGTGGGAGTACGCCAGGTGGACCTCGCCGCTGCGCAAACCCGGCGTCGACGCCGGGGAGGTCATCACCTCCTGGAACGCCCGTACCCCCAAGGGCACTTGGCTGCGCGTGGAACTCCACGGCCTCTACTCGGACGGCACGCGGACACCCTGGTACACCATGGGCGTGTGGACCTCCGGAGACGGCGGGGACGTACCGCGCCGTACGTCCGTCGACGACCAGAGCGACGACAAGTCCAGCGTGTGGACCGACACTTTCGCCATCGACGACCTGGCCGGCGGCCTGCGGCTGGTGGCCTACCAGCTGCGCCTGACCCTCCACCGCGCCGTGGGCAGCGGCGCCGAGCCGGCGGTGTGGCGGCTGAGCGCGATGAGTTCCGACGTCCCCGACCGCTTCGAGGTCCCCGCCTCCGAGCCCGGTCCGGCGCGCGGTGTCGAACTGGACGTGCCGCGGTACTCGCAGGAGATCCACAAGGGCCAGTACCCGGAGTACGACGGGGGCGGCGAGGCGTGGTGCAGCCCCACCTCGTCCCAGATGATCATCGAGTACTGGGGCCGGAAGCCCTCCGCCGGGGACCTGGAGTGGGTCGATCCCGACTTCGCCGACCCGCAGGTCTGCCACGCGGCCCGCCACACCTTCGACTACCAGTACGAGGGGTGCGGCAACTGGCCCTTCAACGTCGCCTACGCGGCCACGTACCGGGACATGCAGGGGGTCGTCACCCGGCTCGGGAGCCTGACGGACGTGGAGCGTCTGGTGGCGGCGGGCATCCCCGTCATCACCTCGCAGTCCTTCATCGAGTCCGAACTCGACGGCGCCGGATACGGCACGGCGGGCCACCTGATGACCGTCGTCGGCTTCACCGAGGACGGAGACGTCGTCGCCAACGACCCGGCGTCCGAGGACAACGAGGCCGTCCGGCACGTCTACAAGCGCCGTCAGTGGGAGAACATCTGGCTGCGCACCAAGCGCAAGGACGAGGAGGGCGAGGTCAAGTCCGCGACGGGCGGCGTGTGTTACCTCTACTTCCCCACCCGGCTTTCCGCAGCTCAGAAGCGGGTTCTGAAGTCCCTCGGAGTGCACTGACGCCCACGGCGAAGCGCCCCTCGCGATCTTCGCGAGGGGCGCTCTCTGCGTCCGGGCCGGCCCCGGGGAGAATCCGGGGTGCCGCCCGGACCTGGCTGACGGCTGGGCAGGTCTCTCTCCTGCCCACGGCTTGCGTCCCCACCGCTCAGAGCTCGGCCAGCACCTCGTGCAGGGCCGCGGTCACCTTGTCCTGGACGTCGGTGGGCAGTGCCGGATACATCGGCAACGAGAAGATCTCGTCCGACAGTCGCTCCGTGACCGGGAGCGATCCCCTGGCGTAGCCGAGGTGCGCGAAGCCGGTCATCGTGCGGACCGGGCAGGGATAGCTGATGTTGGGTGAGATGCCGTACCCCTTCAGGGCCTCGACGATCTCGTCACGGCGGGGATGGCGGACCACATACACGTAATGCACATGGTCGTTCCCGTCCGCGGTGGATTGCCGTCGTGACCGGGGCCCAGTTCGTTGGCCGGCTCCTGGTCCGCGGTGGCGATGCTGGCAGTGAAGGCCGGCGGGTCCGCCGGACGTGCGACGGCGTTCTCCGTCAGGCGTGCCAA
The DNA here is from genome assembly GCF_000424965.1 of Streptomyces sp. TAA204. Taxonomy (NCBI): domain Bacteria; kingdom Bacillati; phylum Actinomycetota; class Actinomycetes; order Kitasatosporales; family Streptomycetaceae; genus Streptomyces; species Streptomyces sp. TAA204. The sequence continues at coordinate 315,027 of NZ_AUKW01000006.1, forward strand.
CCGTTCCTTGGGGTTGCGTATCCGGGACGTTGCGCCGTGCACGCGCCCGCGCGCACGGAACTGGCCGGCGCCGAAGCCTGCGAGCGGCAGCTTGCGCGGGATCGTGTCCATCCGCCCCACATGCTTGGCCACCAATTCCCGGTTGCGGTCCAGTTCGTCGCGCCACTCCTTCGCCCAACGACCGGCCGCAGGGCGTGACTTACCCGCATCTGAGGGGGCGGCACCCCGCGTGGGGAGGAGAATGTCAAGTCGGCCGGCACGGCTCTGGTGCACGCACCCTCGTCCGCGGTGGCGGAAGTGAGGGCGGCCCGCGGGCAGGTGCCCGTTCATCCCCGGAAGCGGTCCGCCACGATCGTCCTCGACCCGGACACCGTCCACTCCGGCATGCTCCTGGCCACCCGGGCGGCGTCAGCTCCCGTCCCCTTGAAGGTCTGCTCGACCAGCGCGGTCACGGGTCCGCCCGTCCGCACCGTCGCGGTGAACCCCTCCGGGCGTCCGACCACGTCCACCGTGGCTTCCTGCCCGTCGCAAGAACGGCCGTTCACCGACAGGACCGGACCGGTGAGTGTGATCCGAACTCTGGGGGCCGCGTTGGCGCCGACGTCGATCGTCAACTCCCGGTCGCTCGGCCGGCGGAAGCTGACCCTGCCGGACGGCACGGTTCTCGGCTTCGCCAGCAGCGCGTCCCCGCGCACTCGCAGGCCCGTCGCGTCGGCGGCGTCCTGCAGCAGGCCGAGTGACCGGGCCGACTGGGGGCCGTCGCTCTCCAGGAGGATCCGCGTGCCGCCGGCTGTCTGTTCCTGCATGAGGATCAGGTGCTTCGGACGCTCCGGGGTGTAGGGCGGCAGCACCGCCGACGCCACGAGGCCCGTGACGAGTACGACGGCCAGCGCGGCCGGCGCGGCCGGCGCGCGACGCGGACGTCCGGCATGCACGGCGAACACCGCGACCGCCAGTGCGAGGGGGAAGACGACCACGGCTGTCAGCGCACCGAGGATCACGTCGGGTGGGACGGCGAACGACTCGCGGCCCAGCAGCGGAACGAGCAGCGTGTAGATGTTGCGTACGAACTCGGCCGCCAGGAGGGTCTGCGCCGCAACGGCCACGACCACCGGCCATGCCGCCCACCGCCGGCCGAGCGTCGCGGAGACCCACAGAGCGAGCGTCAGCAGAGCGCTGAAGGTCCACAGCAGGTACGCGGCGCTGACGCCGGCCCAGGCCGTGACGCAGCTGAGCACGGTCGCCGCGGCGGTCACGCCCAGGGCAACCGTCAGGGTGGCCTCCTGCCTGGAGGCCCGTGCGCGTCCGGAACGCCGCAGCAGCGCCAGCGGAGCAAGGGTCCCCGCGACGGCGGCGGGGATGTGGAGAAGACCGATCAGCCACGGCCTGCCGTACCAGGAGAACTCCCCCTGCGTCAGCCAGGTGAGCCCCCCGACGGCGAGCCCGGCGACGATGCCCGTGAGCAGTCCGCCGGTCGCCAGCCCGGCGGAGAGCAGGACGGCCCGGGCCCGGACACGTCCGCGGCGGCGTTCCAGCAGTACGAGGCCCGCCAGCGCGGCTGACAGGACGGCCGAGCCGATGACCGGCACGACCGGGTCGAACGTCACCCAGGCCCGGTTGAGCAGGTCGAAGTAGTAGGGCGCCGGCGAGGCTTCGGGGTGGTCCAGCTCGGCCACGACGCCGGTGACCGTGTCGACCGCGGCCTGCGCTGTGCCCGGCGGAATCCGGCCGACGCGGTCGAGCGGCGTGTGGTAGACGTAACCGTCGCCGATGGGGGCGTAGTCGATGCCCTGCCAGCCCGCCTCCCGCCACACGCGGCTGTCGGTGTCGGAGTTGAGCAGCCCGGTCTGGAAGAGCTGCTGCCCGACGACGGAGCCGAGCGGTCGGGGGGCGGCCCCCGCCGCGTCCACCAGGCCGCCGCTGTTCGCCGATGCCTGGAAGAGCACCGGCAGACCGCCGGCCCCGATCGCTTCCATGTTCAAGTACCACTTGACGTCGCGCGCCCACCGGTGGCGGGTGAACGCGTCCGCGCCGGTGAACCCCGCCTCTTCCCCGCCGTTGAAGAGGAAGACCACCGTGTGCTCGGGTCTGTCCCGGCTCAGCGCGCGTGCCGCCTCGATCATGGCTCCGACGTTGACCGCGTCGTCGGCTGCGCCACGGCTCTCGAGGGGTGCGTCCACATGAGCGTTGACGAGAACTGTCTTTGGGCTCTTCCCGGCTATTCGGGCGATCACGTTGCTCACCGAGTACGTCACGTCGCGTTCCTCGAGACGGACGGTTCCGGAAGCCCGCTGCCGTGTGACGTCCACTCCCGGGACGGCTGTGAGGGAGCGCTGCACGTCGCCCATGGCGGCTGCCAGCTGGGGTGTTCCGACGTGGCGGTAGCCGTGCTCCTGCAGGCGTTTCGTGGTGGCGAGAGCGCGCTTGCCCGCCTCGCGGTCGTCGCCGGGCGTGGCGGAGTTGAAGGCGATCGAGAACGTGACCGCGGTGAGGACCGCGAATGTCAGCCACGTCACCGCGAACCTCATGTTCGCGCGCCGTGGCCGGTGGGCCGCTTCGTCTGCCTCTGTGGCCGGAATCGGACCGCCGCAGCGGTCGGTGCGGAGCGGCATGACGGGACCTTATCCGATGGGGGTGAGGGGCGCCGGCCTCGGGTTGACGGTACGTCAACACCCGCGCGAGAAGCGTTATCACGCCTGGCAGGTCAACTGCGAGTGCTATTGTCTGTCTGTTTGATTCGTGCTCTGCCAATGGGCGGGGAGTGACGACAACTCGGGGGGTTGCGTCAACGATGACGCGTTACAGATCGTCTTTCCCGTGGCGCGACCTGCCCGAAGTGGTCGAGATTCGCGGCGACCGGGGTGCGGGCAAGACCACGATGCTGGCCGACATCGTCACCTGGGCCCGCGCCCGGGGCACGACGGTGGCAGCGGCGCACCCGCCGGAGACTCAGCCTCCTTGCCCCTACGGGCTGTTGCTGGACCTTCTGGACGCGCTGCCCGCAGCACCGGCGGCCGGCGGTGCGGACGGCTTCGCCGGAGCGCCCTGGTTGCGGACGAGCATGCTGGACGGACACTGCCGGGACCGGACGGGTCGTCACCTGGCCGCTGCGCTCCGCCGGGAGCTGTGCGCGAGTGCGCCTTCCGGCGGGCTGCTGGTCGTCCTGGACGACGTGCAGTGGGCCGATGCGGCCTCCGTGCGGCTGCTGGAGCACCTGGTCCGGCATTCCGCCGACGGGCGGGGGCCCGGCGGGCGGGTCAGCCTCGTCGTCGCGCACCGCCCACGCCAGACGCCTCATGTCCTGCTGGCGGCCCTCGACCAGGGCGTCGGCGCCGGGCGCGTCGTGCGGGCCGTGCCGCAGCCGCTGCCGGCCGAGGAGGCGCTGACGCTGTTGCCCGCGGACCTGGACTGGCAGGAGAGCGCCCGCATTCTCACCCAATGCCGGGGCAACCCCGGTCTGTTGACGGCCTGCGCGGACGCCCTGAAGCAGCGCGGCGCGCGTTCCCTGGCACCTCCGGCGCTCTCGCCGGAGGTGCTGACCGGCGCGGTGCGTGACTTCCACCGGCTGTCCGAGACCGCGCTGCACGTCGCCGGGGCGGGGACGGTGCTGACGGAGCCGTTCGACGTGAAGCTGCTGCGGAGGGTGGCCGATGTCGGCGATCAGTTCTGCGACGCGATGGACGAACTGGTGCGGTTCGACATCTTCACCATGGACACGTCGCTGGCCGATCTCCGCTTCAGCACGTGGCTCCAGCGCGCGGCTGCGCATTGCGTGGCCGGGGCCGGCTGGCTGGTCGGTGCCCAGGAGCGGGCGGCCGCGGCCGGCGGGAGCCGGCCTGCGGCAGAGAGCCGGAGGCCGGCTGCCGGGGCGCTGGTCGAGGCGGCTGCGCGGCGGCGGTGGTCCAACGCACCCGCGGCGGTCGTGTGGTCGGAGGCTGCCGCGGCGGTGCCGGAGGAGTCCAGCCGTTCCGCCGTGGTCTGCGGCAGCGCGCTCGCGCTGACGGGCCGGTTCGTACGGGCACTGGAGCTGCTGGGGCGGCCGTGGCCCGACCGCACCCTGCCCGACCGGGTCGAGGCCGCCCAGTGGCACGCCTGGTGCGAGGACATGCTGGGACGGCCGCAGGCGGGCGCCGCCGTGACAACCGAGTACGTCGCGCGGAGCCGGAACCTGTCCGACTCGTACCGGGCGGTTCTCATGGGTACGCGGATCGCGAGCGAGTTGCGGGCCGGGCGGCGCGTCTCGCCGGACAGCGTGTCGGAATCCGAGAGCCTCCTCGGCGCGGTGCCGTCCGTGACACGGGGATGGCTGAGTGCGCTGCTGGCCAAGGCCGCCCTCGGCTCGGCCGGCCCGGTGCCGATGGGCGCCGCCTTCCATGCCACGAGCGCCGCGCTGCTGCTGGACGAAGCCGGTGACGAGGCCGTCGCATGCCATCTCGACGGGCTGGTGTGGCTGGCGGAGGCCGAGTTGCAACTCGACCGTGTGCGCGCAGCCGGACGCCACGCGGGACGCGGTCTGAAGGTCTCCCAGGAACGGGGCTTCCGCGCGCACGCCGTGGTGCTGGCCGAACTGCTCACCCGGCACGGCCGTGCCGCCGGAGACGCCGACGCCTCGGCGAAGTACGCACGAGTGGCGGAGTCGTCCGCCGCTGAGACCGACAGCGACCATCTTCTCGCTCTGGCCGGACGTGCACGTGCGGCGGCCAGCCAGGGCCCGGACGCCGGGGCGAGCGCGGCCGGTGCCCGCAGGGAGCCGCTGGGCATGCTCAGCAACCGGGAGGTGGAGGTCGCGGTCCTCGTCAGCCGGGGCTGCACCAACCAGCGCATAGCGCGGGCCCTGTCGATCAGCCAGAAGACGGTGGAGACCCATCTGGGGCGCATCTTCCGCAAGCTGACGGTGTCCTCCCGTGCCGAGGTGGCGGCCCTTGTCGGACGCTCTCGTGGGGACCGTGGCGATGATGAGGTTCCGGGGGTGTTCGGGCTCGACGCCGCCCGCCGGCGTACGGCGTGATCAAACTCCCGACGACCCCGACGCGATGTGCTGGAGAAGTTCGCGTGCGGTGCGCAGACGGTAGATCGTCGGCACGTCGACAGGCAGACCCCGGTCGCGCAGCTCCCTGCTGAGGCGCAGCGCCAGCAGGGAGTTGCCCCCGAGGTCGAAGAAGTCGTCCTCCATCCCGGCGTCCGTGTTCACCACGTCCCGCCAGGTCGTGAGGAACCTGTGCTCGGCCTCGTCCGAGCCGTCCGCCGCCGGTGCAGCCGTCCCGTCGGGCGCCGGCGGCGCAGCGTGGAGGGAGACCAGGGCGCGTTCGTCGACCTTGCCGTTGGGCGTCAGCGGGATCTCCCCGACGGGTACGACGACCGGAACGAGGTAGTCGGGCAGCGACCGCGCCAGGTGACGACGGAGCTCGCGCCGGTCGCCGCCGGTGAGAACCACGAACGCCGTGAGCAGGGCGCCGTCGGCGTCCTCCCCGTCCGCCACGGCGAGCACGGCGGCGTCGGCGGCGTAACCGCTGGCGAGGACGTGGTGCCGGACCTCTCCCGGTTCGATCCGGTGCCCCCGCACCTTGATCTGGCCGTCGATGCGGCCGTGGTGCTCCAGGGTGCCGTCGTCCCGGAGGACGCCCAGGTCCCCGCTGAGGTACATGGGCGCGCCGTCGAGCGGGTCGCGGACGAAGCGCTGCCGGGTCAGTTCGGGCCTGCCGAGATAGCCGAGTGCCAGCCCGTCACCGGTCACCGCGATCTCCCCCTTGACCCCCGTCGGCAGGTGGTGCCGGGCGCTGTCGAGGATCCGCACTCCCCATCCCGGCAGCGGTCCACCGACCGTACGGCCGGCCGACAGCGCGTCACCGCGGGTCACGGTGTGAGCGGTGACGTGCACGGTGGTCTCTGTGATTCCGAACATGTTCACGACTCGGCACCGGGCTTCCGGGTGCACGTCGAACCACGGAATGAGCCTCGCCGCGTCCAGCGGCTCTCCGCCCAGCACCACCAGCCGTACGCCCTCCAGCGCCGGGCCGGCGCGTTCGAGGTCGATGAGCCGCTGGAAGGACGACGGTGTCTGGCTGAGCACGGTGACGCGCTCCCGCGCCAGCAGCCCTCGGAAGTCCTCCGGGGAGCGGCACGTCAGATAGGGCACGACCACGAGCCGTCCGCCGGTGGCCAGCGCTCCCCAGATCTCCCACACCGAGAAGTCGAATGTGAACGAGTGGAACCACGTCCACACGTCCTCCGAGCCGAGCGACAGGTCCTCCCGGGTGGCGCCGATCAGGGCGGTGACGTTGCGGTGCGGCACCACCACGCCCTTCGGCCGGCCCGTCGAACCCGAAGTGTGGATGACGTAGGCGGGATCGCCGGCGCGGGGGTGGTCAGCTGTGGCCTCCTGTCTGCTCCCGGCTCGTCTCCCGTCGGCTTCGAGCGCCGCAAGGGTGACCGCTCGCCGGTCCGGGACTGCGCTGTCTGCGCCGTCTGGGCCGGTGGAGCCGACGACCACCACTTCGAGGTCCGTGTCCCGTGTGAGGTACTCCCGCCGGGCGCGGGGGTGGGCCGGATCGAGCGGCACGTAGGTTCCACCCGCCGAGAGGACGGCGAGCAGGGTCACCACGAGGTCCGCCGACCGGTCGAGGCAGACGCCGACCCGGGTGCGACGGCGTACGCCGAGCCCGCGCAGTCCGGCGGCCACGGCGTCGGCGCGCTCGACCAGTTCGCGGTAGCTGAGCCCGGCCCCGCCGTCGGTCACCGCGGTCGTGTCCGGGGACCGGGCGGCCTGTGCACGGACCAGATCGGGGATGGTCGCCGCCGGTGCGGGGCCGGTCCTGGCAGCCGAGGCCAGCGCGACGATCCGGGTGGCTTCGTCGGGATCGAGGAGCGGGAAGTCGCCGGCACGGCCTGACGGACTCCCGCCCGCGACGGCTTCGCTCACGGACGTCAGCATCGACGGCAGGTGGCGTACGCCGGGGAGGCGGGCGGAGTGCCGGCGCCAGCCGCGCACCTCGACCACGCCGGCGGAGTCGGGCTGGACGTGCAGAGTGAGCGCGCTGCCGTCGCAGAGCCGGGGCCGGTACCGCAGTTCGGAGGGTGTCCGCGGCGCGGGATCGATGTGGACGGTGACGCGGTGGGCGGCCTCCTGGCTGTCCGGGTGCACGGTGCCCTCGGGAAACGTGTGGGCCGCACGGAACTCGGCCGTCGTCGTCTCCGGTCCCAGGGGGGAGACCATTCTGGTCCCGGTCCCGGACGGGGTGATCACGTCGAGGACCGCGGGGTGCTCGGCGGTCCGGGCGAGCAGCAGGGCCACCAGCGCGACGACGTCGTCCGTGAGCCGGAGGCACTCGCGAAGCGCGGGAAGTGCCACGGTGAACTCCGCCACGCCCGTGCCCGTGCCCGTGCCCACACCGGTGTCCCGTCCGGGTGCTGCGGGCGTGGCGGGCCACGGTTCACCTCCGGTGACGGCCGCCGCGATGCGGTCCAGCTCCGCCCGGTCGATCCGGTCCGCCCGCGCGACCACCACGAGATCCCTGACGCCGTCGCCGTACTCCAGCAGTGTCGCCCGGAGGGCCGGTCCCGCCGGGCTCAGTGCGATGCAGAGTTCCCGGTCACGGCGTGCGGCAGCGAGCGGGCTGCCGGAAGGGCCCGGTACGTGCTCCGTCCACACGCGCTGGGCTGCGCCTGTCGCGGCGGCAAGCCGCGCGCGGCATGTCCCGGCGTCGGCCCCGGCGGGCAGCCGGTGGACCGCCCCGTGCGACGGCACGGTGAGCACCTCCCGGTCAGCGGGCACTGAAGCCGCCGTCGACGGTGACGACACTGCCCGTGGTGTCGGCGGACTCGTCCGAGGCGAGCCACAGCACGGCCGCGGCGACGCTGCCGGGCTCGACCAGCTTGTTGGTGGGCTGCTGGCTCACCAGCGCCGGCTCCTGGTCCGTGGCGCCGATACGGAGGCAGCGGCCGATCTCGGCGAGCATGCGGCCCTCGTTGGGTCCGCCGTCGCGGACGGAGCCGGGGCACACCGCGTTCACACGCACCCGGTACGGAGCGAGGTCCAGGGCGGTGGCCTTGGTCAGTCCGACGAGGCCGTGCTTGGAGGCGACGTAGCCGCTGAAGTTCCGGTAGCCGACCAGCCCGGCGGTCGAGGCGATGTTCACGATGCTGCCGTGGCGGCGTTCGGTCATGTCGCCGCAGACCGCCTTCGTCAGCCGCCACGGCGCGGTCAGATTGACCTCCGTCATCACTGCCCACTCCGGCTCGGTGACGTCGTTCACCGCCTGTCCGGAGGGGGAGACGAGGCCGGCGTTGTTCACGAGCACGTCGATGTGCCCGAACCGCTCCCGCCCTTTCGCCACCGCATCGGTTACCTGTTCGACTTCCCGTACGTCGGCTGTCAGCGACAGGACCGCTGCGCCGCGCTCCCGGGCCAGCCGGGACGTGTGGTCCAGCTGGCTGCGCGTCGCCATCGGGTAGGGAACGCCCGGAAGGTCGGCCGCGACGTCGAGCAGCACGAGGTTCGCGCCCTCGTCGGCGAAGGCAGCGGCGCAGGCGCGGCCGATCCCTCGCCCGGCCCCCGTGATGAGGGCGGTCCGTCCCGCCAGCCGCCCTGTCATCCGGAGTGCTCCAGTGAGTCCGCGGTTTCGCCCACCAGGCTCAGCAGCCGGGGCCATGCGTCGACGAGGTACATGTGGCCGCCCTCGACGTCGGCCAGCCGGAAGGGGCCGGTGGTGACCTCACGCCACTGCTCCGCCTGTGCGGCGCCGACGATGGCGTCGTCGCTGCCGCGGACCGCGAGGACCGGGACGTCCAGCTTGGGAGCGTCCTCGTCGGCCCGGTAGTCCTCGTGCATCGCGACGTCGGCCCGCAGGGGCGGCAGCAGCACCTCGCGGAGTTCGGGTTCGCCCAGCGCGGGATGACGGTACCCGGCGATGACCTCGACGCCGGCGACGAACTCCTCGTCGGGCAGCCCGGTGATCCGTCCGCCCCGGGGCACTCCGGGCCGGGTCGAGCCGCTCGCCACGAGCATCAGTGCGGGCGCCGCTTCTGCGGCTGCGAGCGCGCGGCAGAGTTCGTAGGCGAGGATCGCGCCGAAACTGTGGCCGAGGACGACGACCCGGTCGGCAGCGCGGGCGGCCGGCAGCACCTCGGGCACGACGACGGACAACAGGCCCGCCACGTCCCGCTGTTCGGGCTCACCGAACCGCTTCTCCCTGCCGGGGATGCCGACCGGCTCGACGTGCATGCCTGCGGTCGGGCCCTTCCAGCCGTGGAAGAAGCTGGGTCCCGCACCGGCCGGCGGGAGGCACAGAACCGTCGTCTTCGGCATGACCTTCAACTTCCCACTCGGCAGGTGATCGTGAGCGGCCGCCATGCTTCCACGCCCCGTCCGCGGACCGGGAGTCGGGAGAGTTCCCGACGTACCGGCGGGCCCCCCGGGCCGCGGCCGCGCTGCTAGATTCGCGGTTCCCTCGGCAGCGGCTGGAAGACGGAACATCGTGAACGACAAACCGTGGAGGCTGTGTGTCGCCGGTGCCGGAAGTGTCGGAGCGGGGTTCCTCGCGATACTGCGCGACCGCCACGACGATCTGATCGCCCGCTACGGCGCGCAGTTGTCCGTCGTGGGTGTCGCGGAGCTCGGAGGTGCGGCCCTCGACCCGGACGGGCTGGATCTCCCGGTCGTCCTCGACGCGCTGGCGGCGGGAAGGCCGCTGGCCGCGCTGGCCGGCGTGGGCCGCCCGGGAATGTCCGCCGCGGACCTGCTGCGCGAGTGCGACGCCGACCTCCTGCTCGGAGCCACGCCCGTCGATCTGGCCGAGGGACGGCCGGGACTCGGCCTGGTGCGTCATGCGCTGGCGACGGGAACCCACGTCGTGCTGGCCGACAAGGGGCCGGTCGCACTCGCCTACGACGAACTCGCCGCCGCCAGTGACCTCGCTGACGGCTGGGGGATGCCGTATCCGCCATCGACCGGCGCGGACGAGCCGAGCGGCGCGGTCGACCGGCCGTGCCTGCGGTTCAGCGCCACCGTCGCCGGTGCACTTCCCGTGCTCAACATCGGGCGCCGCGACCTGGCGGGCGAGGAGGTGATCCGCATCGAGGGCGTGTTCAACGGGACGAGCCAGTACATCCTGCGGGCGATGGAGGCCGGTGCGGACTTCGAGGAGGCCCTGGCAGACACCCAGCGGCGCGGCATCGCCGAGGCCGATCCGTCGCTCGACGTCGACGGTCACGACGCGGCCTTCAAACTGCTCGTCACCGCCAACGCCGTGCTCGGCGCGGGCGCACGGCTGGAGGACGTGGCGGTGACCGGCATCCGCGGCCTTCCTGGTGAGGCGGTGCGGGCCGCGCCGGAATCCGGGCGCCGGCTCGTGCCGCTGGCGGTCGTCGAGCGGTCCCCCGACGGCTTCCGGCTGCGGGTCGGACCCGAGACCGTGGCCGAGGACCATCCACTGGCGCGGCTGCATCCCGACGAGATGGGGGTCGTCTACTACGCCGACCGCGTCGAGCGGATATCGGCCGCCAGCCTTGAACCGCGCCCGGAGCCGGCGTCGTCCGCGATGCTCCGTGACGTCCTGGAGATCGTGCGCACCAGACCGGAGCCGCCGTCCGCCGGAAGGAAACGCCACTCACCGTGCGCCGTTTGACCCTGTGCCAGGTCCCCGGCCGGTTCGCGATGCTCCGGCTCGGGCCGGACGACGATATCCCGACGTGGGCGCTGGCGCCCTCGAGCACGTTCACTTCGCTCACCCGCACCGGCGGCGAGCTGTCGCTGATCGTTCCCGCCGCGTCGGTACCCCTCGGAGTACGGTCCGACGGCGGGTGGTCCTGCCTCGGCATCGACCAGCAGTTCGGCCTGGACGTGCCCGGCATCGCGGACTCCGTGCTCTCCCCGCTCGCTTCGGCCGGGCAGAGCGTGTTCGTCGTCGCCACGTTCGACACGGACCACTTCCTCGTACGTGACGTCGCCGCCGCGGCGGCAGTGCTCGAAGCCGCCGGTCACCGGGTGCTGCTCGCCGGCTGAGCCGGGCCGCAGTCCTCGTCGTCCGGCTCCGGCGAGCGGCCGGTCACCAGCCGGAGGGCAACGACCGCGGCGACGGCGGTCGCGGCACCGCTGACGAAGAACGGCGCCCGCAGGCCTGCGAATTCGGCCACCACCCCGCCGAGCAGCCCACCGACCGGCGAGATCCCGTTGACGATCAGACGGTAGGCCGCGTTGACGCGACCGAACTGCGACTCCGGGATGATCTCCTGCCGGAGCGACAGGGTGACCACGGTCGCCATCGACGTGGCCAGCCCCACGAACGACAGTGCTCCGACCGCGGCGGCGACGTTCGTCGTCAGGCCGGCGATCACGAACGCGGCCGGGCACACGGAGATCGCCAGCAGCAGTGCCTTCGGCCGGCCGAGCCAGGCGACGCAACGCGGCGCGAGCATGAGACCCGCCAGTCCCCCGACGCCGATGCCGAGGAGGAGCAGCCCGTAGGCGCCGGCGCTGACGTGCAGTACGGAAACGGTGTAGAGGACGGCGATGCCGAGCACCGTGAGGTTGGCGAAGTTGACCAGGCAGATGGCGACGGCCACCGTGCGCAACGAGGTGGAACGCCACAGCCGGCGCATGCCGTCGACGGCTCCGCTCCCCAGCGTCCTGACGGACACGGACTGCCGGCCGTCCGGCCCCGCTCCCTCCTTCGGCGCGCGGCCGTCGCGGCCGTCGGGGCGGACCGTCCAGATCAGCACCGCGGCGGCGGCCGACAGCAGAGCGTCGATACCGAAGGGCAGCGCCGCGGCGACGGTGAGGAGCATGGGCCCGAACGGCGTGCCGAGGAAGTCCGTGGTGATCGACTGGGCACCGATGATCCTGCTGTTGGCCCTCTCCAGGCCGGCGCTGCCCGACACTTGGGGAACGACGGCCTGGGCCAGGTTGTCGGCGAGGGTGTCGACGGAACTGATGACGAACGACACCGCGATCAGCTGCCAGATCCCGGCGTTGCCGGTCAGGACGAGGATCGCGAACACGGCCACGACGGCGGTACGTCCCGCCATGCACAGCCACATCGTCCGCCAGGGAGCGACGGCGTCGGCCAGCGCGCCCGCGAAGGGACCGACGACGATCCACGGCACGCGAGCCGCGACCGTGACGAGTGCGATGAGCAGGGGCGACTGGGTGAGGGTGGTCGCGAAAACGGCGAGCGCGGCGATACGGCAGCCGTCGCCCAGCCCGGACAGCGCAGTCGCCGAGAACAGCCTCAGGAAGCCCTTCCCGAACCGCGGGCGCTGCCCGCCTCTAGTCACCGAGTCTCGCCGCGACCTCGCCGTCCGACATCTGCTGGACCTTCAGCACAACCGTGGCGATCCGCTCCGTGTCGACCCCGGCCGCGGCGCCCTGCGTCTGCACCATCCCGGACATCGCCTCGATCGTGGGTGCCTCGACGAAGAAGTGGAGCGGAAGCTCGATCCGGAAGACCTCGCGCACCCGGGAGACCACCACCGTCGCCAGCAGGGAGTTGCCGCCGTGGTCGAAGAAGTTGTCCCGTACCCCGATGTCGCCGGTGTCGAGGGCCTCGGACCAGATGCCCAGGAGCACCTCCTCCAGCGGTGTCGACGTGGGAACCGGCGCCGCAGCAGTGGGGACCGCGTCGGGTTCCGGCAGGGCCCCGTGGTCGACCTTTCCGCTGGTGGTCAGCGGGAACTCCGGCAGGACCGTGACGGTGACCGGGATCATGGGGGTCGGGACCCTTGTGCCCAGCTCGCGGCGGAGGCTGTCGGCGTCGGGCGGGTTCTTCCCCGCCACCGGCACGACGTAGGCGTGCAGGACATGGCTTCCCGTCCCGTCCGGGCGGGCGACGACCGCCGCGTCCCCCACCAGCGGCCCGGCGCGCAGCAGGCTCTCGACCTCGCCCGGCTCGACCCGGTAGCCGTGCACCTTGACCTGGCGGTCGATGCGGCCCAGGAACTCCAGCGAACCGTCGGCGAGCCACCGCACCCGGTCACCGGTCCGGTAGACGCGCTCGCCGGGGCGGAACGGATGGGGGACGAATGCCTCGGCCGTCTGCTCGGGCCGCCGGAAGTAGCCCTTGCCGAGCTGGGCCCCGCCGATGACCAGTTCGCCGGCGGCTCCCGGCGGTTGCAGGTTCATCCGGCCGTCCACGACGTAGAGGTCGCTGCCGGGGACGGGCGACCCGATCGGAACCGGGTCGGGCACGGGCAGCGAGACCGGCTGCGTCGTGATGTCGAGGGTCGTCTCCGTGGGGCCGTAGCAGTTGAAGAGCCGGGCATTCGGGAGGGCACGCAGCAGCTGCGTGGCGAGCGGCGGCGCCAGGACCTCGCCCGCGGACAGCACCAGCCGCAGTGAACTGCCGGCCTCGCCGAAGCCGGGCCTCATGAGCACCGGCCGCAGCAATGACGGGATGAACTCGCACGCCGTGACCTGATGCCTGGTCAGGACGTCGTGGAGGTAGGCGGGGTCGGTGCCCAGCCGAGGGCGGGCCAGGACGGTCCGTGCTCCGCAGAAGAGCGGGACGAGGATCTCCCACATGGCCGGGTCGGCATTGACGGTGCTCTTGTGGAGGACGACGTCCTGCTCGGTGAAGCCCATCTCCTCGCGCATTCCGAGCATCCGGTTGCCGATGCCGTGATGCGTCAGCACGACGCCCTTCGGCTTGCCGGTGGAGCCGGAGGTGTAGAGGAGGTACGCGCCGTCCGCCGGGTCGACACGGACGCCGGGCCGCTTCTCCGGGCAGGCCGCCAGTTCGGTGGCGACGGCGTCCAGATCGACGACGGCCGGTACACCGGAAGCACCTTCCGCGCCGTCGAAGCGGCCGGTCACCGCTGACTCGGTGATCACCAGTTCGGGGTCCGCGTCCTGGATCAGGTCATCGACCCGGCTCCGCGGATGGCCGGGGTCGAGAGGCACGCACACAGCGCCGGCCTTCAGGACGCCCAGCAGCGAGACGACGAGTTCGGCCCGGCGGTCCAGGCAGACCGCGACCCGGTCGCCGGATTCCACCCCGCGTGCGAGCAGCCAGTGCGCCATCCGGTTCGCCTGCCGGTCCAGTTCGCGGTAGGTGAGCGTGGCCTGCTCTTCGCCGTCGACGGCGACGGCGACACGGTCCGGGGACTCGTCGGCGCGGTCGGTGAACAGATCCTGCAACGGCCGGGCGGGGTGGGCGGGGGACTGGCTGCCGCTCGTCTCGGACAGCAGGGTGCGGCGCGCGTTGCCGGACATCACCGGCAGTGCGGCCAGCGGGATGTCGGTGCCGGCCTCGGCGACGTGCTCGAGGGCTGCAGCCACCCCCTGCGCGATCTGGGCCGCCGTGGACGCGCCGAACAGGTCGGCGGAGTGGACCAGCCAGCCCTCCAGTCCGCCGTCGTCCCGCGGGGTGAAGTCCAGGCTGAAGTCGAAGTCGGTTCCCGAGCGCGGCTGTTTGGGGACGACCGACTCCACTCCGGGCAGCTTCAGCTCACCCAGTGGTGTGTTGTTGAGGGTGAGCAGCACCCTCAACAGGCCCGACGGACCGCTGTCGTGCTCGCCTGCCAGGTCTCCGGCCACCTGGTCGAAGGGGAGGTCGGCGTGGGCGGACCCGCCCACGACGGTCTCGCGCGCCCGGGCCAGCAACTCCCGGAAGGTGAGAACGCCGTCGAAGTCGATGTCGAGGGCGACGGTGTTGACGAAGAAGCCGAAGATCTGCTCGAACTCGGGCCGGCTGCGTCCCGCCACCGGCGTGGCCAGCAGCGTCCGTGTCTGCCCCGACCAGCGGTGGAGAACGTACGCGTACGCGGCCAGCAGGACCATGAACAGCGTGGAGTCGTGTGCACGCCCCGCACGGGCCAGGGCAGCCGTCAGCTCCGGCCCGAGATGCAGTGGCACCGACCGGCCCGTGAACGTGCGCCTGGCCGGTTCGGGACGGTCGCCCGGTACCCGCAGCGGCTCGACGCCGGCGAGCCTGTCGCGCCAGTACGCCCGGTGCGGCTCCGGTTCGTCGCCCGCGAGCCAGTCGCGCTGCCAGGCGGCGAAGTCCGGGTAGCCGACCGGGGGCGGCGGGAGTTCCACCGGCCGGCCGTCGACGGCGGCGGCGTAGGCCGCAGAGAGATCCTCCACCAGCAGGCCCAGCGACCAGCCGTCCGCGATGATGTGGTGCAGCACCAGCCCGAGGCGCCAGGTGCGGCCGTTTTCGTCGTCTGCCGTCCGCCACAGCCGGACCCGTGCCAGGCTGCCTGTCGCGAGGTCGAACGGTCTGCGCGTGAGCTGGTCCATCAGCCGCGGCAGTTCCCGCTCGCTCGCCCGGCCGACCTCCAGGTCGGCCACCGCCTCGTCAGGGGGCCTCACGACCTGCAGCACCGTCCGCTGCCCGGTGTCGAGTTCGAAACCGGTGCGAAGTGCTTCGTGCCGCCGGACGACCGCGCGCCAGGCGTCGCGGAACGCCTGCTCGTCCAGGTCGCCCGACAAGGTGCAGAGCACGGGGATGACGTAGGCCGCCGAGGCCGGGTTCAGCTCGTGCAGGAAGTACAGCCGTTCCTGGCCGGGGGCCGCGGGGAAGCGCGCGATGCCTTCTCCGCGCGGGACGCGAGGGGCAGGGGCCGCGTGCTCCCGCCGCCGTCCGGCGAGCCGCCGCTCGACCTCCGCGCGCTGTCCGGGAGACAGCGCCGCGAGCTTGCGGCGCAGCGCGTCGTTGTCCGTCATGTCGTTCCCCTGTGTTCCTGGAACCCTGTCACCCGTGACCGGCCATGCGGTCGAAGTCGACGATCAGCACGTCGCGATACGCCGGCCGGGCGGCGTCCCGGGGATGGATGTCGGTCACGTCGTGCATCACCCTGCGGTCGTCGATGAGCAGGTAGTCGCCGGGGCCGGTGAGCTCGGCCGACATCGTGCGGCGTCCCCGGGAGTCGTAGAGCGAACTCGTACCGCCGTCGATGTTGGCCCTGCGGATCAGCAGCGACGTGACGTACGTGCAGCCGTCACGGTGCCTGCCCTGCGGGGCGGGCCTGCCCGGCTGATCCGGCGAGGAGACGATGCGGAACGGATGCAGCTTGACGTCCCAGACGGAGTTGCCCTCTGCCTCGCTGACGATTCCTCCGAGCATGCGCACGACGGACCCGGTCAACGGGTCGTCCGCGAACGCCGCCGTCAGCGGTTCGAAGCTGCGGTCGACGCCGCCGTTGAGCGGGTTGACCGACGTGTCCTGGTGATAGGTGCTGTGCGGAAGCCGGGTGAGGGACTTCCCGTCGAGCCGGTAGTGGCCGAAGCGCCGGTACCGGTAGGTCCCGCCGTCCTTCATGTATCTGTCGAGGGTGAGGTGGTCCCAGTGTTGTGCGTACCGCGTCCAGTCCTCGTCGCTCGCTGCCACGGCGGGGGAGGTCACGGACGTGTCCCGGACGACCCAGCCCTCATCGGCCAGCGCGGCGGCCTCCGGGCTCCTGGCACGGGACGGCGATGACGGGGAAGACGTCACATTCCCTCCTGGGGGAGCGCGGCCTCGGATGAGCCGGCCGTTCGGCGGCGTCCGGCCGACCGTCAGCAGGCTGGTCCACACGGCCGGCTGCCGGGAGTCGGGAGAACTCCCGATACCTGGAGGGACGCGCGCCGGGGGAGCATGCGCCGACGGGCGCGGAGTGAGCACTCCCGCGCTGCTCCCTGGTACAGCAAGGAGGCCTAGGGTGGGTGCGCAACCGCTGGTGGTTCCCGCCTCGCTCGCCCAGCAGAGCCTGTGGGTGCACAGCCGAGTGGCGGAGAACGACGCGGCCTATCACGTGACCGCCCTCGTCCGGATGACAGGTCCGCTCCAGCTCCCGGCGCTCAAACGCGCGCTGGACGTGATCGTCGACCGGCACGAGTCCCTGCGTACGGTCTTCCGCCTGGACGCCGACGAACTGATGCAGGTCGTCCATCCGCGGCTGCCGCCATCCCTGGAGGTCCGCCCGGTCGGTCACGACGAACTCGACGGCGTAGTGGAGAAGCTGCTCGACCCGCCGTTCGACCTGGCGTCGGGTCCGCTGCTGCGGCTGCATGTGCTCCGGCTCTCCGCGGACGAGCACGTCGCGGTCCTGGTGATGCACCACATCGTGACCGACGCGGTCTCCTCCACGGTCCTGCTCTCGGAACTGGCCCACGTGTACGAGGCGGAGACGAGCGGGACCGAACCGGATCTCCCTCCGCTCCCCATCCAGTACGCCGACTACTCCGTGTGGCAACGGGACAGGCTTTCGGGCGCCCGCCTGCGGCGCCTGACCGACTACTGGGCCGCCCGCCTGGAAGGCGCGAAGCCGCTGGGCGTCCCGGCCCGGACCCCGGCCGGGCCGGGGCGGGCCGCCGTGTCGATGTTCCGGTGGCCGGCGGAACTGGCCGGGCAGGTGCACCGTCTGGCGAGCCGGAGCAGCGCGACGCCGTTCATGGTGCTGGTGGCCGGCATCGCAGCCGTGCTGGGGCGGTACCACGACCAGACCGACGTCACGGTCGTCTCACCCGTCGAGGGCCGCGGACGACCGGAACTTGCCGGTGTCGTGGGCTACTTCATCAACGCGGTACCTCTCCGCGTCGACCTCTCCGGCGACCCCGCTTTCTCGTCGCTGCTGGAGCGGGTCAGACAGAGCGCCCTGGAGGCCTACGACCACCAGGAGCTTCCCATCGAGCAGGTGTCGGGACTGCTGCGCCGTCACGGAGGACCCGGCGCCGAGCGGGTGTGTTCCGGCGCCATGGTCGTGCTGCAGGAGCCGCGTCCCTCGACCTGGCAGGTCGCGGATCTCACGCTGGAGCTGCTGCCGGCGCCTGCCTCGATCGCCAAGTCGGACGTGGTGCTGGACGTCCGCCCCGACGGCGGCGGATTCGCCGGTTCCCTCGAGTGCGACCGGGCCGTTCTCACGCGGGCGGAGGGTGCGCGGCTGACCGGCCACCTGGCCGGGTTCCTCGGCCTGGCGGCGGGCGCCCCCGACGCAGGCGTCGCCGAACTGCTCGACCGGGCGGTTCCCGCGGACCAGGTGCCGGCAGGGCGGGCGGCTGCCGTGGGCGCCCGCCCCGACACCGTCGTGGCCGGCCGTGAGCGTGCGGGCTCCGGCGGTTCCGACGAGTCCGCCCGGCCCAGGACCCCGGCGGAGTCGGCAGTGGCGGACGTGTGGTCGGCGGTGCTCGGCGAAGGGCCCGTCGGCGTGCACGACAACTTCTTCGACCTCGGCGGGCAGTCCCTCGCGGCAGTGCGCCTGGCCGCCAGGCTGCGCCGGGACTTCGGCGTCGACGTGTCGGTCGCGGGTGACCTGTATCCCGACTTCACCGTGGCGGCGGTGGCGAAGCTGGTCGCGGAGCGTGCAGCCGCGAAGGGAGACCAGGAGGCCCCGGCGCAGAGAGCGGAGGGCGCCGCGGAGGCGGATGCCGCGGGTGGAGACCACCGGGCCGGTCCGGCCGGATACGGTCACCCGCAGGCCGCGCCTCCGCGCCCACGCGGTGAGCAGCGCTTCCGGGCGTCACCCGCGCAGGAGGGCATGTGGGCCGGCCTGGGCTCCGGCGGTCCGCCGCCGGTGGTGCTCGGGGGTGTCCGGGTGCGCGGCGCTCTTGACGTCGAGCGGCTGGAGCGGGCCTTCGCAGCGGTGGCGGCGAGGCACGAGACGCTGCGCAGCACCTACTGCGATGCCGGCGGCGAACTGCTGCAGACGATCTCACCGGAGGCACGGATACCGGTCGCCGTGCGCGACGCGGCGCCCGAGGGCTACGCGGAGACGGTGCAGGCGGAGATCGACCGCGGATTCGACCTCCGGAACGAGGTTCCCGCCCGCGTCGTCGTACTGCGCTTGGCCGGGGACGACCACATCGTGCTGGTGCTCCTCCACCACATCATCGGCGACGGGCAGACCGTCGAGATCCTGGCCGGGGAAGTATGGGCCTGCTATGCGGGCCGGGCGGAGACGTTGCCCGCGCTGCCCCTGCAGTTCGCCGACTTCGCCCGGTGGCACCGGCAGCTGCTGGAGGGGCCGCGAGGCCGTGAGCTGATCGGCTACTGGGTCGGCCGGCTCGCGGGCGCGGCTCCGGCAACGGTCCCGGACGACCTGACGCCCTCCGGGGGGCCGTGGGCACCGGGCGCCGCGGTGGAGGTGCCGATCCCGGCGGAGACGTTCGAGGGCGTCGCCCGGCTCGCCGCCGGCCGGCGGGTCACCCTCAACTCGGTCGGCCTGGCCGCGTTCAGTACGCTGCTCGCCCGCTGGACCGGCGACCGGGAGATCTGCCTCCGCGCACCCGTGTCGTACCGTGACGACGCACGGCTTCAGAACCTCGTCGCCGACTTCTCCAACGACGTCGTCATCCGGCTGAACCTGTCGGACGGAATGACCTTCGAGGATCTGCTGCGCCAGGTCGAGGAGACCACCGCGGAGGGTTTCGCCCACCACGAACTCCCGCCGCACATGCTCGAACCCCATCTGCCGGATCCCGGTCTGCTGTCGCGGCTCTTCCGGATCCAGTTCACCACCGAGCGGGAGGTCACGCCCGAACCGGCGGCCGGCGGGCCGGCGGTCAGCGCCTGCGTCCCGCCGTTCCCGTATGCCTACCGTCCGCTCAGCGTCCGGCTCAGGCACGGGGGTGAGCGCCCGAACTGCGTGTGGATCTACCAGAGTGACCGGTTCTCGCGTGAGCGGATTGAGCATCTCGCCGGCGACTTCGTGGACATTCTGGCGGAGATGACGGTCGAACTCTCGCGCACGGCACTTCCCCCTCACAGTCGGGGATTCCCCCGACTGTGACACCACATCGGCGCGTGACACGGTTCCCACGTCAGGCGCCCCCTGCCGCCCGTTTCACCTCAGCTCCGAGGAGTGCGAATGAGCACGATCGCGGTTCTCACCAACGATCTCCAAGCAGATCTCGTCAACAAGAACGAGGAGCGCAGGAGCGCTGTCGAGAAGGCCACCCCCGCCTACGCCGAGTTCCTCTCGGCGCTGCGCACCCGTGGTCACCACGTCGTTCACCTGCAACTGATCAACATGCCCGACGATCCGATCGCGGAGCGCTACGACGGTTTCCTCCCGGTGCAGAAGGGCACCGAGGGCGCCGCCGTGCTGCCGGAGTTCCTCGGTGAGGGCGACATCCTCGTGGAGAAGCACAAGGACAGCGGCTTCTACGAGACCGACCTGCACGAGCGGTTGCAGGCGCTCGGGGTCGAGACCGTGATCGTCACCGGGATGCAGACCCAGATCTGCGTCCAGACGACAGCGGCCGACGCCTTCTTCCGTGAGTACAACGTGTGGGTCCCCAGCGACTGTGTCGTCTCGGCCAGGCCCGCGGACACGGCCCGCGCGCTGGAATGGCTGGACGGCTACTGCGCGATGGTGGCGCCCTCGGCCGAGATCATCGGCATCCTCGACGCGGACGGGGAGCTCCCCCGCAAGGAGTTCGTGGTTCCATGACCACCGGGGCATCCCCGCCCGCCGGTGCCGACGGCACCGGGCCGGGCACGCAGGCCACCGCGGGCGGAAGGATTCTGCTCGACCACGGGACGGGCGCCGCGCTCAGCCGTGAGCTGATCGAGTTCATGGTGGAGGTCCTCGGCGATGCCTACACCGGAGAGATGGAGGACAGCGCCACGCTGCCGGTTCCCGCCGGCAGAATCGCGATGACGACCGACTCCTTCGTCGTCGATCCGCCGTTCTTCGGCAACGGCGACATCGGCAAGGTGGCTGTGTGCGGCACGGTGAACGACCTGGCCGTCGTCGGCGCGGAGCCGCTCTATCTCACTCTCGCGGTGATCCTGGAGACCGGCCTGCCCATGGCCGATCTGCGCCGTGCTCTCGTCTCGGTCAGGGACACGGCACTGGAGGCCGGTGTCAAGATCGTGGCGGGCGACACCAAGGTTGTCGGCAAGGGCGAGGCGGACCAGATCTTCCTCAACACCACCGGCGTCGGCGTCCTCCGCCGTGCGCCGAAGCGGATGACCGATGTCCGCCCCGGAGACCGCGTGATCGTCACGGGACCGCTCGGCAACCACACCATCCACCTGCTCTCGGTCCGTGAGGGTCTGGGTTTCGAGCGGAACGTGCTCAGCGACTGCGCTCCGCTGAACGGGATGATCGCCTCGCTCGAGAGCGCCGTGCCCGAGGGATCGGTACGTTCGATGCGGGACGTGACCCGTGGCGGGCTGGCAGCCGTGCTTCACGAGTACGCCGCGACGCTCAGCCGCACTCTCCGCGTCGACGAACAGGCGCTGCCCATCGACCACGAGACCCGGATGGCCGCCGACATGCTCGGCATCAACCCGATCCACGGCGCCAACGAGGGCTGCCTCGCCCTCTTCGTCGCGCAGGACGCCGTCGACCGCGTGCTGCATGCGCTGCACGCGCACGAGTACGGCCGGCGCGCGGTGGTGGTCGGTGAGGTGACCGAGGGCGAACCCGCGGTGGAACTCGTCCGCGCCGACGGTCTCGTCAACCGCCTCGAGGAGCTCCGGGGAGCCGAGCTTCCACGGCTCTGCTGAGGTCGCCCATGTCGACAGTTGCGGGATCCGAGCCGTCCTCCGGCGCAGCGGACGACGGGCACGCGCGTGCCGAGTGCCGGACGGTCAGGGTCGAGGGAGTGGTGCAGGGGGTCGGCTACCGGCCCTTCGTGTACACGCTCGCGGTACGCCTGGGGCTCACGGGCTGGGTGCTCAACGACTCGCAGGGCGTGCTGACCGAGGTCAGCGGCCCGCCGTCGGCCCTGGACCGTTTCGTGGATGCCCTGCGCGACCAGGCGCCGCAGCTGGCCAAGGTCACAGGTGTACGGATCGAGGAGTCCCGCTCCGCGCCGGAGTCCGTTGCCGGCTTCCGGATTCTGGAGAGCCGTCGCGACTCCGCCGCGAGTACCTATATAGCCCCGGACTCGCACGTCTGTGACGACTGCCTGCGTGAGGTCCGCGACCCCGGCGACCGCAGGTACGGCTACCCGTTCACCAACTGCACCAATTGCGGGCCCCGTTACTCCTTGATCGCCAGCCTCCCCTACGACCGGCAGAACACCACCATGGCGGTCTTCGAGATGTGCGACGACTGCGCCGCCGAGTACGCCGACCCGGCCGACCGCCGCTACCACGCGCAGCCCAACGCCTGCCCGGAGTGTGGTCCCCGGCTCACCCTGTGCGACTCCGCGGCGGAGCAGGTCGCGACCGGTCCCGGGGCGCTGACAGCGGCATCCGGCGCGCTGCTGGCGGGAAAGATCGTCGCCGTCAAGAGCGTCGGCGGCTTCCATCTGGCCGTGAACGCGCGGGATGCCGGGGCGGTGGCGGAGCTGCGCAGGCGCAAACGGCGCGACTCCAAGCCGTTCGCTGTCATGGCCGCCGACCCGGCGAGCGTCGAGCGGGTCGCGCGGGTGAGCCCCTCCGAGGCGGAGCTGCTGGAGTCGCCGCCCCGGCCGGTCGTGCTGCTGCGCAAGCTTGCCGGCACGCTCCCGGAGACCGTCGCGCCGCGGAACCCGAATGTCGGGGTGATGCTCCCGTCGGCCCCCCTGCACCATCTGCTGATGGACGGCGCCGGTCTCGACGTGCTGGTGATGACCAGCGGCAACGTCTCCGGCTTCCCGATCGCCTACCGCAACGACGACGCGCTGCGGCAGCTCACCACGATCGCGGACCTGGTGCTGCTGAACGACCGTGACATCCAGGTGCGCGTGGACGACTCCGTCGTCCGCCTCTCGGAGCACGCGTCGCTCGACGAGCCGCTGGTCACCTTCTTCCGGCGGGCGCGCGGCTACGCCCCCTACCCGGTGAGGATCGACGAGGTGCCCGAGCCGGTGGTGGCCTACGGGGCGGAACTCAAGACGACCGTCGCGGTGGCCTCCGGTACGGACGCCTACCTCAGCCAGCACGTCG
Organism: Streptomyces sp. TAA204; assembly: GCF_000424965.1. Taxonomy (NCBI): domain Bacteria; kingdom Bacillati; phylum Actinomycetota; class Actinomycetes; order Kitasatosporales; family Streptomycetaceae; genus Streptomyces; species Streptomyces sp. TAA204. The sequence goes on from NZ_AUKW01000006.1 coordinate 337,820, forward strand.
GCGACCTCAAGAACGACGAGGTCTTCGCCTCCCACCAGAACGCCGTGAGCCACCTGGGCAAGCTCTACGGCCTCACACCGGCGAAGGTCGCGTGCGACCTGCACCCCTCTTTCCGGTCGCACCTGCACGCGCAGCGCGGCGAAGGCGACGTCACCGCCGTCCAGCACCACCACGCCCACATGGCCTCGTGCATGGCCGAGAACCAGCTCACGGGTCCGGCGCTGGGCGTGCTCTTCGACGGCGCGGGCTACGGTTCGGACGGCACCGTCTGGGGCTCGGAGTTCCTGCTCGGCGACTACCTCGGGTTCCGCCGTGCCGCCCACCTCAGGCCCATCTCCCTGCCGGGCGGGGACCAGGCCGTGAGGGAACCGGTGCGCACCGGCTTCGTGCTCGCGCTCGACGCGTACGACGGCGACGTGTCCTCCGCCGTCGGGGCGTTCCCCGCCCTGGGCGCGCTCGATGCCAGGCAGTGCCACGTCTACGCGACCATGGTGCGGCGTGGGATCAACAGCCCGGTGGCGTCCAGCATGGGGCGCTTCTTCGACGGTGTGGCGGCGCTGCTCGGCGTCTGCGGTGTCGCGGAGTACGAAGCGCAGGGGCCCATCGAACTCGAGGGCCTGCTGGAGCGCGACCTGACGATGGCCCAGCCGTATCCGTTCGGGTACTCCGAGAAGGAGCCGGGGGTGACCGAGATCGACCCCCGGCCCGTGATCCGCGCGATCGCCGGGGACCTCGCAGCGGGGACGGACACGGCGTGGATCAGCCGGCGCTTGCACTCGGCCGTGGTCGCCCTGATCCGGGACCGGAGTCTCGCCGAGTGCGGGAAGGCGGGTGTCGAGCAGGTCGTACTCTCCGGCGGCGTGTTCCTCAACGAGTTCCTCATGGTCAACGCAATGGCCCAGCTGCGGTCTGCCGGGCTGCGCCCCTACTGCCACCGGCTCGTTCCCCCGAACGACGGCGGTATCAGCCTCGGACAGATCGCGGTGGCCGCTGCCGGGCTTCGGCGGGACGCGGCGCGCGACGAGGCAGCCGACCAAGGAAGAAGGTAGAGATGACCGGCGCCATACCCACGCTCGAGGACGTGCTGGGAATCCTGGAGGAGCACGAGGAGCAGGCACACAGGACGCTGAGCCTGGTGCCGTCGGAGAACGTGCTGTCGGGGCTGGCCAAACTCCCGCTGGTCCTCGACTCCTACCATCGGTACTTCTTCAACGAGGGCGGCGCCCCCGACCGGTGGTCGTTCCGCGGAGCCCAGGGGCTGCGCGACATCGAGATGAAGGTGACCATCCCGCTCCTGGAACGGCTCGGCAAGGCCTCCTACGTCTCCGTCCGGCCGCTGAGCGGGCTGAACGGCATGACCCTCGCGCTCGCCAGCCTCGGCGGGGAGCCGGGTTCGACGATCGTCACGGTCGCCCCGCAGAACGGCGGTCACTTCGCGACGCCGAGTGTGGCGGGCCGGCTGGGTCTGCGGGTGGAGTTCCTCTCCGGGCCCGGCCCGCACGAGATCGACTGGAGCGCTGCCTCCGATCTGCTGCGGCGCGTCCGTCCGAGCCTGGTCTACGTCGATCAGTCGCACTGCCTGTTCCCGGTGGACGTCGCCCAGCTCGTCGCGACCGTGCGCGCGGCGTCGCCCGGAACCACCGTCCACGTGGACGCGAGCCACTGGATGGGCTTCATCCTCGGCGGCGTGTACGCCAATCCGCTGGACCTCGGCGCGGACAGTTTCGGCGGGTCGACCCACAAGACCTTCCCCGGCCCGCAGAAGGCGGTGCTGCTGACACGCAGCCCCGAGATGGAGAAGCGGATCCGGGAGACGCAGGACTACCTCATCAGCAGCCATCACCTTGCCGCCGTCGCCAGCCTGGGGATGGCGCTGCTGGAGTTCCAGGAGTTCGGACCCGAGTACAGCGCCGCGGTCGTCCGCAACACCAAGGACTTCGGCGGACACCTCCTCGACCGCGGACTCACCGTTGCCGCCGCCGACCGCGGCTGCTCGGCGGGCCATCAGCTCTGGCTGGACACCGCTGCAGACGGTGTGCCACCGCACGTGGCCAGCGACCGGCTCGCGGCCGCCGGGCTGATGGTGAACTATATGGACGGCCTCCCCGGCTTCCCCGGCCAGGGCGTGCGCGTCGGGCTGAACGAGGCCACCTACCACGGGCTCCTCGGCGACGACCTCCCCGAACTCGCCGACGTGTTCGTCTCCGCCGTCACCGGGACCGCGCCCGCCGGCCGGCAGGCCGAGCGCACGGCGGCGCTTCGGCGCCGGTGGGTGGAGCGCAGACAGCAGTCGCCGGAGCGGGCACGCCTGACCGAGCGCGCCGACGCGCTCTTCTCCAAGGCACTGGGCCTGCGCAACGGTGGGGCGTCGGTGCGTCCGCACGTGCTGGCGCGATGACCCGCCCCGTCGTGGGAATCACCGCGTACCGGGACCGGGCGCGGTGGAACATCTGGGACGTCGACGCCGTCCTGATCCAGCAGCACTACGTGCGCTGCGTCACCGACAGCGGGGGCTGCGCCGTCGTACTGCCTCCCCACGAAGCGGGCACAGAGGTGGTGCGGCGCCTGGACGGGCTGCTCCTCACCAGCGGCCCCGACATCGACCCCCGCCTCTTCGGTCAGGAACCGCATCCCGAATCGGAGGAGCCCAGCGCTGTCCGCGACCGTGCGGAGCTTCAACTGCTGCGGGCCGCCCTGAGATCGGACCTGCCGGTACTCGGGGTGTGCCGCGGGCTGCAGCTGATGGCGGTCGAGTACGGAGGGACGTTGCACCAGCATCTTCCCGACGTCGTCGGCAACGACGGCCACAGTCCGGCCTCCGGCGAGTTCGGCGCCCATGAGGTGACGTTCGCCGAGGACACGCTGGCGTTCGGGATCTACGGGCGTCGGGCCCGGCTGAACTCCCACCACCACCAGGCGGTCGCCGAAGCCGGGCCGGGCCTGTTGGTCAGCGGGCGTGCCGGCGACGGTGTGGTCGAGGCGGCGGAGGACCCGGCGAAGCGGTTCGTCCTCGGCGTGCAGTGGCATCCGGAGCTGTCCGATGACCAGCCCCTGTTCGACGCTTTCGTCGGCGCGTGTGCCGGCGCCGGGCCGGCACCCCAGGAGTAGCCCCATGTGGAAACCGATTCCCCGCCCCGACCGGACGCTCGTGGACATCCTCCGCGAGCGGGCGGCGCGGACCCCGGACCGAGTGGCGCTCGTGTTTCTCGACGAGGGCCCGGAGGAGGTGACCGACGCCCAGTTGGACAGGGACGCACGGTCCCTGGCGTCCGCGCTGCTCCAGCACGCGGTGCCCGGTGAGCGCGCGCTGATCCTGCTGCCTGCGGGACGGGCGTACGTGACCGCCTTCCTGGGCTGCCTCTACGCCGGCCTCGTCGCCGTTCCGCAGTATCCGCCCACTCCCGGCCGGGGCGGCGGCGCCGTGCTGACGACCGCGACCGACGCCGAGGTCGCCGTGGCGGTCACCGACGCGGCCGGACGCGAAACGGTGACCGCCGAGCACGCCGCGCTGTCCGCGGTGCCGCGCACCTGGGTGGTCGTCGAAGACGTGCCCGCGGCCCCGCAGTCGGACGCGTCCTGGCAGGGCCCCGGCACCGGCTCCCTCGCTCTCCTCCAGTACACCTCGGGCTCCACGGGCACACCCAAGGGTGTGATGGTCCGTCACGACAACGTGGTCCACGGCTCCGCCGTCATCGCCAGGGCCATCGGGACGCATCCCGGTTCCCGCTCCGTCAGCTGGCTGCCGCCGTACCACGACATGGGCCTCATCGGTGGCGTACTGCAGCCGCTCTACGGCGGCTTCACAGGCATGCTCATGGCTCCGATGTCGTTCCTGCGCCACCCGTTCCGCTGGCTCGAAGCCATCAGTACGTACCGGGCGACTGTCACGGCCTCGCCCGACTTCGGCTACCTGGAATGTGCGCGCCGTGTCTCGCCCGGGGACGCCGCGACGCTGGACCTGTCGTGCTGGGAGCACGCAATGACAGGTGCCGAGCCGGTGCGCCCCTCGACGCTCGAAGCGTTCTCGGCGGCGTTCGAGCCGCACGGGTTCCGGCCCGCGGCGTTCCATCCGTGTTACGGGCTGGCCGAGGCGACGCTGTTCGTCACCGGAGGACGCTCCGGGACCGGCCCGCCGCGCGTCGTGACGCTGGACCGCGCAGCACTCCGGTCCGGAGCGGCGTGCCAGGTGGCCGCGGGTGCCGACCCGGCACTGCCGAAGGTCGATGTCACCGCGTGCGGCAGCACGGTGAGCCAGGACCGGGTCCTCGTCGTGGACCGTGAGTCGCTGCGGCCCTGCGCCGACGGCGAGGTGGGCGAGATCCTGGTCAGCGGCCCCACCGTCTCGGCGGGCTACTGGCGCACGGACGCGGCCGACAGCGTCTTCTCGGCCGCCGTGCCCGGATCGTCAGACGGTTTCCTGCGGACCGGTGACCTCGGCTTCCAACTCGACGGAGAGCTGTTCGTCACGGGCCGTGCCAAGGACCTGGTCATCGTCGGCGGCCGGAACCACTACCCGCACGATCTGGAGAGGACCGGGGAGTCGGCGCACCGTCTGATCGCCGCGTCACGGTCGGCGGCGTTCTCGGCCGATGTGGACGGCCAGGAACGAGTCGTGCTGGTGCACGAGGTGGCGCGCGGATTCCGTGCGGAGGACGCGGCCGAGGTGATGGACGCGGTGACGGGCGCCGTCACGGCGGAGCACGGGATCGCCCCGTACGAGGTGGTGCTCGTGCGGCGGGGCAAGGTGCCGACGACCACCAGCGGGAAAGTGCGCCGAAGCCGGTGCCGGGAGCTGTGGCTCGATGACGGGCTCCCTCGGCTCACTCCGTCCGCGCCGCGGGGGACCGGGGCCGGAGGCCGGGCCTTGGCGGACGGACGGGCCGTCGCCCCGGCCGTCGCCGAAATCCTCTGCCGCGCCCTGGAGCTGGAGAGCGACGCCCTGGCGGCGGACGTTCCGCTGGTCGCCCTCGGACTGGACTCGCTCAGGGCCGCCAGGGTGGCAGAGTCCCTGCGCGACACCTTCGGCGCGGCACCCGGCCTGCCGGAGCTGCTCAGCGACCTGACGCCCGGAGGGCTCAGCGAATGGGCCGGTGCCGTGCAACAGCGGCCGGCGCCTGCCTGCTCCGAAGCCCCGGCGCACGCCTCGGCGCCGGCCCGAGCCGGTGCCGGGGAGGCCGCCGTACGGCCCGCCGGCAGTGCGCAGGAGTGGCTGTGGCTGCTGGACCGGGAGGGGGCAGGGCCCGCCTACACCGTCGTGGGCGGCGTCCGCCTGCGCGGGACCGTGGACGCGGAGCGGATGCGCCGCGCCGTCGGCGCCGTGCTGGCCGGTCACCCGGTTCTCCGCACCACTTTCGCGCCCGACCGCGAGGGGACGCTGCTCGCCACGGTCCAGCCCCGGCAGCCGGTGCCGCTGCCTGTCGTGGACGTCTCCGGTGAACCGGAGAGCGCCGCCGTCGCCGCCGTGCAGGAGCTGGCTTCGCGGGGCTTCGACCTGGCGACAGGCCCACTCCTGCGGGCTGTGCTGGTGCGTTCGCAGGAGCGTGAGTGGACCCTCGGCGTCGCCGTGCACCACATCGCCCTCGACGGCTGGTCCCTGGCCGTACTGCTGCGGGAGTTGGGCAGCGCCTACGCCGCCGCCGGCCGGACCGCCGGCCGCTCTGCCGGTACTCCCGAGCACAGCCGGGCAGTCCGGTGCGCCGGCTCCGAGCCGGCAGGGCCCGCGCCGGGTGACGCCGCGTTCTGGCGCTCCACGCTGGAAGGGGCGTGTGCTGTCGCCCTGCCCCTGGACCAGGCGGTGGCACAGCGCGGTGGCCGGCGCGGTTCCTCGGCAGCCCTTGAGCTGCCGGCCCGGCTCGTCCGCGGGGTCAGGGCATACGCCGCAGAGCACCGGGCGACGCCGTTCATGGTCCTGCTGACAGCGCTGGCGGCTGTGCTGGCGCGACGGACAGGGCAGACCGATCTGGTGATCGGCACACCGGCGGCGCGCCGGGACCCGGCGACCGCGGACGAGGTGGGCCTCTTCGTCAACACGCTTCCCATCAGGGTCGACGCATCGAACGACCCGGCCTTCGCGAAGCTGCTGGAGCGGGTACGCACATCGTGCCTCGCGGCCTACGCCCACCAGGACCTGCCGTTCGAGAAGATCCTCGAAAGCGCCGACATCCTCGACCCGCCGGGCCCCCGGGCCCCGCTGGTGCGGATCTGCCTCGCCGTGCAGAACCTCCCCTTCGAGCCGTGGCAGGTGGAGGACCTGACTGCCGAGCCGTTCGAACTGCCTTCTCCCGGTGCGCAGTTCGAGCTGAGGGTCAGTCTCGCGGAGCGCCCCGACGGGTCCATGTCGGGCCACACGGTGCACGCCGCTGACCTCATCGACGCACAGGCCGTCGCCGCGGTACGCGAGGAACTCCTGGTGGTCCTCGACGCCGCGGTCGGCGGCGACGGCCGTCCACTGGACCGGCTGCCGCCGCTTGCGGAGAGCCCTGCAGACGCGACGCAGGCGAAGGAAGCGGTCGACGTCGGCGGATTCCGGGTGGCACCGGAACGGGTCGCGGAGCTGCTGCACAGGCATCCGCACATCGCCGGGGCGGAGGTCAGGGCCGAGCCGGCCGAGGGGGAGGGCTCCAGGCTGGTCGCCGAACTCACCGCCGCCGAGGAGGCCGTACAGGTTCCGGACGGCGAGCTGCGCTCGTTCCTCTCCGCCGACCTGCCCGGCGCCGCCATACCCGTCGAGTACCGCTGGACACAGGAGCCGGCGGCATTCGAACTCCTCTCGCTGACAGACCCCGGGCCTGCCGCCTTCGTCGGCCCTCGCGACGAGAGCGAGGCGAAGCTCGCCGCCATCTGGTGCCACGTGCTCGGCCTGCCCGAAGTCTCGGTGAACGCCGACTTCTTCGAGCTGGGCGGGCACTCCCTCCAGGCCGCGCGCATCATCACGCGCATCGAGGCGGCGTTCGGGGTGCGGGTGGACGTCGATGCGGTGCTGACGGCCGGGACGACGATCGAGAAGCTGGCCGCCGTCGTGCGCGACGCGGCCGCACGGCCCGTGGACCCGGCCGTCGAAAGTGCGCTCGCCGCCATGGACGGGCTGTCGGACGAGGAGCTCGCCGAACTCCTCGGAGGGGAGGAGGGCGCATGACGCAGACGGCGGAGACAGCCGCTCGCTCGCTGCCCGGTCTGCTGTTCGAGGCCGCCCGCCGGGAGCCCGGACGGATCGCGCTCGTCGACGGTGACACGAGCCTCACCTACTCCGAGGTCGACAGGGCCGCAGCGGAGCTCGCCGTGGTGCTGCGGAGGGAGGGCGTGACGCGCGGGACGAGGGTCGGCCTCGTGATCGAGCGCACCGTGCGGATCCCGGTCGCGATCCTGGCGATCTTGAAGCTGGGCGCGGTCTACGTGCCGCTGGACCCCGAGTATCCCGCGGAGCGGCTCCGGCACATGGTCGAGGACGCGTCCGTGGGACTCATCGCGGGTGACCCGGCGGCACTGCCCGGCGGGGTGGCCGGGGACCTGCCGTGTGTCGGCCTGTCGAGTCGTGCAGCCGGCAGCCGAGCAGGCACCGACGACGGTCCCGGAGGCGAGGACGCCGCCTACGTCATCTACACCTCGGGATCCACGGGGCTGCCGAAGGGGTGCCTCGTCACGCACGGCAATGTGCTGTCGCTCGTAGATGCGGCGATCCCTATGCTGCGCGTCGGGGCGGACGACCGGTGGTCGCTGTTCCACTCCGCCGGCTTCGACGTATCCGTGTTCGAACTGTGGGCGGCCTGGTCGACGGGCGCCGCCGCGGTGGTGGTGCCCGACGCCGCGGCCCACTCGCCCCGCGAGCTGCTCGGCCTCCTGAGGGACAGCCGGGTCACGGTGCTCAGCATGGTGCCGACCGTGTTCAGCCAGTTCGTCCACGCGCATGCCGAGGAGGGCGCCCCCGGCCTGGGGCTGCGCTACGTCCTGTTCGCGGGTGAGAGCATCCAGCCCGACGTCGTCGAGGACTTCCTGGGGCGCTTCGCCGAACCGCCGGCCGCGGTCAACCTGTACGGGATCACCGAGATCACCGTCCACGCCACCTTCAAGGAACTGCGGGCGTCCGACCTGCGTGGCCCTGTCGCGTCTCCGATCGGCCGCGAGCTGCCGCACCTGCGAATCGTGCTGCGCGACCAGGAAGGCCGCCCGGTGCCGCAAGGGGAGCCGGGCGAGATCTGGGTGCACGGCGCCGGAGTGGCCCGGGGCTACCTGAACCGCCCGGAACTGACGGCTGAACGCTTCAGAGCGGTGGACGGGGACCCCGTCGGCGACGTCGGATACCGCTCGGGCGACCTCGCGCGCCGGCTCCCGAACGGCGAACTGGAATTCATGGGGCGCAGCGATCAGCAGGTGAAACTGCGGGGGTTCCGAGTCGAACTCGGAGAGATCGAGAGCGTGCTGCGCCAGCACGAAGGCGTCCACGAGGTCGCCGTGCTCACGGACAGTCCGGCACCCGGCCTGCGGGTGCTGCTGGCACTGTTCGTCCCCTCGGACACCTCCGACATCCCCACGGCGCCCGTGCTGCGGGAGGCCGCGCGCCGCCTGCTGCCGGAGCACATGGTCCCGCACCGGTTCGAGGCGCTCGCCGCGCTGCCCCTGACGCCCTCCGGCAAGCTCGACAGGCAGACCCTGGCGAAAGCGGTACGGCAGCGGCGCCGAACGTCCGGTTCGTGACGGGAACGGCTCACACCCAACACTCCGCCGGCAGCTTCCGCGGTGCGCCCCGGCTCAGCCTGCCGGGGCCTCGAAGACCATCCTGACCTCCGTCACGCGGTAGCGGGCGCGGTCGAAGGCCGCGGCCATCGGCGTGTTGGACACGTCCGTGGTCGCGGTGATGCGGTCGGCGCCGCCGGCGGCGTGGACGCGGGTGATTTCGCCCAGCAGGTCGTCGACGTAACCGTGGCCGCGCCGTTCGGGCACGACGCCGAGATATCCGACGTTGCGGTTGTAGGGCGTGGCCGACGGAATGGCGAAGCCCACCGGTTCTCCGTCCGCCGTCTGTGCCAGCCGCCACCACGACCGCTCGCCGGGGCACGAGCGGTAGAACTCGAGATCGCCCCGGGCCACGCCGTCCGCGTCCGTCGCCGCGAGCTCCCGCAGGGTCGCGACATCGAGGCTGCCGACGGCGACCCGCCGGAACAGCGCGAGGAACTCCTCGTCCCCGGCGGGACGAAAGGCCAGTCGGCGTGACGGAGCGGGCACCCCGGCGGCGGGCGTCCACTCGTAGCGCAGCCGTTCGACGACGTCGGTCAGTCCCGCCGCCCGCGCCGCGCCGGTGCGCCAGTCCACGGCTGCCGCGACGCCGGGATCGTCGCGCCAGCCGGAGGGCAGCATCAGGTTGAACTCGGGCGCCGCGCCGAACTCGGCGTGCCCACGCGCCAGGAGCTCGGCGGCGAGGGCGGCCCGGTCGGGCACATCGGCCTGCACATGGAGGCAGTCGAGGGCGAGCGGACGGTCGCTGTCCGCGCGTCCCCACCACAGGGCACGTGCGACGATCCGCGAGCCGTCACCGGCGAACCAGGTCCACTCGGGCCGGACACGGCCTGCCGCAGCCTCCTCCCGGAAGCGCTCGGTGTCGACGGACCCGACCGGGTCGTCCACGGTGAAGTCGACAGGATGCTCCATCTCGGCCGGAGTCGCGTGTCTGATCAGCATCATGTCTCCTCTGCCGTGGGCTTTCACTGATGCGTGGTTCCCACGTGGAGATCCGACATCGCGACGAGAACGCGGCGGTCTCCCCCGAAAGGGTCGCGCCCGTGCGTGGCCAGGAAGTTGTCCACGATCAGGACGTCGGACCGCTGCCATGCGAAGGTCACGCGTGCCTCCTCGTACAGTCCGCGGATCAGGGCGATCACCTCGTCCTCGATCGGCTCGCCGTCGCCGTAGAGGGCGTTGCGTGGGAGCCCGTCGAGGCCGTAGTCGGCGATCAGGACCTCGACCACCTCGGGAGGCAGGATGGAGGTGTGGAACAGGTGCGCGTGGTTGAACCACACCGTCTCACCCGTTCGGGGATGTGCGGCCACCGCCTGACGGACGGAGATCGTGCGCAGGCTGTCGCCCCGCCCCCATTCCGCCTCCGTTCCGGAGGCGTGACAGTAGGCGTCGACCTCCGCCCTGTCGGTGGTACCGAAGACCTCCTGCCACGGGAGATCGACGTCGGGGCCGTAGTTGCGCACGTAACGCACGCCGTGGCGGGTGAACCGCTCCTTGACGTCGTCGGGTATCCGCGGGAAGACACGGCGCTCGCTGGCGACCGGCGTCGCACCGCCCTCGGCGGGCGGGACGTCGCAGTAGAAGTAGAGACGGCCGGGCCAGTTGTGGGCGTAGGACATCTCGTGGTGGAGGTCGATCGGCCGGTCGCGGCTCATCTCGGTCGAGGTGAACACCCTGTCGGCGACTTCGGTGCGGGGAGCGGCACGCTCCGTGTAGTCGAGCAGGTCCGGCGAGAAGGCGCGAGCCGCTTCGCCGAACGCGCCGGCGTCCGGCACGTCGAATCCGCGGCACAGCACCGCACCGTGCCGGAGCAGGTCCTCGGTCAGCTGCCCGTGGTGCTCGGCGATCCACTCGGCCGGCGAGACGGGCGCGGTCGCCTCGAGCGTGAGGAGGAACGGCTCGTCGTCGGAGGCGACCGCACGGGCACCCGTGTACCCGGCGGAGGGATTGGTGGTCATGGCCCGTTCTCCACGGTGCTGATCGGATCGGACATCGCTGTCAGGATGCGGCGCGGACCCTCGAAGGATTCGCGCGCGTGCGCCGTGATCATGTTGTCCACGACCAGGACGTCGCCCCGCTGCCAGTCGAACGACACGGTCTCGGCGTCCATCGCGCGGCGGATCTCGTCCAGGACGTCCTCTTCGATCGCGGCGCCGTCGCCGTAGTAGGTGTTGTAGGGGAGGTCCTCCTCGCCCAGCGCCTCGAGCAGAGCGGTGCCGACCTCCTCGGGCAGGGAGGAGACGTGGAAGAAGTGGGCGTGGTTGAACCAGGTCTCCTCGCCGCTCACGGGATGGGCGCGGACGGCAGGGCGTACCTGGGTGGTGCGCAGCTGGTCGTCGGAGACCCACTCGGCGGTGATGCCGGCGCGTCGGCAGTATGCGTCCACCTCGGAGCGGCTGTCGGTCTGGAACGCCTCCTGCCACGGCAGGCTGATCCCCGGCAGGTAGTTGCGTGCGTAGCGCACGCCGGTGCGGCGGAAGCGGTCGACGGTCTCGGGACGGAGCCTCCCGAGCACCCGGCGTGAGTCGACGAGCGGAGTCCGTCCGTCACGGGCGGGCGGATGCTCGCAGAAGAAGACGATCCGCGTCGGCCAGTCGTCGGTGTAGGACTGCTCGTTGTGCGGGAGGATGCGCTCCTGCGCTGGGTACTCGGTCGAGGTGTAGACACCCTCCGACACCAGGCTCCGCGGTGAGGAGCGTTCCCCGTAGTCGAGGATCTGCGGCGACAGCGCCCGCATCACCGCGTGGAAGTCGGTGTGGTCGACGACGCGGAAACCGCGCAGCAGTACGGCTCCCGCCGTACGGGCCAGCCGGTCGACCTCGTCCGTGTGGTCGCTGATCCAGCGTGCCAGGTCCGCGCCGGCACTCCCTGAGAGGACCAGTCCGGGAAGGGACCGCCCTTCCCAGCCGGTGTGGATCTCGACGTTCACCGTCGTGTCCATGAGCGCCCTTCCACTTGTCGGGTGACGGACACCCCGCGCGTCGGCTCGACTCTCTCGCAGGGCTCCTCAGGCATTGCCTCGGTCGATCCTCGGGATCGGTGCGTGATCGTCCGTTTCCGTCGCGGTCTCGTTCATCCGCTCGCCGATGAGTGAGGCGAGGCTCGCGAGGTCGGTGGCGTTGAAGAACTCACCGATCATGATCCGGACGCCGAACGTGGACCGGATCCGGGCGATGGCGCGGAGCGCGACCAGCGAGTGACCGCCCAGTGCCGCGAACGACGCGCCGCGACCGACCCGCTCGGTGTCCAGCAACTCGGCCCAGATCTCGGCGAGCTGCTTCTCGACGTCGCCGCGGGGCGGCTCGTCCGCGAGTCCGCCTCCGGGCTCGTCGGCGGGTTCGGGCAGCGCAGCGGTGTCGATCTTGCCGTTCGCGTTGACCGGCCATTCGGCGAGCACTGTCAGGTGACGGGGCACGGCCGCCGACGGCAGGCGGTCGGCGAGGAACTCCACGAGGCGGTGTGCCAGGCCGTCCGGGGCGCCGGGCGCGAGGACGTGTGCCACCAGCCGCGGGTGGCCGGCGCCGGTGGTGCGGACCTGGACGAGGGCGTCGGTGACCGCGGGGTCGTCCCGCAAGAGGGCCGCGACTTCGCCGAGTTCGACTCTGTGGCCGCGGATCTTGACCTGATCGTCGGTACGGCCGAGGAAGTCCAGCGAGCCGTCCGGCAGCCAGCGGACGCGGTCGCCGGTCGCGTACAGCCGCTCGCCGTGTTTGAAGGGGTGCGGGACGAAGCTCCTCGCCGTCGCCGCGGGAGCCCCGGCATAGCCGCGGGCGACCTGCACGCCCCCGACGTACAGTTCGCCGGGGACGCCGGCCGGCAGCAGCCGGAGCCTGTCGTCGAGGACGAGGAGTTCGGTGCCGGGGACAGGCCGCCCGATGGGCACGACGTCCGGTACCGGCGCGGTGACATCGCCCGCCGTCACGTCGATGGCCGTCTCGGTGGGCCCGTACTGGTTGACGAACCGCGCCCGCGGCCAGCGGGCGAGTACCCGCTCCGCGAGCCGGCGGGAGAGGCGCTCGCCGCCGCTGAGCAGCAGGCGCAGCCGGGGAGCGTCAGGGCCGTCGGCGCGGACGAACTCCTCCAGCAGCGAGGGGACGAAGTGGCAGACGGTGACGTCCCGGGCGGCGATCAGCTCGTGCAGGTAGTCGACGTCGCGCTGGCCGCCCGGGCGGGCGGCCACCACGGTGGCGCCCGTCACGAGGGGCAGCAGCAGCTCCCACAGCGACACGTCGAATCCGACGGGCGCCTTGTACAGGACCCGGTCTGCGGCGTCGAGCCGGTAGCTTTCCTGCATGCCCGCGAGCCGGTTGAGCAGCCCGCCGTGAGTGCCCAGGACACCCTTGGGCAGACCGGTCGAGCCGGAGGTGAACAGCAGGTACGCGGCCCGCTCCGGTGCCGGCGCCGGAAGACCGGGACGGCCGGAGGGCTGCTCCGAGAGCAGTTCGTGGGTCAGCGCGATACTTCCGCCGGGGGCCGCGTCCCCGGCGGGACCGGTCAGCACCAGACGGGCGTCGCCGATCTCGACGAGCCTGGCGAGGCGGCGCGCCGGCTGGTCGGGCGGCAGCGGCACGGCCACGGCTCCCGCCTTGAACGTGCCCAGCAGGGCGGCGGCGAAGTCGGTGCCGCGGTCCAGGAAGAGCCCTATCCGCTCTTCGGCTTCCACCCCCCTGGAGAGGAGCAGGTGGGCAACCCGGTTGGCGCGCCGGTCGAGTTCGGCGAAGGTCGCGGACTCCCCGGAGGCGTCCGCGACGACCACCACGGCGTCCGGGGTCTCGTCGGCCAGCGACTCGAACCAGCGGACGACATCGGTGTGTCGGGTGCCGGCGGGGGGTACCGCGCCGGGCAGCTCCGCCAGGCCCGCTCGTTCGGCCTCCTCATTCAGCAGGGCGACGGGTGAGTCGGGGGCATGCGCGGCGGCAGTCAGGAGGTCCGTGAACGCGCCTGCGAGCCGCGCCGCGGTGCCGGCGTCGAAGAGTTCGGTGGAGTACTCCAGCCGGCCCTGGAGGCCGCCGTCCTCGGCGGGGGTGAGCTGGACGGACAGGTCGCAGCGCACCGTTCCGACGAGATCGGGCAGCACCTCGACATCGAGGCCGGGCCAGGACGTCTTCAGGGGCGGGTTGTTGTGCAGTGCCAGCCAGTGTCTCGCCAAGGTGGTCTGACCCGACACGTCGCGCTGCAGCGGCAGTTCGCCCACGATCCGCTCGAAGGGCACGTCCTGGTGCGCGTAGGCGTCGAGGCAGACGTCCTGCGTCCGCCGGACCACGGAACGGAAGCGCTCGTCCGGGTCCACGGGCACGCGCAGGGGCAAGGTGTTCACGAAGAAGCCGACGATGTCCTCCAGTTCGGACCGTCTGCGGCCGGCCACGGGTGTGCCCACCACCACGTCGTGGCTCCCGGACCACCGGCCGAGAACGAGGGACCACCCGGCGACGAGCGCCATGAACAGCGTCGCGTTGGAGGAGTCGGTGAGCGTCCGCAGGGCCGACACCACACCGGGGGAGAGCGACAACCCGACGGCGTCCCCGGCGTAGGTCCGCTGCGCGGGGCGCGGCCGGTCGGTCGGCAGGTCCACCATCGGGACTCCGTCGAGGCGTTCCCGCCAGCGCGCCAGCTGGTCCTCCAGCTCTCCCTGCGCGAGCTGGTCACGCTGCCACGCGGCGAAGTCTCCGTAACTGATCTCCAGCTCGGGCAGCGACGGTGGACGATCGTCGGCGAGAGCGCGGTATATCTCGCCGAACTCCTGCACCAGCACCCCGACGGACCAGGCGTCGACGGCGATGTGGTGCATTGAGAGAACCAGAACCCACTCGGGGGACGGCGCGTCGGTCACACGCAGCAGCAGTGGGCGCAGCAGCGGCGGGCGGCTGATGTCGAAGGGCTGTGCGGCGGCTTCCGCGACCGCCTGCTGCAGGGAACCGCGTTCGACGTCCCGTACCGGCAGTTCGAAGGACACCTCCTCGGACGAGTGGACGCGCTGGACCGCTTCGCCGCTCAGGTACGGGTCGACGATCCCCGTGCGCAGGCTCTCGTGCCGTTCCAGGAGAACCCCGAAGCTGCGGCGGAGGAGCCCGACATCGACCTCGCCCCGCAGGCGCAGCGCGCCCGTCCCCACGTACATCGCCGAACCCGAGAGGCTCTGCTCGACGGTGAGGAGGCGCTCCTGTCCGAAGGACAGGGGTGCTCGCGTGCGGTCGCCCACGCGGCGCGGGATTCGGATGTCACCCCGGTCGATGTTGTCCTCGGCGAGCAGCTTGTCCAGCAGCCGCTGCCGTTCCGGGGTCAGTCCGCCCGGCTTGGAGGTCGCTCCGTCCACTTCAGCGCTTCCCAACTCGATGTGCCCCTCCCGCCAGGATCGGCTGGTCGTACCGGCGTTCCGGGACGGTGCCCGCGGGACGTGGCCGGTCGAGGTGCAGGAGGATTCGTTTGAGCCACCGGTCCGTACCGTCGTACCGAGGCTTGAAGGCCTCCCTGCCGTGCACGACGAGATCGTTGTCGATCAGCAGCATGTCACCGGGGCCGATGTCCACGGTCGTGCTGGCACGTTCGAGGCCGGTCATGAGGTTGTCGTAGGCCGACCGGAACTTCGGGTCCTCGATGAGGAACCGCGTATAGGCGGGGTCGAACCGCAGGCACGGTCCGTCGTCGGCGTCCCACACTGTCGCGACCCCGGGCCCGGCGTCGGCGCCTGCTGGCTCGTGCTCTTCCGGCTGTCGTGCGGCGGCGTAGGAGTCGTCGGGCAGGATCTGCGTGTCGGTGCGGCGGAGCAGGTCCAGTTCCGCGTCGGTGAGGTCGACGTCACGGATGGAGGCGACGCGGCTGCCGATGCGATCCGGGTTGCGCATGCACGTCAGGACGATGATGTGGGCCCGCTCGGGGTGGAAGGCGTCCTCGGTGTGCCACTCGAGGGGGGCCTGGCTGCTCGCCCCCACCTGCATGGTCTCGTACCCCTGGGTGGGGACGATGTCGTGTACCAGGCGGCCGTCCTGCTGGCCCGCCCAGCCGAAGGGCCTGCCGAGAGACTGGGCGATCACCGCGATGGCGATGTCCAGCCCGCGGGTCTCGACGGACTGCGCCTCCCCCCACCGTGCCGGCGTCGGCCCGACCGGGAAGAACGGTGTCAGCAGCCCGCGTACCGTCCGAGCGCCCGCACCGCGGTCCGGCGGGGTGACGTGCTCGCGCACTTCCTCCACGAGCCCGTCGGGCACCGATATGCCCTCGCCGAGGAAGTCGTCGGCAGTCCGGCCCGCGTACGCCCACTCCATCGCACAGCTGTGCAACAGTCGGGCAGATCTGGGCAGGCCGACGGCTGCGGTACGAGCCATGCTGCGCTCCTCCGTACTCGGGGTCCCGGGCGCAGAGACCTGGCACCACGGTTCCAGGACTGCCGGAGAACGACTCTAGGCAGCCGTTCCCGCATTGTTGTGTCAGGAGATGCCCTGATGTCCGGCGCAGTCCCGGCCTGCTGCCGGTGGTGTAACGTCCGCAGCGCTTCCGGCCGCCTGCCCTGGGGCGGAGCGGGTCGCTTTTGGCCAACACGAGGGAAGGCTTCCGTGAGCATGGGTCCCGAACTTCCCGCATCTCCCGGGACACCGGCGTGCGCGGGTGCCCGCATGATCGCCGAGAAGTACTGTTCGGCCGCCCTCCTGAACCACTGCCTCCGTTCGTACGTGTGGGCTGCGGCTTACGGGTCCCGCGAAGGAGTGGCCTACGACTCCGAGTTGCTGTACGTCGGCTCGCTGCTCCACGACATCGGGCTGGTGCCCGAGTTCGACAGTCACGCCGTCGGCTTCGACGACGCGAGCGGGCACGTGGCCTACGTCTTCGCGACCGGAGCGGGCTGGGACGAGGAGAGGCGTACCCGCCTCGTCGACATCGTTCTGAGCCACATGTGGGACGTCGTGGACGTCGACGTGCATCCGGAGGGATTCCTGCTGGAGCGCTCCACCAGCATGGACATCTCCGGCCGGTACATGGACGACTTCCCGGCGGATTTCAAGGACGCCGTGCTGGCGCGTCTGCCCCGTGCCGGCCTCGCGGAGGAGTTCCTGGCCTGCTTCCGGGACCAGGCAGGACGCAAGCCGGCCAGCTCGCCCGCGCGGGCCCTGCGAAACGGCATCGCCGAGCGGATCCTCAGCAATGAGCTGGACGGATGAGGCGTCAGTAGCGGCGCCACCACAGCTCGACGGAGTCCTCCAGCTCCAGCCCGGTCCAGGACGCCAGAACCTCTTCGGCCGCCTGCGGCCCGAACTCCAGCTTGACCACTTCCTCCACCGTGGCGCGGTCGGGGAACGCCCACCGGAACGCCACGTGGCTCCTCGACCAGCCCCGCTCGGTCCAGAAGCGTTCGACTGCCCCGGGCTCCGAGGTCGCCCACGCACTGCGGAAGAGCCGGCCGAACGGAGACCTGACGGTGTCGTGGTCGATGACGAAGGACACGCCTCCCGGCCGCATCACGCGCTCAAGCTCGGCGAGGCCCGGTTCGCAGCCGGGCCCGAAGAAGTAGGCCCACCGGGAGTGATGGACGTCCACCGAACTGTCGGCGAGGGGGAGTTCCTGGGCGCCGGCCTCCGTCACCTGAACGTGGGGCAGGTCCAGCACGCGGGTCCTCGCGCGCTCGACGAGCGGCGGATGCGGCTCGACGCCGGTCACCGACCGTGCCGATTCGGCGAACACGGGCAGGTGGAAGCCCGTGCCGCAACCGATGTCCAGGACATCCAGACCGGCCCAGTCCATGACCGAGCGCATGGCGTCCTCCAGGGCGCCGTCGGGGTCCACCGCCAGGTTCTCCAGCTCGTAGACGTCGGGGTCGTTCCAGATGTTGGGGGACGGAATGGCGTGCATGGCCGGACGCTACTGCGTAACCGGTGTGACAGTCATCCCCGTGATCGGGCCCGGCCGCCGGGCTCGCCGAGCGGTGGGCCCGACTCCGGCACCGGCCGGCGCTCCACGCCGGCTTGCGCGCGGAGCGTCGTCCGCCGCCGGTCAAGGCCGGTCAACGCCGGTCAGCTGCCGGGCGTTCCCGGCGCCGTCTGTTCGGCCCAGATGACCTTGCCGTCCTGCGTGTAGCGCGTGCCCCAGCGCTCGGCCAGCTGGGCCACGAGGAAGAGCCCCCGTCCGCCCTCGTCCATGGTGGCCGCGTAGCGCAGATGGGGCGAGGTGCTGCTGTGGTCGAAGACCTCGCAGAAGAGCGTGCGGTCGCGGACAAGCCGCACGTTGATCGGTCCCGCACCGTGGCGCACGGCGTTGGTGATCAGTTCGCTGAGGATCAGTTCCGTGGTGTCCACGAGGTCCTCCAGACCCCACTGCGTGAGGTGCTCGGTGACGGCGGCGCGTACGCGGCGGACAGCGGCGGGGTCCGACTCCACGTCCCACTCGGCGACTTGCCCGGCACCGAGCACGTGCGTACGGGCGACGAGCAGCGCGATGTCGTCTCTCTGGACGTCCGGAAGCAGGGATTCGAGCACGGCGTCGCAGGTCTCCTCCGGCGACCGGTCCGCGTACGCCAGCGTCTCGCCGAGCAGCCGCAGCCCGGCGTCGATGTCCTGCTCGCGGCGTTCGACGAGGCCGTCGGTGTAGAAGACGAGTCTGCTGCCCTCGGGCAGTTGCAACTCGACGGTTTCGAAGGGCCGTCCGCCGATGCCGAGAGGAAGTCCCGGGGGTACGTCCAGGAACTCCACCGTGCCGTCGGGATGTGTGACCGCGGGCATCGGGTGGCCCGCCCTGGCGACGGCGCACGTGCTGGAGACGGAGTCGTAGACGGCGTACAGGCAGGTGGCCCCGGTGATGGCGGTCTCGTCGCCCGCCGCGACCGCGTCCTGGTCGGTGAGGTTGACCAACTCATCGAGGTGGCCCAGGAGTTCGTCAGGCGGGAGATCGAGGGAGGAGAAGTTGCGCACGGCGGTGCGCAGCCGCCCCATGGTGGCGGCGGCATGCAGCCCGTGTCCGACGACGTCGCCCATGACCAGTGCCACCCTGGCGCCCGGCAGAGGGATGACGTCGAACCAGTCACCGCCGACTCCCTCCTGGGCGGGAAGGTACCGGGAGGCGACTTCGACGGCGTTCTGTTCGGGCAGTGCGCGGGGGAGCAGGCTCCGCTGCAGGGCCACGGCCATGCCGTGCTCGCGGGTGTAGCGGCGGGCGTTGTCGAGCGAGACGGCGGCACGGGCGGCCAGTTCGGCCGCGAGAAAGAGATCGTCCTGTTCGAAGGGCTCGGGCTTCTCGGAACGCCAGAAGTTGACGACGCCCAGCAGCATGCCGCGGGCGGGCAGCGGCGCCGTGATGAGCGAGTGGATCCCGTAGTCGAGGATGTGGGACGCACGGGTGCGGTCCACCGCCTGCCACCCCGGGGAATCCCCCAGACGAGGCACCAGTACAGCCTGTCCGCTCTCGATGCTGCGGGCCGGGGGCGATGACCGGCCGAAGGTGATCAATTCGCCCGTTGCGAAGAGGGGAGCGTCGTCGCGGATGCCGCTGTAGGCCAGGCGCCGCATCCGCGTACCGCCGTCGTCGGTGCTGATGCTGGTGCCGTTCACCCCCGGTTCGTCACCGCGCAGCACGGGATCGGCGAGGTCGACGGTGACGAAGTCGGCGAAACGCGGGACCGCCACCTGCGCCAGCTCCTCGGCCGTATGGGTCACATCGAGGGTCGTGCCGATCCCGCCGGTCGCGTCGTAGAGCAGCTCCAGCCGTCGCCGGACCAGCTCGACCCGCTGCGACGCCTCGCCGATCATCTCCATCACGTCATCGGGCCCGACGTGCTCCTCTCCGGCCACCGCGTCGACCGCAAGCCGCGCGGACGCCGCGCCCACCGAGCCGGCGAGCTGGGCCTCCGCGTGGTGGACCAGCTCCGGGGCCGCTTCGGCTGTGGGTGAGTCGGGTTCCCTTCCGGTGTAGGAGCGCATCGCCCTCCGGGCGCCGTCCCGCCCGAGGAAACGCTCCAGCAGAGCCTGCAGTTCGCCGGCGGTGGCACGGACCGGCCAGCGCCTCCGCTCCCTGACGGGCTCCGCGAGGACTTCGACGAACTGCATGGCCTGTGCCTGCTCGGCGGCGTCCGGCCGCCCGGCGAGAGAGACCGCGACGTACCCACCGATGTTCAGCAGCGCACTCCAGAACATCGCATGGCTGACCGGGTCCATCCCCGTCAGGCCGAACAGGTGCTGCGGCCGCAGCAGCTCGATGCCGAGCGGGCCCTGGCGCAGGAACGAGGTGGGAAGCAGCCCGGCGTCGGCGAAGCTCGGCAGCAGCAGGGTGTACGCCCACACCGCGAACCCCGCCATCAGGCCGACCAGCACGCCCCGGCGGGTACCGCCCTTCCAGAACAGGCCGCCCAGGATCGCGGGCGCGAACTGTGCCACCGCCGCGAACGACACCGTTCCGATCGATCCCAGCGCCGGCCCCTCGCCGGCGAGCCGGAAGTAGGAGTAGCCGAGCAGCAGGATCAGCACGATGGTCGCCCGGCGGATGCCGAGCACCAGCCCGGCGACGTCGGCGCGGTGCGCCAGCCGGGACCTGCCGCGCAGCAGAAGCGGCATCACCAGTGAGTTCGACACCATGGTGCTGAGCGCGATGGTCTCGACGATGATCATGCTGGTGCCCGCGCTGAGGCCGCCGATGAAGACGAACAGCGCGAGTGCCTGCGGGCCTTCGGCCATCGGCAGGGCCAGCACGTAGGTGTCGGCGTCGACGGACTCCCCGAATCTCAGCAGCCCGCCGGCCGCGATCGGAAGCACGAAGAAGGTGATCGCGAGCAGGTACAGGGGGAAGAGCCACATCGCCCTCTTGAGGTGGCCCTCGTCCACGTTCTCCACGACGATCATCTGCCACTGCCGGGGCAGCAGCACGATCGCCAGCATGGAGAGCACGTTGAGCCAGACCCATTCGCCGTAGCCGGTCTCCTCCCGCACCGTGAACAGCCGGGTGAGACCGGCGTCCGCTGCCTGGGAGAACAGGTCACCGAGCCCTCCGAACGCCCAGAAGGTCACGAAGATCCCGGCCGAGAGGAACATCACGAGCTTGACCACGGACTCGAACGCGATGGCGGCGACGACGCCTTCGTGGCGTTCGGTGGTGTCCAGGTGACGGGTGCCGAAGAGGATGGTGAACGCGGCGAGCAGCAGCGCCACGTAGAACCCGGTGTCCTGGAACAGCGGGATGTGGCCCAGCTCCGAGGTGGAGGTGATCTCGGGGTGCCGGCGAAGGATCTCGAAGGTGTTGGAGATCGCCTTGAGCTGCAGCGAGATGTAGGGAACGATCCCCACCACGGCGATGACCGTCACGAGGCCGCCCAGTGCGGCGCTCTTGCCGTAGCGGGCGGAGACGAAGTCGGCCAGCGAGGTGATCCGCAGCCGCCGGCTGATCCGGATGATTCTGCGCAGCACCAGCCAGCCCAGCGCGAACATGAGCATCGGGCCCAGGTAGACCGACAGGAAGCCGACTCCGGCCGTGGCGGCCGTGCCCACGTTGCCGTAGAAGCCCCACGCGGTCTCGTACACGGCCAGGGACAGCGCGTAGACGGTGGCGTTGTTGATCAGGCTCCTGCCGGTGTCCGCGCGCCGGTCGGCGTATGAGGCCACAGCGAAGAGCAGTCCGAGGTACCCCACCGAAACCGCGACGATGACCCAGGTCTGGAGCACGGCGCTACCTCGATCTGCCGCCGATGACGGCGACCAGGACGATCACGGACGCCCAGACGATGTACAGGTAGGCCCACAGAACCGGGACTCCGAAGACCCGGTCCGTGCGGTCGAACTGCACGAGCAGCGGCGGAACGATCAGCACCAGCCCCAGTCCCGCCACGGCCACCAGGCGCCCGGCGAGCTGTTCGTCGTCCCGCGAGTCCGCCACGGGCTGCCTCCGTATCCTCGATGTCACGCCGTGGACCGACCCGGTATGCGCAATGCCCTACGGTGACGCCGAGCGGCACCCGCCGCGCGCACCCTGCCCAGTCCAACACGGCATGCGGACACCTCGTAGAGCGCCACGCCCACTGCCGGCTGCGGTCCGGCAGCGAGAGTGATCACGGTTCCGCCGACCCGGCAGCGCCGCCAAGTCCGGCTCCCGGGTCCACCGCCGAATCCATGCATGACGGACCACGGTGAGCCCCGCCCCGACGATGCAGCGGCCCGCGCGCCGTCCTACGCTTCCGCCACCGCCTTGCGGAAGACGTCACAGGTGTGCTGGACCTCCTCCATGAGCCGGGTCGCCTCCGCCATCAGGATGCCGTACGGCTGGGAGGGGTCACCCAGTGACAGGGTGTTCTCCCGCACGCTCTGCACGAGCCGGATGTGGCACTCCCGCGCTCTGTCGGTGCACAGACACAACTCCCGCGTCTCCTCACGCATGTTGTGCTCGTCGATGCGGCCCAGAAGGCCGGCGACCTCCGCGAAGCAGGCAAGGAAGTCCCCGTAGCGCAGCAGGAAGTCACCGAACTGCGGCTCCCCGTCCTCCTCGGTGTGCTGCCACTGGGCGAAGCTCCTGGTCATCGAGACGACCTGGTAGGTGACCCGCTCCAGCGCCTCGATGACCGTCTGGCATCCCAGCAGGTAGGAGTGGCCGGGACGCAGCAGACAGCGCGGGTTGTAGTAGGTGCTCTCGCGGGCGGTCTGCGCCGCGACCTGCGCCTGGTCGACGATGGACCGCAGGTTCGCGGCACGGCGCTGCCAGTGCTCCGTCAACTCCTCTCCCGGTTTCCCCTCCCACAGGACGGGATACATGTCGCCGACCAGGTCGCCCAGGGTGTTCCCGAGCGTATGGATGCCGTACTCGGCGCTGTGGTAGCGCACCGGGGGGAAGACGAGCACATTCACCAGCACACCCGTCGTGCACCCGAGGAGGACGAGAAGGATGATCTGCCCGAGCTGCGTCAGGCCGTGGCTGACACTCGTCGCGGAGGCGTAGGCGGAGAAGGCGAAGAAGGCGGCCGTGGTCACCTGTGGGCCGTGGGTGCCGAGGGGCCGCCACCGGCCTATGACCAGCGCGGCGAGCGCCATGACTGCGAAGGTCACCAGTCCCGGATCGGCCATGAGCCCGAGGGCGCCCTGGAGCAGGACCCCCACCACCACGGCGCCCACGTAGCGCAGAGACTGCAGCAGCGTCTGATAGGCGGTGATCTGCATGATCAGTACCGCCGAGAACGGGGCGAAGGCGGGATTCTGCGCCTGCATCACGTCGTGCGCGAAGAACCAGGAGATGGTCGCGACGAGAGTGCTCTTGCCTATCAGGGTGACCGTGTCGCGTTCGTGGCTGTTGGCCGCCGCGGCTCTGTGCAGCCACTGCTTCGCGCGGGTGATGCCGCCCGCGGCCGGCGGTTGGGCATCCCGGGGCTCCGCCGCCGGATGCGGTGTCAGGGGCTTCCCGGTGCCCGCGGGCAGCGGCCGTACGTGGCTGCCGGCGATCGAGCGGAGAGCGGAGCGTCGAGTGGCCACGGCGAAACGGCGGCGAGGGGCCTCGACGGACCATGGATCATGCGCGGTTGTCCTGAACACGCCCGGACCTCCAGGGACAAGCGGTGAATCGGTGTGTACGGACGGTCTTCGCCGGGGCCGTTGCGCCCCGGCGGACCGGACTCGGCGAACCCCGTCGGCGCGGCCCACATGTCCGCCTGGCCGGACGGGAGTTGCGATGAGGAAGAGATCTGGGAGAAGTTCGTGAACTGCGTGGTGCGCGAGTCCGTGGTGGCGCTGTATGGACCGCCGCGTTCGCGGGCCGCGCTCACGCCCGTCGCGAGGACGTCCCGGAGCGACGCCGGGGAGGGAACCCGAAGCCGGGCGGGCGTGCGCTCAAGTCTCAGGCCCCGACGCCGGCTTGCGGCGGTCGGTCGGGGAGGGCGGAAGGGTCTCCAGCGGGACGGCGCGGGGGGAGTGCCACCGCAGGGCCGGTCTCCCGGGGAGTGCTGTCGTCGTGCGGCCGGGTGCAGAAGGTGCACGGGGCCGGGTGGTGCGCGCTCGGGACTTCGGGCGCCGGTATGAGCATGAACGTCACGACCTCTCCACCGTCTTCTGACGTCGGGCGTGCTTGTCCCAGGCCGTTGCGCCCGGGGTTCTGTTCGTTCTCATTGCATTCTGGGTGAACGCACGGGGCCCCGCACCGCGAGAACCGCCTCCCGCGGGCGTTCGGTGCGGACGCCCCACCACCGCTCCCGGCAGTGCGGATTCGCCGGCCGGCGGCACGGCCGGCGGTATGACCGGGCATCTGCGGGCGCTGCGGATCACGGGCGGCCAGGGCCGTCGCTCCGCATCCGTCCTGGCCGGCTTGCGAGCTTCGGGCACCCCGGATTCGGCCGTTCGTGTGGTGAGCGAGTCACGTGCGGCTCGACGAGCAGCCTGTGGTGCGGCTGTGCGGAGGCGTCACGGGCTCCGGGGGGCCGGGTCACCTGCCGCAGGACGCAGCAACGCCAGCAGCAGGCGCACGAGTTCGTCCACGACCTCGTCGAGCGTGGCGTCCACCCAGCCCGCTGCCCAGTCGTGCAGGAGGCCGTTCACACTGCCGATGAAGGCGGCGGCGGCGAGGCGGTGGTCACGGTCGGCCGCCTCACCCCTGCCGACAGCCGCTGCCGCCTCGTTGCGGATCAGGTCGATCCACCGTGCGCGGCGGGTCAGCCGTTGTTCATCCAGACGGGGGCTGACACCGACGATCTCGGTGAAGCTGATCCGTATGCGGCGCGGGTCCTCGGCGAGGCTGGCCGCGTACGCGCGGAAGACGCGGCCGTAGCGTTCGGCGAAAGGCAGCCCGCCGGTCCGGGCGAGTGCCTCGACGACGGCGCTCTCGGCCCAGTCGTTGGCTTCCAGGTGCAGGGCGGCGAGCACGTCTTCGAGGGTGCGGAACTCCTCGTAGAACTGCCGGGTCGAGAGCCCGGCCGCCTCGCAGAGCGCGGCGACGGTCGTCGCGCGGTAGCCCGGCCCGCCTCCGAAGAGCTCCAGTGCCGCGTCGAGGAACCTCCGGCGCCGTTCGGCGTGCCGCTCCGTGGCGGCCTTGCCCGCGTAGCGGCCGGTCGACCGCCTGAGCCGCTCCGTCACACCTCACCCCTCGCTCGTGTCCCGGCCATCTTCTCCCTTACGGGGGGTTGAAGAACCGCGGGCCCGTCGTTACTTTCAAGTAGCCAAGTGTGAAGTGAGGCGTTTTCACATTGCCCCGGCGAGGGCGCCTCACCAGCAGCACGACTGCCCGGAGAGCGCCGCCGCGCCCCATGGAGGGCATGGCATGCCCACGCTCGCCTCAGGTCCGTCCGCTCGCCGCCCGGCGGACGCGGAGCCGCTACGCGAAGGAGAGCCATGCCCGTATCCAGGAACAGGAACGAGCCGGCCGCGACCGGAGCCCTCACGCTCCGGGGCGGCCCACCCGCGCGGCGCCGTAGGCGGCGGCTGACGCTCGCGATCGCCACGGCGCTCGTGGCCGCCGCGACCACCACCGGCGCGTCGGCCGCCGCGAACGAATCCGCCGCCCGTGACGCCGCTGACCTTCGGGAGGTGATGTTCGTCGGCAACAACTGGGACGGCACCGCCGACGTGATCGAGTCCAAGGGCGGCTTCGAGAAGCTGGGGCGCATCAATGTGATCCCCGACAAGGAGGAGCGGCTGAAGGAGATCTACACCAACCCCGTCAAGCTCATCTTCTTCCTGGCCATCCGCAACGGACCGGGAGAAGGACACGATCAGTTCGTCGACGACATGTACTCCACCCCCGACGGTTCGGCCATGGTCGTATCCCGTCCCAGCTTCGCCGACGTCGTCTCCGTCGACGTGGCGACCGGGGAGATCAACTGGCGCTTCCCCGTCTCCGGTTTCCGCTCCGACCACATGGCCGTCTCACCGGACGGCGAGCGCGTCGCGGTCTCCGCGTCCACCTCCAACACCGTCCACGTCCTCGACATCGAGACGGGGGAGGAGGCCGGCTCCTTCAAGACGGGCGACAAACCCCACGAGAACGTCTTCACCGACGGTGGGAAGCACATCTGGAACATGTCCATCGGCGACGTCCAGACGTCGCTGGACGACCCCGCGATGGACTGGACGAAGGGCGACCGCAAGATCACCGTCGTCGACGCCGACACCTTCGAGGAGGTCAAGGTCATCGACATGCGCGACAGGCTCGACGCGTTCGGCCGCGAGGACCTCTCCGACGCCGTCCGCCCGGTCGCCTTCACCCCGGACGAGTCCAAGCTCTACTTCCAGGTCTCCTTCTTCAACGGCTTCCTCGAGTACGACGTCGCGGACGACAAGATCACCCGCGCCAAGACGCTCCCCAAGAACCCCGAAACCGACGAGGACCGCACCACCTGGGTCAACGACTCGCGCCACCACGGCATGTCGATGAGTCCGCAGGGCGACAAACTCTGCGTGGCGGGGACCATGGACGACTACGCCACCGTGGTCGACCGCGCCACCCTGGAGGAGGGCCCGCTGGTCGAGGTCTCCAAGCCCTACTGGGCGACCGTCAGCGGCGACGGCAGGTCCTGCGTCGTCTCGGAGAGCGGAAGCGACCGGGTCACCGCCATCGACTTCGCCACCGGGAAGAAGACGGCCTCGGTACCCGTGGGGGACCATCCGCAGCGCGTCCGGCTCGCCCACGTACCGGCCGACTGGACCAGTCCGCCCGAGGGCTGAGGCCGACTCCTCGCCACGGGGCGGGAGTTGTCCCTGGCTGCGTGAGGTCGACAGGGAGCCGGGCCGGCTGTCCTCGCCCCGTCTGCTTCACGCGGGAAGGAGACCGCCCGGGGCCGGGACGGGGGCGCCGGGGAAGGTCAGCGTCCGGTAGACGGCCACGCTGCCGGCGAGTTCGGCGCACGCCCGGGCCGCCGCGGTGGCCCGGTGCGTGCAGGACCGGTCCCGGGTGTCCAGGAGGATGCCGAGCGTCGTTCCGCTGTGCCCGACGGCCACGCCGAGACCGCCCACCTCCCGGCAGATCTCCCGCATCGGTTCCAGCGAGCGCTTGTGCCGGACCGACTGGTTCATCAGCGCACTGCGCGTCGCGACCCTGCCCACCTCCTCCAGATCGTGCCTGGGCACGGCGTGCGCGAGCCGCTCCAGCAGACGTGCGTACTCGTAACCGTCCGCCGTGGTGTACGGCTTGGGGATGCGGTTGAAGCCAATGGTGTCGACGGCGCCCCCCTCGTCCAGCCCCACCACGGTCATCGGCGGGAGCGACCCGAGGACGGCCCGCAGGCGGACGCTGCGGTGGTGGAAGGCGACGATCGCCGGATAGAGGACTCCGTCGGTCGGCTCGATGCGGGCCAGCAGCCTCTCGATCCTGGCGGGCGGCATGGGGGTCTCCAGCGCGTTCGCCACGGCCCGCGCGGTGGCGACCAGGTCCGCCGAGGAACTGGCCAGTCCCTTTCCCTCGGGAATCACGCTGTTGACGTTCAGCACGCCCCCGGCCGCGCTGCGGGTCTCCTCGGTGATCATGCGCGCCAGCCGCAGCGCCTTCTTCTTGTGCGCGGGACGTACGACGATCCCGTCGCGCCCGGGGTCCTGCCGGAAGGTGGCCATGGTCCACCGGGCGACGGGCAGTGTCACCAGGAAGTCCCCGTCCCTCTCCGGGAGTTCGCCCTGGAGCAGTTCGCCGAAGGTCCCGAAGGCGGTACCGACACCTGTCGGGCCCTGCCGCGGAACCACTGTCCGGGACAGCTTCATCTCTTCGCCTCCTCGGTGCGCGGGTGCGGTGCCGTCGAAGCATAAGATGAAAGTGATAATCATTCCAGCTCGGAGCCGATTGGAGTCGCGGAAGGCGGTTTCCGGCTCACCGGCGGCCCTGACGGCCCCACCCACCGGTGTGGGAGCAAAGGGCAGCGGAGCCGGGGCCGTTGCGGCGGCGTTGGTCATCCGCGTACGCGGTGGCGCAGCCAGACGGGCCGGGTCCGGCGCCGCACCGCCGGCACTCCTCACTCCTTGCGCAGCGCGGGCCGTAGCGCGTCGAGCACGCTCGCGTCGTCGATCGTGCCGGGGACGGGCTCGTCCCGCCCCTCGGCGATGCCCCGCATGGACTTGCGCAGGATCTTCCCCGACCGTGTCTTGGGCAGCGCCGGCACCACGGCGACATCCTTGAGCGAGGCGACAGCACCGACCTGGTCGCGCACCATCCGGACCAACTCCGCCTGCAGCTTTGCCGTGTAGCCCTCGGCGGCAGCGTCGACACCGGACTTGAGGACCACGAAGCCGCGCGGGACCTGGCCCTTCAGCTGGTCGGCGACACCGATGACGGCGCACTCGGCCACGTCCGGGTGGCCGGCCAGGACCTCCTCCATGCCGCCCGTCGAGAGCCTGTGCCCCGCGACGTTGATGACGTCGTCGGTGCGTCCCATGACGAACAGGTAGCCCTCGTCGTCGAGATAGCCGCCGTCGCCGGTGAGGTAGAAGCCCTCGAACGCCGACATGTAGGACGCCACGAACCGCTCGTCGTCCCTCCACAGCGTCGGCAGCGCGCCCGGAGGCATCGGCAGTTTCGCCACGATCGCGCCGCTGGTGCCGGGCGGCACCGGCTTTCCGTCGCCGTCGAGGACCTGGATGTCCCAGCCGGGCAGCGGCCTGGTCGGCGAACCGGGCTTGACCGGGAGCAGTTCGATGCCCGCCGGGTTTGCGACGATCGGCCACCCCGTCTCGGTCTGCCACCAGTGGTCGATCACGGGGATGCCGAGCAGTTCGGAGGCCCAGCGGTAGGTCCCCGGGTCGAGACGTTCACCGGCGAGGAAGAGGTACTTCAGCGACGACAGGTCCCACCGGCGGGCGTGTTCGCCCTCCGGGTCCTCCTTCTTCAGCGCCCGGAACGCCGTGGGCGCGGTGAACATCGCGCGCACGCCGTACTCGGAGGCGACGCGCCAGAACTGGCCCGCGTCCGGGGTGCCGACGGGCTTGCCCTCGTAGAGCACCGTCGTCGCGCCGGCCAGCAGCGGCGCGTAGACGATGTAGGAGTGCCCGACGACCCATCCGACGTCGGAGGCGGTGAAGAGGGTCTGGCCCGGGCCGACGTCGTAGACGTGCGTCATGCTCCAGGTCAGGGCCGTCGCGTAACCGCCGCAGTCACGCACGACGCCCTTCGGCTTACCGGTCGTCCCGGAGGTGTAGAGGATGTAGAGCGGATCGGTCGAGCGGACCGGGACCGGTTCGGCGGGCGGGGCCGCGGCGCACGCCTGCGCCCAGTCCACGTCTCCCTCTCCCAACTCGGCCTCGGCCTGCGGACGTTGCAGGATCACCCGGTGCGCGGGCTTGTGCGAGGCCAGCTCGATCGCCTTGTCCAGCAGCGGCTTGTACTCGATGACGCGCGAACCCTCGATCCCGCAGGAGGCGGAGACCACCACGGCGGGCGAGGCGTCGTCGATCCGGACGGCGAGCTCCTTCGCGGCGAAGCCGCCGAAGACCACGGAGTGCACCGCGCCCAGTCGCGCGCAGGCGAGCATCGCGATCAGAGCCTCGGGCACCATCGGCATGTAGATCACCACCCGGTCGCCCTTCCCCACGCCCAACTCCCGCAGCGCTCCCGCGAAGACGGCGACCTCGTCACGGAGCTCTCCGTAGGTCCAGGTCGCGGCGATGCCGGTGACGGGGGAGTCGTAGATCAGCGCGGTCCGGTCCGCCCGCCCCCCGTCGGCGTGCCGGTCCAGTGCGTTGTGGCAGACGTTCAACTCGCCGTCGGGGAACCACCGGTAGAAGGGCGGACGGGTGTCGTCCAGCGCCCTCGACGGCGCCCTGTGCCACTCCAGCGCCCCCGCTGCCTCCAGCCAGAACCGTTCCCGGTCCGACACGCTCGCACGGAAGATCTCCTCGTACTCGCCCACCGGGGCCTCCTTCCCGGGCGGCCCTGGGGCCGCCCCGTCGCGTGCTGGCCGTCCGCCGGCCGGGCCGCCCGCCCGTCCGGGCGGGACCCGGGCCGTCCTCGCCGGCGGACGGGAGCCGCCGCCTCGAAGGCAGCCGCGGCCTCCGCCCGTCCGGTACAGCGACGATACGGCCAGGACGCTGCCCTGGTCAGCAGCCAGGACGCTCCGTCCTCGGCGGCGGGGAGAACGGCTGTGGTCCCGCACGGCCCCGGGGCTGCCGGCGCACGCGAGCCGCCGGGAAGGGAAGCGGAAGCAGGTCTTCCCTAGAGTTGTCCCGTCCGTACCACCACAGCGACGACCCGAGGAACGCCACGTGAGCAACGTCCCCGCTGTCACCCTCAGCAACGGAATCCGCATGCCGCAACTGGGCTTCGGCGTCTACAAGGTGCCGGAGGAGGAGACCCGGGAGGTGGTCACCACCGCTCTGGAAGCCGGGTACCGCAGCTTCGACACCGCCACCCTGTACGACAACGAAGCCGGCACCGGAGCCGCACTCGCCGCCTCCGGCATTCCGCGCGGGGAACTGTTCGTGACCACCAAGCTCTGGAACACGGACCAGGGCCACGACGCGGCGCTGCGTGCCTTCGACCTCTCCCTGGACAGGCTCGGCATGGACTACGTCGACCTCTACCTCATCCACTGGCCGCTGCCGCGGCGCGACCTGTACGTCGAGACGTGGCGCGCCCTGGAGAAGGTTCACGCCGAGGGACGCGCCAAGGCCATCGGCGTCTCCAACTTCCATCCTGCCCACCTGAGCAGGCTGATCGACGAGACCGGAACCGTCCCCGCCGTCAACCAGGTCGAGCTCCACCCGCGGCTGCAGCAGGAGCAGTTGCGGGCTTTCGACGCCGAGCACGGCATCGCCACGGAGGCGTGGTCCCCGCTCGGCCGCGGCAACGGAGTACTGGACGATCCGGCCGTCACCGCGGCCGCGGCGAAGCACGGCAGGTCGCCGGCCCAGGTGGTGCTGCGCTGGCACCTCCAGCTGGGGAACGTCGTCATCCCCAAGTCGGTGACACCCGCCCGCATCCGGGAGAACTTCGACGTCTTCGGCTTCACGCTCGACGAGGACGACATGGCCTCCCTCGCCGCCCTGGAGACGGGCGAGAGGGTCGGACCCGACCCCGACACCTTCAACTGACCGGCCGCGCGGGCCCGTTCCGGCTCCGTGCCACCCAGCGGGCCCCGGCCCCGGGGCCGCACAGGGCGGCAGCCCGGGCCAGGCCCGGGGCACTCACGCTCAGGCGGGAGCCGGTGCCCGGCTCAGCAGCTCGTCGATACGCCTCAGTTCGTCGTCCGCGAAGTCGAGCCGTTCGGCCGCCGCGACGTTGTCGGCCAGCTGCTCGGGGCTGCTCGCACCGACCAGCGCCGAGGTGACGCGACCGCCGCGCAGTACCCAGGCCAGCGCCAGCTGCGCCAGCGACTGCCCGCGCTCACGCGCCAGTTCGTGCAGTCCACGCAGCATGCCGAGGGTCTCCTCGGTGATCTGGTCGGTGCTGAGGAACGGACTCGCCCCGGCGGCGCGGGAGTCGGCCGGGATGCCGTCGAGGTAGCGGCCGGTGAGCAGGCCCTGCGCCAGCGGTGAGAAGACGATGGACCCGGTGCCCGTCTCCTTCAGCGTCTCCAGCAGTCCCTCCTCCTCGGGCCGCCGGTCGAGCATCGAGTAGCGCGGCTGGTGGATGAGCAGCGGCGTGCCCAGTTCGCGCAGGATGCGCGCGGCCTCGCGCGTCTGCTCGGGGGAGTAGTTGGAGATGCCCGCGTAGAGGGCCTTGCCCTGCTGCACCGCGGAGTGCAGCGCCCCCATCGTCTCCTCCAGGGGTGTTCCGGGGTCGGGCCGGTGGGAGTAGAAGATGTCGACGTGGGAGAGTCCTGTGCGGCCGAGGCTCTGGTCGAGGGAGGCGAGCATGCTCTTGCGGGAGCCCCATTCGCCGTACGGGCCGGGCCACATGAGGTTACCGGCCTTGGTGGAGACCACGATCTCGTCGCGGTACGGGCGCAGGTCCTGGTCGAAGACCCGTCCGAAGGCGGTCTCCGCGGCGCCGGGCGGCGGCCCGTAGTTGTTGGCGAGATCGAAGTGCGTCACGCCCAGGTCGAAGGCGCGGCGGACGATGGCCCGCTGGTTCTCCAGCGGGCGGTCCGTGCCGAAGTTGTGCCACAGGCCCAGCGATATGGCGGGCAGGTGGAGGCCGCTGCGGCCGGTGCGGCGGTAGGGCATGGTGGCGTAGCGGCCGTCGTGGGCTCGGTACACGGTGGATCTCCTAGGGACGACGGTTCAGTGCGGGGACCGGAACCCGGTGCGTACGCGGAACGGCGCCGGCGCAGCCGCTCGCGTACACACGCAGGCCGGCGGGCCGGCGGAGCGATGAGTCGACAAGACGCCAAGACGACCATGCCGCCGGGGTGTTCTGTTGATCCGGGTGGTCAGGTCTTCGGGTCCTCAGGGGTGCACAGCGCGGTGGCCCCCGCAGATGTGCTCCGCATGCGTTCGCTCCTCAACCCGGTGCCGCGGTGGACCTCTTCAGGTTCGCCCGTTCCGGGCGATGCGTCCAATAGAAGAAAGCGAACGGATTCAGCGACTATGCTTCTCAATCGTGGAACTGAGGCACCTTGAGTACTTCGTGACCGTCGCCGGGGAACGGCACTTCACGCGCGCCGCTGAACGGCTGCTGGTCTCCCAGTCCGGCCTGTCGGCGTCCATCCGTGCCCTGGAGCGGGAGCTGGGCGCCAAGCTGTTCGTACGCACCACCCGCAGCGTCGAGCTGACCGGGGCCGGCGAGGCCCTGCTGAGCGAGGCTACGCGTACGCTCGCGAGCGTACGGGCGGCGAAGGAGGCGGTCGCCGCCGTACAGGGACTGCTGCGCGGCACGCTGTCCGTGGGTACCGAGCAGTGCATCGCCGGCGTGAACGTGCCCGGACTGCTGGCCCGCTTCCGCGCGGAGCACCCGGAGGTGGAGATCAGGCTGCGGCAGGCCGGATCGGCCCGGCTGACCGGGATGGTCGCCGACGGGAGCCTCGATCTGGCCTTCGTCGCACTGTGCGGGCCGCCGCCGCGGGGCGTGCACCTGATACCGCTCACGCACGAACCCCTCGTCCTGCTCTGCCATCCCGGGCATGCCCTCGCGGCCGGGGAGCAGGCGCGGTGGGCCGAGCTGAAGGGCGAGGCACTGGTGGACTTCCAGGCCGACTGGGGTGTGCGGCAGCTCACCGACAGGGCCTTCGCCGCCGCGGGAGTCGAACGCCAGGTCGCCCTGGAGGTCAACGACGTCCACAGCATGCTCGAACTGGTCGACCAGGGGCTCGGAATCGCCGTCGTCCCGCGCCACTTCGCCGGCAAGCCCCAGGCGTCGGGGCTGCGTACGCTCTCCCTGAGCGAGGGCCCGCAGCCGGTGTGGGAGGTCTCGGTGGCGGTACCGGCCGGGGACGCAGCCTCTCCCGCGGCACGGAAGCTGTGCGCCTGTCTCGGCCTGACCGGGAACGCGCCGTGGTGAGAGGAGTCAACTCGCCTCTCGCACGGAGGTGCTGGCCGTGGCGTGGGCGGGACGGCTCGGTCGTGGGTTCGGCTCCGCCGGCGTCGCACTCCTCGAAGTCTCCGACCTGGCCGGTGCGTTCCCCGAGCCGGGCGCCGCGTCTGCCGGCAGCTGCGCCGGCAGGGACGCTGCGGTACGGGAGCGTGAGGCCGGCACGCCCGCCGGGCCCGCAAGGCGGTCCCGCCTCCGTCCAGCCGCCGAGCCTGTCCGGCGTGGCCCGAACCATGCCCGTCCTTCGCGCCGCTCGGGCCCGGGAGGAGGTTGACTGGGCGAGTGGACTGCATCTTCTGCGACATCGTCAACGGCCGGCGCCCCTCACACCAGGTCTTCGAGGACGAGGCGGTGGTCGCCTTCCTCGACGCCCGTCCGCTCTTCCCCGGGCACACCCTCGTCGTACCGCGCGGACACCACGAGACACTGACCGATCTGCCCGCGCAGGCTGCGGGGGCGCTCTTCGGCCGCGTGCAGCGGATCACCGCCGCCGTCGAGACGGCCATGGAGGCCGACGGTTCGTTCGTCGCCGCCAACAACATCGTCAGCCAGTCCGTTCCGCACTTCCACGTGCACGTCGTCCCCCGCAACCGCAAGGACGGGCTGCGCGGCTTCTTCTGGCCGCGCAGCCACTACGCGGACGAGGCGGAGGCCGAGGCCGTCGCCGAGCGGCTGCGTTCGGCGCTGGAGTGATGACCGGGTACCCGTGACCCATGAATCCGGCGACCGTGTACCCCGTGGCCCGGAACTGCCGTCGCGCCGCACCGGTGCCGTGCCGCCCGCCCTTCCGGCTCCCGGCCGGACGCCTCACTTGGCGTCCGCGTAGCACTCCACGACGGCCGTGGTGAACGGGAACCGCACCGGCGTCGGGCCGAAGGCCGCGCGCGCCGCCCGGCGGCCCGCCCTGCGGACCGCCTCCGCCACACGCTGGGCCTCCTCGGCGGGACAGTGCACGATCACCTCGTCGTGCTGGAAGAACACCAGCTCCGCCTCCGTCCCCACCAGCTCCTGGCGCAGCGCGGCCAGCAGCAGCACCGCCCAGTCCGCCGCACTGCCCTGCACCACGAAGTTCCGGGTGAACCGGCCCCGTGCGCGGGCCGCGCCGGTCCCGGCTCTCCCCGCTGCCGGAGCCCGGCCGCCCTGCCCGTCTCCCTCCGGGCCCTCGTCTCCCTCGTCTCCCTCCGCGCCCTCCGAGCCCGCGGGCGGACAGGTGCGCCCCAGGTACGTACGCACCAGGCGCCCCTCCTCACCCGCCCGTGCCGCCTCGTCCAGATAGGCGACGGCAGCCGGGAAGCGGCGCCGCAGCGCCGCGAGGTGCTTCAGCCCGTCGCCACTGGTCTGTCCGTAGACCGCGCCCAGGAGCGCGAGTTTGGCCTGGGCGCGGTCCCCGGAGAAGCCCCGCTCCGACAGCGTCGTGTAGAGATCGTGGTCGCTGCCCGCGACCGCCGCCAGCCCCGGGTCGCGCGAGACCGCCGCCAGCACGCGCGGTTCCATCTGGTCGGCGTCGGCCACCACCAGCCGCCGGCCCGGGTCGGCCACCACCGCCCGGCGCACCACTTTCGGGATCTGCAGCGCGCCGCCGCCGTTGGTGGTCCAGCGTCCCGAGGCGGCGCCGCCCGGTACGTACTCGGCGCGGAAACGTCCGTCCCGCACCCAGGAGCGCAGCCAGGACCAGCCGTGCGCGGTGTAGAGGCGGTAGAGCTTCTTGTAGCGCAGCAGCGGCTCCACCGCCGGGTGGTCGACCTCCCGCAGCTCCCACGCCCTGGTCGAGGAGAGCCCGATCCCGGCCCGCGCGAAGGCCCGCAGCACGTCGGCCGGCAGATCGGGCCGCACCCGTACCCCCGCACCGAAGGCGTCCGAGACTTCCTCCTCCAGCTCGGCCAATCGCCGGGGGAGGCCGCCACCCCCGTAGCGCTCGCCGAGGAGCTCATCCAGCAGTGCACGGTGTATGTCCGCGCGCCAGGGCACACCCGCCCGTCCCATCTCCACCGCCACCAGCGTTCCCGCGGACTCCCCGGCCAGCAACAGCCTCATCCGGCCGGGGTGTTCGGCAACAGCCGTACGCTCCAGCTGCGCGGCGTACACCTCCAGCAGCGCCGTCATCGGGTCCACCCCCTCCGGCAGCGGAACCGGCCCCGCCTCGAACAGCGACGGCTCAGGGTCGGCTTCACGGGAGGCGGCGGGCGGATCCGGCGGCACCGGCAGCCCGTGCAGCCGCGCCCACGCGGCGGGCAGGGAACGCGGCCGCCCGGCCCGCCCCTCGTGGGCCAGCAGCAGTGCCTCGGCCGTCTCCACGTCGTAGCACCGCTCCACCCGCACCCCGGCCTGCAGCAGCCGAGGATGGACGGCGGCGGTCGACCGCCACACCCAGCGGCCCACGCCGGGCCGTGCCCGGACCGCCGAGACCGCCGACTCCTCCGTGCGGACCGGCCCCGCCGCCCGCCCGTGCCCGTCGAGCGGACAGACCAGGGCACGGCCGTCCGCGGACTCGGCGAGCGCCCAGCGTGGCACCGTGGTGGCGCCGGCTTCCGTGCCTGCGCCATCTGCGCCGCTGCCTCCGTCCGTACGGACCGTGTCTCCCGGGTCAGACGTCATGCCGTGGAGTGTGGCACCGGGGTCCGACAGGGACTCCGGCATCGACTCGGGCCGGACTCCGGCATGACTCCGGCCGGAGCCCGGCTCAGCCCGGCGGTCCCATGGCACTCCTCGCGCCCCGCGCGGGTACGCGGGGCGCGAGGAGAGCGGCCGGATCGGGCAGGAGCCCCGGTGCCGCGCCGGCGGCGGCCACTGCCGGGTCCGGGCTGATCAACGAGAACAGCCCTGGTGCACCGGCTAACGGATGGACTTGATCAGTTCGCCGTCCGGGGTGTCGCCGCTCAGCTCCCACACGAAGGAGCCGCCCAGGCCCTGCCCGTTCGCCCAGTCGCTCTTGCTGCCGATGGTCGCCGGGGTGTCGTAGCTCCACCACTGGCCGTCGCAGTGCGCGTAGGCGGTGCCGGCGACCGTACCGTCGGCGGGGCAGCGGTTCTTGAGCACCTTGTAGTCCTCGATGCCCTGTTCGTACGTGCCGGGCGCCGCGCCCGTGGCGGTGCCGCCCGGCTCGGCCTGGCTCACGCCGCTCCAGCCGCGTCCGTAGAAGCCGAGGCCCAGCAGCAGCTTGTCGGCGGGAATGCCCATACCCGTGAGCTTCTCCACGGTGGCCGCGCTGTTGAAGCCCTCCTTGGGGATGCCGTCGTAGCCGGTCAGGGGCGAGTGCGGTGCGGTGGGGCCCTGTGCGTCCCAGGCGCCGAAGTAGTCGTAGGTCATGGGCAGATACCAGTCGACGTACTGTGCCGCACCGGCGTAGTCCGCCGCCTCCAGTTTGCCGCCGGGCGAGGCGTCGGCGGTGATCGCGGCCGTCACCAGCCTGTCGCCGCCGAACTCCTCGCGCAGGGCCCTCATCACGTCTGTGAAGGCCTGCGGTCCGCTTTCGTCACAGGTCAGACCGCACGCGTTGGGGTACTCCCAGTCGATGTCTATGCCGTCGAAGAGCCCGGCCCACCGCTCGTCGTCGAGGAGGCCGCGGCAGGACTCCGCGAACGCCTCGGGGTTCCTGGCCGCCTCGGCGAAGCCTCCGGACCAGGTCCAGCCGCCGAAGGACCACAGCACCTTCAACTGCGGGTGCTTCTTCTTGAGTTTGAGGAGCTGGTTGAAGTTGCCGCGCAGCGGCTGGTCCCAGGTGTCGGCCTGGCCGTCGACGCTCTGCTCGGCGGTGTAGGACTTCTCGTGGTCGGCGAAGCTGTCGCCGAGGGTGCACCTGCCGCCCTGCACGTTGCCGAACGCGTAGTTGATGTGGGTGAGTTCGGCGGCGGAGCCGGAGGTGTCGATGTCCTTGACGTGGTAATCGCGCTGGTAGACGTCCCAGTTGGCGAAGTAGCCCACCAGCCTGTCCCCGGCGGCTGGTTGCTGTGCGGCCTGCCCTGCGGGCCGCTGCGCCGGGTGCGGCCCGGGGTCCGCCGCGGCGCCCGCGCTGCCCGCCGTGAGTCCCGCGGTCAGTACGGCCGCGAGGGCGGTGGCGACAAGGGCGGCGAGGCGGCGCGGTGAGGTGTGTGAGCTGCTTCTGCGGCGTCGTGCGGGTGATCGGCCCATGGTTCTCCTCGGAGAGGTCGCGGGAGCGGGGGTGCGTTCAGCGGTGTGCGATGCGCCGGGCGCGGTCTGCGCGCGGTGGGAGGTGACAGGGAGGGCTGAGCAGTGCGCAGTCTTCCCGGCGGAATCTAGAAGGACTAGACCAGTACGTCAATGGTTTGAACCAGTCGTGTCGGTGGTTCTGTGTCCGTGCGTCCCGTTCCGTCCGGCCGCCCGTGACGGCATGCCCACGATCGGGCATACTTTTTGCGCCGCAGTCGCTGGTCAGCCGCCGTCGCAACCCGGCGGGGCACCATCACGGCCCAGCGGTTCCACCCGGTCCCGGCCCCGGCCGATGACCGGACACGGTGGCGTCACCACACCCCGGTCCGCCGCCGCAGCCCCCGACAGGAGGAGTGCGTCGTGACGCCTGAATACGGACCGCAGCCGGTCGACCGCCAACTGCCCACACAGGAAGCGCGCGACCTGCTCTCCCTCGTACGCGACCTGGTCGCCCGGGAGATCCGGCCCGAGGCGAGCGAGGAGGAAGCGGCCGGCCGCTTCCCGCGCGAGGTCTTCGCCCTGCTCTCCGAATCGGGGCTGCTCGGCCTTCCCTATGCGGAGGAGTTCGGCGGCGGTGGCCAGCCCTACGAGGTCTACCTGCAGGTTCTCGAGGAACTCGCCGCCGCGCGCCTGACCGTCGCTCTCGGCACCAGCGTCCACACCCTCGCCTGCCACGGCCTCGCCTCCTTCGGCAGCAAGCAGCAGCGGGCCGACCACCTTCCCGCCATGCTCGGCGGCGGCACGCTCGGCGCGTACTGCCTCTCCGAACCCGCCTCCGGCTCCGACCCCGCGTCCCTGCGCACCCGCGCCACCCGCGACGGCGACGAGTGGGTACTGGAGGGCACCAAGGCGTGGATCACCCACGGCGGCATCGCCGACTTCTACACCGTCTTCGCCCGCACGGGTCAGGCCGGGCCGCGCGGCATCACCGCGTTCCTCGTGCCGGGGGACGCCGAGGGGCTCAGCGCGGCGGCTCCCGAACGCAAGATGGGAATGAACGGATCACCGACCGCGCAGGTCCACTTCGACGGCGTTCGCGTCGGCGACGCCCGGCGCCTGGGGGAGGAGGGCCAGGGCCTGTCCGTGGCGCTCTCCGCGCTGGAGGCCGGCAGGCTGGGCATCGCCGCATGCGCCGTCGGACTCGCACAGGCCGCGCTCGACGAAGCCGTCAGCTACACGCAGGGCCGCGAGCAGTTCAACCGCCCGCTCTCGGACTTCCAGGGCCTGCGCTTCATGATCGCCGACATGGCCACACAGATCGAGGCCGGACGCTCCCTCTACCTCACCGCCGCCCGGCTGCGGGACGCCGGCCGCCCGTACGCGCGCGAGGCTGCCATGGCGAAGCTCTTCTGCACCGACGCCGCGATGAGTGTCACCACGGACGCCGTCCAGCTCCTGGGCGGCTACGGCTACACCACCGACTTCCCCGCGGAGCGCTACATGCGCGAGGCCAAGGTCCTCCAGATCGTCGAGGGCACCAACCAGATCCAGCGCATGGTCGTCGCCCGCCGTCTGCTCGGCCCCGAGAGCGTGAAGTAGCGGCACGCGGCGGCACGGGCGGTGTCCGACCGCCCGTGCCGCCCGTCCGCCCGTCCGCGCCCCCCTGCGGGGGCGGTCCGCGCTACGTGCTCCCCCGCACGTCCTCGACGACCTTCCTGCCGAGCGCCGCCCGCACCAGCCCCGCCGCGAGCCGTGCCCGGTCCCGCGGGGCGACGAGGGCGGACAGCTCCCCGGGCGCCGTGGGCAGACCGAGCCGTTCGGCACCCTGCTGCGCCTTCCCGTCGAAACAGGGGCCGAACTCCGGCCACACGGCCTGCGCCTCCCGCAGGAAGATGTCGACGCCCGTCGGCCCGATGCCCGGCACCTCCCGCAGCCGCTCCCCGGGCTGCGGGTCCCGGCGCACCGCGCGCAGGTCGCCCCGGTACTTCCTCAGCAGCAGCTCCGCGCCGTCGCCCAGCTGCGTGGCGGTGCGCTCGTCGTAGCGCCGGTAGCCGCCGGCGCCGAGGGCGTCGACCCGCTGCTGCCAGGTCGCTTCGGCCATGCGGCGGGCGGTGCGCATACCGGCGCCGGACAGGGCGCGGGACGCCGCGACCGCGATGTCGGCCTGGATGCGGGCCGAGAGCAACAAGGAGAGCACCAGCAGCCGGTACAGCGGGGAGGGGGTGTCGCGCAGCGTGATGCCCGCCTGCTCCGCGTACGTACGGCCGTGCCGGTCGAGGAGCGCGCGCGCAGTCGCCCGGTCCTCTCTTTGCCGCTGCGGTCTCGTCCTGGCCTGGGTGTGTGTCATGAGGGCCTCGCTCGGCTGGCGGAGTCGGAGGCCGTACGGGTGCCCACGCGGGCGCTCCCGCCACACCGGAACACCGGGAAGTGCACTGCCGGAGCAACGCGTGACCGGCCACCCGGCCCGTGAACCGCCGCGCCGGCGCGCCCGCCCTCTGCGGCTCTCCGCTCGTCCGTGTGCCCTCCGTTCACCGGCACTCCCCGCTGCGCCGGCCCGGCGGACCGGCGCGGTCGGAACCGGCGGAAGCCCTCAGATCACGGGTGTCGCGGGGCGCCCCGCGTGCGAGAACGGCTGCATCCGCCAGTCCAGCCCTGCCGGGAGGTTCAGCAGTGCCGTCACGTCGTGGTCGTGGACGGACTCCCCGTCCAGCGGGGCGGCCTGGGACGCCGGCCGTCCCGAGCCCTGGCAGACCGTCAGCCCGAACGGGTCCCACGGCGAGGCGCACAGCCCGTGTTCGGGCAGTGCGTCCTCCTCCGCGAGCAGCGCGATCGGCTGCCCGCAGTCCGGGCAGGTCACCCGGAAGATCTCATAGGTCTCGCCCTCGTACGGGTCGGCGGCCGCCGCTTCATGCCCCGCCCGCCGGGCGGCGTCATCGGCAGTACGGACCCGCTTCACAGTGCGCATATTCCCCCTCGGGTGGATGTGCCGGGCATCTCGCCCCCCGGCCACAGCAAGCACTTCCCGCGTCGTCACGCGAATATTCGCGGCACGCTCCGGGACACGGGAGCACGGATGTGGGCTTGGTCACACATGTGCGCTGTACGCGCTGTCGGGCATGCGCCCGCTGTGCCGGAGCGCATCCGGCGCAGTAGGTTGACCTGCTGTGGAGGAAGTGGACAGGCACATCGTCGATCTGCTCGTCAGGGACGGGCGGATGAGCTACACCGACCTGGGCAAGGCCACCGGCCTTTCCACCTCGGCGGTGCACCAGCGCGTGCGCCGGCTCGAACAGCGCGGAGTCATCCGCGGGTACACCGCACTCGTCGATCCCGAGTCGGTGGGTCTCCCGCTGACCGCCTTCATCTCCGTCAAACCCTTCGACCCCAGCGCACCCGACGACATCGCCGAACGTCTCGCCGAGGTGCCGGAGATCGAGGCGTGCCACAGCGTCGCGGGCGACGAGAACTACATCCTCAAGGTGCGCGTCGGCACCCCCATCGCGCTGGAGCACCTCCTGGCCCGAATCCGCTCGCTCTCCGGTGTCTCCACCCGTACGACGGTCGTCCTGTCCACCCCGTACGAGGCCCGCCCGCCGCACATCTGACGCACCGTGCGCCCGGCGCCCGCCGGGCCGGCGGAACCCCCGCGCGGAAGCGGCAGGCGTGCGGGCGGGAGACTGTCCCCATGAGCGAGAGCACCGCCCGCCGCCACGGGACACGCACCGTCCTGCTGCGCGGGGGAGAGATCCACAGCCCCGCCGACCCGTTTGCGACAGCGATGGTCACCGAAGGCGGCAGCATCGCGTGGATCGGTTCCGACGCCGCCGCCGACTCCTTCGCCGGCGGCGTCGACGAGACCGTCCACCTCGACGGAGCCCTCGTCACCCCCACCTTCACCGACGCGCACGTGCACACGACGGCCACAGGTCTGGCACTGACCGGCCTCGACCTCACCGGCACTCCCACCATGCGGGACGCGCTCGCCCATATCCGCGGCTACGCCACGGCACGTCCCGGCGACCGGGTCCTGCTCGGCCACGGCTGGGACACCACCGGCTGGCCCGAGGGGCGTCACCCCACCCGCGCGGAACTCGACGAAGCCACCGGCGGACGCCCCCTCTACCTCTCGCGTACGGATGTGCACTCCGCCCTCGTCACCACCGCACTGCTCGACCTCGTCCCCGGCGTCAGGGAGCGCTCCGGCTTCGCCGACGGCGCCCCCCTGACCCTCGACGCGCACCACGCCGTGCGCCGCGCCGCCCACGGCACCCTCACCGCAGCACGGCGCGCAGAGGCCCAGCAGGCGGCTCTCGGCCACGCCGCATCCCTCGGCATCGGCGACCTGCACGAGTGTGCGGGCCCCGGCATCTCGGGCGAGGAGGACTTCACCTCGCTCCTCGCCCTCGCGGCGGAGGGCGACGGCCCGCGCGTGCACGGCTACTGGGCCGAGCCCGTCACCTGCGCCGCGGACGCCGGCCGCATCCGCGCCCTGGGCGCCGTCGGAGCCGCCGGCGACCTCTTCGCGGACGGCTCGCTCGGTTCGCACACCGCCCACCTCAGCGCCCCCTACGCCGACGCCCCGCACACAGGCGCCGCCCACCTCGACGCTGACGCCGTCGCCGCCCACGTCGCCGCGTGCACGGAGGCCGGCCTCCAGGCGGGGTTCCACGCGATCGGCGACGCAGCCGTCGCAGCCGTCACCGCCGGAGTACGGGCAGCCGCCGGGCAGGTCGGCACCCAGCGCGTACGCGCTGCCCGGCACCGCGTCGAACACGCCGAGATGCTCACCGAGGAGACCATCGCCGCCTTCGCCGAGTTCGCGCTCACCGCCTCCGTGCAGCCCGCGTTCGACGCGGCCTGGGGCGGCACCGGGGGTATGTACGCCGCGCGGCTCGGCGCGGAGCGGGCAGGCACCCTCAACCCGTACGCCGCGCTCCTGCGCGCGGGTGTTCCGCTCGCCTTCGGCTCCGACAGCCCCGTCACTCCGCTCGACCCCTGGGGCACCGTCCGCGCCGCGGCCTTCCACCGCACACCCGCGCACCGCATCTCCGTGCGCGGCGGCTTCACCGCGCACACCCGCGGCGGCCGGCGCGCCGTGGGCAGCGACGAAGGGGGCGTCCTCGTCCCCGGGGCCCCGGCCGACTACGCGCTCTGGCGCACCGGTGAGCTGGTCGTCCAGGCCCCGGACCGCCGGGTCGCGAACTGGTCGACCGACCCGCGTTCCGGCACCCCGGGGCTGCCCGATCTCACCCCCGGCACCGAACTGCCCGTCTGCCTGCGGACCGTCGTAGGGGGAGCGACGCTCTACGCGCGGCCGAACGAGTGATGTACGCGCGTCCCGTACGCCCGAACGATGCCCCCTCAGCCTGTCGCCCCCGCGCTGGGGGCGCGGCACTGACCTGCTGATTCGGCGAAACGCCGCAGGTAGCGTGGCTGTTGACAGGCGATGCCCGCAGCCGGGTAGGTTCAGCCAGGTCCACCACAGGACGTCCGGCTTGCCGTTCCCCGCGCAGTCGTCGAACGCCGCTGGGCCAGGGGGTGGTGTGCCGCACCGGGACGCCACCACTGGGAGCCAGGTCCAGCGCCCGCGGCACGGGGGCGGAAGGTTCAGGCTGGCCGGCAGGTGTGACCCGGGTGGGGCCCGGATGCTCAGTAGACAACGGCTCTCGGTCGGCCCGCAGCCAGCGGGTCCCAGGTCGGCCCGAAGGGCACCGGGCCCCGACCCGCAGTCTTGCGCGGCGGCGCCCGCCACAGCTCCCCTCACCTCCGCCCCGCCCCCGGGCACTGCCCCGTGGTCCTCCGCGCGGCGCCCGTGCACGGGGTCCGGAACCCGGCGGCGCCGGGGCTCGTTCTTCCGTCCGCGGCATTGCCGACCCACGGCCCGCGGAGGTGCCCCCGCGTTATACGGTCACCTCACCACCGCACGACCTGCAGGAAGGGCGCGACCGTGCCATCGGGTTCCGACACCACCGCCGCATCCGCCGCCGGCGGTCCTTCCGCCGACGGGCCGGACGGCCCCGCCGGGACGCCGCACCCGGGCAGCCCGCGGGAGAGCTCCGAGGAGAGCGGTCCCGCCCGCAGTGCCACTGGTTCCAGCTCCCCCGAGGCCCTGGGGACGGAGCCCGAGCCGGACGGGAGCGCCGCCCCCGCGCCGCCCCGCGGACGGATGCGGCGGCTGGGCAGCCTGATACGGCGTGAAGCCGCCCGTACGGCACTGGCCGCCGTGGCCGGTGTCGCGCTGGCCCTGGCCTTCCCCCCGTACGGCGTGTGGCCGCTGTCCCTGGCCGCTGTCGCCGCGCTCAGCCTCCTCACCCGAGGGCGGACGCTCCGTCAGGGAGCCTGGAGCGGGCTCGCCTTCGGCTGGCCCTTCTTCACCGCGCTCCTCAAGTGGCTCCATGTCGTCGGCTGGGACGCGGTGCTGGGACTGGCCTTCCTCCAGGCCGCCTTCCTCGCCGTCCTCGGTGCCGCCGCCGCCGTCACCTCCCGGCTGCCGCTGTGGCCGCTGTGGGGCGCCTGCCTGTGGGTCGCCGAGGAGTGGGCACGCGACCGGGTGCCCTTCGGCGGGTTCCCGTGGGGGCGGCTGGCCTTCGCCAACACCGGCTCGCCGTACACGCCGCTGGCCGCTCTGGGCGGGGCCCCTCTGGTCACCTTCGCCGTCGCGCTGACGGGTACGGTGCTCGCCGCCGCCGCTCTCGCCGTGTGGCGCCTGCGCCGAGGAGCGCCCGCGTCCGCACCGGCGGACTCCGGCGCTGAGCGCACCAATACCCGCCGGCGCTCCGTCCACATGACCGTGGTGGGCCCGCTGGCTCTGGCCGCGGCCGTCACGGCCGCCGGCTACGCCGTTCCGGTACCCACCGACGCCGACGACACGGCGGACATCGCCGTCGTGCAGGGCAACGTGCAGCAGCCCGGCATGGACTTCCTCGGGCGTCCCATGAAGATCCTCAACAACCACGTCGAAGCCACCCTCGACCTCGCCCGCGAGGTCGAGTCGGGCAAGACCGAACGCCCCGACCTGGTCATCTGGCCCGAGAACGCCTCGGACCTGGACCCCTACAGGTGGCCCGAGGCCGGCGAGCGCATCGACGAGGCGGCCCGCGCGGTCGGCGTCCCCATCCTGGTCGGAGCCCTCGTCGACCACCCCACCCGGGAGGGCTACGTCAAGAACCAGGGCATCGTCTGGGACCCGCAGTCGGGGCCGGGGGCGTCCTACACCAAGCAGCACCCCGTGCCGTTCGGCGAGTACGTCCCCTTCCGCGACGAACTCAGCAAGGTCATCACCCGGCTGGAGCGCATCCCGCGGGACTTCTGGCCCGGCGACCGCTCGGGCGTTCTCCAGACGGGACCGGCCCGCCTGGGCGATGTGATCTGTTTCGAGGTCGCCTACGACGAGATCCCACGCGACACCGTCAACGCCGGCGCCCGTGCCCTCGTCGTCCAGACGAACAACGCCACCTACGGCAACACCGGACAGCCCGAGCAGCAACTGGTGATGTCCAAGCTCCGAGCGGTCGAGCACGGCCGTGCGGTCGTGACCGCCGCCCCCAGCGGCATCAGCGCGATCGTCGC
The DNA here is from genome assembly GCF_000424965.1 of Streptomyces sp. TAA204. Taxonomy (NCBI): domain Bacteria; kingdom Bacillati; phylum Actinomycetota; class Actinomycetes; order Kitasatosporales; family Streptomycetaceae; genus Streptomyces; species Streptomyces sp. TAA204. The sequence continues at coordinate 382,547 of NZ_AUKW01000006.1, forward strand.
CCCCGACGGCACCGTCGAGCAGCGCACGAAGGAGTTCGAGCGGGACGTCCTGACCGCCCGGCTTCCGCTGAGGGACGAGATCACACTCGCCGATCGCGTCGGCGCCGCTCCGGAGTGGGCGCTCGCTATGGTGGGCCTCCTCTCCTGCGCGGGGGCCTGGTACGCCGGACGGCGCGACCGGTCCGTACGCCAGGCGCAACAGGCGCGGCAGACGCGCGGAGCGCAGAACCACAAGGGGCAGCAGCGGTGACGGACGGCAGGCAGGAGCGGAGCTACGGGCCGCTCGGCACGGTTTTGGTGGTCATCCCGACCTACAACGAGGCCGACAACATCGAGACCGTCACAGCACGACTTCGCAAGGCCGTGCCCGAGGCGCACATCCTGATCGCCGACGACAACAGCCCCGACGGCACAGGAAAGGTCGCCGACGAACTCGCCGCGCAGGACGCCCACGTCCGGGTGCTCCACCGGAAGGGCAAGGAGGGCCTGGGTGCCGCCTACCTCGCGGGCTTCCGCTGGGGCATCGAGCACGGCTACGGAGTGCTGGTGGAGATGGACGCCGACGGCTCCCACCAGCCCGAGGAACTGCCCCGTCTGCTGACCGCGCTCAAGCGCGCCGACCTGGTGCTCGGCTCACGCTGGGTTCCGGGGGGACGGGTCGTCAACTGGCCACGCTCGCGGCAGTTCCTCTCCCGCGGCGGCAGCGTCTACTCACGGGTCCTGCTCGACGTGCCGCTGCGGGACATCACCGGCGGCTTCCGCGCCTTCCGTGCCGAGACCCTCAGCGGCCTGGGCATGGACGCCGTCGCCTCCCAGGGCTACTGCTTCCAGGTCGACCTCGCCCACCGGGCCGTGCGCGCCGGGTTCCGCGTGGTGGAGGTGCCGATCACCTTCGTCGAGCGGGTGAGGGGCGACAGCAAGATGAGCCGCGACATCGTGGCCGAGGCGCTGTGGCGCGTCACCGCGTGGGGAGTGGAGGGCAGAGTGAAGCGAGCGCTCGGCCGCAGGCACACTTGAACCATGACGAGCCGTGCACCGTACCCCCAGGAGCCACCTCACGAGCAGCCGGGCCCCGGCGGCTCCGGACGCAGGGACCCCTCCGGCCCCCGGCGCTCCCGGCTGCGCCGCTTCCTCCCGCTGGGAGTGGCGGCGTGGGCGCTGCTGGAGATCTGGCTGCTGACCCTCATCGCCGAGGCGGTGGGTGGCCTGGCCGTGCTGGGGTTGCTCCTGGCCGGTTTCGTGCTGGGCATCCTCGTCATAAGGCGTGCCGGTCGGCGAGCCTGGCGGTTGCTCGCGGAGAGTGTCCAGCAGGCCCAGGCCCGAACCCAGCAGGGGCAGGACGGCCAGGCCGCGGCGGAGGAGTCAGAGAGCGCACGTGAGGGCCGGGCCGGCGGCGGCAACGCGCTGGTGATGCTCGGCGGGCTGCTGCTCATGATGCCGGGCTTGGTCTCCGACGCGGCCGGACTGCTGTGCCTCTTCCCTCCGACGGCCGCCCTGATGCGCCGCACCACCCGCCGCTATCTGGAGCGCAGCGCCGGCGCCGGGCCGGGCGGCATCGGGGACGCCTATCAGCAGGCCCGCAGGGCGGAGCAGCAGATGCGCATCCACCGTCCGGACGGCAAGGTCGTCGAGGGCGAGGTCGTACGGGACGACGACCCGCCCACGCGCGACCCGGGCGCCGGAAACTGAGCGAGGGCTGGGGCCCGGCCGAGTGGGAGCACACGACAGCGCGCGGCCGGTGACCGCCTGAGCGGGTCACCGGCCGCGCGCTGTCGTACTGTCAGCTGCCGGACGCCTGTCCGCTCACGCGGACTTGCGCTTGTTGTTGCCGTCCCGCGGATGCACCGCGAGGTTCATCGTGCCGGAGCGGAGAACGGCGAGGCGCTCGGCGAGGACTTCTTCCAGTTCCTCGCGCGTGCGCCGCTCCATGAGCATGTCCCAGTGCGTACGCGCGGGCTTGCCCTTCTTCTCCTCCGGCCCTTCGCCGTCCACCAGGAGTGCCTGTGCACCGCACACCTTGCACTCCCACTCGAGCGGGATCTCGGCCTCCACAGAGAACGGCATCTCGAAGCGATGTCCGCCCTCGCATGCGTACTCCACGGCCTGGCGCGGTGCCAGGTCGATACCGCGGTCGGTCTCGTAGCTGGTCACCACGAGTCGCGTGCCGCGAAGAGCTCGCTCACTCATGAATTCGTGCCTCCCGGGCTGGTCGCCCACAGGACAGGTGTCGCTGTCGTCGTCATCTGGTCAACGTCCGGTCGGCGGTGAAGATTCCCGAAACGGGGATGCGTCGTCCGTCGTGCCGCCCTTCGTGTACCCACCGGTGACCGGTTTGTCACAAATGGCAGGAGACATCACCCAGTGTCGTCATCTCCGTGCCGTGCAGTAACGGTCCATCCGGCGAGCCGAGGGCGTACACTACCGGGCCGCCGCCGCATGTCCTAAATCCGGCCCGGCGGAGGGTTGCCCGCAGCAGCCGCCGCCCGCTCCACCGGTACCCGGAGCAGCACGAGGAAACCCAGGACGAAGAAGACGACCAGAGAGATGATGGCAGCCCGGTAGCTCTCCGTCAGCTGATACGCGAGTCCGAAGACCAGCGGTCCCAGCCAGCTCGTCCCCCGGTCGCTGACCTCGTACAGCGAGAAGAACTCGGCCTCCTTGCCGCGCGGCACCAACTGCGAGTACAGCGACCGCGACAGCGCCTGGCTGCCGCCCATCACCAGCCCGATGCCGGCGGCGAGCACGAAGAACCATCCCGGGGCCCCGGCCGGCAGGAAGTACCCGGTCGCCGTGATCGCCGCCCACGCCGCCAGCGATCCGAGGATCGTGCGCTTCGCCCCGTGCCTGCGGGCCAGCTTCCCCATCAGCAGGGCTCCCGCCACGGCGAGCACCTGGACGAGCAGCACGGCCGCGATGAGCGTCGTCTGGTCCATCCCCAGCTCCTCAGAGCCGAAGACCGACGCCTGGGTGATCACCGTCTGCACGCCGTCGTTGTAGATGAGGTATGCCAGCAGGAAGAGCATCGTCAGCCGGTACTGACGCAGTTCGCGCAGTGTCACGGCCAGTTGCCGCCAGCCGCTGAGCAGCGAGACGCGGGCGCCCGCCACCGTGCCCGGCCGCTCCCGCAGCCGCAGCAGCGGCACGACCGTGAAGAGAGCCCACCACACTCCGGCGGAGGAGAGGCAGATCCGCACGGCGGAGCTCTCGCTCACACCGAGCGCCTCGTGCTGCAGGAACAGCGCGAGGTTGGCCACCAGTACGACGGACCCGGCCGCGTAGCCGAAGGCCCAGCCTCGGGAGGAAACCGCGTCCCGCTCCTCGGGGGCGGCGATCTGGGGGAGGAAGGCGTTGTAGATGACCACAGCCACCGCGAACGAGACGTTCGCGACCACGAGCAGCGCACCGCCCAGCAGGTACCGGTCGCCCTCCAGGAAGAACATGGCGGCCGTCGCGCCCGCGCCGAGATAGGCGGCTGTGCCCAGGATGGGCTTCTTGCGGCCCGTACGGTCGGCTATCGCCCCTGCCAGCGGCATCACCACCACCGACAGCAGCACCGAGACGGAGACCGAGTAGGCGAAGTAGGAGCCCGCGCGCACCGGGATGCCCAGCGGGTGCACGAAACCGTCCGCGTCCGCCGCCGCCTTGGCGACCTCCGTCAGGTACGGGCCGAGGAAGACGGTGAGGACGCTGGTGGAGAAGACAGAGTTCGCCCAGTCGTAGAAGTACCAGCCGCGCTGCTCGCGGCGGCGCTCGTCGGCACCGTCCTCGGCACCGTCCTCGGCTCCGGTCACGACAGCACTCACACTTGCCCCCTCGCTCTGCCGGACCGTCCACGGTGCCGGTGCGCTCGCTTCCGTGCGGCCGGGCGGGCGGCACCTCCGCCCGGGTCTACTGAGCTCCGGGGCCGGGCAGCCACGCACCCCGCTCGGTCAGGACGTCGCGCAGTGTCTCGATGTGATCGGTCACAATGCCGTCAACACCCAGGTCGAGCAACTCCTGCATCCGTGCGCGTTCGTTGACGGTCCACACGTGCACCTGCATACGCCGGGCATGTGCCGCCCGTACGAACGCCCGGTCCACCACTCTTGTCCCCGAGCTGCGTTCGGGGACCTGTACGCACACCGCGCTGCGGCGCACCGCCCACACCGGCAGCAGCCCGTACGAGCGCAGCCGCAGCCGCACCACGCCGCGCCGCCCCAGTGACGTGGCCAGCCTGGGCCCGGCGAGCGCCTGGGCGCGGGCGACGCGGCCCTCGTCGAAGGAGCCGACGCACACGCGCTCCCACGCGTCCTCCTCGGCGAGCAGGTCCAGCAGGGGACCCAGTGCGGGCTCCGCCTTGAGGTCGATGTTCCAGCGCGCGCCGGGGAAGGCACGCAGCAACTCCCGCATCAGCGGCAGCGGTTCGCGTCCGCCGACCCGTGCGCGGCGCACCTCGGACCAGGGCAGTTCGCGGATCGCGCCGTGTGCGTCGGTCAGCCGGTCCAGCGCGGCGTCGTGAAAGGCGACGAGCTGTCCGTCGGCGGTCGCGTGCACGTCCGTCTCCAGATAGCGGTAGCCCAGGCCGACCGCGTGGGCGAAAGCGGACGTGGTGTTCTCCATGCCCGCCGCGGTGCCGCCGCGGTGGGCGAGCGCGAGCGGAGCGGGATGGTCGAGGAAGGGGTGCCGCGGTGCGCGGCGGAGGCCGGGCCGTGGCGGAGGGTCTGCGCTCATCACCGTCGCAGTATCGCGCGGGCTGTCACAGTCCCGGCTGCCGCCCCCGCCCGTCGTCGTCCGGCGGGCGGGGAGCAGCATCCTGCCCTCCGCTCGCCGGAAGGGAGGGCGAGTCGGGCGTGCCGCGTGCCACCACGTGCGAACGGCCCGGTGCCGCCGCGTCGTCGATGTGAACGGGCGCCGGTTCCGGCACGGCGAACACCCGCAGGAACAGCTGCGCCAGAGGCCCGATCGCCAGCGCGTACACCACGGTGCCCACTCCGGCCGTGCCGCCCAGCAGCAGCCCCGACACCAGCACGCTCACCTCGATCCCCGTACGCACCATGCGTACCGAGCGGCCGGTGACCCGGTGCAGGCCCGTCATCAGGCCGTCCCGAGGGCCCGGCCCGAACCGTGCGGAGATGTACAGGCCCGTGGCCACGCCGTTGAGCACGACGGCCGCGGTCATCAGCGGGACACGCACCGCGAGAGCGCCGGGCTCCGGCACGAGCCAGATCGTGCCGTCCATCGCCAGCCCGACCAGCACGACGTTGGAGACGGTGCCCAGGCCCGGCCGCTGCCGCAGTGGCACCCACAGCAGCAGGATCACGGCGCCCGCGACGATCGTGATCGCGCCGATCGACAGGCCGGTGTGCCCGGCCAGCCCCTGGTGCAGTACGTCCCAGGGGTCGAGCCCGAGATCCGCGCGCACCATCAGCCCGGCGCTCGCCCCGTACAGCAGCAGCCCCGCATACAGCTGGACCAGCCGTCGGCCCGTGTACCGGCGGGCAGGGGCGGCGGCGGACCGTGCGCCTTTGAAGACCGACAAGATGAACCTTCCTCTCCCGTACCTGCGCCTGCCCTGACTGCGCCGGCGGCTGGTGCCGATGGGCTGGTGCGTGGCAGTCTGGAGCCGGAGACCAGGCCACATCCATGTCCAATCCGGGAAAGGTGGACCGCAGCCATGGCTCAGTGGACCTCTGCCGTAGGGGCGCCGCAGCTCGCCCGGCTGCTGGCCTCCCAGCGCGCCGCCACGGCGGCGGAGGCGGGGCACCGCGTCCCGGCGTACCGCTCGCTGGCCGACGGCGTACGCCTTCTCGTGCTTGAAGGCCGCATCCCGGTGGCCACCCGGCTGCCCGCCGAGCGTGAACTGGCCGCCGCCCTGCGCGTCAGCCGTACGACCGTGGCCGCCGCCTTCGAAGCGCTGCGCAACGACGGCTTCCTCGCCTCCCGGCGCGGCTCGGGCAGCTGGACCGCCGTACCCGCGGGCAAGCCGCTGCCCACCCGCGGGCTGGAGCCGCTGCCGCCGGAGTCGTCGGGCTCGGTGATCGACCTGGCCTGTGCCACATTCCTGGCCCCCGAACCTCACCTGACCGACGCCTTCCAGGCAGCCGTGGGCGACCTTGCGCCCTACACCCACACCCACGGCAACTACCCGGCGGGCCTGCCCGCTCTGCGCGAGGCACTCGCCGAGCGCTACACGGCGCGAGGCGTGCCGACCATGCCCGAGCAGATCATGGTCACCACCGGTGCCATGGGCGCGGTCGCCGCCCTGGCACGCCTTCTCACCCCGCGCGGTGAACGCGTCGCCGTCGAACACCCCTCCTACGCCAACGTCCTTCACCTGCTGCGGGACGCCGGGGCACGCCTGGTGCCCGTCCCCATGGCCGGCGGCCTGACCGGCTGGGACCTGCCCGCCTGGCGGCAGGCGCTGCGCGAGACCGCGCCGCGCATGGCCTACGTCATAGCCGACTACCACAACCCCACCGGCGCTCTCCCCGACGACGACAGGCGCCGTGATCTGGTGGCTGCCGCCCGCGCGGCCGGCACGGTCCTGGTGGCCGACGAGTCGATGACCGATCTCACCCTGGACGAAGGCACCGAACTGCCGCGCCCTGTCGCCGCGTTCGACCCCGGCGGCTCGGCCGTGATCACCGTCGGCTCCGTCAGCAAGGCGATCTGGGCCGGTCTGCGCATCGGCTGGGTCCGTGCCGCACCCGAGGTGATCCGCAGTCTCGTCGCCGCACGCGTCTACGCCGATCTCGGCAGCCCCGTGCTCGAACAGCTCGCCGTCGCCCGCCTGATGAAGGGCGACGGATGGGACGCGGCGGTCGCGCTGCGCCGCGCCCGCGCCCGCGAGAACCGGGACGCGCTCGTCGCGGCCCTCCACGCCCGCCTGCCCGACTGGGAGTTCGCCGCACCGCACGGCGGGCTTACCCTGTGGGTCCGCACCGGCGGCCTGTCCGGCTCCCGCATCGCGGACGCGGGGGAGCGCATCGGAGTGCGGGTTCCGGCGGGGACGCGCTTCGGTGTCGACGGCGCGTTCGAGGGCTATGTGCGGCTGCTGTTCACCGTTTCCGGGCCTGTCGTCGCAGAGGCCGTCGCCCGGCTTGCCGAGGCCGCCGAACTGGTCCGTACGGGTGCGGTGCCCGAGGGGGACGTCCCCCGCACCTACGTGGCCTGAGCCGCCTGAGTCGTGGTCTCCGGTCCTGGCCCCGCCGCCGCGCCCGTCGCCGCCGCCGTCTTGTGCAGCACGTCCGGAAGGACGGTGCCGGGGGCGCCGGAGGCCTCGGGGTCGCCCTGCTGAGCGGTCACTCCCTTCGCGCGGGTCCCCGCACGCGGCGGCATCAGGCGCAGCACGGCCTGTCTTTCGGCTTCGCCCGCCGCCTCGTCGAGCGGGTCCGGCGTCGCGGGCACCTGCAGCCTCACCGCCGGGCCCCCTCCCAGCCGGGCGAAACCGCGCCCGGGAAGCGGGCCGGGCGGCGGCGCGGTGTCCTCGCCCAGCGTGTCCCGGGTCTCGGCGGGAGAGGCCGCTCCCAGCAGCACCCGTGCCCGGGTGTAGGCGCGCACCGCCGGGCTGAGCTGGTCCGCGCACTCGAAGTGCTCCGCCACCGCCACCGTCACGTTCGCCGCCCTTCCGTGCCGCAGCGGCACCTGGAGCAGCTCCTGCGGATCGCGCCGCGCCTCCGCCCGCGCCAGATGGCTCAGCGCCGCCGGCCGGTCGAGGACCACCCACAGAGGCCGCCGGGCGTCGTCGGGAACGCCGTGTCCCGTCTGCCGGGCACGGCTCGCCGCCGAGAGCCGGCGCTCCGTCTCGTGGACCACCCATTCGAGTGAGGCGAGCGCACCCATCACGGACGTCTCCACGGCGAGCACGCCGCTTCGTCCCGCCAGACCGGTGTAATCGCCGGAGCCGCCGCCGTCCACCACCAGCACGTCCCCGTGCTGGAGCGCCTGCAGCATCACCGACCGCAGCAGGGTGCTCGACCCCGCACCCGGAGCGCCGGCGGCCAGCAGGTGGGACTCCGTGGAGCGCGGGCCCGTACGCCAGATGACGGGCGGGAGGTCGCGCGCCCGGCCGCCGTCGGTGACGGGAACCCTGCGGTGCACCGACTCGGCGTCGGTGAAGCCCAGCACGATCTCACCCGGGGCCGTCACGAAGCGCTGAGCGTGGATGCCCTGCGGCAGCGGTCCGGGGACGGTCATCTCCAGCCGGTTGCGCTCCTCGTCCCACACGAAGCGGTACTCGCGGTCCCGTCCCGACTTGGCGCTCAGCAGACGCTCCACCAGGAGCCGTGCGGCCGGGTCGCTGTCACGGAAGTGCGGTGGATAGCGCAGGAGGAGGCGTTCGAGCCGGCCGTCCCCGGCGAAATCCGCCTCCTCGAAGGCCCGCTCCCAGGGACCGTCGTGCGCGAACAGCGGCTGAGGGGCCGCGTCGTCGGGGAGGGCGAAGTGCGGTACGAGCGCTTCGTAGACCGCCTGCAGCCGGGCGTTCTCCTCCTCGTCGGGGACGGTGCCGGTGCGTGAGCCCTCGCGGCCCTGCCAGGCGGCCGCTCCCACCACCAGGACCACCGCGAACGCCGGCCCCCACGGCAGCAGTGCCACCACCAGCAGGCCCACCGCGAACAGGAACAGTGCGGGACCCCGGCGGTCCTTCGGTGTGCGCACCCACCAGCGCACCGCCAGCACGGTCAGACGTCCCAGCCCGCGGACCAGCGTGATCAGGGGATGCAGGATGTCCAACGCGCCGTCCGCGCCGGCGCGGACGGCGCCGTGTGTCCGCCCGCTCGCGCTGCCGGGCCCCCCTCGTGGCCGGGGGAGTGCAAGTGGCCAACGCGCCACACGGCCTCCTGTGGTCAACAGCTTGTGAAGTGGTCGCGCGGAGGCGGGAGTCCACCGCCGCGAAAGGCTAGAACTTGATGCCGCCCAGCAGGCTGGCCAGGCTCGCGCTGCCCTCCTTGATACCGGGGGCGAGAGCGGTGCCCGCGAGGTAGAAGCCGAAGAGCGCGCAGACCAGAGCGTGGGAGAGCTTCAGGCCGTCCTTGCGGGTGAAGAGGAAGACGATGAAACCGAGCAGGAGAACGCCGGAGATGCTGAGAATCATGGGGACTCCTATGTAGGGGGTATCACCCTGAGTTCCTCAAGAGTCACAGAAAGTACATAAACAGGGAAACGGGCAACCGGGTGATTCGCTCCCCGTGCGGATGCCTCGCCGGCGTGCGGTGGAAAGCCCGCTCCCGGCCCGGGTGCCGTAATGCCTCTTTTGTGCGCAGATTGTGTATTTCATCGTGCGATCATCTGCGCTGTGCTGTCGCTGATCCTCATCCACTTCGCCGGGGCGTGCTGTGCTCCGCTCCTGGTCCGGTGGCTGGGCTCGCGGGCGTTCCTCGTCCTGGCCCTGGCCCCGGCCGCGGCGGCCGGATGGGCGTTCGCGCAGTACCGGGACCTCGCGGCCGGCGAGGTGATCGTCCAGAGGTGGCCGTGGATACCGCAACTCGGCGTGGAGATCAGCCTGCGCTGCGACGCGCTCGCCCTGCTGATGGTGCTCGTCGTCGGGGCTGTCGGGGCGCTGGTGCTCGTCTACTGCGCCGGCTACTTCAGCTGGGGCGAGTTCGGACTCGGGCAGTTCGCGGGCGCGCTGACCGCGTTCGCCGGGGCGATGCTCGGGCTGGTCCTCGCCGACGACCTGGTCGTGCTCTACGTCCTGTGGGAGCTGACCACCGTCTTCTCCTTCCTGCTCATCGGCCATGTGCCCGAGCGCCGCCCCAACCGGCTGGCCGCCCTCCAGGCGCTCATCGTCACCACACTCGGCGGACTGGCCATGCTCGTCGGCTTCCTGATGCTGGGCCAGGAGGCGGGCACGTACAGCATCTCCGCCATCGTGGAGCGCCCGCCGCCCGTGGCGGGTACCGTCCCGGCCGCGCTGGTGCTGATCCTCGCGGGCGCCCTGTCGAAGTCCGCGGTGTGGCCCTTCAGCCTGTGGCTGCCGGGCGCCATGGCGGCACCGTCGCCGGTCTCCGCCTACCTGCACGCCGCCGCCATGGTCAAGGCCGGGGTCTACCTCGTCGCGCGGCTGGCCCCCGCCTTCGACTCCGCGCTGCTCTGGCGCGTGAGCGTGCTCGTCCTCGGCGCCCTGACGATGCTGCTCGGGGGCTGGCGCGCACTGCGGGAGAGAGACCTCAAGAGGCTGCTGGCCTGGGGGACCGTGAGCCAACTCGGCTTCCTGATGGTCCTCTTCGGTACGGGCACCTACGACGCCGCGCTCGCGGGCACGGCGATGCTCCTGGCGCACGCGCTGTTCAAGGCGCCGCTCTTCCTCGCCGTCGGCGTCATCGACCACGCCACCGGGACACGGAACATCGAGCGGCTGTCGGGACTGGCCCGCTCCATGCCCGTACTGTGCGGCATCGCCTGCCTCGCCGCGCTCTCGATGGCCGGTCTGCCGCCGATGCTCGGCTTCGTGGCGAAGGAGGCCGCGTTCACGTCCCTGCTGGAGGGTGGGAGTACGCACGCGTGGACGCTGGCGGCCGTGGCGGCGGGGTCGGCGCTCACGACGGCCTACACCCTGCGGTTCCTGTGGGGAGCGTTCGCCGCGAAGCGGGCCGCGCCCCGCACGCCGGTCAGCGGCGGCACAGGGCCGCTGCTCCTCGCACCGGCGGCCCTGTGCGTCCTCGCCGGCGCGGCTCTGGGCCCCGGCTCCGGGGGACTCGATCCGCTCCTCGCCCGCTACGCCGGATCCTTCCCCGTACCCGAGGACCCCTTCCGGCTCGGGCTGTGGCACGGCTTCGAGCCGGCACTGCTGGTCTCCGTCCTGGCCTGGCTCGCGGGCGGCGTCCTCTTCCTGGCCACGCGCCCTCTCTCCCGGCTGGCGGAACGCATGTCGGTTCTCGAGGGGGCGCAGGTCTTCGCGCGCTCGCTGTGGTCACTGGAGCGGGCCTCCCTGGAGGTCACCGGCGCGGTGCAGCGCGGCTCACTCCCCGTCTACCTCGGCACGGCCCTCGCGTTCCTGATCGCCGCGCAGAGCGCCGCCATGATCATCGACCCGCCGTGGCGGCACATCGACTCGGTGCGCTGGTTCGACTCCGTGCCGCAGCTCGGCGTCGCCGTCGTCATCTCCGTCGTCGCCGTGCTGTGCGTGACCTCCCGTCAGCGGATGAAGGCGGTCGTGCTGGCCGGCGTCACCGGGTACGGCACCGCGGTGCTGTACGTCCTGCACGGCGCCCCGGACCTGGCGCTGACTCAGTTCGCCGTCGAGACGGTCTCCCTGGTGGTCTTCGTACTGGTGCTGCGCAGGCTCCCGGCACGGTTCCCCAGCAAGCGGCGGACGGGGAGCCTGCGGCGCGTCACCCGGACCGTGACCGGACTCGCCGCGGGAGCCTTCACCGCCACACTGACGTACGTGGCCGGGGCGTCCCGCCCCGACATCCCCCCGGCAGGGCCCGGGCTCATCGACGCGACCGCGGACCACGGGCTGAAGAACGTCGTGGCCACCGCCCTGGTGGACCTGCGCTCCTGGGACACGATGGGCGAGTCGGCCGTGCTCGGGGTCGCCGCCGTCGGCGTGACCTCGCTCGTCTATCTGCGGCGCCGCACCGGCAGCCCCGTCACGGCCGCGACCACCGGGCCGCGCTCCGGCGGGGGGACGCTGAGTGAGAGCTCCGGGCCGTCCGCGCCGCCCGGAGGAGCGGAGACCGCTCCCCGCGCCGCACCCGCCGGGACCGCGCTGGGCCCGGCCGGAGACCGGCCGGGACGTGCCGTGGGCGCCACGCCCCGGCGCACCTGGCTCACCGCCAGCGGAACCCTCGACCCCGAACGACGTTCGGTGATCTTCGAGGTGGTGGCCAGACTGGTCTTCCACCCCATCCTCGTGCTCTCCCTCTATCTGCTCTTCTGCGCCGAGACCCTCCCCGGCGGGGGCTTCACCGCGGGCCTGGTCGCCGGGCTCGCGCTCACCGTGCGCTACCTCGCGGGCGGACGTCACGAACTGGCCGCGGCCGCGCCCGTCGATGCCGGATTCCTGCTCGGCCTCGGCCTGCTGACGATGACCGGTACGGGCCTGGCGGGACTGGTGCTGCGTGGCTCGGTGCTCGGTTCGGGGACGTACGAGGGGCGGCTGCCCGTCATCGGGGACTTCCACGCCGCCAGCCCGGTGCTCTTCGACACCGGCGTCTACCTGCTTGTGCTGGGAGTCGTGCTGGACGTGCTGCGCAGTCTCGGCTCCGGCATCGACCGGCGGGTGGAGAGAAGCATGCGCGACGAGGCGCACACAGCGCCGCACGGCGGTGACGGCAGCGGCCCGGACAGCGGCGGGCGGCGCCCGGGCGGGGAGGCAGGCGAGTGAACGAGACAGTGGCACTGGTGGCGGCGGGCGGCGCGCTCGTCGCAGCGGGCACGGTCCTGCTGCTCAGCCGCCCCCTCACCCGCATCGTGCTGGGCGCGATCGTCCTGGGCAACGGCGTCAACCTGCTGCTTCTGGCCACCTCCGGCGCCGCGGGCCGGCCTCCGCTGCTCTACCCGGAGGTCGACAGGGAGGACATGCCGGATCCGCTGCCGCAGGTGTTCATCCTGACGGCGATCGTCATCAGCCTCGCCATGACGGCGTTCCTGTCCACCATGGCCTACCGGGCGTGGGAGCTGTCCGGCTCGGACGACGTACAGGACGACGTCGAGGACATCCTCGTCGCCCAGCGCGCCGACTACGCCGAGGAGCGCGACCGGCTGCGCGCCCTCTACCGCGAACGCCGCGAGGGGCACCGGGAGCAGCCCGCCGACGGGGAGCAGCAGACCCGCCGTGGCGGCGCGTTGAAGCGGCTGCGGGGCGACCGCAGCGAGTACCGGGAGGGACGGCGCAGGGCACGGGCCGAGATGCGGGCCGACCGCCGGCGCGGAGCCCGCGCCGAGGAGGGCACCGACGAGGACGACCTGTGGGAGACGATCCTGGGAGCGGACCGGTGATCGCCGGACTCACCGCCGCCGCGGCCACCCCCGGGGAAGCGGCGTCGGTCGCCTCGGCGCTCGTGCCGCTGCCGGTGATCCTCCCGCTGCTGGCCGCAGGGCTGAAACTGGCGATCGGCGTACGGCTGCAGCGTACTCAGCGCGTCATCAGCACGGTCGTCCTGGCCGCGGTCCTGGCCGTCGCGCTGCTGCTGCTCATCGACGCCGACAGGTACGGCCCTCAGGTCGTGTACGCCGGCGGGTGGCCGCCGCCCGTCGGCATCGTGCTCGTCGCCGACAGGCTCTCCGCGCTGATGCTGGTGATCTCCTCGGCCGTCACGCTGTGCGTGCTGCTCTACTCCATCGGGCAGGGCATGGCGGACAACGACGAGGCCACGCCCCTGTCCGTCTTCCACCCTTCCTACCTGGTGCTGGTGGCCGGCGTCTCCGACACGTTCCTGGCCGGTGACCTCTTCAACCTCTTCGTCGGCTTCGAGATCATGCTGACCGCCAGCTATGTGCTGCTGACGCTGGGCGGCACCGTCACCCGCATCCGGGCGGGAGCCACCTACGCGATCGTCTCGCTGCTCTCCTCGGTGCTCTTCCTGGCGGCGGTCGCCGTGGTCTACGCGGCGACGGGCACCGTGACGATGGCACAGCTCGCGGGAAGGCTCGACAGGCTCCCCGACGGAATCGGCCTGCTGGCGCAGATCTCGCTGCTGACCGTCTTCTGCATCAAGGCCGCCGTCTTCCCGCTGGCCGCCTGGCTGCCGGACTCCTACCCGACCGCGCCCGCCCCCGTGACGGCCGTCTTCGCCGGACTGCTGACCAAGGTCGGCATCTACTCGATGCTGCGCACCCAGACCCTCCTCTTCCCCGGCGACCGTCTCGCCGACGCCCTGATGGTCCTCGCCCTGCTCTCCCTGATCGTCGGCATCCTCGGAGCCGTGGCCCAGAGCGACCTCAAGCGGCTGCTCTCCTTCACCCTGGTCAGCCACATCGGATTCATGGTCTTCGGTATCGCGCTCGCCTCCCGCGCCGGATTCGCCGGTGCCGTCTTCTACGTCGCGCACCACATCACCGTGCAGACCACCCTCTTCCTCGTCGTCGGGCTGGTGGAGCGGCGCGGGGTGACCACGGACCTGCAGCGCCTGGGCGGCATCGCCAAGCTCTCCCCGGCACTCGGCCTCGTCTTCTTCATCCCGGCCATGAATCTGGCGGGCGTCCCGCCGCTGTCGGGGTTCCTGGGCAAGTTCGGACTGCTGCGCGCGGGTGTCGGCCACGGAGGTGCGCTGGTGTACGTCCTCATCGCCGCAGCCACCGCCACCAGCCTGCTGACGCTCTACGCGCTGGCGAAGGCGTGGAACCTGGCCTTCTGGCGGGCCGCACCGCCGGAGCTGTACGTGGTGGGCGTCGTCCTCGACGTCGTCGAGACGGAGGAGGAGACCTCGGCCTCCGCACCCGGTGGCCCCGGACTGCCGGGCGGAGAGCCCGGCGAACCCGGCAGCGCCGCCGACGCCCCCGTCCTCTCCGGCGGCCGGACCGAGGCCGCCACCTTCGGCGGACGGGCCATCACCACCGGCCGTCCGCCGGCAGCCATGCTGCTGCCGACCATCGGGCTGGTGGCCTTCGGACTGGCCTTCACCGTGCTGGCCGGTCCGCTCTCCTCCCTGACCGAGCGCGTCGCGGACGAGCTGACGGACCGCACGTCCTACGTCACGGCGGTGACCGGCCGATGAGCGGCACCGAAACGCAGCCGCCGGGCGGTCCCCCACGCGCCCGGAGCAGACTGCGGGCGGCGCAGTGGCCGATGGTGCTCGGACTGACCGCACTGTGGATGCTGTTGTGGGGCACGCCGAGCGCCGCGAACGCGCTGACGGGCGTCGTCGTCGGGGCCGTCGTGTGCGTGGTCTTCCCGCTGCCTCCGATCGAGACCCGGGTGCGGCTGCGTCCTCTCGGCGTTCTGCGCTTCGCCGGCCGCTTCGCCATCGACATGGTCGCCTCCAGCTGGCGGCTCAACCGTTACATCCTCGGCACGCGCCGCCCGCTGAGTGCCGTGGTGGCGGTACGGCTGCGCGCGCCCGGGGATCTCATGCTCACGATCACCTCCGCAGCGGTGTGCGCGGTGCCGGGCAGCAACGTCCTCGATGTGCACCGGCCCTCGGGGACGGTCTACCTGCACGTGGTCGGAGCGGGGAAGGAAGCCGAGCGGGAGCAGGCTCGCTACGAGGTGCTGCGCCTGGAGGCCCGCGTGGTACGGGCGTTCGGTACCCGTGCCGACGTGGCCGCCCTCGACGCGGAGGAGGGGGGTGCCCCGCCCCGCCGGCGCGGCGGGGCGCCCGGCGGGAGCGACTCGCAGGGGGAGGGAGGCCCGTGGGGACCGTCGTGAACATCGTCATCGGGCTGCTGCTGGCCTCCGGGGGGCTGGTCACCGTACGGCTGGTGCGCGGCCCGTCCATGCTGGACCGCGCGGTGGCCCTGGACGCGCTCGTCGCCGTGGTGATGGCAGGCATCGGTGTGCTCACCGCGGTGCGGCGGATCCCCTTCTACCTTCCGGCGCTGCTGGTCCTGGCCTTTCTCGGCTTCACGGGGTCGGTGAGCATCGCCCGGTTCCTGGCGCTGCGCGACGAGGCGGGCAGCGAGGACGCCGACGAGGAGGAGGAGCGCACGGACGGCGACGCGGACGGCGGGACGGCCGCGAACGCGGCTGCCGCCGGTGGCGCCGGCGGAGGAGACAGGGGCAGGAACGACGGGGAGGACGAGGGATGACCTGGGTGGGCGTGGCGGATGTGACGGCAGCCGTGTGCATGATGACCGGCGCGCTGCTGTGCGTGCTGGCGGGAATCGGGCTGCTGCGGCTGCCGGACGTACTGGCCAGGATGCACGCCGCCACCAAGCCGCAGGCGCTCGGCCTGCTGCTCGTCCTGATCGGAGCCGGACTGCGGCTGCGCAGCGCCGTGGACCTGGGAACGCTGGTGCTCGTCGGTCTCTTCCAGCTGCTGACCGTGCCCGTCGCCGCGCACATGGTCGCGCGCGCCGCCTACCGCTCCGGCCGGGTCGACCACGAGCACCTCGTGGTCGACGAACTGGGCGAGGCATCCCGCAGGTCCACGGGCCCGCCGGACTGAGCCGGCCCGCCCGGCTGGGCGGGCGTGCGGACCCCACGGGGTCCGGTGCGACGCCGGGGAGGAATGATGCCGGTGTCAGCTTCGACTGCCGCTCCCTCCACGGAGGTTCGCATGTCCACAGACCACCGCACCCGCGGCGACGGCCCTCCGGGCCGCTCCGCACGCTCCCGTCGCTCGGACCGCTCCGCCAGGGCACTCGCGCGACTGCTGGCCTCCGCCGGGGCTGCGCACCTCGTACTTCCCCGCCCGTTCGACAGGACGGTGCCCGCCTGGCTGCCCGGCAGCGCCCGCACCTGGACGACGGCCAGCGGCGTGGTCGAACTGTTCCTGGCCGCAGGCCTCGCCGCCCCGTGCACACGTCGCGTGAGCGGGTACGCCGCTGCCGGGTTCTTCGCTGCCGTCTTCCCTGCCAACGTGAAGATGGCTTACGACTGGCGGCAGCGGCCCACCCCGGTGCGGGCCGCCGCCTACGGTCGTCTTCCGCTCCAGGTCCCCCTCGTGCTGTGGGCGCGGCACGTCGCGCGGAGCGCCGGACGCTGACTCGGCGCTCGGCACCCGGCGGGGCGGACCCCTTCTGCCCCGCCGGGCGGGGCAGAAGGAGAGACGCCGCGCATGCCCTCGCGTGCGCCGGGAGGAACCACGGGCACGTCTCGTTCCGTGCGACCGGCCGGACCCGGCTGCCCGGCGGGAGCGGCCGGGTGCGCGCTGCGGCGGAGGGGCGCAGCGGGGAGGCATGGCGCTGCTCCCGTCGAGGCGCCGGAGCTCACGGCTGCCGCGACCACGCCGCCCACGCGGAGGCGACATCCGCGTGGAAACGGCAGCGCACGTCGTCGCCGAGCGGCTCGCGGACGCCCTCGTCCGCCCCGACGATGTGGAAGCGCAGACGGCTGCCTGGCGGGAGCAGTTGGGGCAACTCGTGCGCGGAGAGCGCCTCGTCCCGGTGGACATGATTCAAGTCCAGGTAGAACTGGGTGCGTTCGTTCTCGGCGCGGGCGTACAGGCTGTAGTGCAGCACCCTCATCGTCGCGGCGCACAGCGTGCCGCTCGCCGCCAGCCACACGCGCAGACCCGCGACGGCCAGGACACGGACCTGCATCGTCGCCGTCCCCATGAAAGCCCTTGTCCGGCTGCACGCGGCGAGGCAGGGGGAGGCACCCGCACCCCGCCCGTACAGGCCATCGGTGTCGCTGACGTACTGACTGGTATGGCAACCAGTATCACTGCCAACTCCCGTCGGCGCAGGCGGTGACCGACACGGCACGTTCCCCGCGCATTTTCCGACGGGCGGGGACTCCTCCCGTCCACGGGTTCGCCCTGGTGAGCGCGGCGCGGAAGCCCCGCTGGGGGCCAACAGCCGTGCTGTGCAGCTGAGTTCGGTCCCTCGACCCGCAGGAGGCCACGATCTGCTGCCGACGCGCTCTCCTTCGCAGCGACAAGACCTTCCCCGTCGTCACGGGATGTCCCGCAAGTCCCCAACAGGACAGTCGAGACGGCAGTCGGCCGACGGGCCGGACCCACTCGGCGACACCACGTCACATCCTCACCGTCAGTCGTGCCGCCCGCCGAAGCTCCGGGGTCGGCTCCCCGTCACTGACCTGTGGCCGCGGCGTCCTCGCAGCCGCTCCGGCGGGCGACGATCACGGTCGCGCCGAGTTCGCCGCAGACGGCCACGCGGGGACTCAGCCCGCTCCGGGCCACCGCGTCGGCCGCCCGTGCGACCTGGCCTTCGCTGGTCTCCACCAGCAGAATGCCGTCCGGCGCGAGCCACAGCGGTGCCTGGGCGGTCACACGGCGCAGGACGTCGAGGCCGTCCGCGCCGCCGTCCAGCGCCGCCCGCGGCTCGTGGACGCGTGCCTCGGGCGGCAGCAGTGCGACCGAACCAGCGGGTACGTAGGGGGCGTTGGCGACCAGGATGTCGACGCGGCCGAGCAGCGCGGCCGGAAGCGGCCCGTAGAGGTCACCCTCGTGGACCCTGCCGCCGGCGGCTGCGAGGTTGCGGCGGGCGCACCGCACCGCGGCGGGGTCGATGTCGGCCGCGTGCAGTTCGAGATCCTCGACGGACGCGGCCAGCGCCGCCCCGAGCGCGCCCGACCCGCAGCACAGATCGAGGACCACATCGCCCGGAGCTGCCAGGGCGGCTGCCTGCCGGGCCAGGAACTCGCTGCGGCGGCGCGGTACGAAGACCCCTTCGTCCACCTCCACCCGCAGACCGCAGAACTCGGCCCAGCCCAGGACGTGTTCGAGGGGGTGGCCGGCGGCGCGCCGCTGCGCCATGGCAGCGAGTTCACCGTCGGAGGAAGCGGCGCAGGAGAGCAGCCGCGCCTCGTCCTCGGCGAAGACGCACCCGGCGGCGCGCAGCATCGTCACAAGCCAGGAGAAGGAGGACGACGAAGAGATGAGCGACATGGGGGCCTTTCGGGGATTCCCTCGGTGCCTGCTCCGCCCGCCCGCGTCACACGGCCCGCACGGCCGCGGGAGAGGGGCACCCGGCTGGTGCTGCGGTGATGACTCCCACCTCCTCGGCGCGCGGCGTGCTCAGGGACGAGAACTCTACCCGAGCGACACCGCCGTGCGCAGGGCTCTCCTTCCGCCACCCGCCCCGCAGCCCCCTTCCCTTGCCCTGCGGCCTACGTGCCCAGCCCGGCGGCCGCGGCGAAACCGACGACCGCGCCGAACGCGCGCACGCCGCGCTGGAGGACGGTCACCGTCACCCTCCTCTCGCCGTCCGCCCCGGCGCCGGAAGGCTCCGAGACCTCGACCCAGCTGGGTGCGTCCAGATCGACGTAGCGCTCGAACTGCGCCTCCATGCGCACCAGACGGGGTTGCCCGCCGGCCATGGCGTGGTGGCCGCTCTGGCGGGCCGCTTCCATCAGCAGCATCCCCGGAACGTGGTCGACGGGATGGTCGAAGAGCCAGGGACTGCAGGTGAGGACCCGCAGCTGCCGGCGTCCCGCCTCCTCGGCCGGGGCGAGGACCACCTCCCGCTCACTCTCCCGTCCGACCAGCGGGGGAGCCAGCGGCGGGGGCGGCCGGAGCGCGGCGGCCATGGCCGCGGACGGCTCCACGGCGGAACGCCCGCGCAGCCGTGCGTAGACCTCGGGGCTGTGGGCGCTGAAGACCGTGCTTGCCCGTCCCAGCGTGCGGCCCCCGCCGCTGACGGTCATCTCCAGCGCCAGTCTGCGCAGCCGCCGCCCCGGAGCGGGCGGATGCGAGGCCGTCAGCCGCAGGACCACCTCCGCGGGCCGGTCCTCCACGTGTAACAGCGGTGCCGCGAACCGGCAGTGGTGGTGGTCCCATATCAACTGGTGTTCCCTGGGCACCCCGTACGCCGCGTGCGCCAGCATCGGCAGCACCTGTCTGGTCGTCTCCACCAGCAGCATCGGGTCCTGCACCCCGTCACCGCCGGTGCGCCAGAACCCGTGGTCCCGCGGCCACTGCGCACCGACCTCGAACTCGCGCTCGCCGCGGCGCCGCCAGCCGGTCAGCAGCACCTCCGCGTGCGCGGCCTTGTGAACGAACTCGCGGGGAACGGGTGACGAGTACGCTGGGTTTTCCGGCAGATGGGGCACGGCGGGGGTGACAGTCATGTGCGGCTCTCCGGTGGGACGGTGTCCGAAGCGATATGTGCCGGAAACCATAGAACCACTGGTCTGCGAGGTCCGATGACGGCGGAGAGAACAAGGCCGATGCAGCAACGTGCCGTGGAGACGCGGCAGTTGATTCTCGAAGCGGCGGCGGAGGTCTTCGACGAGGCCGGCTACAAGGCCGCGCGGATCTCCGAGATCATGCAGCGTGCCGGCATCACCCAGGGAGCGCTCTACTTCCACTTCTCCTCCAAACTGGACCTGGCCCGCACGGTGATGCTCGCCCAGCAGGAGGCGGTCGTCCTGCCTCCCGGCCCGGACGGACTCCAGCGCCTGATCGACACGACTCTCCTGCTCGCGCGGGAGCTTCAGACGAACAAGCTGCTGCGTGCCGGGGTCCGGCTGGCAGTGGAGCAGGAGGAGATCGGCTTCCACGACGACGCCCCGTACCTGGAGTGGGCCGGGGTCTTCCGCGGCCAGCTCTCGGCCGCGGCCTCACGGGGCGAGCTGCGCACCGGAGTGGACGTCGAGCGGCTCGCGATGCTCCTGGTGGGGTGCTACACCGGCGTGCAGCACTTCTCCAAGCTCTCCAGCCGGCGGGCCGACCTGCCGGAGAGGATCGCGGACCTGTGGCATTTCATGCTGTTGGGGATCGCCCCGCCGCAGGTCGTGGCGGAGATGGCCGTCAATCCCGGGAATCCCGTACAGGTTCCCGTATGACACTGCGGGTGGTGCTGACGGGTGCGAGCGGCTTCATCGGCTCCGCGGTCCTGCGCCGCCTCACCGGGCAGGACGTCACGGTGCGCGCGCTCACCCGGCGGGATCACCCGCTGCCGCCCGGCGTGGAGCAACTCCGTGCCGACCTCGCCCGGCCGGAGTCGCTGGCCGGCGTCTGCTCACGGGCGGACGTCCTCGTCCACGCCGCCTCCCATGTCGGTCCCGACGAGCAACAGAACGTCCAGATCAACGACTTGGGCACCGCCGCGCTGATGGAGGAGGCCGCGCGAGCCGGTGTGCGGCGGGTCCTGCAGCTGTCCACCACGGCCGTCTACGGGCGCGGCCCACACCGGGGAGAGTCCGTGGGGGAGCTGGAGCCGGCCCCCGGGTCCGCCACCAGCCGCACCCGGCTGGTGGGTGAGAAGCACGCACTTGACCGCGGAGCCCTGGTGCTGCGAGCGGGACTCGTCACCGGTGCCGGGGACCGATGGGTCGTGCCGGCCCTCGCCGAACTCGCCCGGCGCGCACCGGGATACTGGCGGGGAGGCCGGGCCAGGCTGTCCCTGATCGCGGTCGAGGACCTCGCACGGGCAGTGACCCGCGCCGCCCTGGCACCCACGGACGTGCGCGGGGTCCAGCACGCCGTGCACCCCGAGCCGGTGCGCCTCCGTGACCTGCTGGACTCACTGGCGTCCCTGGGTCTTGTGCCGCCGCTCAGCGGCGAGTTGACGTGGCAGCAGTGCCTGTCCAGGATGAGCGAACACCCCGGCCGGATCGGCGAACGGCAGCTCAGGCTGCTTGCGTTCGATCACTTCTACTGCGGCCGGAGCCTCTGGAGGCTGTGCGAACTCGACCCCGGGCCAGGCCCGTTGGCCAGGCTCGCCGATGCGGCCGAGTGGTATCGCGGCCGTCCGGAGCGCATGTGACCGGCAGTCCGGACACCGGGCACCTTCTTCTGACTCTGTCGTCCCTTCCGGCGCAAAAAAACAGAACACTTTGTATGTTTGTGGTTGCGGCAGCGCCCCGTAGCTGCTGCGCCTGACGGCCCGTCGCCCCCGCGGGCCGGTACGCACGAAGGGAACAAGCGGCATGAGACAAGAGCGCGCGGAACTCACCCGGTACGCACTGACGATGGCGGCCGCGAGATCGTTCGACCGCTCCGGCTACCAGCGCACCACGCTCTTCGAAGTGAGCCGTGCCGCCACGATGAGCAAGGGCGCCCTCTCCTTCCACTTCGGCAGCAAGGAGGAGTTGGCCGACACCGTGCGGCGGGAGGCGTGCACCCGTACCTACGAGGCGGCCGAAGCGCTCCGGGACAAGGACCAGCCCGCGCTGCAGACCCTCATCGACCTGACCCACCTCGTGGCCCACCAGCTCGCGCACGACCACATGGCCAGGGCCGCGGTGAAGCTCGCCCGCGAGTTGGAGACGCCGCCGGACCCGGAGGTCAACCCGCTCGCGTGCTGGCGCCAGGTCTTCACCGACGTGGCACGGGAAGCCGAGAAGGACGGCGCGCTGACGGGCGGGACCACCGCGGAGGCCGTGGCGGAGCTGGCGTTCTGCCTGGCCTCGGCAGCGCACCCGGAACAGACCGGCCAGGACTCCGACATCCACCAACGTCTGGCCGGACACTGGCAGTTGCTGCTCGACGGGCTGCTGCCCGGCCGGCCGGCGCACCTGTGGAGCGCCGGCACCGAGACCGAGTGGCTGCACGTCGCGGGCCGCGAGCCGGTGGCAGTGGGCGACTGAAGGCGCCGGCAACTGAACGCGCCGGCGTCATCCGGATGTCCGTCCCGTCCCATGCGGTGGTGGGCCATGCTCGCGGCACGGTGCCGCGCCCGCGCAGCCGTGCGGCCCCCCAAGCCCCCGAGGGGCGGAGCCGGGGCCCGTCCCGCAGTGCGCGCGGACGCCCCCTGACTCCCGTTCGCGCCGCACCTGACGTCTCGCGCCACGCTGTCCCCCGACGGCAGCGTGGTGCACACCCGATCATGGCCGTGGAGCTCTCACCTTTCCAGGCACGACTTTTTGAGTGTAAGAACGGGGTGTCCAATAAAACGCGCCCCCGTTTCGCAGCGGCTTGAGGAGAGCCACCGCATGCCCCGGCAACACGAACCGCAGCCGCGCCAGCGCCGGCGCGACCTTCAGAACTTCCTGCGTGAGGCCCGCGCGCGGGTCGACCCCGGCGATCACGGCCTCCAGCGCCCCAGCGACCGCCGCGGCAGGCAGGTCCCGGGCCTGACCCAGCCGCAGATGGACTGGCTCCTGCGCAGCCGGACCGGTACGTACGGCAGCTTCGAGCGCGGCGCCAAGACGAACCCGTCGACCGACTACCTCGACCGTCTCGCGCGGTATCTGAGGCTCAGCCCGCAGGAGTGGGAGTCGCTGTGGCGGCACGTCTACGGCCACAACCCGCCCTATCCGCTGGACCCGCTGGCCGGGCTGGAAGTGGCGGGGGTGTGGCGGCGCGCCGTCCACGAGATGTCCACGATGGCCTACATCAGCGACCTGTCGTGGAACCTGCTGGAGTACAACCCCGCGTTCGCGTCGATGTTCCCCGGCGGGCTGCCCCCGCACAACATCATGCGCTGGATGCTGCTGGACGACGCCGCACGTACCCGGGTACTGCTGGACTGGGAGAACTCCTGGGCGCCGATGGTCATTCCGCAGCTCGTTGCCGCGCGGCACGCCCACCCCGCGGACCCCACGCTCAGGCAGCTCGAGCACGAGGTCTTCAACGACCCCTTCACCGGCCCCATCCGGCGCGACGGGGCAGCGGCCTACTCCCACCCCGACGGCGACGAACGCCCCCTGCACCACGCCACGCTGGGACGCGGCAGGGTGCGGCTCGGCGCCGCGGAACCGCTCAGCAGCCCGGGAGCACGACTGATGGTGGTCGAGTTCGCCCCCGGCGACGCCTGAGGAGGTGATCGTCACATTCGTCGCCGCGGGCCAGGTCAGGTGACACCATGGTGAGAGGTACCACGCACCGTGAGGACCACAGGAGCCGCAGTGAACGTCGCGTATGTCGCCCGGCCCTCGACGGCGCTCCCGCCCCACAAGGTCCTGACCGAGGAGATCCTGGCCGACATGGCCGGCAAGCTCCGCGGCCATCCCCAGCTCCCGCGCTTCCAGCGGATCGTGGGCAACTGCGGGGTCGAGAGCCGGTACTTCACCCGCCCCCTCGGTGCGCACACCCTCTCGGACGCCGCCCCGGTCGCCGAGCGCAACACCGCCGCATACCAGGACTCGCTCTCTCTCGCTCTCTCAGCGGCCTCCGGCGCCCTGGACAACGCGGGCCTGGCGCCGTCGGACGTCGACGCGGTGGTCACCAGCCACACCACCTCCTGGGCAAGCCCCGGCATCGACACCGACCTCGTCCGTCACCTCGGTCTGCGCCCCGAGGTGGGCCGTACGGGCATGGGCAGCCTCGGCTGCGCGGGCGGGGCCCACACTCTGGCCAAGGGCGCCGCCGAGGCGCTCAATCCCTTCCTCGAGGGCAGCGGGAACGTCCTCGTCGTTGTCGCGGAGACTCTCTCCACGATCTACAACTTCCACGAACCCACCCTCCGCAGCACCCTCTACAACGCGCTCTTCGGTGACGGCGCCGCCGCGGCCGTCGTCTCCCGCAGCCGCCTCACCCCGGGGATGGCCGTCGAACGCACCTGGGAGTACCTGCTCCCCGACAGCCGGGACCGCTACTTCGGCCAACTCACCGACCACGGCCTCGTCTTCGAGAGCACTCCCCGGGCGCTGCGCGGCACCTCGGACGTCATGCCCGCCCTGCGGGCGTGGGCCGCGCGGGGCGGCGAGGAGCTCGCGCGTCCCTCGTGGAGCGCCGTGCACCCAGGGGGGCCGCGCATCCTCGACGACGTCGCCGCCGGACTCGGCCTGACCCGCCAGGACTTGGACCTGTCCTGGAGGAGCCTGCGTGAGTGCGGGAACCTGGGCGGCGTGGCGCTGCTGCACGTCCTCGGCCTTCTCCATGACGCTCCGCCGCAGACGGGGGAGGCAGGCGTGGGTCTCGCCTTCGGGCCGGGCTTCACCGTCACGGCGCTGCAGGGCCGGTGGACCTGACGCGCGCGGACGTGACGGAGGCAGATGTGACGAGGGCCGCGCGGAGGCGATGAGAAACGGCCGGCCGGTCGGTCTGCCCGGGGGAGTGCTCCACCCCGCACCGCGAAGGAGTCCGCCATGACGCAGCCGTCCCGAACACCCCTTCCCTCGCCGGTTCCCGCACCGGCCCTGCGCTCCGGGCGCCGAGGGGACCTCGCACTGCGCGTCCTGCAAGTGGTACTCGGGCTGTTCTTCGTGGCGGCCAGCGCCGTCCCGAAGCTTGTGGCCCACTCCTCGGCCACGGAGAGCTTCGAGGAGATCGGCCTCGGCCTGTGGCTCATGTACGCGGTCGGCCTGCTGGAACTCGCCGGCGGCATCGCTCTCGCCACACCGTGGCTGTCGAGCCTGGCCGCCCTGGGCCTGATCGCCCTGATGGCCGGCGCCCTCATCACTCAACTGACCGTCTTCGACGGCCGGTACGCCATCACGCCGGTGCTGCTGACCGTGCCGCTCGTCCTCATCGCCTGGGGCCGCAGGGACTCGCTGCGCCGGATTGCGGCACTGCTGCGCGGTGCGGACCGTGCACGCACGGCGCGGTGACCCCGCGGTCACTCCAGGAGCGACCGCACGGACTCCGCTGAGCGGCCCACCACCGCCCTCCCGTCGTCCGCTGTGAGGATCGGCCGCTGGATCAGCTCCGGGCGGGCCGAGAGCGCCTCGATCCAGCGGCGGCGGCTGCCCGGTTCGCGCGGCCAGTCCGCCGGCCCCGGACCGGCGGCTGCTTCCTCGCCGGTGCGGGTGATCTCCCAGGGCTCCAGCGACAGCCGCTCCAGCACCTCCTCCAGCTCCTCCGGGCTCGGAGGATCGTCCAGATAATGCCGGACGGTGTACGCGACCTGCTCCTCCTCCAGCAGGGAGAGTGCCGAAGCGCACTTGGAACAGGCCGGGTTGATCCAGATCTCCATCCCAGCAGCCTTTCACGGGTGCCTCGGGCCCGGCCCTCTCTCGCTGCCCCCGTACATCGGGGGCCCGCGGGTCGTGGTGCTGCTGCGGGCTGAGAGACGGTGGCCGGCGGACGACCCGCGGAAGGTGTCAGGAAGCCGGGGTCCGGCTGCCGGGCCCGGCGATCTCTCCCGAGCCGCGGGCGATCAGCCGGGTCGGCAGAGTGGTCCTGCCGGGGGCGGGGGAGCGGCCCGCCATCCTCTCGAACATCAAGCGGGCGGCCGTGCGTCCGATCTCCTCGACGTCGTGCGAGATCACGGACACCGGCGGGTCCATCAGATCGGCCGTCTCGAAGTCGTCGAAGCCGACCAGCGCCACGCTGCCTGCCGCGCGGAGGCTCCGCAGGGCCCGTGCGGCGCCGACGGTGCACTGGTTGTTCAGCGTGAACAGCGCGGTGGGCGGCTGAGGCGCCCGGAGCAGGTCGCGGCAGGCGTCCATCGCCTGCTGCGCCGACTCCGCGCCCAGGCGTACCAACTCCCCCTCGTACGGCACCTCCAGGGCCTCCAGCGCCGCCCGGTGCCCGCTCATGCGCTCGCCGACGCTGAAGATGCCCGCCTGGGCACCGACCACCCCGATCCTGCGGTGCCCCTGGCGGAGCAGGTGCTGCGTCGCCTCCCGCGCGCCGCCCGCGTGGTCGGTCAGCACGGCGTCGGCCGCTATGCCGTGCGGCGGGCGGTCGACGAAGACCATCGGCACGCCCGCCTGCTGCTCGGGCCGCAGGAAGGCGTGGTCCTCGCCCGCCGGGACGACGATCAGCCCGTCCACGCGCCGCGAGCACAGCGCCATCAGCGTCTCGCGCTCCCGTGCGGCGGTGCGGGAGGAGACGGTCAGGACCATGCTTCCGTGCTCGGTGGCGACCTCGTCGATGCCGTGGACCAGGCTGTCGTGGAAGCGGGTGCCGGCCTGGGGGAGTGCCAGGCCGATGGTGCGTGTCCGGTCGCTCTGCCGCAGGTCGCGTGCCAAGTCGTTGCGGCGGAAGCCCAGTTCGGACATGGCCTGCAGGATGCGCGCCGCCGTGGCGGGCGAGACGCCCTCCTCGCCGTTGAGGACGCGGGAGACGCTCTTGATGCTGGTGCCCACGTGTGCGGCGACGTCCTTCATCGTCGGCCGTCCGGCCGCCCGCCCGCTGCCCGCGCTGGAGTCAGCCACCTCTCACCGCACCTCTCACCGCTTCGCGGCCCGCTCCGGCTTTTTCTCCCGGCACACCTCTTGACGCCGGTACCCGGTCAAGTGTGCACTGCCTCTCGAGTTTACGTCAACGTTGTCGGTCAACGTTGACGCACCCGTCACCGTCAGCCGTATCTGGAGAGACGTGCACGTCCAGGCCATGCCGCCCCCTCAGGAGCAGGCGCAAGAACCCCTCGGAGTCGTCGTGCCGCACACGCACTGGGACCGCGAGTGGTACAGCCCTTTCGAGACGATGCGCTTCCAGCTCGTCCAGTTCATGGACGAGCTGATCGACGTGCTGGAGTCCGATCCCGGCCTGCCGGCCTTCCTCCTCGACGGCCAGGCCGTGATCCTCGACGACTACACCGAGATCCGGGGCGGTCAGCGCGAGCGGCTCGCCGCGCTGGTGAAGGCCGGACGGCTGCGGCCCGGCCCGTTCTACGTACAGCCCGACGAATTCCACGTCTCCGGCGAGGCTCTGGTGCGCAACCTGCTCATCGGCTGCCGGGTCAGCGGCGAGTACGGGCACGTGATGCGCGAGGGCTACCTGCCGGACACCTTCGGACACGTGCACCAACTCCCGCAGATCCTGCGGGGCTTCGGCATCGACACCTTCTATGCGATGCGCGGCTTCGGCGACGAGACGGACACCACCGGAAGCGAGTTCTTCTGGCGAGCCCCCGACGGCTCACGCGTCCGCGTCCACTGGCTCGCCGAGAGCTACTCCAACGCCGCCGTGCTGACCGGCGACCCGGAGACGCTCTCGCTGCACCACGGCATCCTCGTCGGCTACGACCGCCTGTCCGAACTGCTGGAACGCCTCACCGGCCGCTCCGGCACAGGTGTCGTGCTTCTGCTGAACGGAGGCGACCACCTGCGCGTCCAGCAGGGCGTGCCCGGCATGGTCCGCTCCCTGGACGCGGCGCAGGCCGAAGCGGGTGCCACCCGGCTTCGGCTGGGCGGCCTGGAGGAGTTCCGCAGGCTCACCGACGAACGGCGACCTCCACAGGCCGAGTTGAGCGGAGAGCTGCGCTACGGCCGCAACCACGACGTCTTCGACGGCATCGGCTCCACCCGCACACCGCTCAAGAGGCTCAACGAGTCCACCGAGGCCCGCCTGTCCGGGGCCGCCGAACGCCTCGACGCACTTGCCACCGTGCTCGACGGCCGTTCCCACCTCGACTCCCTCCGCCACGCGTGGCGGGAGCTGGTCAAGAACTACGCGCACGACTCCATCTGCGGCTGCTCCGCCGACGAGGTGCACGAGGAGATGAACGTACGTTTCGCGCGCGTGGGGCAGATCGCCGAGGCGGTCACGCAGGACGCGCTGGCCCGTATCGCCCACACCGCCGCCGCCGCCCGGGAGGGGCACGCCGAAGCCGCCGCGGGCGGAGCGATCCCCCTTGTCGTGGTCAACCCCAGCGCCTTCACCCGCTCCGGACGGGTCACCGCCGACGTCGTTCCCGACCCTGAAGCGCCCCTGGGCGAGCGGAGGTTCGGGTGGACGCAGTCCGCCACCGGCACGGACTGGACGCGCCACGCCCTCATCGGCCCCGACGGACGGCGCCTGCCCTTCACCGCCGCCCCGGCGCCCGCCGTAACGGTCGAGGACACCCTGGACCGCCGCAAGGAGATTCGCCGCGACCGGCTGACCTTCCACGCCGCCGATGTGCCCCCGCTCGCCCCGGCGCTCTACCGCCTCGTGCCCGAGGAGGCCGCCCCCGACGCCTCTCCTGCCCCCGCCGCACCGCCGTCCGCCGCACCGACCCTGCGGCAGGGACGCAGCCTGACCAACGGCTTCCTGCGCGTCGAGATCGAACCCGAGGGCACCCTCGCCCTCACCGAAGCCGCCACCGGCCGGCGCCGCACCGGACTGCTGGAGATCCTCGACGACGGCGACGCGGGCGACGAATACGGCTTCGGACCGCTGCCCGGGGACTCCCCGCTCTCCTCCCGCTCAGCGCACTGGCAGGTCTGCGACGGCCCCGCCGAGGACACCCTCGTCGCCCGTGCGCACCTCACCGTCCCCGCGTCCCTCGCCCCCGGCCGCGCCGCCCGCGACACCGCACGCACCGTGGCACTGCCGCTGCGGCTGTCCGTCCGGCTGCCGCAGGGCGCGGACCGCGTCGAGGCCGAGGTCGGCTTCGACAACCTCGCCGAGGACCACCGGCTGCGTCTGCGCGTACCGACCGGAGTGCACGTCGGGCACTCCGTCGCCGAGTCCGCCTACGGCGTCGTCCGCCGCTGCGCCACGCCCCCCGCCGGGGAGGGCTGGCGCGACCGCCCCACCGGTGCCTTCGCGATGCGCCGCTTCGCCGCGCTGGAGGACTCCCGCGACGGCTTGGCCGTCTTCACCGAGGGCCTCCACGAGTACACGCACACCGGCGGTGACGTGCTGGAGGTGACGCTCCTGCGTGGGGTGGGCTGGATGGCCCGGCAGGACCACCCGCTGCGTCCGCACAAGGTCGGTCCCGAACTGCCCACGCCCGCCGCACAGTGCCACGGCCCGCAGACCTTCCGGGTCGCGCTGCGCCCGTACGGCGGCAGCGCGCACACCGGCGATCTGTACCGCACCGCCGAGGAGTTCGCCCTGCCGCTCCTCACACACGCCGTGCAGAGCGACCGCCCCGGCCCCGCCCCGCTCGCACCGCCGCTCGGTCTGAGCGTGAGCCCCGCGCAGGCCGTCGTCTCCGCGGTGAAGAGCGCGGAGGACCGCGACGGGCTGCTGGTGCGCGTCTTCAACAGTTCCGACACACCCGTCGACGCCACGATCACCCCCCGATTCCCCGTCGCGGCCGCCTCCCTGTGCGACCTGGAGGAGAACCGGCAGCAGGAGCAGGCCGTTTCCCCGGACGGCACAGTCCGCCTCCGCCTCGACGCCGGACGGATCTCCACCCTGCGCCTGCACCCGGCAGCGGCAGCAACGACCACCAGGAGGCGATGAACGATGCGACACCCACCGTCCGCCGGAGGCCCAAGCCGCCGGAGCCTGCTGCGCACCACCGCAGGCGCCGCCGCGGCGCTCGCCCTCGCACCGGGGTGCGCCTCCTCGGGCAGCGGCCCCGGGACCACCGCCTGGCAGGCGATCCCGCCCTACTCCCTGCAGGCACCGGACCCCGAGCGGGCCGGCTATCTCAAGCGCCGGCTCGCCGCCCACCGCAAGCGCTCCTCCTACGGCATAGAGCCGCTGGTCAGCAGCAACGACACCTCCGCGGCCATGGCCAAACTCCTTCTGCAGGCCTCCCAGGACCGGGCGCCGGACATAGCCCAGGTCGACTCCTACATATTCGGCCGCGTCGCCCCCTACGCCCGTCCGATCGGAGGGCACCTCGAGCGCCTGGGGCTGGAACTGGAGGACTGGTTCCCCGCCATGCGCCGCGAGATGGAGCCGCGCCGCGGGGACGTGCGCGGCCTGCAGTTCACCGCGGACCTGCGCGTGCTGTACTACCGCCGGGACCTGGTACCACAACCTCCCGGCGACTGGGACGAGATGACCTCCATGGCCCGACCGCTGGCGCGGCGCGGCTATTCGGTCCTCTTCCCCGCCGGCCGCAGCGAGGGCGCGGTCACCACGACACTGTGGCCCGCCTACTGGAGCCAGGGCGCCGAACTCTTCGACAGCTCGGGGGAGCCCGCCTTCGCCTCCGGCAAGGGCTACGCGGCCATGCGCTCCTGTCTGCGGGCGGTGCAGCGCTGCGTCGAGCGGGGCGTCGTCCCGCGCAGGGTCGCGGGCTACGACCAGGAGGACGACGAGAACCCCGACATCGTCGCCGGCCGGGTCGCGATGTTCCTCGGCGGAAGCTGGCAGGCCGCCGCCCTGGACGGGCTGATGAAGGACGAGAACTTCTTCCGCCGCTGGGGCGTCGCGCCCATGCCCACCATCGGCTCTGACCGCCACGTCAGCGCCACCGGCGGATGGATGTGGGCCGCCTTCACCGACGACGAGAAGAAACTCGCCGCGGGGCTCGACTGGATCACCTCCGCCTACACCGGCGACAGCGGCATGGCCGCATGGTGCTCCCTGGGCGGCTACCTGCCGCCCCGGCAGAGCATCCACGAGCACGAGCGCTACCGGCAGGACCCGTTCACGCCCGTCTTCCGCGACCACATCATCCGCTACGGCCGTGCCCGTCCCGCCGACCGCAAGTACCAGGACGTCTCCCACACCCTGCAGATCGCCCTGTCCAGCGTCGCTTCCGGCACCGCCGGTGCCACAGAGGCTCTCGACCAGGCCCTCGACCGGCTCGTGGCATGAGCCGCACAAGGGAGGAAGAAGCGATGGCCACCACCGACACCCGGCCCGGGCCGCGGGCTCTCCCACACCGCACGGGCGCGCGCCGTCCCGGCAGCACCCGCGGGGCGGTGAGCGGAGCACCGTGGCTGTGGCTGCTGCCGCTGGGCACCGTGCTGCTGCTGGTGCTCGTCTACCCCGTCATCGAGATCGTCCGGCTCAGCTTCACCGACGCCAGCCTCGTCAGCGGGGAGCCCCACAGCGTCACCGCCGGCACGTACGCGTCGCTGCTGAAGGGCACCGACTTCCGTCACACCCTCGAGATCACCTTCCTGTTCGTCCTCGCGAGCGTGGTCTTCCAGCTCCTTCTCGGGCTGGCCATCGCACTGCTCATCCACGGCGCCGAGAAGCGCGGCCTGCGCGGAGTGGTCGCCACACGTGCGGTGGTTCTGACGGCGTGGGCGATCCCCGGCGTGATCATCGGCGTGATCTGGAGCCTGCTCTACCAGGAGACCGACTCCGGGGTGCTCAACCACGGACTGTCGCTGCTGGGGTTCTCCGGGAGCACCCCGTTCCTCTCCGATCCCGACAACGCCCTGGCCTCCGTCATCGTCGCCAACATCTGGCGCGGCACGGCCCTTTCGATGATCCTGTGCTACGCCGGGATCAAGACCGTCCCCGATCACGTCCACGAGGCCGCCCGCATCGACGGGGCCTCGCCGCTGCAGAAGCTTTTCCGCGTCACGCTCCCGATGATGCTGCCCATCCTCACCATGAACCTCGTCCTGGCGACCGTGGAGACCTTCAACAGCTTCGACATGGTGCTCTCCCTCACCGGCGGCGGCCCCGGCACCGCCACGCAGGTCCTCGCCCTCGACGTCTACGACCAGATCTTCCGCCAGCTGAACCTGGGCCGAGGCGCGGCGATGGCGGTCGTCCTCATGGTCGTCAACATTGCCGTGATCGGTCTGTACGTACGGCTGGCCGAGCGTCAGGAGAAGCAGATATGACAGCGCGTACCCCTGCCCGGCCGGCGGGACCGGGCTCCCGCCGGCGCCGCCGTACCGACGCCGCCTACTACGCGGCGATGCTGGTGCTGCTCGTTCTCTTCGCGTTCCCGCTGCTGTGGGTCGCCTCCCTGTCACTGAAGACCGGGCCGGAGGTGCTGCAGGCGCCGCCGTCGCTGCTGCCGGACGATCCCCAGTGGGGCAACTACGCGCACGTGCTGGAGACCACGCCCATCGGCCGCTACCTCCTCAACTCCGTGGTCCTGGTGACCGCGAGCGTCAGCGGGGCCCTGCTGCTGAGCATCCCCGCGGCCTACGCCCTCTCCCGCTTCCGGGGGCGCTCCCGCGGACGGCGCACCTTCTCCCGTGCCGTGCTCGCCGCGCAGCTGCTCTCCCCGCTGATCATCGCCGTCCCCCTCTACCGGGTCTTCGTCACCCTCGGCCTGATCAACGACTACGTGGGTCTCGTGCTCGTCCACATCGCGATCTGCGCACCGTTTCTGACGTGGTTCCTGAAGAACTATCTGGACACCGTGCCCACGGAGCTTGACGAGGCCGGACGCGTCGACGGCTGCTCGCGACCGCGGGCACTGGTGCTGCTGGTGCTGCCCGCGGCGAAGCCGGGCATCGTCTCGGCGGCGATCCTGTCCGGGGTGACCACCTGGTCGCAGTTCGTCCTTCCCTTCATCCTGGTGGACGCGCCGGACCTGGCTCCTGTCTCGGTGGGCGTGGTCAACCTCCAGTCCACCAGCGGTGAGATCACCACCCAGTACCTTGCGGCGGGCAGCATGCTCGCCGTCGCACCCGTGGTGGTGCTCTTCGCGTTCCTGCAGCGGCACATCGTCGGGGCGCTCACCTCGGGGGCGGTCAAGTCCTGAGCGCGGCGGGGCGGTCGGGCCCGGTGCGCCGGGAGTGCGTACGGGCGCGTCGCCGGGCGGCACGCACGTTGCCCGCGGCTCAGTGTCCTCCGGCCTGGACTGCCCGCGCGACCGTCGCGGCGGCGGCCCGCACGTGCCGCACCGTTGCCGACTGCCTGGTGCCGTGCGCCGGTCCGACCACGGTGAGCGCCGCCAGAGGGGCTCCCCCCGCATCTGCCACGGGGGCGCACACCCCCAGCAGTTGTCTGCTGCTGAGGACGACCGGCTCGTCCGGGCGGGTGCCGGCGGTATCCGCCGGGGCGCCCCCCGGCCCGGTCCGGGCGCGCTGCCCGTCCGTGCCGGGGTGGTCCAGGGCCGGTGGGGCCGCGAAGAGGGGGCCCGCGGACGCGGCCGCGCCGGCGGCAGCCGAATCCGTCCGCGGCAGCAGCACCTTGGTGACGGCGGCGGTGCAGACGGCCTGACGCTCCCCGGCCACGGACGCGTTGGCAGCACGGCCGGGAGTGTGGACGCTGTCCACGTGCACCACGTCGCAGCCGTCCAGGACGGAGAGGAAGGCAGCGGCCCCGGTGGCGGCCACAAGATCCTCCAGGGCGGGCCGTGCGACGCCGCGCAGCAGCCCGGGGCCGGAAGCCCGCAGGCCCATGACGAACAGGTGCCTGCCAAGCCGGACCCCCTGCTGACCGCGCTCCAGGTAGCCCCGCTCCACGAGTTCGCCCACCAGGCTGCGTGCGGCGGGTTTGGCCAGGGAGGCGCGGCGGGAGATCTCCGACAGCGGAAGCCAGTCCTCGCCCGGCCGGAAGGAGTCGAGCAGGGCCAGGCCGTCTTCCAGCCGGCCGCCGCCGTCCTGTCCGTCCTGTCCGTCATGTGGGGACCGGATGCGGCTGTGCGGGCTGAAGGTCACCGCCGTCGATGGCGACTGCTCCATCAGAAACCTCGCAACTCAAAAGGGGAGAACATTCGGCGAATATGCCGTGAATACCGGGACGCGTGAAAGGCGAATGGCGTTCACGGGGCCCAATAAACAGCACGTCTGTCCGGGTGTCAATCGACGGATGTGCTCTGCGAGTGCGGTTTCCTCCGACGTTCGAGGGAGTCGTCTTCGCAGTTCACAAGGCACTTCGTTCTTTCACGAAATCGTTCTCCCGGGCTGTGCCGGACGACTTCGGCGCTTCAGCCGATTTCCCGCGTGCCGTGGCACGGAACGGCCGGTGTTACGCGTATTGCATTCCTTTTCGGATGCCGTGCTCGGCTTGACGCAGAGGGAAATCCGGGCGCCGCGCGGGCGGAGAATTACTCCTCGCAGAGGTGAATTCGCCGTGTCCTCCTCCCGCGGTCCCGGCAGGAGCAGCGAAGACATCCCGCGGAGCCTGGGAGTACCCGGGCACGAACCCACAGCGGCCGTGTCCCGGCGGGCACCTCACCGCGTTCCTGCATGCCGTACGCTCCGCCCGCTGACTCCGCCGCGTGCGCGGAGCGTACGGCGCAGCCGTTCCGCGCCGGCTTCCACGGCGCTCGCGGCACCGCGCTGCCGGAGACCGGCCCGCGCCGTCAGCCCTCCGGCCGGGGGAGGAAGACCGCGGTGACGATCAGGCCCCGCCGCGCCGCCCACCTCCCGGTGAAGCCGCGCAGCGGCTCACCTCCGAGGAAGGGGCCCTCGGTCAGCAGCCGCGCGGAGAACGTTCCCGCCGCGGCGTCGACGGTGATGAGCGCCTCGGAGAAGTCCAGTTCACGTGCGGTCAGCGGATACCAGGTCTTGAAGACGCTCTCCTTGGCGCTGAAGAGGAGGCGGTCCCAGTACACCTCCGGCTGCCGCTGTGCGTACTCCCGCAGCCACTCCCGCTCCTGCGGCAGGGAGACCAGGGGCAGTACACCCTCCGGCAGCGGCCCCTCCGGCTCCGCGTCGATACCGATACCGGCCGCGTCCCCGGCCCGAGCGACGGCGGCGGCCCGGTAGCCCGCACAGTGCGTCATGCTGCCCACGACGCCGGACGGCCACCGCGGTGCCCCGCGGTGGCCGGGAACCAGCGGAGCGGGAGCGATCCCCAGCCGCCCCAGCGCGCCCCGCGCGCACGCCCGTACGCCCGCGAACTCCCGCTGCCGCTTGGGCACCGCCCGCGCCACCACGGCCGCCTCCTCGGGGAAGAGAAAGCCGGGCGCCGGGCCGCCGCACGCGTCCTCGAACGTCTCCTCGGCGCACGCCGCACGAGGCAGCAGCTCCCCGATCACGCGGACACTCCCCAGGGCGGGACGGGCAGGATCTGCCGCAGCGTCCTGCGGGGCGGCCGGGGGCGCCACTCCCGCGGACAGCCCACCGGGGCCTCCTCGAACCGCACGCCGTCGTACCAGGTCACACGGGGAATGTGCAGATGGCCGTAGACCGCCGTCACGGCTTTGAACCTCTTGTGCCAGTCCGCCGTCAGCTCGGTGCCGCACCACTGCGCGAAGTCGGGGTGGAGCAGCACATCCGTCGGGGCGCGCACCAGCGGATAGTGGTTGACCAGGACAGTGCGCTCGTGCGGGCCGAGAGCACCGAGCCGCTCCTCGGTCAGGGCGGCACGGGCTCTGCACCACTCCTCCCGCCCCGCGTAGGGATCGGGGTGCAGGAAGTACTCGTCCGTGCAGACCACTCCCGCCTCGTGCGCCCGGCGCAGCGACTCCTCCATGGCCGAAGCGCCCGGGACGCGGAAGGAGTAGTCGTAGAGGACGAAGAGCGGCGCGACCGTCACCGGGCCGCCCTCTCCCCGCCACACCGGGTAGGGGTCCTCCGGGGTCGCGACACCCAGGCTGCGGCAGAGCTCGACCAGGTGCAGGTAGCACTCCTCGCCGCGCAGGCCGCACGGGTCGCGGGGATGGGTCCACAGTTCGTGGTTGCCGGGCGTCCACACGACCTTGGCGAACCGCTCGCTGAGCAGGCCCAGCGCCCACTCGATGTCCGGGAAGCGCTCCGCCACGTCGCCGGCGACGATCAGCCAGTCCGCCTCGGAGTCCGGCCGCAGCGCTTCGGAGACCTCCCGGTTCTCCTTGTAGGCGACGTGCAGGTCACTGACCGCGAACAGCATTCCCGGCATCAACGGCTCTTCTTCCTGTGCTGGTTGCTCTGCGCGTGCGCTCCGGTGCGGCAACGTACTCCAGCGGCCTGAGCCGTGTCTGCGCCGCGGCGGCCGTCCACCGCGGCGCCGCGTGCGTCCTCGCCCCGGGACGTCCCGGAGGATCCCGGCCGTAGGGGCGGTCCGCCGCGGACACGGTGCCCGGCCACCGCAGGACGAAGGGGGATTCGTCCCGGTCCGCGGCGTTCCCGGCCGGCGTGTCAGCAGGCTCACACGGGACGGCGTGGACCGCACGGACGGGCGGGACAGGAGCGCGCGTATGATTCATGACGCGGTTCCGGGCGGTCACCCCGCCTGTGGACCCGCAGCCGCGGGAGGGAACCTCACCAGGGCCCCGTCACCGCGCGTCACCGGCGACGGCGCCCCTGCCCGCCCGGACGGACCGCACGGGCGGCACGTCCCACGGCAGCCCGGCCCCGGGCCGGCCGCCGCCCCCTCTGCGGGCGGCGGATCTCCCCGAACCCGTCCGCGACAGCGAAGCCGCGGGAACGAGAGACCATTCGGCCGGTTCCCGGCCATCGGACAGCTTGAACGACCGCGAGTCACCGACGGGCGGGCAACGCCTTCGGACGCGTGCTGCGAAGCCCGGAGAGCTGACAAGCCTCACGCCCGTCCTGTCGTGTCTCCCAGGTGCGAGGAGCGGCATTGGCCCAGGACCCGTCATCCCTCACCGGTTCCCCCGACCTGGTAGGCCGCACCGCGGAGTTGGACACGCTGCGGCGCGCGGCGGAGGCCGCCCGCGCCGGGAAGGCGGGGCTTGTCACGCTGCAGGGCCCGCCCGGCATCGGCAAGACGAGCCTGCTGCGCTCCTTCACCCGCGGGGACGCCTGCCGCGGCATGACGGTGCTGCACGGAGTCTGCCGCGAGATCGACGCGGGAGCCGGATACGGCGGAGTGCGGGCCCTGTTCGGGCCGTTGGAGCTGTGCGCGGACGAAGCGGACGCCTCTGCGCTGCTCAGCGGGGAAGCCGGGCGAGCCCTGCCCGCGCTGACCAGGAGCCCGCTGGACGAGGAGCCCTCCGCCGCCTACGCGGTGATGCACGGGCTGTACTGGCTCGCGGTGAACCTGATGGCACAGCGCCCGCTCGTCCTCGTGCTCGACGACGTGCAGTGGTGCGACGAAAGTTCCCTGCGCTGGATCGACTTCCTCCTCAGGCGCTCGGACGGCCTGCCCCTGCTGGCCGTGCTCGCACAGCGCAGCGAGACCGAACCGCTCGCTCCCGGAGTACTGACCGACATCGCCTCGCGGCGATGGTCCTCCATGATCCCGCTCGCGCCGCTCACCCGGCAGGAGGTGACGGAACTGGTCCACCGCACCCATCCGGGCCCGGTCTCCCCCTCGTTCGCCCGGAGCGTCGCGGACCTGCCCGGCGGCAACCCCATGCTGATCAGCCGTCTGCTGCTGCGGCTGAAGTCCGCGGGAGTGCCGCCCGACGACGAAGGTGCCCTGCGTGTCGCGGAGGTCGCGGGCGGCGTCGTCACCGATTCCGTGCGGGACCTGCTGGACGGAGTGCCGCCGTGGGTACGGGAGTTGGCGCGGGCGGTCGCCGTCCTGGGCGAGACACCCGCCGCAAGGGCGGGCGCCCTGGCCGGACTTCCTCCCGCCCTGGTGCAGGAGGGCCTGCAAACACTGCGCAACGCCGAGGTCCTCGCCCCGGACCGCGTGGAGATGGTCCACGACCTGGTGCGCACCGCCGTACTCGACGAAGCCGGCCCCGACGAGCTGGCCCTGCTGAGGACGCAGGCCGCGCAGCTCCTCAGCGACGAGGGACTGCCGTCGGAGGAGGTCGCCAGCCACCTTCTGCTGCTGCCGGAGGTGACCCTCCCCTGGATGTCGGAGGTGCTGAGCGACGCGGCGGTGCGCGCAGAGGGCCGCGCCGCGCCCGAGGCCGCCGCCCGGTATCTGCGCAAGGCGCTGACCGCCGAACCGGACAGTCTGCCGCTGCGTCTCCAACTGGCCAAGTGCGTCTCGGAGTCCGACCCCGAGGAGGCGCTGAGGCTGCTGAAGGAGATCCTCGCCCTGCCGCTGGACGTCCGCACCAGAGCAGGCGTCGCGCTGCAGTTCGGCGCGGTCTGCCTGGCGAACCAGCAGGCTCCTGCAGCTGTGGACGTACTCGACGGCGTCGCGGGGGAGCTGGGTGCCGAGCTGGGCCCGGAGCCCGCCCCCGCGGACCGCGAACTGCTCACCGCCGTACAGGCCGTGCTGCTCCTGGCGGGAGCCGACGAGAAGGTCACCGTCCGCGCCGCCAGGGAACGCGCCGCCGCGATGACCCCACCGCCGGGGGACACCCCCGCCCAGCGGCAGCTGCTGTCGATGAAGACGGTGCTCAAGGCCATGGAAGGCGGTCCGCCGGAGCAGACGACCGAGTGGGCCCGCCGTGCCCTGCTCTCCCCCGACGCCTCCCGGGAGAGCTGGTCGCTCCTGGCTTCGTCCTTCACGCTCAGCCTGGCCGACGAGGTCCAGGAGTCGCTGGACGCCCTGAGACGGATGCTGCGGGAGAGCCAGCAGAAGGCGGCGGTGTGGAGCTACGCCCTCGCGCTGTCCAGCCGTGCCTTCGTGCTGCACGGCATGGGCGCGTACACGGACGCCCTGACCGACGCGCAGACCTCCGTCGACATCATCGGCCAGGAGCGATGGGGCCACACATCGACCATGCCGCAGACCGCACTGGCGACGGTGCTCGTCGAACGCGGCGAACCCGCCCGTGCCCAGGAGCTGCTGGAGAGCATCACGCGTCCCCGCATGGACCGGTTCGTCATGGAGTACCACTGGTACCTGATGGCCCGTGCCCGTACCCGCTGGGCGCTCGGCGACGCGGAGGGGGCGCTCGCCCAGTTCCTCGAGTGCGGCAGGTCCCTGGACGAGGCCGGCGTCAACAACCCCGTCTTCCTGCCCTGGTGGGTGGAGGCCGTCGCCGTCCTCGACGACCTCGAGCGGACTCACGAGGCGCACGCCGTCGTCGAGCACGCCGACTCGCTTGCGCGGCGCTGGCCCACCCTGCGCGGCCGTGCGCTGGCGGCCCTCGCCCGCGGAATGATCACCCCGGGCGAGGACGGCATAGAACACTTCAGCCGATCGGTGGAACTCTTCGCCGCCTCGCCCGCCCGCGCCGAACACGCCCGAGCCGAATTCCTCCTCGGGCGGGCCCTGATGCGCAGAGGCAGCCCCCGCGCAGCCCGAGACCATCTGCGTACGGCGGCGGACCTGGCGCAGCGCTGCGGAGCACTGGTACTCGCAGACACCGCCCGGAAACTGCTGGTCACCGCCGGCGGGCGGATGCGCCGGATGAGCGCCGCACCGCTGGACCTGCTGACGGGCACGGAGCGCAAGGTCGCCGACCTCGCCGCTGCCGGGACGAGCAACCGCTCCATCGCCGAGTCGCTGTTCGTGACCGTGCGCACGGTCGAGACTCATCTGACCAGCGTGTACCGGAAGTTGGGCGTGAGGAGGCGCTCCGAGCTCGAACCGCTGCTGCGTTCACTCGAAGCCTCCGAGGGCGAGCTGCCCGGCAGGCCGCCGTACACACGTGTGCAATCCTGAAACGCACCAACATAGGTGGCGCATGTGACCGGTGAGAGCAACGACCGCCTGGAACCGGAGCACACGCGGCCGGTGCCCGAATGCGGCATGCCATACCGTGAACTCCCCCTGCTGGAACGCGCCCAGGACCAGGAACGCCTGGCCGCCACACTCGCGCAGGTCGGTGCACGCTGTCCCGCCCTCGTCGCACTCGAAGGCAGGCCCGGCGAAGGGCAGAACGCACTGCTGCGGTGGACCGCACGCCGCGCCTGCGCACAGGGACTTCGTGTGCTGTACGCACGGGCGACCCCTGTGGAGAGCGAACTGCGCCACGGAGTCCTCCACCAGCTCCTCGCCGGGGCCGGCGGAAGCGCCCGCACCTCCTCGCGGGAGGAGACCGCGGAGCAGCAGCCCGCAGCACTGCCCGGACTCGCAGGCCTGCTGCGCTCCGCCTCCGCCCAGCCGGTGCTCGTCTGCGTCGAGGACGTGCAGTGGGCCGACGCCGCCTCCAGGGAGTGGCTCCAGGCACTGGTGCGCCGCCTGCACATGGGCGTCCCGGTGGCGCTGGCCGTCAGCAGCAGCCTCTCCGCACGTGGCTGGAGCTGGCTGACGGCTCCCTCGCCCGCCGCCGTACGCGTCACCAACGTCGTCATGCGGCCCCTGAGCCCCGGCGGGGTCGACGCGGTGACCGAGCTCGTGTACGGAAAGCCCTGCAGCGTGCCGTTCAACACCGCCGCAGGCCAGGCCACCGGAGGCAGCCCCGCCCTACTGCACGAGGCGCTGCGGCGCTTCCGTCTCCGCGGCCACCGGCCGGTCCCCGAGCGGGTGCCCGAACTGCGCGCCGTCACCGACGAGGCCGTCAGCGATGCCGCGACCAGCGTCCTGGACGGTCTCCCCGCCGAAGCGACCGCCGCCATGCGGGCCCTGGCTGTCTGCGGCGACATGCTGGACTTCGCCCTGGTACGCACGCTGACCAGCCCGCGCGCCCTGCCCGAGTCGGAGCTGCTGTCCATGCTCGACGCCGCCGGCCTGATCGTCACCGAGGGCAGCGTGGTACGCGTCCGGCACCCCGCCGTCAAGAACCGGGTTCTGGAGCGGATGCCGCCCGCGGAGCGGGCCGAACTCCACGTGGGCGCCGCCGCCCTGGCTCACCGCGCAGCCGCGGACGACGAGGACATCGCCTCGATCCTCTTCCGTGCCCCGGCCGTCGGCGCGCCCTGGGTCCTCGAGACGCTCCAGCGCAGCTCCGCCGCCGCGCTCTCCCGCGGCGACCACCGGCACGCGCGGGCCTGTCTGACCCGCGCGCTGCTGGAACCCCTCCAGCCCGCCGACCGCGCACGGCTCACCCTCGAACTCGCCGAGGCCGAGATTGTGGTGGCACCGGAGGCGGGGGAGCGCAGACTCGGCAACCTCGTACGGTCCGAGGCCAGTTGGCGGGACGGGACGCCGCTGCGCGCGATCGACGCCGGCCTGGCACGGGGAAACGAGGGGTGGAGCTGCGCAACGGCCGCCGAAGCTCTCCCCGCCGCCCGCGGCGAGATGTACCACGACCTGATCGCGCTGCACTGGCTCGCGCACCGCGACCACCACGACGAGACCGGACTCGTGCTCCGCGCCGTCCCCCCGCTCCCCGTCGAACCCGTCACGCCCGCCCAGGCAGGCGTACGGGCCTGGCAACTCGCCACGCACGCCGAGGACATGGAGACCTCGCGGGCCCTCGCCCGCGCATGCCTGGACCATCAGGACCCCGGCGAGGCGGCCATGCCCCGACTGGCCGCTTGCAAGGCGCTCTTCGCCGCCGCCGAGACCGAGGAAGCACACGCCGGCCTCGGCGCGCTCCTCGACGGGGCGCGGCGCAGCCACTCCTGGGCAGCCGCCTCCCGCGTGCTGACGGCCCGCGCCGAGATCAACCTTCGCGGAGGCCGGCTCGACGCCGCCGAACGCGACATCGAAGCGGCCGAATTCTCCCTTCCGCTGACCAGCTGGCACCCGGCCGCAGCACCCAACCTCATGGCGGTCAGCATCTCCGTCGCCCTCGAGAGCGGCCGCTACGACCTGGCCCGCCGGCTCGCCCGCACACCCGCACCCGAGGGCGCAGCGTCGGGCACCGCCTGGTGCCAACTGCTCTTCGCCCGCGCCCAGGTGGCCTGCCAGGACGAGCGCTGGCCGGAGATGCTGCGCCTGTCCCGGGAGTGCGGAAGGCTTCTGCTGCTGCGCAGACGGCTCAACCCTGCTCTGCTGCCCTGGCGTTCCATGGCGGCGCACGCCCTGTGCATGCTCGGAGAACGGGAGGAGGCGGAGCGGCTGGCCGCCGAGGAACTCCTCTGGGCCCGCCACTGGGGCACGCGGGCGGCGGTCGGCCTGGTGACCTTGATCACCGCCCCCGTGGCCGGCGACGGAGGCACGCGAGGGCTCGAAGAGGCAGCGCGCGCCTTCGAGGGCGCGGCGGACGGACTCCTGCACGCCTGGAGTCTGGTCCAACTCGCCGGGTCAGAGCTGAGCGCCGGCAACCACCGGGCCGCCGCGCGGGCCGCGGCGGGCCTGACCCGGTTCACCACCACCTATCCGTCCAGCCGGCTGGCCGAGACGGTCCGCCGCCTCACCGAGGAGCTGGGACGGCCGGCGAACCCGGCATACCCCGCCGACACCCGCTCGCCACTGGATTCGGACGCCCTGTCCGAGGCCGAACGCGAAACGGCCCGGCTGGCGGGGCGGGGACACGGCAACCGCGAGATCGCGGATCTGCTGTCCGTCAGCACACGCGCCGTGGAACTGCGGCTGAGCAGCGTCTACAAGAAACTCAACCTCACCGGGCGCAAGGAACTGCGTTCCATGGTGCACACGAGCGAAGGACGGCCGACGGGTGCTGCTTGAGCGGGAGAAGGAAACAGCTCAGGTACGCGACGCGCTGCGCGCCGCCCGGGAGGGCCACTCGTCCCTGCTGCTGCTGACCGGACCTCTCGGCATCGGAAGATCCGCACTGCTGCAGCAGCTCCCCCGCCTCGGCACCGACGGCGTACGCGTCCTGAGCGCCCACGCCGCCGTGATGGAGCACGACTTCGCGTTCGGCGTCGTACGGCAGCTCTTCGACAGCCTCCACACCGGCGCGGGCGGCGAGAGCACCGGCCGGCCGGGACAGGAGCCGGGCGCCCTGGCCTCGCTCGTCCTGTCCGGGGACGGGAGAGCCGCAGACCCCGAGCCCGGCACCGTCACCTCCGAGGCGGTCCTGCACGGGCTGCGGTCGCTGCTGGAGGGGCTCGGCGACGAGACCCCGCTGCTCCTCCTCGTCGACGACCTGCAGTGGGTGGATGTCCCCTCGCTGCGGTGGCTGGTGTATCTGTCCAAGCGGCTGCGCGGTCTGCGGGTGGTGCTCGTGTGCACCCTGCGGGAGGGGGACCCCTGGGCACGAGGGCCTCTGGTGCGCGAGGTGACCGGCTCCGCGCACCGCACGCTCGCCCTCACCGCCCTCTCCCCGGAC
The DNA here is from genome assembly GCF_000424965.1 of Streptomyces sp. TAA204. NCBI lineage: Bacteria > Bacillati > Actinomycetota > Actinomycetes > Kitasatosporales > Streptomycetaceae > Streptomyces > Streptomyces sp. TAA204. The sequence goes on from NZ_AUKW01000006.1 coordinate 425,321, forward strand.
GCCGCGCAGATCATCGTCCGCGAACAGTTCGGCGAGCCGGGGGACGGGGCGTTCGTACGGGCCTGTCACGAAGTCTCCGCCGGCAACCCGCTGTTCCTGCGGTCGGTGACGGCGGGTATGCAGGTCGCCGGACACCGGCCCACGCACGACCAGGCAGCAACGGCACGTTCCTTGCGCCCCTGCGAACTGCGCGAGCGGCTCGCGGGCTGCCTGCGCACCCAGAGCGAGTCCGTCAAGGACCTGGCTGCCGCCATCGCCGTCTTCGGCGACCACGGCGACGCCTCGCTCACCGCGCAGCTCGCCGGCCTCGACGACATCGGGCTGCGCTGCGCCCTGCGTGTTCTGCACCAACTCGGGCTGGTCGCCGACGAGCACGTCCCGCGCTTCACGCACCGCGTCGTCCAGGACGCGGTCGAGGTCTCGCTCACCGCTGCTCAGCGCGAGGAACTGCACAGCTCCGCGGCGGCACTTCTGTACGAGGGCGGCCGTCCCGCCGAGCAGGTCGCCACCCAGCTGATGGCCGTCACCGGGGCGGGGCCGCCCTGGTCCACCGCGGTGCTGCGGTCCGCCGCCGCCACCGCCCTGCGCAGGGGAGCGCCGCAGACCGCGGTGCGCTACCTGCGCGGCGCCCTTCTCGAGCGCAGCGCCCAGGACGAGGACAGGGCGCGTCTGCTGATCGATCTGGCCACCGCCGAGCGCGGGTTCGACCCGGGCGCCTGCGAACGCCACATCGCCCAGGCCGTGCCGATGCTTCCGCACGTCAAGGACAGGGCGGCAGCAGTGCAGTTGACGCCCTTCGCCCTGTTCGCCCGCCCCTCGGACGCGACGTGGGCACTCGTGCGCCGGACGGCCGGAGAACTCCGGGAGACCGCCGAGCCCGACGCCACCACCCGCAGGATGGCCCTGCGCATGGAGGCCAGGCTGCGGCATTACACCCACGAGGATCCCGCGGAGGTGGCCTCGGCCGTCGAGCGGCTGCGCGGTATGGGCAGCGACCCGCCCCTGGACTCCGGCGCCGAACGGGAACTCGCCGCCGTGCTGTTGTGCTCGGCGACCTTCGCAGGACGGCTGTCGGCGAGCGTGGCCGCCCGCAAGGCCGAGCGCATTCTGGAGCGCGAGCCCAGGAACAGGACACGCGCACACACCACGGTGCCGCTGCTGACTATCACGCTGCTCTCCGCGGACTCGGCACACAGCATCAGCACATGGCTCTCGCCGGACGAGGAGGCCGGGCCTCCCGCCGGTGCCGCCGGGGATCCTCTGCTCCTCGCCCAGCGAGCCATGACGCACGTCTCGCTGGGCCGCCCGGTATGGGCACGCGAACAGGCCCAACTCGCACTGCGGTTGATGGACCCGCACTGGCGAGAGGCACCCAGCCTCGCCCTCGCGGCAGTGGCGACGGAGCTTGGCGACACGGCACTGAGCGAGCAGATCCTCAAGGGCGCTGCGGCGGACGCGCCCACCGGCCTGGCGCTCACCTCCGCGCTGCAGATCCTCCAGGCCTGCGTCGACGCTCAACGCGGTCTGCGTGCACGGGCGTTGAAGATACTGCTGGCGTGCGGCCGGCAGCTGGACGCCTGCGGCTGGCACAACTCGGCCGTCTTCCCCTGGCGTCCGCGGGCCATCGGCCTCTACGAACGCCTCGGCGACCCCCTCCCGGCGCTGGTGCTGGCGGACGAGGAGCACGCGTGGGCCGCCGCGTGGGGCGCACCCGTCGTGCTGGGCCGCGCGCTGCGCCTGAAGGGACGGCTGCACGGCGCCCGCGGCATCCCCATGCTGCGGGAGGCCGCCGAGGTCCTGCGCGAGTCCAACAACGAACTCGAACTCGCCCGTACCCTCGTGCTGTTGGGCAGCCGCCTGGGCAGCGGCTCCGACGCGCAGACGGCCCTGCGTGAGGGCGGTGAACTGGCGGTGGCGTGCGGCGCGCCCTGGCTCGTCGAGCGTGCCGAGACCGAACTGGGTGCGGTACCCGCCCGGCAGCGCCCGGCGCTCACGAAAAGCGAGCGCAAGGTGATTTCACTTCTCGGCCGCGGACTCACCAACCAGGAGATCGCCACGGAGTTGGGAGTGAGTCTTCGAGCGGTTGAGAAACACCTCACGAACTCCTACCGGAAAATCGGGGTGTCCGGCCGCCAGGAACTCGGGGAAGTGCTGCTCACTCCCGAATTCTCACACCTTCGCCCCTGACGGCGAAGCTGCCCTGTACGTGTGGTCCGGCGCAGCCCTCCCAAGGCCGGGGGCGGCAGCGTGCGCCCCGCACAAGAAGCTGAGGGCCGGCGCCGGACACCGGAGCGGATCGCCGCGAACCGGTCCACCATCCACCAGGCATCGACGCCCCACGTGAGCAGGCAGGGCGTCGATGCCACGTCACGGGCCTGTGCCGGCAGCGTCCGGGACGCAACCCGCGCCGCCCTTGTCCCGTCACCTCCCGGCCGCCGAAGGAGGACGACGGCGTCGTCAAGTGACGCCGTTCGGCCGCGTGTTGCCCCGGCGCGGCCCCGGCATGCTCACAGGAGCAGAGCCGAGGCCCGTGCCCCGCCCCTCCGGATACGGCCGCACCGCGCCCGGCGGCCCCGTGCCTACTGGACGTCGAACTCGTCCCTCGGGGTCGGCCATCGTGACGTGGCTGCTGCCGTGCGCCTCGACCCGGTGCAGCACCGCGGCGCCGAGCTCCGTGAGCCGGCGCACCTCGGCCTCGCGCTGCTCCGCGCCGACGTGGAGATCGATGTGCATACGGTTCTTGACCCGCTTGGACTCCGGAACGGCCTGGAAGAGCAGCCGTCTGCCCAGCCCCGTTCCGCTGGCCTCCTCGACCGGGTCCTCGGGATGGCGGACGGCGGCCATGATCCGCCACGCCTTGTGCCCGTCGACGAGGGTGTAGTCGTCCTCACCGACCGCGCCGAGACCGGCCAGACGGTCGATGAGCAGGCTGTTGTCCTCCACCTCGTAGCCCAGGGCACGGGCCCAGAACCTGGCGAGCTGGAGCGGGTCGGTGCAGTCGACGACGAGTTTCCACTCCACAGCCATCTGGCCCTCCGGGGTTCGGTGCGTGCGAATGCGGACGGCGGCTGTGTCACAGCGTCGCCGAAACCACTTATACTGGTTACATGAACGCCGCGGCAACCGGCCTCGTCCTGCGCTCCCCGGAAGGCATCCGCTACGTCTTCGACCCGGGCACCCTGTGCCTGGAGCTCCTCACGACAGGTGGTCCGGGCGACCTCTCCTGCCACGAGACACTGCACCGCCCGGACGACCTGGCCGGCTGGCTGGCCCTCTCCCGGCTCCGCCTCGACCCCGCCGGCACGCGTGTCAGCGGCGGTGAACTGGACGGGGCGCACCGGCTGAGAGCGGCGCTGTGGGAGGTGACCCGTTCCTTCGCGCACGGGCGCCCCCCGCGCACGGCCTTCCTGGAGGAGATCAACGCAGCTGCGTCCGGCCCGCCGCCCGTCCCGCGCATCACCGACGACGGTACGCGCGGCTGGTGCCGTCCGGTCACCGGCAGCCAGGCCCTCTCGGCTATCGCCCGGGACGCCGTCGAAGTCCTCACCGGCCCGCTCGCCACCCGCATACGCGAGTGCGGCGCAAACGACTGCCACCTGCTCTTCGTGGACACCTCCCGACCCGGAAGACGCCGGTGGTGCGCCATGGAACGCTGCGGAAACCGCCACAAGATCCGCGCCCTGCGTGCCCGGCGCGAAGACGAGAACCGATGACACCTCCTGCAGAACTCACAAGAGAGACGGGACGGCAGCCGACCGCCGTCCCCGGAACGCTGCCGCAACCCCCGAAGCGGTGCGGGACTCCCTCACCCGCCCCCTGAGGCGCCCCGGCCCTCCGGCCCGTCGCTCGGCGGCGCCTCCTGGAGCCACTCGCGCGCCGCGGCGGTCACCTCGTCCAGGGCGCCCGGCTCCTCGAAGAGATGCGTCGCACCGGGGACGACCTGCACCCGGTGCGTGACCGGCAGTTGCCGCGCTGCCCACCGGTTCATTTCCAGCACCTCCTCGTCCCGTCCGCCCACCAGCAGCAGCACCGGCACCCGCGTCGCCTCCAGCGCCTCACCGGCCAGGTCCGGCCGCCCGCCGCGCGAGATGAGGGACGTCACACGCCCAGGGCGCTGCGCTGCCCCCGCCAGCGCCGCCGCCGCGCCCGTACTCGCACCGAAAAGATGAACGGGCAGGGCCCGGGTCGCCGGATGCTTGCCGAGCCAGTCGACAGCCGCTGCCGTCCGTTCGCTGAGCAGAGTGATGTCGAAGCGGTGCCGTCCGCTCGCCGCGTCCGCGCGCTCCTCGTTGCCGGTGAGCAGGTCCAGCAGCAGCGTGCCCCAGCCGTCCTGCCACAGGGCCTCGGCGACGGCCCGGTTGCGGGGGCTGTGCCGTGAGCTGCCGCTGCCGTGCACGAACAGCACCACCCCGCGCGGGGCGGCGGGCACCTCCAGATCGCCGGTGAGTTCCACGCTGCCCGGCACGGGTACGTCCGCGGTCTCCGAGATCATCAAAAGCTCCCCTTCTGCAGCCGTGATCCGGTGGGCGTACCGGGTGGCCGTAAAGGGGGTGTGCCATGCGCGGGAGGGCGCCGGACAGGGCCGTACGGGGGCGCCCGCCGCATCCGGGGCGTGGAGTGCTCCCGCACCTCCGGGCAGCGGCACCGGCCCCCGGCGGCGGGCAGACAGCCGCCCCGCCGCACCGGCAAGGTGCGGCGGGGCGGCTGCAGGCAATGGCCCCTCAGAGGCGGTCCGGCCGGAGCCGACCGCTCAAGTCTGGGGCTTGCGGCCGTGGTTGGCCGCGTTCTTACGACGTGCCTTCTTCTTGCGGCGCCGCTTCGAGGACATGCCCGCTCCTTTCTGTGCTGCTTTCGGTACTGCGTGCCGCGGGGGCCACCCGCCGGTCTCCGGCGCGCTTACCCCGTCGCCACTCCGTCATCCTCCCTGATCCCCGGCCATGCACCACGGGCGGGTACTGCCGCGGTGTGCCGGGGGTGGGGTGGTGCGGTCATGCCGGGGGGTCGGGACTCAGCAGTAGTTCTCCGTGTCTCAGGCGGTGGAGGAGGGTCTTGGTGGTGGCGTTGGGGGTTTGGTGGGTGGAGTTGAGGACGTGGTGTTCGTATGCGCCGAGGTCGGTGAACTGCTGGTGGAGTGAGCTGATCGGTTCGGGGTCGGTGAGGGCGTGGTTGTCGCGGCTGGTTGCGCGTTTGATTGTGGTGGTGTGGTCGGGGCGTAGTACCGCGTAGTGGAGGGGGACGCCGTAGTGGGCGCTCTGTGTGCGGAAGTCGTCGAGGAACCACGGGCCCACGACGCCGTCGAGGACGACGTCGTATCCGCCTTCGGCGTAGGCGGCAGCGGTGCGGGCGAGTGCCGTCATCACGGTGGTGTTCTGCTGGTGTGCCTCGGGGAGGTACGGGGCGATCCTGCCGGTCTTGATGGCGTTCCAGTAGTCGTCGCTGTGGAGGTGGACGCCGTGGGGGAAGGAGCGGGTGACGAGGTCTGCCACGGTCGTTTTCCCGGCTCCGGGTGGTCCGCTGATGATCATCAGCTGGCCGGTGTTGTTCATCGACGGGTCTCTCTTGTGTCCGAGGGATGCGTTTTGGGTGTCCTGGTTGGTTTTCGGGTCCGGGAAGGGCGGGGCACTTTCTTGGGTGGTGCTGCGATGCTCACTCGGTGATCTGTGGCTGAGGTTGCGGGAATGCCTGAACGGCTGAATGCGCTGGCAGATGCCTCGATTCGATGACGGGGGAACGACGGTTTCCGGGGTCGGTTGGTGGTCACCCGGCTCGTTGAGTGTCGATGAGAGATGACGGCACTGCCGGTCTTCTGTCCCGGTCGATCTGAGGCATCACGATCCGCTGATCCCGTCTCAGTCCGCCCGGGGGATCGCGGTCATGTCCGCAGGTGCGGATTGCGCTGTTCGTCGCGGCGTGTGGCGGACGTGTGTGAGGGCGGAGTCGTCGTTTTCCCGCGCGGGCAGGTGATGATCTGACGGGTCTGACCGACTCCCTTCAGGTCGGTCTGTATGCCGTAAGCGCCTGGCCCAGGCCGCAGCTTGCTAGGCTTTCCGGGTGTTCATCGTGATGTTCGTCTGACGGTCCTGGGTCTCTCCCGCCCAGGTTCTGATCCGTTGAGGGTGCGGTCTGCCATGCCCTCCGGACCTTGACAACCGTCAGGCTTCGCGACCCGCGCGTACGGCGCCGGTCGCACATCATCGGAGTTTCTTCGTGCTCGCAGTGCTTCTGCTTCCTGGCGCGCTTCGCGCCTTCCTTCCTGCCCTGATCGCTCGGTCCGCTCTGGCGATGGGCAGTCTTGCTCTCCTCCTCGCCGTCCAGGACAGCACGGGTTCATACACGCAAGCCGGTCTCGCAACAGGGGCGTTCGGAACAGCCAACGTCATCGCAGCCCCCTGGCGTGCCCGGGCCGTCGATCGATTCGGTCAACGAATCGTGCTCACCACCCTGGCGTCGGGCCAAGCCTCAGGGTTCGTCGCCCTCGCGCTCATCGCCGAAGTGGAGGGAGTCGGAGATATCTGGTTCTCCATTCTCAGCACGCTGGTCGGCCTGACAACGCCACCGCTGGGTGCGGCGATGCGAATGATCTGGGCGTCGCTCACGACGGCCGGTGATCAGCGAACCAAAGCATTCAGCATCGACGCAGTGTGCGAAGAGCTCCTTTTCGTCGGTGGTCCCGTCATCATCACCGCGGTCATCGTGGCCACTTCTCCCAGTGTCGGGCTCTGGGTGACCGCGGCAACGGTTTCCCTCGGTACTGCAGCGATGGCGTCCAGCGCGTCGTCGGGGGTGCTTCGCGGTACAGGAGGTGGCGTCACGCGGGGTGATCGCCCCCTGCGACAGCCAGGTTTCGCAAGGGTATTGATCGTCCTCCTGGGTGTCGGTGGCGTACTGGGCGTCGTGGAGATCGCAGCGCCGGCGATCGCTGAGCAACATGATGCCGTCGCGGCTTCGGGGTGGCTCCTGGCGGTCTTTCGCGGGCGGAAGTGCTCTTGGAGGGCTTCTCTACGGACAGCTGAACCTCAAGTCCGGCATCGGCAACAGGCTGTTCATCCTGTGCGTCAGCATGGGCCTCGCCGCGGTACTCGTGTCCCAGCTGGACGCCCTCGGACTCTTCGCTGCGGGCATTGCACTCGTCGGCCTGTTCCTCGCTCCCTCTCTCATCACCGGGTACCTCATCGCCGACACCGTCGTTCCGGAGGCCCGCCGGACGGAGGCGTCGACATGGATCACCACCTCGGTAAACCTTGGCGCTTCGCTGACGCCGGCAGCAGCTGGATTCGTCATCGACACCTCCGGTGCCGGGCTGGCCCTTCTGCTCGTGGGAGTGATCGCTCTCGCGTTTGCCTCGGCTGTGCCCTTCACAGTGCTGCGCAACATCGGGCTGTCTGGGGTCCATGCTTCCGATCGTTGCGGGCACAGCTGAAGAGAAGGAAGGGCCGGTCGGCGGCAATGCGGTCGATGGGCAGCGGTGTGCCGTCGTGGATCACGAATGCCTTGGTGGAGGCGGCCTTCACCGTTTCGGCGAGACCGGGTGCGAGGGCGGCCAGGACCTCGATGCCTTCGCATGATGTACCGGTAGGCGCCATCGGTGTCCCGCTGAAGCGGGCTGTGAGTTGGGTGTAGGTGTGGCCGCACCGCGGATACGCGGCGGTGCCTGTCGTCCGGCGGGAAGCCGGCGCGAGCGTGTTGTCAGTTCCTGTCGGCGGGGTCCGAAGGTGGGCGGTGAGGTAGTGCAGGGTCGAGGTGGGCAGATCGACGTGGGCTGGGTGGACAAGCAGGCGGAAGGTCCTGGTGGGCAGTTGATCTAGGCAGTCACCCCGTCTACCAGGAGTTTCTTCACGTCCGCACGTCGACCGCGCCGTCAACTGCCCTGCTCAGCCAGCAGGTTGGGAACGTTTTACTGACGGAACTTTGACAGGGTCCCTACGCGAGGCCGGCAGACGGAATTCGCGGACCTCAGTACTCTGCCGAAGTGGAAATAGGCCCTGACCAAGCCCCTGACCGCGTTCATGATTGTCCGAATCGGTTTCACTTCGCCGTGCTGGGACCTGTGCGGGCCTGGCACGGCGAGACGCAAGTTTCGGTGGGAACCCCGCAACAGCGCGCGCTGTTGACCGTGCTGTTGCTGCGCAGAGGGCGTACAGCGACTGCACCCGAGTTGATCGACGCCGTGTGGGGCGAAGACCCCCCAGACACCGTCGTCTCCGCCCTCCGCAACTACGCCTCCAGATTGCGCAAGTCCTTAGGCCCGCGGACTGCGTCGATGCTGGTGACCGAGTCCGGAGGGTACGCGATGCGCCTGGAGGACGGCGCCTTGGACCTGGAGATTGCCGAGCACTACGCGAGTAGGGCGGAAGAAGTCCGCGAGAGCGATCTGGAGGCCGCGCGGCGTCTGCTCAACTCAGCTCTTGGTCTGTGGCACGGTGAGACGCTCGCCGGTGTGCCGGGACCGTACGCGCAAACACAACGAACAGCGATTGAGGACTGGCGGCTAAGTCTCCTTGAGTCTCGCTTGAAGATGGATCTGGAAGCCGGTCAACACGCAGAGGCGGTCTCGGAACTCACGGCCCTCACCGCGACCCACCCCTTGCGAGAAGATCTTCGCGGTCTGTTGATGCTGGCCCTGTACCGCAGTGGCCGGCAGGCGGAAGCGCTCGCTGTGTATACGGACACGCGCAAGCTTCTCGTGGAGGAGCTGGGAGTCGACCCCGGCCAGCGGCTCGAGGAGCTGCATCAACACATCCTCGAGGCTGACACCGCTCTCCTGGCGCCCACCCAGACAGGGGCGAGGGAATCCGTGGCCTTGCCCCGCCCCGCACAACTACCGCTTCCAATAGCGGACTTGACCGGACGTAGGGAAGTCACCCGAGAACTGTGCGACCGGCTCGTCGCCGCCGGAGGAGGAATCACCGCAGTCATCGGAACCGGGGGAGTAGGAAAGACAACGCTCACGGTGCACGCGGCGCATGCCGCGCGCGCTCACTTCCCCGACGGTCAGCTCTACACCGACCTGCGAGGCGTCAACCGGGAGGCACTAAAGCCGGCTGCCGTGCTCAGCTCATTTCTGCGAGCACTGGGCACCCCGGAATCCGCGATACCCGATTCCACCCGCGAGCGGGAAGCTCTCTACCGCTCAGCACTCTACGGACGCCGAGTCCTGATCCTCCTCGACAACGCCAGCGACGCAGCTCAGGTGCGCCCGCTTCTTCCCGGCAGCCCGAGCTGCGCAGCATTGATTAACAGCCGCAACCGCATCGTGGACCTGGAGGGCGCTCAGCTGATCGACCTGAACGTGATGGACCCCGAGGAGGCGCTCGATCTCTTCGCTGCGATCGCCGGCGAGACGCGGGTCGCGGCCGAGCGGGGATCGGCCCTGAAGGTCGTGGAGGCCTGCGGCTTCCTCCCCTTGGCGATACGCATCGCCGCCTGTCGACTGGCGTCCCGCCCCACCTGGCCAGTCCTCCTCCTCGCGCGGAAACTCACCGACAAGCGGCGGCTGCTGAGCGAACTCAAGACCCGTGAACTCGCAGTGGAATCCAGCTTCGCGCTCGGCTACGCCCAGCTGGACCCTCAACAAAGCCGCGCCTTCAGGCTCTTGGGACTCGTGGAAGGCCCGGGCATCTCCCTCCGTGCGGCAGCAGCCCTGCTGAACTTCGATCCTTACGAGACGGAAGAACTTCTGGAGTCCCTGGTCGACGTCTCCCTCCTTGAGACGGCCACACCGGGACGCTACCGCTTCCACGACCTAATCCGGCTCTACGCACTCTCCTGTGCCGAACGTGAAGAGACACCGGAAGGACGTAGCACCGCGTTTTCCCGGTTATTGGATTTCTACCTGGCAACGACCGCGCAGGTCTACGCGCTGGAACGACCCGGCAACAGCCTGCTGCACCACTTGGAGCCCACCAGACACCAAGGCATGACCTTCGGCGACGGCGCCGAAGCGCTGAAATGGCTCGCAGCCGAGGGAAGCTCCCTGCTCGCCTGCATCCGCTCTTCTACGCAAGCGACGCTCCTTCGCAAAGCGGCCGACCTGCTCCGGCTCCTGTCCGACCTGACCCAAGACGGCGCGGACTCCCAGCTGTTCGAGCAGACGAGTCTCAGCGTGCTTTCCGCCGCCGGCGCCGCTGGGGACCGACGCGCCCAAGGCCGTGCGGCAACGGCACTCGTGTTTGCCGCAATCGTTCAGGGTCACTTCGAGAAGGCGGGTGAATGGGCACGCGCCGCCGAAGCGCACGGAACTCTGGCCTCGGACTTGTCCACGGTGGCGACAGCGCACAACGACCAGGGCATCGTCGCCTTGCAGCAAGGGCGATACGAGGACGCCGAGAGGCATCTCGACAGGGCAATCACTGCGTTTCGCACGATCAAGAATAAGCCTGCCGAAGCGAGCGCAGTGTGCAATCTATCCGCGGTTCACCTGGCCACAGGAAGAGTGGATTCAGCCATCCTCTTGGCTCGACGAGGCGTCACGATCTACCACCGGACTGGGGCCAGGATGCGGTTGGCTAACGCCATGTATGCCCTAGGTCGAGCCCTGACTCAGTCCGGGAGCCACAAGACCGGCGAACAGATGCTCAATAATTCACTCAAGATCTTCCAAAACAATCGCAACCAATTCTGGTCAGCGATGACGCGCTGCCGCCTCGCCGAGCTGCATTTGGCGGCAGCCCGCCCCGACATGGCCGCCCACCAGGCGGAGCAGGCTCTCGCCCTGAGAAGCACATACGGCGAGTGGTGGCGCGCCAAGATCCTCACTGTTCTCGGCCTGTCTCTTGTTGGCATCAACCACCCTTGGCGCGCACGTGTGTGCTGGCAAGAAGCCTTCACCATCTACGACCGGCACGACACGGCAGAAGCGGAAAACGTCAGAAACCTCCTTACCAGTCTTAAAGCGACATAACTACCCCTGGTGCCCGCTACAGGGCCCACTGACTAGAGAGGCTCGGGTCGGGTCGGCCGATTGCGGGGCTTGGGGGCCTGAGCGGACCTCGCTGTGAGGACAAGGCATGTACCGGTACATAACGGGGCCCAGTCGGTTTCTAGGTCGATAAAGAAACAGTGGTGAGTTCCGTACAAGGTGGTGGATGTGCGCCGGAGGCACCATGCCACGCAACGGGCGGGCGCCAAGGGCGGGCGAGGCAGGACTGCCTGGGTGTTTATGGAGCGGTTATCCGCAGCGGATGCACTGCCACCCTGCCGCGTGAAGGCGGGCACCGCGATTGACTGACCGAGGGGGAAGAGTGATCGAGACAGTGTTCCGGACAGAGGACTTACCGGCAGGCGACCGGTTCGACTTCTGGCGTGAGCTGATGAGCAGCACCCACGCGCCCATGGACCTGAGCAGCGACTTCGCGGCGGACTACCAGGCCCGGCAGAGAGTCATCGGACTCGGGGAGGTCCAAGTATGGCCGGCGACCTTCCAGCCCGTGGTCTTCCGCAGGACACCGAAACTGATCAAGCAGTCCGACCCCGAGGTCTACCACCTCTCACTCCTCCTGCGTGGCAGGGGAGGGGTCACCTGGGGCAGCCAAGAAGCCGCCTTCGACCGTCCCTACGACTTCCACACCAACGACTCGTCACGGCCGTACGACATCTGGACCGGCCCGGACCCGATCACCTTGGTGGGACTGGAGGTTCCCAAACCACTTCTGCTGATTCCACGAGAAAAAGCCGATCAGGCGATCGGCCGACCGCTCTCCGGCAGGCAAGGAGTGGGGGCCCTGCTCGCGCAGTTCCTGACTCAAATCATCACAGACACCAACTCCTACCGCCCCTCCGACCAATTCCGTTTGGGAACGGTCGCGATCGACTTGCTCTCCGCGCTGTTCGCCCACACCCTCGACGCCGACGACTCACTGCAACCGGAATCTTGCCGTCGCTCTCTGTCGTTGCGTGTGAGGGCCTTCATTCACCAGAACTTGGGTGATCCAGAGCTGTGTCCGGCTTGTGTCGCTGCGGCGCATCACATCTCCCTGCGCTCGCTGCACCGTCTCTTCCAGAGCGAGGGCACCTCGGTGGCCGCCTTCATCCGCCACCACAGGCTGGAACGGATCCGCCGCGATCTGGCAGACCCGGCGCTGAACGAACGGCCCATCCACGCCATTGCCGCACGCTGGGGCTTCCCCCGCGCCGCTGACTTCACCCGCGCCTTTCGCAACACCTACGGCATGCCGCCCAGCGAGTACCGAAACACCCACGCCGACCCAGCTGGCCCACTTTCCTAACGGACTGGCACTCGCTGCTAACGCCACCGGCGCCCGCTGCGAGGAAAACTAAGCGGCGTTTGAGAAACACACATGCCGACTCCACAAGCGGCGGTGTGGTCTGGCAATCCAGGTCCCCGCGCTCCCGGTGTTCGGCTGCGCTCAAATTGACCTGACAGGGGGAGAAATGGCTTCAATAGAGTTCAACCACGTGACATACGGCTCCACCGATCCGTGCATCAAGGAATTCCAGAAGGCACTCATCAAGGCCGGGCACAAGATTCCGTCCGGCCCGACAGGACTGTACGGTAAGGAGACCAAGGCCGCCTGCTCCGCCTTCCAGCGGAAGCAGGGCTGGGAAGGCAGCGGGGCCGACGGCCTCCCGGGACCGAAGACGTTCGCCGAGCTGAAGCTCAAGGACGGCGGCCACAAGGGCAAGGGCGTCGCCTCACCCGTCCCGGGCCACAAGGTCGGCCTTCCCTACGGAGTGAAGGGCAGCTGGGCCGCCGGGTTTCACACCGGCCAGGACTACCCAGCGCCCACCGGGACCTCCGTGGTGGCGGTACGGGCCGGCACCATCGCCTGGTCCAACAGCGACGGCGGCGACTACGGAAACTGGATCGGTCTGAACGCCGACAACGAACGCCTCTACCTCTACTGCCACCTCTCCCGCCGCAGCGTGAAGAAGGGGGAGAAGGTCAAGGCGGGCGAGAAGCTCGGTGAGGTCGGCGCGACCGGCAACACCACCGGCCCCCACCTGCACTTCGAGGACCGTCCGCCTGGCGGGGGCTACGGCGAAGTACGCGACCCGCGCTGGTAGGCCCCAACGGCCATCGCAAGACGGCTCGTTCGACAGATACGCACCCCGGATGAGCACCCGAGCCACCTCCGTCACGCGCGGAGGACCCGACATGGCGCGTGATCGGCCAGGACCCAAGTGCCGTCCACCTGCACGCACCAGTCACCACGAACACACCCGAACAAGACAAGCCCTCGCCTGGGAAGACAGCCGAGGCACACCTCAACCTGGAGAAGAACATGGCAACACCACTGTCCGCATCAGCCTTCCTGAAGGCACTCCGTGCCGAGGGAGTTAACGTCGTCGAGGTCGGCGAATGGGAGACCCACAACCGCAACCACAAGGGCGACTGGGGACCGCTCAACGGCGTGATGATCCACCACACCGCCTCCTCCGGCACCCGCGACTCGGTCGCGACCTGCCGTACCGGCCACGGCGCCCTCCCCGGTCCGCTGTGCCACGGAGTCATCGCCAAGGACGGCACCGTCCACCTCGTCGGCTGGGGCAGGGCCAACCACGCCTGAGGAGGAGACCCCCAGGTCCTCAAGCACGTCATAGCCGAGGACTACGACGAACGCCCTCCGCACCCCACCCTGGGAAACTCCGACGGCACCGACGGCAACGCCCACTTCTACGGCTTCGAGTGCATCAACCTCGGCAATGGCGAAGACCCGTGGCCTGATGCACAGCTCGAGGCGATCGAACGCGTCTCGGCCGCCATCTGCCGGGCCCACAAGTGGAACGACAAGTCCGTCATCGCTCACCTGGAGTGGTCGGAGGACAAGATCGACCCCAAGGGCTTCGGCATGCCCGGCATGCGCAAACGCATCGCCACGCGGCTGAAGAACAAGAGCTGATCCCAAACCCAGGGATGCGCCACTTCCCGACTAACGGGCCGCCACCGTCACGGTGGCGGCCCGCCCACTTGCCCTTACAGGCCTGGGACTGTTGCACGGGGTGGGTGCCACTCTGACCTGCCCCGACCTCTCAGGTTCCAGCTTGACCTGCCCCACCTCTCAGGTTCCAGTTCTGCTGGCTAACTGACAGCCCTTCACGAAAGGCTGCCGGACATGCCCCGTGCCTATCCCGCTGAGTTCCGCGCCCGCGCCATCGCGTTGGTGCGGGCAGGAAAAGAACAGAAGCAGACCGCCGTTGACCTCGGCATCCATCCGGTCACCTTGCCGAAGTCGTTGCGCCAGGACGACATCGACGACGGCCGGCGCCCTGGCAGGGCCTCGGAGGAGTCCGCAGAGCTGCACGCAGCGCGGCGACGCATCCGCGAGCTGGAAACCGAGCTCGAGATCGTCCGCAAGGCCGCCAAGTTCCTCGGCGAGGACAAGCCGGCCCCCAAAGGCTCTACCCGGTGATCGACCGTCTCGTCGATACCGGGGCACCGGTCGACCGATACTGCCGGATCCTCGGGGTCGCCCGGCAGAACTACTACAAACACAAGCGCACCCCGACCACACCCCGGCAGCTGCGACGAGAGTGGCTGACCGGGCTCATCCGGGAGGTCCACGTCGCCTCACGCGGCACCTACGGCTACCGCCGCGTCCACGCCGAGCTCACCCTGGGCATGGGCATCCAGGTGTGCTCGAGAACCGTGTCGGTGCTGATGACACAGGCGGGGATCCACGGACTGCCCGGACCGGTGCGGATCAAGCGCCTGCGGGGTGTCGTCACCGCCGATGACCTGGTCAACCGGAAGTTCCATCGGCTGCGTCCCAACGAGCTGTGGGTCACCGACATCACGCAACACCGCACCAGAGAAGGGTGGGTGTACTGCGCGGCGGTCCTGGACGCCTTCAGCCGCAAGATCGTGGGCTGGTCGATCGACTCCAGACAGGACTCCACCCTCGTGGTCAACGCGTTGGACATGGCCCTCCGCAACCGGCGCCCCGAACCAGGCGGGATCGTGCACGCCGATCACGGCGCCCAGTTCACCTCCTGGGTCTTCGGGGAAAGAATCCGCTCCGCCGGACTCCTGCCATCGTTCGGCACGGTCGGAGACGGCCTGGACAACGCGATGATGGAGAGCTTCTGGGCCTCGATGCAGATCGAGCTGTTGAACCGCAAACGATGGAAGACCCGGGTCGAGTTGGCGAACGCGATCTTCGAGTACATCGAGGTCTTCCACAACCGACAGCGGCGCCGCTCAGCACTCGGCTACCGCACCCCCATCGAGTACGAACTACTCTCCGAACAACACACCATCCCGGCCGTCAGTTAGTCACCGAGACTGGAGCCCAAACGGTGGGGCAGGTCAGACTGTCACCTATACGTGCAGCAGTCCCCAACGAGACCGGGAGAGCGAGGCTGCCCGCACATGTTTGATCGCGGGGGAGTGCTCGGGCACCATCACCACTCGCCAGCGGGAACTACTCCTGCTCGACCCCTATGAAGAGGCACGGCGCCCAGATCAGCAGCTACTCCCGTGCCTCGAGCACCCTCGGACAGCGCTGGATGCCTTCGTGACGGCCGCTTCCAGCGAGCTGAACGACACCGCCCTCCCACAAGGCACCGGCCCCTGAGCCAGTCGGCAGGCGCGAACCTGCTTGAGAACGCGCTCATCCCGCCCCGCCTCACCCTCCCGGACCACTGTCAACACGTCCAGGATCGGCGGCAGTTGCTGTCCGGCACTAGCCGCGGATGGTCACAATTCAGGATTTATGCGGTCCAGTTGTGGCCGAGTTGGGTGAGTTGTTCGCGCTGCTCGTCGTTGAGTTTGGTGCGGCGGGTTTTGGTGTTGGTGAGCCATACGCCGAGTTTGACCACGGTGCCGTCTTCGAGGGTCTCCTCGTGGGCCCGGGGGACGGTGAGGGTGCCGGTGCGGGCTTTGTATTGGCGTAGGGCCGTGATGCCTCGTTCGAAGGCGCCTGAGCTGCCGCTGTGCCCTTTCGCGGGTGTTTTCTCCGGTGCGGGAGCCGGTTCGACGCCGCAGCTGTCCAGGAGGTCACGCTGCTCGGGTATCAGCCTGTGCCAGAGGGCGGGTTGGCGTTGCCGGGTCAGCCATTTGCCGATGTCCATGCCGTGGACGGTGACGCCGGGCAGCACCTGAGACAGCGTCGCGCCGTCCTTGATGAGTGCCTGGAGCGCGGCGTAGTGGCGTTGCCAGGCTGCGGGCCAGTCCGGGTTCCAGTGTTCGTCGATGGCGGCCAGCGCCTCAGCACGTTCCGGGTGTCCGGCCAGTGCTCCGGGGCGGCGCAGGTTGGACAGCCACTGTCCGATGGGCTTGTCCAGGGCGGTCGCGGTCCGCGGTGCGCACAGGGTCTGGTGCTGTTGGTAGTAGACCCGTGCGGCGGCGAGGTTTTCCTCGAAGCCGGCGTCCGCGGCGTCCCAGACCATGCCGAGTTGCTCCAGCCGCTGCGCCCGAGCACCGCTCAATTGCCCGGCCCCGTAGGCGCGCCGCTGCTCGGCGACCCATTGCCCGAGCGGATAAGGGCCCTCCTTGTGGTCGTAGGGGACGCGGGCGTGGTGCTCGCGGTCGGTGAACCGCTTCAATGCGCTCCAGCCGCGTGCCCAGTCCTGCCGTTCGGTGTTGATGACGTTGAAGGACACCCACTGGGCGACCATCGCGGGATCCCTCGGGGCGGCGAACCGCAGCAGCAGGCGGGATTCGTCCTCGCCTTCTTCCGGGGGCGTGCCGATGTGCACGGACGGCTGCGCGGCGTTCTTCTGCGGCTCCTGCGGGATCGCGAGCAGTTCCACGGCCTCCTCGTCGTGCGCCCGCAGCCCCTGAAGGACCTTCACCAGCGGCCGGTAGGAGCTGGAGGTGAACATGTCCTCCGGCTCTTCACCGGGCTTGAGGAAGACCGGCACGATCAGCGAGGCGAGCTTGCCCTGCCCGGGCTTTTGCCGCAGCGCGCGGCCGATGGCCTGGACGATGTCGTGCGGGGCGCCCTTGGGGTCCAGCAGGGCCACGGAGTCGACCGCACGGATGTCCACGCCTTCGCCCAGGACCCGGCAGTTGGAGAGCACCGCCCGCCGGCCGGTGCTCGCGAAGCTGCCCAGGACGTCCCACCGGCGCTCGGGGGTGTGCTCGCCGCACAGCCAGTCCGCCCAGATCCGGGCCGGGTAGTGCTCCGGGTCATCGGCGTGCAGCTTCCCCGCGACCCGCTCCAGCCCTTCGGCGTAGGCCTGGGCCTCGATGGTGCGGTGGTGGAAGGTGATCGTCGTCTGCAGCTGGTGGTCCGCCATCGTCCGCAGCAGACCGGCCTGCAGAGCGCCGAGCCGCTGCCCGCGCACCTCCTCCTCCCGGCCTTCCTCACCGCGCAGCCGCTCCGGCGTGACGAGCGGGTCGGCAAGCTCCATCACGATGATCTGGTAGCGCGCCAACAGCCCACGCGAGACGGCCGCCGCCAGGCTCAGCTTGTACAGCACGGGACCGAACAGTGCCTCGTCGTCCATCGAGGCAGCCATCTCATCGGGCAGCGCATCCCGCACCCCCGCGGCGACCTCCCCGTCCGGCCGCTCCTGCCAGATCCGCGGCGTCGCCGTCATGTACAGCCGTCGCGCCGCCGGGATCACCTCCTGCTTGTGGATGTCCGCCCACGCCTTGCCCATCGACCCGGACGTGCGGTGGGCCTCGTCCACGACCGCGAGGTCCACCGGCGCCAGCCGCTGCCCGTACGCGCCCTCGAATGCCTCGGCGAGCACGCCCAGCGACGCGTACGTCGCGAACAGCGTCACCGGGCCCCGCCCGTGCCACAGAGAAAGCTGCACCGGATTCGTCGTCGCCCGCACCTGCAGGCTCCACAGCTGCGGATCCTCCTGCAGCGAGCACACCGCGGCCGCCGGCCCCCTGTGCCCGACTGCACGCCAGGTCTTCACGGTCTGTGTGAGCAGATCCAGGGTCGGCACCAGGACCAGCACGCGCCCCTTGGGCGCGATCCGCCGCGCGGCCGCGGCAGCCATGATGGTCTTCCCCGTCCCGCACGCGGCGTGGACCTGACCGCGCAGCCCACCGGCGGGGACACCTCCCGGCGGGACATCCAAACCACGCACGATCGCGTCCACGGCCTCGATCTGATGCTCACGCAGCTTCACGGTCACCATTCTCCGTCCCCGATTCCCGGCTATGGGAAGTCGATCCGAGCGGTGTTCCCCATCGGGACTCCACGGAGGATCGGCCCTCAGTAGGTGGTGCGCCATGACTCCAGAGTCTACACAGCAAGACAAGATGATGCATTCTATTGCGTGCGATGCACTGCAAGGCGCGGGCACTTGGAATTACGGGCCTCCATGTGACGTGTTGGGTGTGCACTCTGACGGGGTGCTCGCAGGATTGGGCACAGGTCAGGGTGTTGAGAGTAGGGCACACGTGGAAATCCGTTCGACGCACCGGCAGCGTGCTCGCAACAGCCGCTCCCAGAGTCGCCATCTAGGCGGTAGGGGTTGAAAGTTCCAGGGTTTACACGGGGAGGCGGCGCGATGCACCGTCTCCCCGTAGCCCGCTTCGACTCCCCGCTTGCGGGGAGTCCCACAATTCGCGCTTGCGCGAATTGTGTTCGCTTCAGCATTCCGCTTGCGGAATGCGAATTCCCGCGCTTGCGCGGGAATTGACGTAGCGTCAGCGGAGTCATTCACTATGCAGCGCGTCAGCGCTGCATTACCCGCTCCGCGGG
>NZ_KE384281.1:0-189132 GCF_000424965.1 Streptomyces sp. TAA204
GATTGCCCACGTGTTACTCACCCGTTCGCCACTAATCCACCCCCGAAAGGGCTTCATCGTTCGACTTGCATGTGTTAAGCACGCCGCCAGCGTTCGTCCTGAGCCAGGATCAAACTCTCCGTGAATGCTTCATCAGCAACCACCGAAGAGCGGCACCACCGGGAGGAATCATCCCGGCATGCACAACATCCTCGCTGATCAATCTCAAAGAAACCCCACCCCACAAAACTATGAGGCACGAGGTATCAACATATCTGGCGTTGACTTTTGGCACACTGTTGAGTTCTCAAAGAACGGACGATCCCTTCAAAACCCCTCACAGGGCCTCTCCGGACGTTTCCCTCTCGGTGAAACCGACCTTACCAGAATTGCTTTCCGATTCCGTTCCCGGGTCGGTCCGCGGATTCCAGTGCGCGGGCGCCTCCGGACGAAGATCGTCCGGTACCCGCTGAGGTGGAGCCGTAAACGTACTCGAGCGGAGCGCCAGGAAGCAAATCGAGGCGCCCCGCCCGGTGTTGGGCGTCAGACCTCCACGACCACGGGGAGGATCATCGGCCGGCGGCGGTAGGTGTCGGACACCCACTTGCCCACCGTGCGCCGGACCAGCTGCTGCAGTTGGTGCGTCTCCGCGACGCCGTTCTGCGCCGACTTGGCCAGGGCCTCGCCGATCTTCGGCACGACCTGTTCGAAGTCGGCGTCGTCGATGCCCGATCCGCGTGACTGGATGTGGGGACCGCCCGCGATCTTGCCCGTGCTGCTGTCCACCACGATGAAGACCGAGATGATGCCCTCGTCGCCCAGGATGCGGCGGTCCTTCAAGGAGGACTCCGTCACATCGCCGACGGAGAGGCCGTCCACGTAGACGTACCCCGCGTGCACCTTGCCCGAGATCTTGGCCTTGCCGTTCAGCAGATCGACGACCACGCCGTCCTCGGCGATGACCACCCGGTCACGGGGAACGCCGGTCTGAGCCCCGAGTTCGGCGTTGGCGCGCAGGTGGCGCCACTCGCCGTGCACCGGCATCAGGTTCTTGGGCCGGCAGATGTTGTAGAAGTACAGCAGTTCGCCGGCGGAGGCGTGGCCGGAGACGTGGACCTTGGCGTTGCCCTTGTGGACGACGTTGGCGCCCCAGCGCGTCAGGCCGTTGATGACCCGGTACACGGCGTTCTCGTTGCCGGGGATGAGCGAGGACGCCAGGATCACGGTGTCGCCCGGGACGATGCGGATCTGGTGGTCCCGGTTGGCCATCCGCGAGAGCGCCGCCATCGGTTCGCCCTGGGAACCCGTGCAGACCAGGACCACTTCGTCGTCGGGAAGGTCGTCGAGCGTCTTGACGTCGACGACCAGGCCCCCCGGGACGTTGAGATAGCCCAGGTCGCGCGCGATGCCCATGTTGCGGACCATCGAGCGGCCGACGAAGGCCACCCGCCGCCCGAACTCGTGGGCGGCGTCGAGGATCTGCTGGATGCGGTGCACATGGCTGGCGAAGCTCGCCACGATGATGCGTTTCTGCGCGCTCGCGAAGACCTGCCGCAGGACGTCCGAGATCTCCCGCTCCGGCGGGACGAAGCCGGGGACCTCGGCGTTCGTCGAGTCGCTCAGCAGGAGGTCGATGCCCTCCTCACCCAGGCGCGCGAAGGCACGCAGATCCGTGAGGCGCCCGTCGAGCGGGAGTTGGTCCATCTTGAAGTCGCCGGTGTGGACCAGCATTCCGGCGGAGGTGCGGATGGCGACGGCCAGCGCGTCCGGAATGGAGTGGTTGACCGACACGAACTCACAGTCGAAGGGCCCGATGCGCTCGCGGTGGCCTTCGGTGACCTCCAGCGTGTACGGGCGGATGCGGTGCTCCTGGAGCTTCGCCTCGATGAGCGCGAGGGTCAGCTTGGAGCCGATGAGGGGGATGTCGGGCTTCTCGCGCAGCAGGAAGGGGACGCCGCCGATGTGGTCCTCGTGCCCGTGTGTGAGCACGATGCCGTCGATGTCGTCGAGACGGTCCCTGATCGAGCTGAAGTCGGGCAGGATCAGGTCGATGCCGGGCTGCTCCTCCTCCGGGAAGAGGACGCCGCAGTCGACGATCAGCAGGCGGCCCGAGTACTCGATGACCGTCATGTTGCGGCCGATCTCGCCCAGGCCGCCCAGGGGTGTGACCCGCAGGCCGCCGTCGGGGAGTTTCGGCGGCGAGCCGAGTTCGGGATGCGGATGACTCAAAAGACTCTCCTCACCACGCGTGCCACGGCCCCCTGCCTCCGGCTCGGGGGTCCCTGTGGGGCACGTGGCACGCGCGATATTCGTTAATGCGTTTGATACGAATGATGCGAATTCGTCTGTCGACGTCTGTGCTCAGATCTGTACGCCGCCGTGTGCGAGGTCATGCCTGAGCTGGTGGGTCTCCTCGGGGGAGAGCTCCACCAGCGGCATCCGCAGCGGCCCGCCGGGCAAGCCGCGCAGCGTGAGGGCGGCCTTCGCCGTGATGACACCCTGGGTGCGGAACATGCCCGTGAAGACCGGCAGCAGCTTCTGGTGGATCTCGGTGGCCTTCGTGACGTCGCCGCTCAGGTGGGCCTCCAGCATCGAGCGCAACTCGGGCGTGACGAGGTGCCCGACGACGGAGACGTAGCCGACCGCGCCCACGGACAGCAGCGGAAGGTTCAGCATGTCGTCACCGCTGTACCAGGCGAGCCCGCTCGTGGCGATGGCCCAACTGGCACGCCCCAGGTCGCCCTTGGCGTCCTTGTTGGCGACGATACGCGGGTGCTCGGCCAGCCGGACGATCGTCTCGGTGTTGATCGGGACGCCGGACCGGCCCGGGATGTCGTACAGCATCACGGGGAGATCGGTCGCGTCGGCGATCGCGGTGAAGTGACGGAAGAGCCCTTCCTGCGGTGGCTTGCTGTAGTACGGCGTCACCGCCAGGAGGCCGTGGGCGCCGGCCTTGGCCGCGTCGCGGGCCAGTTCGAGGCTGTGCGCGGTGTCGTTCGTGCCGGCTCCGGCGACGACGTGGGCGCGGTCTCCGACCGCTTCGACCACGGCCCGTACGAGCTGGGCTTTCTCTACATCGCTGGTGGTCGGGGACTCGCCGGTGGTGCCGTTGACGATCAGGCCGTCGTTCCCGGCATCCACCAGATGGACGGCGAGCTGCTGCGCGCCGTCGAGATCGAGAGCGCCGTCTGCGGTGAACGGCGAGACCATCGCGGTCAGGACCCGCCCGAAGGGCGTGTGCGGTGTAGAGGTCGGAGCCATGGGGTCCACGCTACTCGCAGCCCGCCCTCTCGCGCCCCCTCGGGGCCGTGGTGAAGGTCATCCCGGATGCGGGCCCGCGTTCCGCAGGAGAGACCCGGCACTGCCCGCTCGGGGGTTCAAGCAGTGCCGAGCCTTGTTTTCAGCGTAGACGTACTTCACGAAAGCCCGCAATACGGACAGAGGGAGGCTACGGGGCCACCCGGCCGTTGGCGTTGAAGGCCGCGTAGGTCAGAGGCATCAGCTTCGCCCACTGCTCCTCCATCAGCTCCCCCACCATCTCGATCTCGCGCTGCGGGAAGGAGGGCACCTTCGCCTGCTCGTGCTGGGTGCGCAGACCGAGGAAGTGCATGAGCGAGCGGGCGTTGCAGGTGGCGTACATCGAGGAGTACAGCCCGACCGGGAGGACGGCACGAGCGACCTCCCGCGCGACACCCGCGTCCAGGAGCCGCCGGTAGGTCTCATACGACTGACGATAGGACTCCTCCATGGCGCCGGCCGTCAGCTCGTGCTGCTCCGGGGTCCCCTCGGTGAACTCGTACTTGCCGGGACGCCCCTGCTGGACGAGCTTGCGGGAGGCGGCAGGTGTGTAGAAGACCGGCTGGAGCTCGCGGTAGCGGCCGGACTCCTCGTTGTAGGACCAGCCGACGCGGTGACGGTGGAACTCGCGGAAGACGAAGAGCGGGGCGCTGACGAAGAAGGTCATCGAGTTGTGCTCGAAGGGACTGCCGTGCCGGTCCCGCATCAGGTAGTTGATGAGCCCCTTGGAGCGCTCGGGGTCCTTGTGCAGCTCCTCCAGCGACTGCTCTCCTGCCGTGGAGACCCGCGCCGCCCAGAGCACGTCCGTGTCGGCGGCACTGTGCTTGACGAGCTCGACGGTAACCTCACCGCGGAAGGCGGGGGCGGGAGCCTGATCGGGGGTTTCGGTCACTGGCGGGTCCTTCCGGTACGTACTGCTGCCAGGGCGCGCCCAGCCTACGGCGCTCCGTCGACAGTCCGCCGACGTACCACCGCGGGAGGCTCCGCCGCGGGAGTCAGGCAGTTGACGGACCGCCTCGCGCTCCTCGGCCGGGATCAGGGCCGCTCTCACTTCCTGCGCCTGAAAAGACCCTTTCGTCCGGACAAAAGGGTCTGTCTTTTGAGAAAGGGCACCCCGGTGCACGAAGTCGTCAGGGCGCTTGATATTTTTCACAGAACGTTCGCGGGATGAGGCACTTCACCGCCCTCCGCGGCGTTCTTCCCCATGAACCCCGTTTCTACGATCCCGACAGGAGTCGCCTGCCCATGCCCAGCCGCGGAGAGTCCGTACCGTTCGCGTTCATTGCCGACGCCGACCGGTTCCGCAGCAATGTCACGCCCCCGCCGCGTGCCGAACGCAGCCTCACCCAGCGGGCCGGCAGTGCGCTGTTCGGCCTGACCGTGGTCGCGGGGCTGATCGGCTCACTCCTTCTGGGCGTTCCGGCTCTCGATCCGGACGAGCAGGATCGTCAGGGCGGCTCATCCGCCGCCGAGGGCCGCTGAGCCCCTGCCGCCGCAAGGCCGCCTCCCGTGCGCCCCGCCACGGCCGGAGACGTCCCGCCTCCGGCCGTCCGGCACCCTCTGACACGCCGCCCGGACCAGCCGGGCTGGCCGGTGCCCGTATAGCTCGCTAGTGTCCTCGCGCACCACCCGATCGAGTCCACATGCGAGCGAGGACCAGCAGTGCCCCTGCAATTTCTCACGGCCGAAGGCCAAGCAGGCACGGCCGAGGCGGCGGAGACCCCGCTGCCGCACGACGCCCGCGAGCGCTGGCGCCGCCCGTACCGTCCCGGTCCCTGGCGCGTGGCAGCCGGAGCGCTGCTTCTGCTGCTCGCCTCCTACCTCCTCTTCTCCGCGCTGATCATCGCGCTCGCCGGTTCGCTGCCGGGCGCAGCGGTGTGTCTGGGCTCCGCGCTGCTGGTGGTCGCCCTCGCACTGCGGCTGCTGCGCATGGGCATGTGGGTGTGCGCGCACGGGCTGCGGCGTGTCGGGCTGCTGACCACCGTGACCCTGAACTGGGGCGAGGTGGCGGCTGTCCGTACGGTGCAACAGCCCGTCCGGTGGCTGGGGCTGCCCCGTACCGTGCAGGGCCAGGCGCTGGCCGTCGTACGCGCAGGTGACGGCGAACCGCTGCGCACCCTGTTGACGGACCACAACGCGGACTTCCTCGCACGGCCCGAGGCTTTCGACCGCGCGGCCGACGTCCTGGAGGGCTGGGCCGCGGAGTCACGCCAGTGCCACGACGGCTAGGACGCGGGGCTGTCCTGGCCCTCGCCGGCGCCGTCGCGTGCCCCGTCGCAGCCACTGTCGGCATTGCCGTTGCCCTTGCCCTTGCCCTTGCTGGCGCCGTCGCCGTCGCCGTCGCCGTCGCCGTCGTGCAGTGAGATCGCACGCTGCATGGCCCTGCGTGCCCGCGGGGTGTCACGTGCGTCGTGGTAGGCGACGGCGAGGCGGAACCAGCTGCGCCAGTCGTCGGGAGCCCGTTCGGTCTCGGCCTGCCTTCTGGCGAACACCTCGTCGGCGGAGTCCCTGTCGATGCGCCCCGACGGCGTGCGCCTCAACTCGTCCACTGGGAGCTCGCCCTCGGCCTCCAGTTCACGGGCGAGCCGGCCGGCGTTCCGGGCGAAGCGCGTGGTGTGCCACAGGAACCAGAGGCCGATCAGCGGCAGGACGAGCACCGCGAGACCGAAGAGCACCGTGACGGGCGTCCCCTGCTGGATCAGCAGCACTCCGCGGCTGCCGACCAGCACGAAGTAGAAGACGAGCAGGAGCGCCAGCGTGAAGTAGGTGATCTTCGCGCGCATGTGCTTCATCGGTCCAGGTCGAGGAAGTGCTCCAGCCCGAAGGTGAGCCCGGGGACGGAGCCGACGCGGCGCACTCCGAGCAGCACACCGGGCATGAAGGAGCTGCGGTGCAGCGAGTCGTGCCGGATGGTGAGCGTCTCGCCCTCGCCGCCGAGCAGCACTTCCTGGTGCGCGACGAGCCCGCGCAGCCTTACGGCGTGCACCGGTACCCCGTCGACGTCGGCGCCGCGCGCCCCCTCCAGGGAGGTGGTCGTGGCGTCGGGCTGCGCGGGCAGTCCGGCCTCCTCGCGGGCCGACGCGATCAGCTGCGCGGTGCGGGCGGCCGTGCCGCTGGGGGCGTCGGCCTTGCCGGGGTGGTGCAGCTCCACGACCTCCGCCGACTCGAAGAAGCGGGCTGCCTGCGCGGCGAAGCGCATGGCCAGCACGGCGCCGATGCCGAAGTTGGGGGCGATGAGCACACCGGTCGCCGGTGAGGCGGCCAGCCGGTCGCGTACGGTCTGCAGCCTCTCCTCGGTCCAGCCGGTCGTGCCGACGACTGCGTGGATGCCGTTGGCGACGCAGTGCTCCAGGTTGCCCATGACGGCTTCGGGGTGAGTCAGGTCGACTGCGACCTCGGTGCCGGCGGCGGTGAGTGCGTCGAGGCTGTCGTCGCGGTCGAGGGCGGCGGCCAGCTCCATGTCTTCGGCGGCCTCCACGGCACGTACGGCCTCGGACCCCATTCGTCCGGCGGACCCCAGTACGGCCACACGCAGCTTGCTCATTGTCTCGATTCCTTCGCGGTGTGCACGGGTCGGGAGGCGGAGGGCGGTGCCGGCTCGGGCGGGTCAGGCGACCGCGTCGTGGAGCCGGTCCGACTGGCGGTCGGTGAGGGGGCCGATGACGGCGAGCGACGGGCGCAGACCCAGCACGTCGCGGGCGACGGCCCGTACGTCGTCGGGTGTGACGGCGGAGATCTTGGCCAGCATGTCGTCGACGGACAGCTGCTCCCCCCAGCACAGCTCGCTCTTGCCCAGGCGGTGCATGAGAGCGCCGGTGTCCTCCATGCCGAGGACGGTGGAGCCGGCCAGCTGCCCGACGGCACGCTGCAGTTCGTCGTCCGGCAGCCCGTGGGTGGCCGCATGGTCCAGCTCGTCCCGGCAGATCTTCAGCACATCGGCCACCTGACTGGGGCGGCACCCGGCGTAGACGCCGAAGAGGCCGCAGTCGGCGAAGCCGGAGGTGAAGGCGTACGTGCTGTAGGCGAGCCCGCGCTTCTCGCGGATCTCCTGGAAGAGGCGGGAGCTCATGCCGCCCCCGAGGGCGGTGGTGAGGACCCCGAGCGCCCAGCGGCGGTCGTCGTTGCGGGAGACGCCCGGCATGCCCAGGACGAGGTGGGCCTGTTCCGTGCGGCGGTCGGAGAGTTCGACGCGTCCGCGTGCGCGTACGGGGCGCGCACCGGTGCGCGGCCCGGCCGGTTCCGCGCCGGCGTCCGCGGTGCCGAGGGCACCCGCCCGGTCGAAAGCGGTCCGCACCTGCTCCACGACGGTGTCGTGGTCGAGGTTGCCCGCCGCGGCCACGACCAGGCGCGGCGGGTCGTAGTGCTTGCGGTAGAAGCGGGCGATGCGCTCACGCGTGAGGCCGTTGACCGTCTCGACGGTGCCCAGTACGGGACGGCCGAGCGGCGAGTCCCCGAGCATCGTGTGCGCGAAGAGGTCGTGAACGCAGTCGCCGGGGTCGTCCTCCGTCATCGCGATCTCTTCGAGGATGACGCCGCGCTCGGACTCGATCTCGGCGGGGTCGAGCACGGAGCCGGTCAGCATGTCGCCCACGACGTCGATGGCGAGGGGGAGGTCGGTGTCGAGGACGCGTGCGTAATAGCACGTGAACTCCTTGGCCGTGAAGGCGTTCATCTCGCCGCCGACAGCGTCCAGCGCGGCGGAGATCTCCAGGGCGCTGCGCCGCCGTGTCCCCTTGAAGAGCAGATGCTCCAGGTAGTGGGTGGCTCCGTTGAGCGCCGGGGTCTCGTCACGGGAACCGACGTGCGCCCAGATCCCGAAGGTGGCGGAGCGCACGGTGGGCACGGTCTCGGTGATGACCCGCAGTCCGCCCGGCAGGACGGTCTTGCGGACGTCTTCGCCGCCGGACATCTGCTTCACCCTCGCTGTTGTACGGGCGACGGCCCGCCCCTCCGTGATGGTGGGGCGGGCCGTCGCACGGTGCGTACGTGTCACTGGTCACCGGCGGCGGCGTCCGCCGACGCGCCGTCCTGCTCCGGGGACGCCTCGGAACCCTCGGCCTCCTCCTCCAGGACGGGGATCAGCGAGAGCTTGCCGCGCTGGTCGATCTCGGCGATCTCGACCTGGACCTTCTGGCCGACGCCGAGGACGTCCTCGACGTTCTCCACACGCTTGCCGCCGGCGAGCTTGCGGATCTGCGAGATGTGCAGCAGACCGTCCTTGCCGGGAAGCAGGGAGACGAAGGCACCGAAGGTGGTCGTCTTCACGACCGTGCCCAGGTACCGCTCGCCGACCTCGGGCATCGTCGGGTTGGCGATGCCGTTGATCGTGGTGCGGGCGGCCTCGGCGGCCGGGCCGTCGGCGGCACCGATGTAGATGGTGCCGTCGTCCTCGATGGTGATGTCGGCGCCGGTGTCCTCCTGGATCTGGTTGATCATCTTGCCCTTGGGGCCGATGACCTCACCGATCTTGTCCACGGGGATCTTCACGGTGATGATCCGCGGGGCGTTCGGGGACATCTCGTCCGGGACGTCGATGGCCTCGTTCATCACGTCCAGGATGTGCAGACGCGCGTCGCGGGCCTGCTTGAGCGCCGCGGCCAGCACGGAGGCCGGGATGCCGTCCAGCTTGGTGTCCAGCTGGAGAGCGGTGACGAACTGGCGCGTTCCGGCGACCTTGAAGTCCATGTCGCCGTAGGCGTCCTCCGCACCGAGGATGTCGGTGAGGGTGACGTAGTGCGTCTCGCCTTCGATCTCCTTGGAGATCAGGCCCATGGCGATGCCCGCGACCGGTGCCTTCAGCGGCACACCGGCGTTCAGCAGCGACATGGTCGAGGCGCAGACCGAGCCCATGGACGTCGAGCCGTTGGAGCCCAGCGCCTCGGAGACCTGGCGGATCGCGTACGGGAACTCCTCGCGGGTCGGCAGCACCGGCACGAGTGCGCGCTCGGCGAGGGCACCGTGGCCGATCTCGCGGCGCTTGGGGGAGCCGACCCGGCCGGTCTCACCGGTGGAGTAGGGCGGGAAGTTGTAGTTGTGCATGTAGCGCTTGCGGGTCACCGGAGAGAGGGTGTCCAGCTGCTGCTCCATGCGCAGCATGTTCAGCGTGGTCACGCCCAGGATCTGGGTCTCGCCGCGCTCGAAGAGCGCCGAGCCGTGCACCCTCGGGATGGCCTCGACCTCGGCGGCGAGCGTCCGGATGTCCGTGACGCCGCGGCCGTCGATGCGCTTCTTCTCCTTGATGACGCGCTCGCGGACCAGTTCCTTGGTCAGCGTGCGGTACGCGGCGGAGATCTCCTTCTCGCGGCCCTCGAACTGCGGGATCAGCTTCTCGGCGGCGAGGCTCTTGACCCGGTCCAGCTCGGCCTCGCGCTCCTGCTTGCCGGCGATGGTCAGGGCCTGTGCCAGCTCGTCGCGTACGGCCTCGGTCAGGGCGTCGAGCACGTCGTCCTGGTGGTCGAGGAAGACGGGGAACTCGGCGACCGGCTTGGCGGCCTTCGCGGCGAGGTCCGACTGGGCCTTGCACAGCACCTTGATGTAGGGCTTGGCCGCATCGAGACCGGCGGCGACGACCTCCTCGGTCGGCGCCTCGACGCCGCCCTTGACGAGTTCGACGGTCTTCTCGGTGGCCTCGGCCTCGACCATCATCACCGCGACGTCGCCGTCGGGCAGCGTACGGCCGGCGACGACCATGTCGAAGACGGCGTCCTCGAGCTCGGTGTGGGTCGGGAACGCCACCCACTGACCGCGGATGAGGGCGACGCGGGTGGCGCCGATGGGGCCGGAGAAGGGCAGGCCCGAAAGCTGAGTGGAGCAGGAGGCGGCGTTGATCGCGACCACGTCGTAGAGGTGGTCGGGGTTGAGCGCCATGATCGTCTCGACGATCTGGATCTCGTTGCGCAGGCCCTTCTTGAAGGAGGGGCGCAGCGGGCGGTCGATCAGGCGGCACGTGAGGATCGCGTCCTCGGACGGGCGGCCCTCACGGCGGAAGAAGGAGCCGGGGATCTTCCCGGCCGAGTACATCCGCTCCTCGACGTCGACCGTCAGGGGGAAGAAGTCCAGTTGGTCCTTGGGGTGCTTGGAGGCGGTGGTGGCCGACAGCACCATGGTGTCGTCGTCCAGGTAGGCCACAGCCGAGCCGGCTGCCTGCTTGGCCAGACGGCCGGCCTCGAAGCGGATGGTGCGGGTGCCGAACGTGCCGTTGTCGATGACGGCTTCGGCGTAGTGGGTCTCGTTCTCCACCAGGGATATCTCCTCGTCTGCGTCCGCCGCCCGTGTGGCGGCGGACCGTCTGCGGAGGAGCGCTCCGTGTGCGAACCGGTCTTCGATCGAAGCACCCGGAACCGTCTGGGTGTCCGGGGGCCACTACCGAGGACCGGCGACGGGCGGGGCGCCCCTGCCGCGTCTCTGTCTGCTGTGCGGTTGTTCGGTTGTTCGGTCGTGCCTTGTGGATCTGTGCCGGGGCGCCACTTCGGACGTCCCGCACGACGACGTCGTGCACGCCGTGCTGGGACCAGACTACAAACCTTCCGGTCCCCGGAGATACGGCGAAGGGAGCGGCCCCCTGCGAACGGGAACCGCTCCCCTCACCGGTGTCTCAGCGGGCGCCCGCCGCGCCGCGGCGGATGCCGAGGCGCTCGACGAGGGCACGGAAGCGCTGGATGTCCTTCTTCGCCAGGTACTGCAGGAGGCGGCGGCGCTGGCCGACCAGCAGCAGCAGACCACGGCGCGAGTGGTGGTCGTGCTTGTGGCTCTTCAGGTGCTCGGTCAGGTCCGAGATCCGGCGGGAGAGAAGCGCCACCTGGACCTCGGGGGAGCCGGTGTCACTCTCCTTGGTGGCGAACTCGGAGATGATCTGCTTCTTGGTCGCGGCATCGAGAGACGACACGCGTACTCCTCTTGGGGTTCTTGCCGACGAGCGCCCCTGGTCTTCGTCTCAGGGGATGCTTCGGATACTCGTGGGGCCGGGTCAGCTTACCAGCGCGGAACGGGCGTCCCGCCGCCCCCCTGCCGGGGCGGACAGGACGCCCGTCACACGCGTCGCGCCCGGGTGGAGGCGTCAGCTCGTCATGCTGCGCGCCGCGGAGTAGATCTCCATCACCGCCAGGCACAGCGGCAGCAGCGACAGGAGCACGAACGTCTCGAAGATCTCCAGGAAACGGCCCCAGAAGGGGGTCAGACCCTTGCGCGGGACGATCAGTCCGACAGCGGTGACCAGTGCCGCAGCCGCAGCTATGGAGGCCGTCAGCCAGATCGTACGCAGGTCGAGCGCGCCCGCGTCACCGGCGGCGATCTCCCGCAGGATCTCGGCCGGGGGGTTGAGGGAGAGACCCAGGGCCAGCAGCGAGATGGCCGTGATGCCGGCGACGAGGGCACAGCTGACCTGGGAGGTGTACCGGAAGAGACGGGCGCGCAGCAGCATCGCCATACCGGCGGCCAGGGCGAGCAGCTGGCCCCAGCCCGAATCGGAGAAGCCCAGCACGGCGGAGGCCGCCACGACCACGGCCGCACATCCGCCGACGAGACCGACCAGCATCTCGTGGCCGCGGCGCGCCTGGGCGGCGATGCGCTCGGCGTCGACGGGGCCGCGGGTCTCGGGAGCCGCGTCGGGGTCGGTGTCGTAGTCGACGGCGGACGTGCCGGGTGCCTCGTAGCCGATCGGCAGCCGCGCGAAGCGCGCGGAGAGGCCGGGCAGGAACGCGACGGTGCCGACGGCGAGGGGGACGCAGATGGCGGCCGTCTCTACCGCCTCGATGTCCGTGATGCTCGCGACGAAGGTGACGAGGGTGCCGATGACGGCGGCGAAGGCGACGGCCACGAACGGTCCGTCGCCGTTGGGCGTCACCGCGATGAGCACGACGGAGGCGACGAGGACGGCGACGCAGCCCAGCAGGAACTGCAGCCGCCCGATGCCCTCCCCCTCGGACAGGGGCAGCAGACCGGAGCCGGCGATCATCACGTGCGGCATGGCGCCGAGCCCGAGGGCGATCGCCGAGGCGCGGTCTTCGTAGACCCTTCCGCGTACGGCGGCGAGAGCGACGAGCATCACACCCGCAACGGTGGCGAGGATGCCCGGGAGGCTGTGCATGTCGTGCGCGACGGGGTCGGCGTACCACAGCACGAACGCCATCAGCGTCAACAGCACGCCGCCGCCGATGAGTCCGGCACCGCGCAGGAGGCTGTCGCCCCACAGCTTGCGGTCCCGGGTGACGGCCGAGGCGACCGCGTCGGAGACGTCGTCGAAGACGGCGGGCGGCAGCGACTCCGCGAACGGCCGCAGGCTGAGCACCTCGCCGTCGAAGATGCGCTGGGCGACGAAGGAGCGGGAGCTGTCGAGCACCGTGCCGTCACGGCGCACCAGGTGGTAGCCGACCGGCGCGCCCTCGCCGGGGGTCTGCCCCGACAGCCGGAGGATCTCCGGGTAGATGTCGGCGACCGGAATGTCCTCCGGCAGCGCGACGTCGATGCGGCTGTCCGGCGCGACGATGGTGACCCGGCAGAAGCCCGTACCGGACGGGGCGCCGGAGCCGCCGCCGGAGCTGTGGCCGGTGGCCGCCGCAGAGGCCGTCGTACTCACCTGTGAATCCCCCTCATTCGCCTTCTCCCACCGCCTGTGCCGGGACGCCTGAACACGTGGCGCGCACCATGGGCACGCATCGCACACCGGATGCTCACACGCTCGTCATCCGCCCGCCCGACGAGGGCCGCCGGGGCGCCGATTCGCAGGTGTGCACACAATGCGCGTCACCCTACCGCTCCACGCCGGCTCGTAGTGCAAGTAGGATCCACTCGCGCGGATGGAGTCCGTCGCCACGGGGGCGTCGGCATCGAATTGTCCCGTCCGTACGAGGGAATTGGTGCGCACGTGAGCCAGATCGTCGTCAAGCGTCCGCCAAGGGCTCTGCCGCCTGACGTACCCACCGAGCAGGTGCAACTGGAGCCTCCCCCCGAGCTGCCGCGCGGCCAGCAGGAGGGCATGCTGCTGCAGATCATGCCGATGCTCGGCATGGGCGGCTCGGTGGTCTTCTTCTTCATGCCGAACGCTCACCCCTTCATGCGCATCATGGGCATGGTGATGATCGCTTCGACGGTCGCCATGGCCGTCGCCATGATCATCCGTCACCGCCGCGGCACCCAGGGCCAGTTGGGGCAGACGCGGCGGGACTACCTCAAGTACCTGGCACAGACCCGGCGGAAGGTGCGCAAGACCGCGCGCAAGCAGCGCGACGCGCAGTTCTATCTGCACCCCTCCCCCGACCAGCTGTGGGCGCTGGTCGCCGAGGGCAGCCGCGTGTGGGAACGGCGCGCAGGGGACGAGGACTTCGGGCAGGTACGGATCGGGCTGGGCGCACAGCAGCTCGCCACGCCCCTCGTCGCGCCGGAGACCGCCCCCGTCGACGAACTGGAACCGCTGACTGCCGGCGCCATGCACCAGTTCCTCAACACGCACGGCACGCTGGACGGACTGCCGATGGCGGTGTCGCTGCGCGCCTTCTACCACATGACGATCAGCGGCGACCCGGAGTCCGTACAGGGCACCGCCCGCGCGCTGGTCGCCTCGCTCGCCGCGCTGCACTCACCCGACGACCTGCTGATCGGGATCGCCGGCGGACGCGGCGCGGTGCGCAAGTGGGAGTGGGCCAAGTGGCTCCCGCACGCGCAGTCGTCCGACTCGACCGACGGGGCGGGGGCCTCGCGTCTGATCACCGACGACGCCGGCGAGCTGGAGGACCAGCTGGCCTCCCGGCTGGAGGGCAGGCCGCGCTTCAACGCCGCCGGCCAGCCGCTGCTGGAACAGCCGCACGTACTGATCGTGCTCGACGGTGCGATGGTGCCGCCGAACTCCATGCTCGCGGCCGCCGAAGGGCTGCAGGGCGTCACGGTCGTCGAGGTCGTGCCGGGAGAGATGGAGGGCGCGCGCGGCGGGCTGTCCGTCGTCGTACGCCCCGGCACGCTGGAACTGCAGTCGGGGCAGGGCCTGGTCTACGACGGAACGCCGGACGTCCTGTCCGAGGAGGCCGCCGAGGCCGTGGCGCGGCAACTCGCCCCACTGCGCATGGGATCGGGCGGCGACGACGACGAACCGCTGCTGGCGAACCTGGAGTTCACCGAACTGCTCAACCTCGGAGACGCCGCCTCCGTCGACGTCTCCCGCACCTGGCGGCCGCGCTCCGTGGCGGAACGCCTGCGCGTACCGATCGGTGTCGGTGAGGACGGCCAGCCCGTCATGCTCGACCTCAAGGAGGCGGCACAGGACGGCATGGGCCCGCACGGTCTGTGCGTGGGCGCCACCGGTTCCGGCAAGTCGGAGTTGCTGCGCACGCTCGTGCTCGGCCTGGCCGTCACCCACTCCTCGGAGACCCTCAACTTCGTTCTCGCGGACTTCAAGGGCGGCGCGACCTTCGCGGGCATGGCGCAAATGCCGCACGTTGCGGCTGTGATCACAAACCTCGCGGACGACCTGACGCTCGTCGACCGCATGGGCGACTCCATCCGGGGCGAACTCAACCGCCGCCAGGAGATGCTGCGCGACGCGGGCAACTACTCCAACATCCACGACTACGAGAAGGCGCGTGCCGCGGGCGCACCGCTCTCCCCGATCCCCTCGCTCGTCCTCGTCATCGACGAGTTCAGCGAACTGCTCACCGCCAAGCCCGACTTCATCGACATGTTCATCCAGATCGGCCGCATCGGCCGGTCGCTGGGCGTGCATCTGCTGCTGGCGTCGCAGCGGCTCGAGGAGGGCCGCCTGCGCGGCCTGGAAACGTACCTGTCCTACCGCGTGGGCCTGCGCACCTTCTCCGCAGCCGAATCCCGGGCCGCGCTGGGCGTGCCGGACGCGTACCACCTGCCGTCCATCCCGGGCTCGGGCCTGCTGAAGTTCGGCACGGAGGAGATGACGCGCTTCAAGGCGGCCTACGTCTCGGGCGTCTACCGTTCGGGATCGGGCGAGGACCGCCTGCCCTCCGGCCCGATTCCCGCCGACCGGCGGCCCGTTCCCTTCACCGCCGCCCATGTGCCGGTCGTGAGCGTGGAGCCGGACCCCAAGGCCGCGTCCGTACCGGCGCCGCGCCCGGCCGAGGACGACGCGCTGGCCGACACCGTGCTCGACGTCGTCGTGCGCCGCCTCGAAGGCCAGGGCACTCCCGCGCACCAGGTGTGGCTGCCGCCGCTCGACAGCAGCGCCCCCATGGACGAACTGCTCCCCGGGCTCGCACCCGTCGAGGGCCGCGGCCTGACACAGCCCGACTATCCGCACCTCGGCCGGCTGGTGGTGCCGCTCGGCCTGGTAGACAAGCCCTTCGAGCAGCGCCGTGATCCGCTCTACCGGGACTTCTCCGGGGCGGCGGGCCACATGCTCGTCATCGGCGGTCCCCAGTCCGGCAAGTCGACGCTGATGCGCACGCTGGTCTCGTCGTTCGCGCTGACACACACCCCCTACGAAGTGCAGTTCTACGGACTGGACTTCGGCGGCGGCGGCATGTCGGCGGTGGCGGACCTGCCGCACGTCGGCGGCGTCGCCTCCCGCCTGGACCCCGAGCGCGTACGCCGTACGATCGCCGAGGCCTACGGCATCCTCTCGCGCCGCGAGGAGTACTTCCGCGCCAACAACATCGACTCCATCGCCACCTTCAGGCGGCGTCGCTCGCGCGGTCAGATCACCGACCAGCCGTGGGGCGACGTCTTCCTCGTCATCGACGGCTGGGCCAACTTCAAGAACGACTACGAGGGCCTGGACGGAGTCGTCACCGACATCGCCGCGCGCGGACTGGGCTACGGCGTGCACCTGGTCATCACGGCCACCCGCAGCATGGAGGTCCGAGCGGCGCTGAAGGACCAGTTGATGAACCGGCTGGAGCTGCGCCTCGGCGACACGATGGACTCGGAGTTCGACCGCAAGGTCGCCGCGAACGTGCCCGCCGGCGTCCCCGGCCGCGGCCAGACCCCCGACAAGCTGCACTTCATGGGTGCCGTCCCGCGCATCGACAGCATCCACTCGGACGACGAGATCTCCGAGGCCACCGCGGCGATGAACAACGAGGTCACCCGGCACTGGACGGGCCCGTCCGCACCCGCCGTACGGCTCCTGCCGCGCGAACTGCCCGCGAGCCAGCTGCCGAAGGGCGGCGACCAGCCGGAGCGCGGCGTCGCATTCGCCATCGACGAGAACAACCTGGAGCCCGTGTTCGTCGACTTCGAGACGGACCCGTTCTTCCTGGTCTTCGGCGAGAGCGAGTCGGGCAAGACGGCAGTGCTGCGGCTGCTGGCGAAGCAGATCTCGGAGCGGTACGCAGAGAACGAGGCGAAGATCGTCGTCGGCGACTACCGCCGCTCGCTGCTCAGCGCGATCCCGGAGTCGCACCTGCTGGAGTACGCACCGATGTCCAACTCCATGGAGGCGCACATGAACGCCCTCCAGGACCTGATGCAGCGCAGGGCACCCGCCTCGGACGTGACACCGCAGCAGCTGCGGGACCGCAGCTGGTGGACCGGGCCGACCATCTTCGTCATCGTCGACGACTACGAACTGGTCGCCACCTCCAGCGGGAACCCGATGTCCGCGCTGACGGAGAACCTGCCCTTCGCCCGTGACGTGGGCGTCCGCTTCATCATCGCCCGCAGCTCCGCCGGCGCCTCACGCTCGATGTTCGAGCCGTTCATGCAGCGCATCAAGGAACTCGGCGCGCAGGGCGTCGTGCTCTCCGGCGACCCCGGCGAGGGCGACGTACTCGGCAACGTACGGCCGCGGCCGATGCCGCCCGGACGGGGATTCTTCGTCTCACGCAAGCGGGGAACGCCGCTGGTTCAGCTCGGATGGATGCCGGACAGCATTCAGTGACCGACAGTGAAGTACCGTAGCGGTCAGTGGATTTCACCGGATCTCACCGAGGCTTCACCGAGGTCCGGCCTCAGCTCCCCCGCAGGGGCGCCGGGTTGGTTGCACTCTCTTGCAACACCGGCGCCCCGGTCCGTGCACATCGCCGAAAGGACGCCTGGTCAATGGCTACCGAGCAGGAAAAGGACGAGCTGTACGCCATGGACATCTCCGACGCCGTGTGGGAGAGCGCTCCGGGAGGCCCCGAGGAGGAGAGGGTCGAGATCGCTCACCTGCCGGGCGGTGCGGTGGCGATGCGCAACTCCAAGGACCCGGACACGGTGCTGCGGTACACGCAGGCCGAGTGGCGGGCGTTCGTACTGGGGGCGCGGGACGGGGAGTTCGACCTGGAGCAGTGAGGCGACGGGCCGCGCCGGTCCCCGGCCTGTCACCGGGCACGGCCCCGGGTCGCGCGGAGCCGGGTTCGAGCGCGGCCGGGTCGCGCGGGGCCGGGTCGCGCGGGGCCGGGTCGCGCGGGGCCGGGGGACCAGGAGGCTAGAAGACCGGCATCGCCGTCAACTCCCCTTGGCGAAGTACGAAGACCCGGTTTCCCGCTGCCGCCATCCTCTGCTTGCCGCCCTGGCTCGCGCTGTGCAGCCAGGCCTCGGACCCGTTGCTCGTCCGGACGGTCGCGATTCCGGCGGCGCCGGACCGGTCGAGCCCGATCCACACGCTGTGGCCCTGGACCACGGGCGGGTCGAGCGGGGGGAGGTCGTAGGAGAGGCCGTAGGCCCAGGACTGGCTGCCGTCCGAGGCCCTCCGCCGCTGGAGCTCCAGCCCGTCGGCGGCGTACACGGAACCGCCGTGAACAGCGGGCGCGGTCCAGCCGTCCGAATCCTGTGAGCCCCGGGAGACGGAGGGGAAGGACCACCGCTCCTTGCCGCTGGTCAGGTGAAGCGCTGTCAGAGAGTGACCGCCGAGATAGACAACACCGTTCCGGACAACCGGAACGAGAGACTTGCCGCCCTGCCCCCGTCGCTCCCATGCACGTTCGCCAGACCGGGAGTCGAGCGCCACGACTGATCCGTCATGGCCCGAGAGGACCAGTCGGCCGTCCTCGGCAGCCGCTTCGACGGGCGCCTCGTTCGACTCGGCCACAGCAGCAGCTACTGTCCAGAGAACTTTGCGGGACTTGAGAGCGACGGCCCGGTACTGCCCGTCACGGGTGACAAAGTAGACGGCGTCTCCGTCGGCAGCGAGCAGCCTGCTCACAAGGGCTTTCGACGTCCACAATCGCTTGCCGCTCAAGCTCGCGACCGCCGTCAGCGAGCCGCCGCCGTCGACACCCAGAACCATACTGTTGCCGAGGGCCGGGAGAAGACCTGCGCTGGGCGAGAGCCCGTTGATCTTCCATTCACGATTGCCGTCGGCAACGCTGTACGCCTCCACCCCGCCCTGCGTACCGACGACCACAACGTCCCCCAAGGGCAGCGGTGCGGGAGATGCCTTGTCCGCACCTTTGACCGGTCCCCACAGCGCACGTGGCGGATTGTCCCGGGCTCCCGGAGGAGAAAGGAGCTTCGCCGCCTTCGATGCGCGCTCCCCCTGCTCATCCGGCCTCAGCAGCCACCATGCGCCGGACCCCAGTACCGCAGCCAGAGCGGTCCCACCGCCGGCGAACAGCGACAGAGCCCGTCGGCGACCGGCCCCGGGGCTGGAGGTTTCGTCGGCCGGGAAGGCGACGAGGCGGTCGGCCTGAGCTTCGCGAGCGCTGATGTCCTCCGCGAGTGAACCTTCACGCCAAGCCTGATCAGCACGCCGCGGAGGTGCGAGGACCTGGATCAACCGGTCTGGGGATGGCCGATCGGCGGCATCCTTGGCGAGACACGTCCCGATCAGCGACCGCAGCCGAGGAGGGACGGCGTCCAGGCGTGGTTCTCCGTGGACCACCTCATACTGGACAGCGGCGATGTGGCCGGCCTCGTAGGCTCGTTGACCACTCGCCGCGTATGCGAGGACGGCGCCGAGGGAGAAGACGTCGGCCGGCGGCCCGGTGCGCTGCCCGAGCACCTGCTCGGGAGCACCGTAGCCGGGGGTGACCGGAGCCTGGCCGGTGGTGGTCAGGGTCAGGCCGTGTTCCGGACGTGCGATGCCGAAGTCGATCACTCGGGGGCCCGACGAAGTCAGCACGACGTTGGGCGGCTTGAGATCCCGGTGCACGAGCCCTGCCGCGTGCACGTCCTGCAGCGTATGCGCCAGCGCGGCTCCCAGAGCACGGACTGCGGCTTCGGGGAAGGCACCGTACCGCTCCACGGCATCGTCGAGGGTGGGCCCTGCGAGGAACTCCGTCGCGATCCAGGGACGTCCGCCCTCCGTCTGCGCTCCCAGAACCCGTGCGACACCTTTGCTGCGCACCGACGTGGCAGCCTCCGCCTCCCGTACGAACCGGCGCGCCATGCCCTGATCGTGCGCGAATTCGGGCTTGAGCACCTTCACCGCCGCGGCACCCCCCGCGCTGTCCCTCCCGAGGTAGACCTGTCCCATCCCCCCTGCTCCGAGGATGCCGATGAGACGGTACGGGCCGAGGCGGACGGGATCGCCGGGGCCGAGAGGGTTCATGATGTGTGCCTTCCGGAAGGAGAACGACAGGGACGAACAGGGGACGCGATCATTCGAGCGGGACAGCCGCAACCGTGTTACCGCTGGCGACGATCACCTTCCCCGCATCCCTGTGCACGACCGCCGACCTGAGAACGCCCCCGCCTCTCGGCCCGTTGACGGGCCACGCTGTCGCGTGGGTGCTCAGATCGACAGCTTTGAGCCATCTGCGTTCGTCGACAGTCCCGTACACGTACTTCTTTCCGACCACAGGAGGGCTTTCGAACTCCGGCACCAGCGAGTTGTTCCTCTCCTCCCAGGAGATCTCGCCGGTACCCGCGTCCAGTGCGACGAATCCGCGCTTGCCCTCGGCGACGTAGACCACGCCGTCCTTCACCGTGGGCGGTCCGTACCGACGGTTCCCCTTGACGAAGTCCTGCCCCATGTCCCGCTTCACGCCGAAGCTCCAACTCCTCCGCCCATCGCGCAGGCGGACGGCCCACACTTCACCGAAGCCGACAAACGCATGGGTGTCCGTTGCCGCGATCCGGCCGGGGGTCAGCCTGGAGTCGGCGGCGTATGAACCGGCCGGGAACGTCTTCTTCCAGAGCAGCTCACCCGTGCGAGTGTCCCGCACGGACATCTCGTTCAGCTTCGCCAGGAGCAGATACCGGCCCGCGACGGATGCGATAAGTGCCTCAGGGCCTTCGGACTGTGGAGCGCTGCCGATCGCCTGCCGCCACTTCACCTCTCCGGAGCGAAGGTCGAACCGGACGAGGCGATACCCCTTCTTGATATCGCTCACATCCGGATCGCGGGTCACCGCGTAGAGCGAGCCGTCGGCAACCGTCAGGAGTGAACTGGCGGATCCCTCGAATTCAGCGGCCCGAATCGCCGATCCCTTGAATCCTCCGGATTCAAGGTCCACTTCGGCGATTTCGAGTCCTCGCGCCGCCAAGTCGGGCATGGCCCACAGTTTCTCCCCGTCCGTGGTGACCGTGTAGCTGTACACGTCCTCCGTCATCGTCCATCGCGGTTTGCCGCTCTCGGCGTCCAGCCCCACGAGCCCGTCCTCGGTGAAAACGGCCAGCATGGACCCGACGGTCAGGGGGGCGCTGAGGCTGCTGATCTCCGCGGTGTCCCGCTTCCAGGACAAGTCCGGCGGTACGTTCGCCGGGCGGGACGACGTGGCCGGTCCGGAACCGTCCTCCGAGCCGTCGCCAGAGGCCAGGTTCCAGGCACCGAAGCCGGCACCTGCCAGCGCGAGTGCCCCACCACCGTAGACGGTCAGGATCCTGCGCCGGGGCATCCCCGGGGAACGGCCGGCAGGCAGGGTCACTTCCTCCTCGTCACTCGGCGCAGGCAGTCGCTGCGGGACGGGCTCCCACACATCGGCACACCGACGTGCAATGTCCGCGAGTACACCGCTGGGCAGGTGGTCGGCGAAGTCACTGTCACGTGCCCCAAGTTCCGCACCCAACTCCGCAGTTCCGGGCCGTTCGTGAGGATCCTTCGCCAGACACCGCGCCAGCGCGGGCACCAGTCCTGCCGGTACCCCTGACAGGTCCGGCTCGCCGTATCGCACGCGATACAGAAGATCGGCCGGCTGTCCACTCCCGAAGGGGCCATGTCCCGTGGCAGCGAATATCAGGACGCCTGCGAGGGCGAACAGGTCACCCGCTGCAGTGTGCTCCTGCCCCGTCGCCTGCTCGGGTGACATGAAGGCCGGAGTGCCCGCCGCCGCACCAGTGTTCGTCAGCCGGTCGTCACCGATCGCCCGGGCGATGCCGAAATCGATGACCTTCGGCCCGAACGCTGTGAGCAGGATGTTGGAGGGCTTGAGGTCCCGGTGGAGAACGTCGGAGCCGTGGAGTTGTCGGAGCGCTTCACAGAGCATCTGGCCCAGTGCCCGGACGCACTGTTCAGGCAGCGGCCCGCAGAGCGCGACCGCGTCGTCCAGAGGTGGTCCCAGTACGAACTCCGTTGCCAGCCAGGGAATTTCAGCGATGGGGTCGGCGTCGACGACCTCGGCGCCGTACCTTCCGCCAATGACACGCGCTGCGTCTGCCTCGAGCCGGAAGCGGGTGCGGAAGGCGGTGTCGGCCGCGATACGCGCATGCATCGTCTTCAGCGCCACCGAACGTCCACGGGGCGAGCGGCCCAGGTACACGACTCCCATACCACCGCTGCCCAGGCGGGCGACGAGGCGATAGTCGCCCAGATTCTCCGGGTCCTGGTGCGTCAACGGGTAAAGCAAGGTGATCAGTCCACTGGGAGGGCGTATACGGACTTCTTGTTCCGGACGAGTGCCTGGCCCCTCGTCCGTCCGACGACTGTTCCTGCGAAGCTGCGCTGCTTGCCGTCCCCCACGGGGGTGAAGCGCCACAGGAGTGAGCCGTTCCGCGCGGCGTGGGCGTCCACCGACGTGCCGTTGGACGCGAGAACTGTGCGACCGGAGTGACTCAGCGCGGTCGGCGGAAACTCCAGCGAAACGGAGACGAGACCGGTCTCGTTGCCGTTGTCCTTCTTCCATTTCACGGCACCGTTCGCGGCGTCCAGCGCGTAGGTGTACTTGTTGGTGTCCGTCACGTACAGAGTCCCCTTGTGGTGAACCGCTTCGCCCAGATGTCCCTCCGCCGAGGTGAAGGTCCACTTGGGGTCGCCGTCGCGG
The DNA here is from genome assembly GCF_000424965.1 of Streptomyces sp. TAA204. Lineage (NCBI taxonomy): Bacteria > Bacillati > Actinomycetota > Actinomycetes > Kitasatosporales > Streptomycetaceae > Streptomyces > Streptomyces sp. TAA204. Next base: position 22,359 of record NZ_KE384281.1, read on the forward strand.
GCCGCGAAAGCTGCCAGTGTCTTCTCCACTGAGGCGACAAGCAGATCTCCGGGAGCACCGATTGTGAGGGTGTCGTCACCGGCGCCGATGCCCTTGTACCTCTGCTCCCACTTCTTCTTTCCGCTGCGACGGTCCAATGCGAAGAAGGAGCCGTCCCCCGCCTGTACGAGGAGGAGCTCACGTCTGAGCACCGAGTTCGCCTTGCCCAGGGGCTGCTTGAGGGGGACGCGCCACAATTCCTCACGCGCGGCAGCGTCGTACGCCACAACGGTGCAGTCCTCCTTCGCCGGGTCGTGGGAACGGGGTCTTGCGTCGAACCACAGAACACCATCGGAGTAGGCGAGCGGGGCGTGCAGAGCCAGGCCGTCTCCGCGGCCGTACCGTCGCTCGGACCAGTGCACCTCTCCTGTCTCGGCGTCCACCGCCTTGAGGGAGGCGCCGGGCAGAAGCAGCATGCCGTGACCGAGTGCTTCTGGCCGGCCTGTGAGCGGGAGTTCACCGAACTCCCAAATACGTTCGCCCGTACGAAGGTCGATACCCACCGCGCCCTTCCCGGTGGGGAAAGCGGCCACCCGCTCTTCCCAGATGACCGGCGGCAGTGAACTTCTCCCGGCCGGCAGGGGGGACGACCACGACGGTTGGGGCGCCGCTCCCTTGACACGACGAGGCCGTGCGGACGGTGCGGTGTCATCGCCGTCAGCGAAGGCAAAAGCGCCCAGCCCTCCAACCGCCAGCCCTGTCATGCCTGCCACGGCACCGATCAAGAGTGAACGGCGACGGGGAGTCGTGCCGTACGAAGCGGCGTCCGTCTGCGTCTCGCCGACGGGCGGAGCGGTCGCATCGGCAGCTGTCAGCGCGGAGCGCACCATCGTTTCCTGCTGCTCGATGGCTGCGGAGACCGAAACTGGAAGCCAGCTCTGGTTGGGACGGGTCAGGGCCGCCAACTGCACGGCGAGCGCCGTGCCTTGGGGGCGCTGCAATGGGTCGGGGTTCCAGCAGGCACGGATGATCGGACGCAGTTGCTCGGGTAGCGAGGACAGGTCGGGGTTCGGCCGGCCGCCGGCCGCGTATGCGAGCACCGAGCCCAGGGCATGAACATCCCCTGCCGGTTCGGGATTCCCACTGCGTGCGTCTTCCGTCGGCACACCACACTCCGGCCGGACATGAGAGTTGCTTCCCGGGCGCGATCCCGCAGCGCGCAGGAAGCCGAAGCCGAGGAGCCGTGGACCGTCGTTGCCGAGGAGGACGGATGAGGGGCTCAGTCCTGCGTACACGATTCCGCTGGCGTGGTTGGCTGCGAGCGTACGCGCGATCGCGGCTCCCAGCGCCCCGACCGTCGATTCGGGAAGGGGCTCGCCGAGCGCCGCCAATGCATCGGGCAGGAGCAGGGAGGGGACGTACGGCGTAGCCGTCCATGGCAGTTCGGAGTCGGCCGGGGCGACCGCGGTGGCCGGCAGAGAGGCCTCACCGAGCAGTCGCTTCGACTTCTCCCCCTCCGCACGCATGAGGATACGAAACGCCACATCGCGCTCCAGCGAACGGGGCGGGACGGTGACGATGACGGGGCCGCTCGAAACCTCAGTCCCAATGGCGAGGAAGTGCCTGGCGACGCGGGCCTCCCCGTCACCTCCCAGTTCACTGATGACCTGGAACGGCCCTATGTACTGCGGCTGTTCCACACCTTCCCCTTCCTCTCCTCGGCTGAGATTCGACGGCGGGTGCAAGGACTCAGCCGCCGAGATTCGCACGAATCACGTACCTACTCGACGGGCAGTGCGTACACGGATTTGTTGTGGAGCACGAACATCGTCCGGTCTGCGAAAGTGATCAGACGTCCGGGGTCGACAGCGAACCCCCCGAACGTTCCACTGACATCGGAGAAACGCCACAACAGGTCGCCGTTGCCGGCCTCGACCGCCACAATCTCGTCCTTGTTGACGATCAGGACCGTCTTGCCCGACTGGGAGACGCGCACAGAAGCGGGGTCACCGAGATCTTCCGCAGCGAGAAGCCCGTGGTCACGGTGCCAGACGAGGTCTCCGGTGTTTTCCTCCACCGCGTACAGGTTCGCCAGCGAATCCACTGCGTACACGCGGCCGTCATGTACTGCGGGCTCCCCGAACTTGGTCGCCTGGGACCGTGTCTTGAGAATCCAGAGTGTCTTACCGTCGGTGAGGTTCACTGCTCGCAGATTCTCCGGTGTCGGCATGACGAAGGCTCCCCCGGCCAGCGGCACCACGTGGGTCTCCAAGGTGACGCCGTCATAGGTCTTGACTCGGCCCGTTCGGCCGTCCTTCCTGGCGACCTTGATAAAGCGCTTCTTCTCCTGCGGGCTCGCCAGCGAGTCGTTGCCGTAGACCTCCGGGAGCACGAAAGAGTCCCCATCCGGGACCACCTTCCGGCCCTGTCTGTGACGCGGCTCGAGTGGCTGCAGCGAAAAACCATCCGGTAGGTCGCTGCGCCATTTTTCGCGTCGCTCTCCGGGGTCGAACGCGACGAGGGCAGTCGAACCGTCCTGGGCTTCCACCGTGAACCAGATCACTCCGTCCCAGGAACCGATCACGTTCTGGAGGTCTCCCTTGGCCTCCGTGTTGTCGTACTCCTGCGCCCGCCAGCGCACCTTTCCCGATTTCGGAGAGAGGAAGTTCGGCGGCCCTGTGTCGGCCAGCATGATCAGGTTCGCTCCGGCGCCGACCGGTGGCCCCAGGGGCGACATGCCGTCTGTGTTCCACAGCTTCTTCCCGGTGCGGGCGCTCAGACCTACGCACTCGCCCGCTCCCGTGACCACGAGGATCTTGTCGCGCCAGACGTACGGGGCGTTGTTGGGCGCATCACCGGCAATTCGATACGCCCACAACGGTGTCGGTGGGACTCCCGAGACCTCCCGGTGAGACGGTCCGGTCCCACCGACGATTCCCAGAGCCGACGCAGCCGTGAAACCGGACGCACCCAGCGCAATTCCCGCTGCGCCGCCTGCGGTTCCGGTGAGCAGACTCCGGCGCGAGGGTAGCCGGACGCCGGGGAGTCGGATCGCCGTCGTAGCAGCGGAACTGGATGAGCCGCGCACACCAGGCGAGTCTGCCCCGGTCGGGACCGCTACGGCGTGGCCCGGTTCCACCACTGGCCCCGCCTTCTGCGCGGCCTGGCCCGGAATCTCGTCGTTCTCGGCCGCCAATGTCAGGGCAGTCTGCTCGGCGATCGCTGCGATGACCCGTCCCGGCAGCCACCCAGGCTCCAACAATCTCGCCGAACCACTTGTTCCGCCGTCCAGCATCGTGACCGGCCGGGACGGCCCGCCTGTCGTGGCCGAGGGACCAAGCCCGTCCAGTTCGGTCGGCGGAGCCCCGGCGGGAGCTCGGTTCTCGGTACCCGGGCGGGGCGTCAGCCCCTCCAACAACTGCGCCGAAGTGGGGCGGGCCGCCGGGTCCCGCCGCATGCAGGCCAGGATGATGTCCTGCAACTCGTCGGGAAGTTCACTCCGCTCAGCTGTCATGTGCCCGGTGGCCGCGTAGGAAAGCACGGCCCCCAGGGCGTACACGTCCCCCAGTGGTCTCGGCCGTCCACCGACCAGTTGCTCGGGTGCCATGCATTCCGCCACGAGGCCGGGGGCGCCGGAACGATCTTGGCCGTCGGGCACAGCGCATCGCACTGCCCCGAACCCCTCCAGCCGGGGGCCGTCCGCCGCGATCAGGAACGATGTGGGGGTGATACCCGCGTGCGAGAAACCTGTCGAATGGAGGCTTGCGAGTGCCTCAGCCGCCACGGCACCCAGGGCCCTTACTGTCCGCTCGGGAAGTGGGCCCCTGTTCGCGGTCAAGGCCTCGGTCAGAGGGAGGGCGGGGCTGTACCGAGTGACGTACCAGGCGGGCCGGTCAGCCTTCTCAGCGATATCCACCACCTGTGTCAGCCAAGTGTGGTGTGAAGAAGCGAGGCGCCGCACCTGCTCCGCCTCTGCGCGGAAACGCGCTTCGTAGGCCCCGTCATTCGTGAACTCGTTTCTGGGCACGGTGACCACTACGGTTTCATCGCCGTCCGCTGTGCGCCCAATGTACCGTTGCTGAGCCGAAGGCAGTCGTCCCATCGACCGTTCGAAACGGCCGACAACCCTGTACGGGCCCAGTCGGCGGGGGTCGTCCAGCCGCAGCGATTCCATTCACTCCCCCAGGTAGAAATTCCCCGTGGACTCTAGTCGGCGTGCATGAATGCAAGAACGGCAGGGAGGGGCCTGGGGGACGCACGTCAAGTGGCGGTCCATGTTCCACTGAGCGGCCGGGAGTTGGTCACCTGCTGCGGTGCTGGTTACTCCTGCGTGCTGGTGCCGGGCCCGGGGAGCAGGATGTGCCTGCCTGTCCTTGCGGGCGAACACTCTCAGTGACACATGGCCGAAAGGACGAAGAGCGGCCTGATGTCTCCGCGGGCACGCTGCAACAGTTGCGTACACCCGGCTCGCGCCCCGGACCTACGTCAGACGCCCCGTCCGGCAGCTGCATTCGGGCCAATTGGTGCCCCGCCTGATGGACTGCACACAAGGCAGAGGCGTGGGCGCCTCCCGCGCACGCCCACGCCTTCCCTGCACCGACGAGTTGCGGCCTCAGAACTGGCCGGCAGCCTTCTTGTCAGTAGCGCTGTAGTCGCCACTCGCGCGCCTGACCTTGTTCGCGATGTCGCTCAGGATGTTGTGGATGTGGTCAGCCTTCTGATTCCACTTCTGCTGCATCGTGTTGTACTGAGTCTGGGCTTCGCCCTCCCAGTTGGCACTGACCCGCTGGACGGCCTGCCGAATGTCCTCCAGGTCACCACGGAGCCTGCCGGCCTGCCTGTCGATGTTGCCCGCTGCCTCCTCAAGGCTGGAGTACCTTACTGCAATCTCATCGCCGGCGCTCTGGTTGTTGGATCCCACGAGAGTTCCTCCTGTTTGTCTCTAAGTCGATCGAGTCGGAAAACGAGCCTGACCGCTTGTCAGTACGAGCTCAGCTTGGAAGTGGCCGCGCCTTCGGCGCTGCCGGTGTGGCCACCCGCGACATCGACACCGCGCATCGCGGCAGCCGCTTCGTCATCCGTGTTCCCGGTCATGGTCCGCGTGGCCTTGATGGCTTCCTGGAAGTGCGTGAGCATCTGGCCCATGCGCCTCATCTCGTCGTTGACCTCGATCTGCTTCGCGTTGAAAGCGCCGGCGCCGATACCGCGCCATGCACCTTCGAGGCCGTCGATGTTCGCCTGCAGTTGAGAGAGCTGCCCCTTGATGGAGTCGAACTTCTCGCCCAACTGCCGCTCGATTTTCGCGAGCTCACTGTCCGAAAGCCTCTGCTGGCCTGCCATTTGTTGTCTCCTGTCGTGATTTCGTCCGCCTGAGAGACGCCGGTTCGTTTACATCTGGTTCCGCCTCATCCGCATGATGGCGAATGCGCTGACCAGCACAGCGACGACCCCGGCACCCAGGCCGGAGATCGTCGAGATCTGCTTGCCGTCACCCGGCTTCGAGGAGTCTGCCACCTCGCCCTTGCCGAAGGCAGGGTCTTTCCCGGAGCCGGAAGACGCCCTGGAGCCTGTTCGCTTGCCCGTGAGCGGTCTCACCCCGGGAGCCCCCGGATCTCCTTGCCCGTCCACCAGGCTGACGGGAGCACAGATCGCACCGTAAGCGTCGCAACCGACATGCCTGCTCGGGCTCTTGCTCTTCGCCTCACGTCCCACCGCGTCGATCATTACGCGAAGGACCTGATTCACAATCCGGTCGGAGTGTTTCAACCAGATCAGGGCAGCTGACACTGACGTGGGAACAGACGCAAAGCTCGTGCCGCGTTGACACTCGCAGTACCTCTCGAAGCCTCCCTTGCAGAAGGATCCGATCTCCTCACCCGGCGCTACCGGGTCGACGTCGTCGGCGATTGCGACCTTGCCACCCTCGCCGGTCTGCATGGCCTCGAAACACCACTGCTGCTCGCCGACCCTGGCCGAACCGCCCCCCTCGGCAGGCCTCATCACGGTGCTCCCCCTCCACCCGTTCTGCCTTCGCGGACTCCGAGATGCTGAGGACGTCCGATGCCACTCTAGCCACTGGCCATCGGTGTTCCAACTGCAAACCCGGGCATACGACTTGTCCCGACCGACGGGACAGTCTCCGCCGAAGCGTGTGTCCCGTTGTCAAGGGGGCGTCTGCAACAGGAGCGAATCAGCCTGTCGACGGCGAGGCGTCGGAGCTTCCTGCGGCCTTTCAACAAGGCCGCCCCGGTGGCGAATTGCCCCGCTTCCGACCTCGCCTGTGAAGACTCCGTGACGATTCCGGCATCACATGGAAGCACCGCCTCCGTCCGCGGTGCGCCCCGTCCGCCGGCGCCAGTCGCGGTAGACCTGTGCGGTACCCATGATGACGGTCACCAGTACCGCAGCGGCCACCACCGCATAGGTGCCGATGCGCTCGTTGCGCTCCTGCGCCGTCTCCCCGAGTTCCATCGACGCCGGTGTGGGCGCCTCGGCCTGGGAGATGCCCTGGTCGGGACTCGGTGTGCTGATCGGCTTCTCGTCCTCGGTCAGAGCACGGAGCGGATCGACCACGCCCCAGCCGACGAGCCGGTCGCGTCCGGCGATCGACCGCTCGGCGGTCTGCTCGATCTGTGCTATGACCTGCTCGACGGTCCAGCCGGGGTGCTCCTCCACGAGCAGTGCGGCGACGGCTGCCACGTAAGGAGCGGAGAAACTCGTCCCGTTGTCCGTGCAGTGCCCCTTCTTGGGGACGGTCGAGACCATGTCGACGCCGGGGGCCGCCACGTCGACGAAGTCGCCGGACTGCGAGAAGGGCGCGCGTTCGTTGTTGCGGTCGGCCGAAGCCACGGCCAGCACACCGGGGTACGAGGCCGGGTAGGTGTCCTTCTCCTCGCCGCCCAGACCGTCGTTGCCCGCTGACGCGACGACCACCACACCGGCTTCGATCGCCTGCTCGACGGCCCGCTTCAGTGTGGAATCGGGCTTGAGTGCTTCGGCCGTGTCCTGGGAGATGTTGATGACGTCGGCGTCCTCGCCGACGGCGTGGTCGATGGCCTTGGCGAGCGTCGCGGCCGTGCCCCTGCCGTTCTCGTCGTTCTGCCGGATCGGGATGATCTCCGAGTGGGGAGCGAGGCCGACGAAGCGGGTCACGTCGTCGTCCATCTTGCGGGCGGCGATGATGCCGGCGACTTTGGTGCCGTGGCCGAGGGTGTCCTGCGTGCCGTTCTGCTTGCCCCGGACGACGCCGGGTTCGTCCTTCTTCTTCGTCTTCGGCAGCGTGTTGTAGCCGCTGCCCGCGTCGACGGCGTCCTTGAGCTGCGGATGCTCGGCGTCCACCCCGGTGTCGATGACGGCCACACGGACACCTCGCCCCGTGGCCTCCGCCCAGAGCTTCTCCAGGTCGACGCTCTCCAGCGACCAGGGAAGTTCCTTGTGGTTCTTCGACGGGATCTCGCACTGCTCGGACGATTCCGCCGCCGCCGGAGCGGCGGTGAGCATGCCGAGCGTGCTCACCGCGAGCACGCCGGCGACAGCCGTCGCCACCCGGCGGCGCAGGCGCACCGCGCCGCCGGACGTGCCGCGCCTGTTCGCGCTGTACGTCATTCGTCCCTCCCCCGGATCAAGAACCCTGCGGCTGCCTGGCGGCCGCGGTCGACAACCGCGGGCCGGTCGGCAGGAACTGCGACCAGGTGCTGGGGATGCGCGTCGCCTTCACGTTTTCGAACCCGAGCCGTGCCAGCGCCGATTCGTTCTTCTGCCCCGCGCCCTTCGATTCCTTGCCGTCCTTGCCGATCCCGGCGTCCTCTCCCCCGCTGTCGCCGCTCTTCTGGAGTGCGTAGCGAAGGCCCGTGTCCGTCACCAGGAAGTAGCCCCCTTCCGTCGAGGTGCCGCGCACCTGCCGGAAGAGCTGCCCGGAGCCGGGGCTGACGTACGCGCTGGCGGAGCCCGTGGGGAGCTGGGCGGGGAAGCTGTCGCCCGCCCAGGTGCTGAGCTTGGTCGTGTTGCCGCTGCCGACGCCGTGCAGCACGTTGCAGAGGGTGTTGCGGCTTCCGTCGGAGAGGCTGGGCGAGTTGACGCTGCCGGAGGTGGTGCTGGGCCACTTCTTCCCGGCCAGGAACGGCTCTCCGGCGTCCCGCACCTTTGAGCCGATGACGTTGTGCGCGGTGCCCGCCTGTTTCAGGGGTTCTGCCGCCGGGCTGTTGAGCAGGAGGTTCGCCACGAAGTCCGTCACGGGGGCGATCCTGTCCTCCAGCACGACGTAGTGCTGATGCCCCCCGGCCGCCGATGCCTTGAGCACCATCCCGACCTGGTTGTACGCGTCGAGTTCGTCGAACCTCGCCTGGCCGCCCATCCCGGGCACCGTGGGGAAGCTGATGGGGTCGCCCTCCTTGAGCGTCTCCAGCCACTCCCGCGAGACGCGCTGCGGACGGTCGGAGTCGACGACCTGGTTCAGCAGGCCGCGGTCGTTCTCGACCGGGTACTTGATGCCGCTCCCGTCGACGGCGTACAGCTGGCTCTCCCCCTGCCCCTGGACGTACATCAACTCGCCGCCGCGCAGCTTGTCCTTGCCCGCGACCTTCTTCTCCTCGCGTTCGTTGAAGACGAAGGCGGCCTTCTGGGTGGCCGAACCGCCCTCGCCGCGCGGCCGTTCGCACACCACCCAGGTCTTCTCCTTGCCGGCCTCGGCTGCGTCGGGGAGGCGGTCGGGGGCGTAGGGGATTCCGATGGTGGCGCCGTGCGTCATCTCGCCCTTGTCGAGGAACTTCTCGTCGACGCTGATGGGCTTGGAACCCTGGTTGGGGTCGATCAGCAGTTTCGCCGAGGTGAGGTTGAGAACGGGGTGCAGCTGCGGTTCCTTCTTCTTGCCGGTGGTCAGCACGACGTATCTGGTGGTGGACTCGCTGCCGATGATCACGTTCTTGCCGGGCTCGTCCCACTCGTTGGGGGCCTTGGGCTTGAACATCCCCCACGCGCCGAACCCGGCCATGATGAGAACACCGACGATCAGGCCCGGTACGACCCCGCGGAGCGGCCGCGGAGCGCCCTCTTCCGTGCCCGTCGGGGAAGGCTGAAGGAACTGCGCAACCAGACGCCTCTTCGCGAAGGTGTACGCGTTGAGCTCGTCCCGCCGTGATGCCATGAGTGAATTGCCTCTCCCCGCTGACCGGTTGCCGTGGGCCATCGGACACCGTCACTGGTGCCGATTGTCGGACCGTCCCCCTACTATGCCGGTTGACGATCCTCTCCCGCTGCTCCGGTAGGGTGATCGCCCGGCCAACGCCCCGTGGGTTCAGGGGCGAATACGGACAAGAGGGGGCTTAGCGGCGATGGGAACAGCAACGCGCGCCCGGGGTGCCGCAGCCGGTCCCGGCGACCGGCCTCCGAACGGCCCTGCGGGCGCCGGCGGACCGGCACGTCCCCGCACCCCCGCCTCGACGGTGCTGCGCACCGAATCGCGTACGACGCGGGTCGGCCCGTTCCAGTTGCAACAACTCGTGCTGATCGAACTGGCACTTGTGGTGCTGGTGGTGGCCGCGGCGATCGACGAGCTGATGCTCCTGCCGGCCGGTGTCGCCGCCGCCGTGCTGCTGCTGTTCGCGCTGATGCGCCGTCACCAGCGTTCCATCCGTGACTGGCTGTCCACTCTCCTCGAACTGCGCGCGCGCAGGCGGATGGCCGCCCTGCCGCTCACCGAACGCCTCGACCCGAGCCTCGGTCCGGCGGTGGAGTGCGCGCCCGGTCTGCGCACGTACGCCTTCCTCGACCGCGACCGCCGCACGATAGGCATGCTGGGCGACGGCAGTTTCCTCACCGCCGTGGTGCGGGTGGAGGCCGGTGTCAGCGCGCTGAGGCCCGCGTTCGGAGCACGTGCGCTGCCGCTGGGGCTGCTGCGTGACGCCCTGGACGTGGACGGCATCACCCTCGAGTCCGTCCAGGTCGTGCAGCACGTGCAGCCGGCCCCGGCACCGCATCTGCCCGATCAGTCCGTGGCCAGGCGCAGTTACGCACCCCTTCAGGAGCAGACCGGCTCGCCCGCGCTGCGGCTGACATGGGTGGCCCTGAAGCTGGACCCGGAGCTGTGCCCCGAGGCTGTCGAGGCGCGCGGCGGCGGCGTCGAGGGCGCTCAGCGCTGCCTGACGCGCGCGGCCGACCAGTTGGCGAGCCGGATCACCGGAGCGGGCTTCCGTGCCTCCGTGCTCAACGAAGAGGAACTGATCGCCGCCGTCTCGACGTCGGCCTGTGCGAACCCGCTGGCGACAGCGCGCGCGAGCCAGCCCGACGCCCCTCCGGTGCGCCGCACCCAGGAGAACGCGAGGGCCTGGCGATGCGACGACCGGTGGCACACGACGTACGGGGTGGGCCGCTGGCCCGAGGTCGGCAGGGCGGCGACACCGCTCCCCCGGCTCGTCTCCTTGCTGACGGCCGTGCCGGCGCTGACCACGACCTTCAGCCTGACCATCGGCCGTGCGTCCCGGCGCCAGTCCGTCTCCGTCAGCGGACATGTGCGCGTCACCGGCCGCACCGACAACGAACTCACCCACACGCGCCGTGAGCTGGAGCGCGCCGCCAGGTCCGCGAAGGTGGGCCTGATCCGACTGGACCGCGAGCAGCTCCCGGGCGTACTCGCGACGCTGCCGCTGGGAGGTGCCCGCTGATGGCACGTGGCATGGGTCTGCTGCAGGGGCTGCGGGGGCCGCAGCGTGCGGGGCATTCGCTGCCCGCCGACGATCTGGCCGCGCTCTCCCTCCCGATAGGGGACGACGGCGTGGTCGTCGGGAGCGACGCGGAGGGGCGTCCGCAAGTGGTCGGCTTCCACCACCCCGTTCCCTACGACGTCGTGCTCATCGGCGGCCTGTGGACGGCACAGGTGCTCGCGCTTCGCACCGCCGGTACGGGCGCGAGGGTGGCCGTCGAGACGGGTCGCGCGGCGGTGTGGACGAACCTCGTCCAGGCCGCCGGTGCGGGCCAGGAGTGCATCACCCTGCACGACGTGGCGCGGGTGCCGCCGATGGGCCCGACCGTGGGAAGCCCCGTACTGGTCGTGCGGGACTGCGGAATGCGGCCTCCGCGCGGACGGGTCGCGTCCTCGGCGTGGCAGTCGGTGCTGACGCTGCTGCCGTACCTGAGCCCCGTGGCACCGCGGTTGCTGCGCAACTCCTCGCTGGTGGGCATTCAGCGGGTCTCGCCCGACGAGGCCAAGCAGATCGGCCGCATCCTTCAGCTCCCGCAGCACGAGGTCGAGGCGCTGTCCACCCTCGGGGACGGGGTGACCCTGTGGTGCACGCGGCGCGACCGGCACTACGCACTGACGCAGCCCACGGACGCGGAATCCGGCCTGCTGGGCGCCCCGCGGCGGCTCGACTGACGGCGCCGGGCGCGCCCCTCGTGAGCGAGGAGCCCCGGAGCGTGTGAGGTCGGAGGTCACGGCCCTGCCACGGTCGGCGGAACACCGGACGACAGCGGGTTCACACCCGGCGGTGAGCCGAGACGGAACCGAGACCTCGGGCTGGTTGAGTCGGTGACAGGGTCCGTCCCCTTGTGAGACCGGGCCGCTCTGCCGTGCCCGGAGTTACGGTGATTAGGCTTGATGGGCGCGCAGCAAATCGGGGTGCATGACCACAGCAGCAGGAGGCATTGTGAGCAGCGATCGGGACGAGATCCGCGACGGCGGGATGGTGCCCGACACCGATCGGCCCGATGCGGAAGCTGAGTCCGAGCACGACACGGAATCGACCGGCCAGTTCACCATCGACTACACGCCGCCCGCGTGGTACATGCAGGACGCGAACAACGCCTCCTCCGGCGCGTATCCGGCCGCACCCGAGGCCGGCCCGGGGAGCGCCGGCCACCCCTCCGGCACGGGTGGACTTCACGACACACCCCACCAAGTCGCCGACACGGGGAGCCAGGAGCCCTGGGCGGGGAGGCCCGCGGGTGCGGAAGCCCCGCAGGAGAGCGCTCCCGGCGCGCAGGGCGACTTCCCGCTGCCCACGCCCGGAGGGGAAGGCCAGCAGTCCGCGCCCGAGGGCCCGTCGGGCACCGGGCAGGACCGGGACGACGACGGCCCCCGTACGGGCGCTGCCGGGCCCGCCGAGCCCGCTCCTGCGGGACCTTCCGCGCAAGAGGGGCCTGAGGGGCCTGCCGGGCCTGAGGGATCTGCCGGAGAACAGGAAACGCCGGGCACCTCGTCCGGGCCGGGCGCGGGCACTTCGGGCGGTCCGCACGAGCCGGCCGACGGCGCCGGTGACATCGAGGACGGCGCGACGATGCGGTTCTCCGCCGCCGCTCTGCGCCGTGAGATCGCCGAGGTCGCCGCGGCCAAGGAGCGTGAAGGGGCCGGCGCGGAGGGTGCTGCGCCGGGGGACGCAATGAGCGGGTCCTCCTCCGGTACGGACGGGAGCGGCGGCAACGCGGCCCGGCAGGCCGGTACTTCAAGCGGATCTTCCTCCGCCCCGGGCGCGGACGGAACCGACGGAACCGACAGCGGCGCACCCGGCGGGCCGCAGGACGCCGTGCCGCCGTACGCGTCGTCCGACGGCCGGCAGCAGCCGCAGTGGCCCGGTGTGCCGGACAGTGCCTCCGGTCCCGCTCCCGGCCCGGAGCAGCCGCCCGGTGTCCCTCCGCTGCCACCCGAGTACCAGCCCGCCAACCCGCCCTCGGCGGGCGATCCTTGGTCCTCCACCCCTCCCGGGCACACACCGCCCGTACCGGAGCAGCGCGGTCACCACCAGCCCGGACAGCACCAGCCCGGTCAGCCCCTGCCCGGGCAGCAGCACGGCTACGGCTTCCCGCAGCAGGCCGGGCCGCCGCAGCCGGGACAGCAGCCCAGCGGCGACGCGGTGCCGCAACCGCCCCCTCAGCCTGGCCAGGTGCCCGGCCAGGCCGTCCCCCCGGCACCGTCGGCTCCGCCCAACCCGCCCCAGCAACCCGGCGGTTACGGCTATCCCCAGCAGCCCGCGGGGTACGGGTACCCCCAGCCGGGCGGTTACGGCTATCCCCAGCAGCCGGGAGCGCAGGCACAGCAGCCCTACCCGCAGCAGGCGGGGCAGCAACAGCCCGGCCCGCCCCCCGGTGGCTACGGTTACCCCCAACAGCCGGGGCAGCAGCCGGCGCAGCCGCAGCAGCCCGGTCAGGCACAGCCCGGTCAGCCCGACCCCGGTCAGGCACAGCCACAGCAGCCCGTCGACCCCCGCCGCCAGAACCAGGGCGGCTCGCCCCTCGGTTACACCGCCGCGGTCGAGCTCTCCTCGGACCGGCTGGTAAACAGCAAGCGGAAGCCCCGTTCGCAGAACCCGGCCCGCAGCTCCCGCTTCCGACTCGGCAGCAAGAAGGAGGAGGCCGAGCGGCAGCGCAAGCTGGATCTCATCCGCACGCCGGTCCTCTCGTGCTACCGGATCGCGGTCATCAGCCTCAAGGGCGGCGTGGGCAAGACCACCACGACGACGGCTCTGGGCTCGACCCTCGCGACCGAGCGCCAGGACAAGGTCATCGCGATCGACGCCAATCCGGACGCGGGCACGCTCGGCCGCCGGGTGCGCCGTGAGACCGGGGCGACGATCCGCGACCTGGTCACGGCGATCCCGTATCTCAACAGCTACATGGACATCAGAAGGTTCACGTCGCAGACGAGCGCCGGTCTGGAGATCCTCGCCAACGACGTGGACCCGGCCGTCTCGACGACCTTCAACGACGACGACTACCGCCGCGTCATCGACGTCCTCGGCAAGCAGTACCCGATCATCCTCACCGACTCGGGCACGGGTCTGCTCTACTCCGCGATGCGCGGAGTCCTCGACCTCGCCGACCAGTTGATCATCATCTCGACCCCTTCCGTGGACGGCGCGAGCAGCGCGAGCACCACGCTCGACTGGCTCTCCGCGCACGGGTACGGCGAGTTGGTGCAGCGCAGCATCACGGTCATCTCGGGCGTCCGCGAGACCGGAAAGATGATCAAGGTCGAGGACATCGTGTCGCACTTCCAGACGCGCTGCCGCGGCGTCGTCACGATCCCCTTCGACGAGCATCTCTCCGCCGGCGCCGAACTCGATCTCGACATGATGCGCCCCAGGACCCGCGAGGCGTACTTCGACCTGTCGGCGCTGATCGCCGAGGACTTCGCTCGTGCCCAGCAGGAGCAGGGCCTGTGGACGGCGAACGGGCAGCCGCCCCCGCAGCTGGCCCCGCCGATGCCGGGACAGCCCGGCCAACCGCCCATGCCGGGAGGGCAGTTCCCACCTCAGCAGTACCCGGGCCAGCCACCGCAGCCACCGCAGCAGCCCTACGGGCAGCCTCCGTACGGGCAGCCACCGCAGCCGCCCTACCCGCAGCAGTAGGGGCGCCCACAGCCACGTCACGCGGCGGCGACAGGACGATGATCCGTCGCCGCCGCGGAAACGTCACGTGCTGCGTGCTGCGTGACGGACGGCGACACCGTCCGTCAGCGTCTCACCGCTGCCCTCGGTCCGCCTTCGCCACCAGGTCACGGCAGCGGTCGACGTCCTCGGCCATTCGCTCCAGGAACGCCTCCAGCGTGCCGAACTTCTCCTGTCCGCGGATGTAGGTGAGGAAGTCGACGGCCACGTGCATCCCGTACAGATCGAGGTCCACACGGTCGATGGCGTACGCCTCGACCGTCCGCTCGGTCCCGTTGAACTGCGGATTCGTGCCCACCGAGATCGCCGCCGGCATTCTCTCGCCGTCCGCGGTCAGCCAGCCCGAGTAGACCCCGTCGGCCGGGACGGCGGTGTGCGGGACCGTCTCGACGTTGGCCGTGGGGTAGCCCAGTTCCCGACCGCGCTGGGCGCCCCGCACCACCACGCCCTCGACGCGGTGGGGACGCCCCAGCACCTCGCTCGCGCCCTCGACTGCGCCCTCGGCCACCAGTCGCCTGATCAGGGTCGAGGAGAACGGCTGGCCTCCGCCGGCGTCTCCCCGCTCGAACAGGTCCACGACGACCACCTCGTAGTCGTACGTCCCGCCCAGTTCGGCGAGGAAGGTGACGTCGCCCGCCGCCCTGTGCCCGAAGCGGAAGTTGGGGCCCTCCACGACGCTCAGGGCGTGCAACTTGTCGACCAGCACCTTCACCACGAAATCGGAGGGCGTGAGCTGGGAGAACTCGGACGTGAACGGCAGCACGAGCACCGCGTCCACCCCCAGCTCGGCCATGAGTTCGGCGCGCCGCGCGTGCGGGGCGAGCAGCGGCGGGTGGCTGCCCGGGCGCACGACCTCGCTCGGATGCGGATCGAAGGTGACGACGACGGCGGGTACGCCCAGTTCGCGGGCGCGCGCCACGGTCCTGCCGATGATCAGCTGGTGCCCGCGGTGGACCCCGTCGTACGAGCCGATGGTGACGACACTGCGCCCCCAGCCCTCGGGGATGTCCTCCAAGCCACGCCAGCGCTGCACGTCACTGCTCCTCGCCGATACCGATGGTTCGCCGGTCCAAGGGTGCCATGCCGCTGAGCAGCGCCCTCACCGGACCCGCGCCTGCGCCCCGCGGCTACGCCTGCCCGTGTGCGGTCCCGCACACGCGGCGTGCGCCCGGTCCCGCGACCGCGCTCCACGCTTCGGGAGCGGCAGTGGTCCAGGTGCGCAGGGCCCCGGCGAAGCCGGGCACCTCGCGCGCCAGCTCGACCAGGCGGCGGTCGAAGTACGCCGCGCCCTCGGACGTACGTGCCATCTGCGTCCCGATCCGCCGCACCAGCTCGCCCACGCCGTCCGCTTCGCCCTCCGCCCCGCCGATCGCCCCGCCGTCCGACCCCCCTTCCGACGAGCCTCCGTCCACCGGGCCGCGCACCCCGCCGAACTTCCCGCCCTCCCGTCTCTCCTCTCCCGCGATCGTTAGCCCGCCGCCCGTCACCACCGCTTCGAGCCCCGCGTCGAGCACCGTCAAGTCGCGTTCCCCCACGAGCAGTAAGTCCAGCAGTTCGTCCCGCACCGGCCCGCTCTCCGCGGCCCCGAGCGTACGGGCGAGACTGGCCCGTACAGGTGCGTGCGGCGTGCACACCAGCGCGTCGGTGAGCGGCTGGAGCCCTGCGCGGCCCTGCACACCGTGCGTGAGCCGGCATCGCACGAACGCGCCCAGCGCCTCACCCGCCCTCTCCGGGCGCAGCTCCGCGTACTCACGCACCAGCTCCGCCGTGGGCCGCGCCAGCTCCTCCTGGCGTACGACCCCCAGCGCCTCCACCAGGTGGTGCGCGCCGCTGCCCGGCTCGCACAGTCTCCTGCGGAAGGCGGCCAGCACCGGCCCGGGCCGGCCGTGGAGAAGCCCGGTGAGTGCGTCGGCGAGGTGCGGCGCTCCCGTGGCGGCCAGCAGGTCGACGGACGCGTCGAGGTACGGCTCGGGGTCGGCGGAGATCCGCAGCATCAGTGCGAGCGAAGGCGCGTGCGTGGGCTCCTCCGGATCGCCAGGGCGGCTGCCGAGCAGGGCTCGTGCGGCACTCTCCAGATGTGCGCGGTCGGCGTCCGTACGGGCGTACCGGGCCGTCAGCAGTCCGTACTCGGCGGCGGCGGTGCGCCGAAGGCTCCGCTCGTCACCCGCCCAGCGTTCGACGGCACGGCACATGGCGGCGGGTTCGTCCTGCGCGAGCTCGGCGAGCAGTTCGTCCGCGCGCGGGTGGCAGGTGTCGGTCAGCAGGTCGAGCAGCGCTTCGGTGGTACGCCGCCGGTGCGCGTAGAGGAGGGCCTGCGCGGCCGCCGCGACGGTCGGCTGCGGCACGCCCTCCGCGCCCTCCGTGCCCTCCGTGCGGGCGGGTCCGCTCAGAGGACGGCGGTCGGTGAACCAACCGCACAGCAGGGGCGCGACTGTGGCTGGTTCGGCGGCCGTCAGTTCGTCGACGAGGTTCAGGCAGCGCTCGCTTCCGCGGGCACTCTCCGCCCCGTGCGGAGGGTCGGCGGGCAGAAGTACGCGCAGCAGTTCGATCAGCTCGGTGGTCGGCAGCGCCAGCCGCCGCCAGAACCACGGCCCGAAACCCGCCGCGTCACGCCCCGCGGCGATGCGTCCGGCCAGGGCGTGCAGCACACCGGTGTACGGTCCGGCGTCCGCCGCGCTCAGCAGCGTCTCCCCGAGCAGATGGGCGGCCCACCAGGCGCTCTCCGCGTCCGCGTCGAAGCAGGCGTCCGCCAGCGGACGCAGGCGCCGCTCCAGCGCGTGCGTGCCGTCCACCCGTTCACACATCAGGAGTGCCTGCACGACGGGACCGATGCGGTGACGGGGCACCCGCGGTGCCGCGACGGCGCCCCGCGCGCGGCCGCCGGGACCGGACCGCCCGGCGTCCGCGCAGGCCGGCGGGCCCACGAGGCTCTCCACGGCCGCGTCCACGTCCAGGTGCCGGCCCTGCAGCCACTGGCCGAACTCCTCGTCGGCGAAGCGGTATCCGCCGCCCGCCGGTTCGAGGACGCCTTCGGTGAGCACAGCCGACGCCCAGCCGCCCCGCCGTGGGAAGGCGTCCTCGAAGCCGGCCGGGTCCACCGCGCCCTGCCCGCGCGCGAGTGCGCTCCGCGCCGCCTCGTGCAGCCCTCCGGCAGCCAGCGCGGCCAGCCGCCGTACGGCGGCGCCACGTGCCGTACGGCCCTGTGCGGCGGCGACCGTGCGGGCGATCCGGAGCGCCGCGAGGTCGAGGTGTGCGGAGAAGATCTCCCAGCGGCGCGGCGGGGCGGAGCCGCGCACTGCGGAACCACCCAGCTCTGCGCGCAGATCGCCGAGCATGCGCACCGTGAGCGGATGGGCCGCGTCCGCCTCGGCGAGAGCGCCCTCCTCAAGGCCGTACCGTTCGCGGGCACGCTCGGCCTGCGCCTTGGACAGGTCGCCCATGAGCACGCAGGGCGGCAGAACGGTACCGCCGTGCGTGCCCGTCCCGACGGAGCCGCCACCGAGTATGGCGGGCGGGTACAACGCCCCTGCCTCTTCCCAGTGTTCGGGCCCGCAGGCGATCACCATCCGGGCGCCGGACGCCCGCAGCCAGCTCGCCGTTCCCGCGGTCCACCGCCGCAGCTGACGGGCGAGTTGCTCCGGCATCTCCTCGGGTGCGTCCAGCAGCACCAGGAGCGGACGTTTCGCGTCCCGTGCGAGCCGGGCCACGACATCGGCCCGCGGCGCGCCGTCGTCGCAGCCGTCCGCTCCCCCGTCCTCCGAGCAGGCCTCCGAGCCGGCATCCCGGCCGTCCGCTCCCCCGGTCCGGCAGCCCGCTCCCCCGTACTCGCCGGTGGCGCCGAGCGGGTCCTCTCCCGCCGCCCCGGCGACCGCGCGGTCCGCCCGCGTCAGCGCCCGTCCCACGGCCTCACGAAGGCTGCCGTCGCCGGCTCTCAGGTCTGCGCCGCGCAGCCACACGGTGGGAGCGGGGGTCGCCTCCTCCGCGCGCCGCTCGGCGAGTGCGGCGAGCTCCGTCGTACGCCCCGACCCGGGAGGCCCCACGAGAGCCGCCGTGGAGGCGTCGCTGTCGAGGAACCGGCGTAAGGCGTCGGAGACTTCGGCGCGGTGGACGCGCCGCACAGACCGCACCCGCCCCACGGCAGGACGCACCGACTCGGCCGTCAGCCGCAGTGCTCCGGCCAGGTTGAGGTCGGGGCCGAATCCTGCGACCGTCGCGCCGTTACGGGCGATCAGCGCGCCCAGCGGCCCGTCCGGTTCCCAGCGGCCCGCTGCCCGCAGCGGCACCGCGAAACCGGCGGAGCGGCCCGGCACGTGCAGAGCCGTACCGAGCACCGCGAGCACCGCTCCGCTCGCCGCGTCCAGCACGGGCGAGCCGGAGGCGCGTCTGCTCAGGCGCAGTTCGACCGCGGCGGCCTCGGGCAGGGCCAGTTCCAGAACCTCTTCGAGTGCGTGGAAGCGGTCGGTCGAGGTGTAGGTGACGGTGGCGGTCCCGGCCAGGTGTGCGTCCGTCCAGCCCGCCCGCAGGGCCGGTGAGTGCCCGGTGCCCAGCCGGACGGCGGTACCCGCCGGTTCCGCACGCTCCGCGGCGATGACGAGCGGGGCCAGGCCGAGCCCTTCCGTACGGATGAGAGCGAGGTCCCATTCGGGGAGCGGGGTGATGTCGGCCGTCTCCGCGAGGTGGCTGCGCTCCTCGGCGGTGCTGACGACGACGCGGCCGAGACCGTCCACGGCCTCGTGGCTGGTGACCACCGTGCCGAGTTCGTCGGCGAGGAAGCCCGTGCCGCGCGGGCGTCCGGCCAGATCGCAGATCCGCACCAGCGCTGGATCCGTCAGCACCGCTCCCATCAGCACCGCCCCTCGCCCGAACCCTGCCGCCGGGTTCCGTCCCAGCTCCCCGACGGTAAGGGGAAGTTGATCAGCCGGAACAGGCCGCTCGGCGAACGCGCCCCCGGCTGCGCCCTCGGCTCACCCCGAGCGCCCGGCCGTTGGAGTGAATACCCGCCCGGGCGCGGAATTCTGCACGCGGGGCTCTACACGAAGACGGCGAGGCTCTTCGCCCGGCCCCCGTGCTCCTCCACCAGCGCCACGAAGCGGCCGTCCGGCCCGAAGACCGCGACCGGCGTCCCCGGGCCCCCCGGCTCTCCCGGCTCTCCCGGCTCTCCCGGCACGAACTCCTGTGCGGGCATGCGCAGTTGTGCTCCGTTGCCGATCAGCCGGGCCTGCTCCGCGTCCACGTCCCAGCGGGCGAAGACCGCCGCTGCCGCCTCGTCGAGCGGAAGCACCCCGAGCGCCGCACCCCCGTCGAGGTCCTGCTGCAACTGCTCCAGGGTGCGGGCCTCCTGGAGCCGGTACGGCCCGACGCGCGTACGGCGCAGTGCCGTGAGGTGACCCCCTGTGCCGAGGTCGGCGCCGAGGTCGCGCGCCAGCGCGCGTACGTACGTGCCCGACGAACACACCACCGAGACCAGCAGGTCCGTGACCGCCGTGCCGTCCCCCGCCTGCTCCTGGCGCACCTCGTGCACGGCGAACGAGGAGACGGTGACCGCACGGGCGGCGAGTTCGACCTCCTGGCCCTCGCGCACACGCTGGTAGGAGCGCTTGCCGTCGACCTTCACCGCGCTGACCTTCGAGGGCACCTGCTCGATGTCGCCGGTGAGCTTCGCCACGGCAGCATCGACATCCTCACGTGCGAGGCCGAAGGCCCCTTCGGTCGCGGTGAATTCACCCTCCGCGTCATCCGTGAGGGTGCTCTGTCCGAGCCGGACCGTGGCGACGTACTCCTTCTCGGTGAGGGCGAGATGACCGAGCAGCCTGGTGGCCTTCTCGACGCCGATGACGAGCACGCCGGTGGCCATCGGGTCCAGCGTCCCCGCGTGCCCCACGCGCCGCGTACGGGCCATGCCGCGCAGCTTGGCGACCACGTCGTGCGACGTGAAACCGGCGGGCTTGTCGACGATGACGAGCCCGCCGGGTCCGTCGTCCTTCTTACGTGCCACGGGTCATTCGTCCTCGGCCTGCTCGTCGTCCGCGGGTTTGCGGTAGGGGTCGGCCCCGCCCGCGTAGTCCGCGCCCGATGACGCCTTGCGGACCTCCTCGTCCGAGGCCTTGGCCCTGGCGAGAAGGTCGTCGATGGTACGGGCGTTCTCCGGCAGGGCGTCCGCGACGAACGTGAGGCTCGGGGTGTGCTTGACACCCGCCGCGGCACCCACGGCCGTCCGCAGCATCCCCTTGGCGCTCTCCAGCCCGGACGCCGCGGCCTTGCGGTCCTCGTCGTCCCCGTAGACCGTGTAGAAGACGGTCGCCTCCCGCAGATCGCCGGTGACCCGGGTGTCCGTGACGGTCACGTGTGTGCCGAGCCGCGGGTCCTTGATCCCTCGATGAAGCTTCTCCGCGACCACTTCACGGATGAGGTCTGCCAGCCTCTTCGCCCGCGGGTTGTCGGCCACTGGTCCCTCTCCTTGCTAATCGTCGTCTTCTCCGTGGAAGCGCCGCCGAACCGACAGCAGTTCCACCTCCGGGCGCCCGGCGATCAGCCGTTCGCACCGGTCCAGTACGTCCGTCACATGCCCCGCGTCCCCCGACACCGCCGCCACTCCGATCGTGGCACGGCGGTAGAGGTCCATTTCCGCCACCTCGGCCACGCTCACCGCGTACTTGCGCTGCAGTTCGGCGACGATCGGGCGGACGACGGAGCGCTTCTGCTTGAGCGAACGGACGTCGCCCAGCAGCAGATCGATGCTCAAAGTCCCCACATACACAGGGATGATCGTAGAAGATGCGGGCGGGGCCGATCGACGGAGTTTGTCTCCGCCGACCGGCCCCGGACCGGCTACGGGTTCAGCGCGCAGCGGCGTCAGCCGCGGGGCTTCTCCCGCATCTCGTACGTCGCGATGACGTCGTCGATCTTGATGTCGTTGAAGTTTCCGAGGTTGATACCGCCCTCGAACCCGTCGCGGATCTCGGTGACATCGTCCTTGAAGCGGCGCAGCCCCTGAATGGTGAGGTTCTCCGCGACGACCTTCCCGTCGCGCAGCAGACGGGCCTTGGTGTTCCGCCTGACCTCGCCGGAGCGGATGAGAACACCCGCGATGTTGCCGAGCTTGGAGGAGCGGAAGACCTCGCGGATCTCCGCCGTACCGAGCTCGACCTCTTCGTACTCCGGCTTGAGCATGCCCTTCAGGGCCGCCTCGATCTCCTCGATGACCTGGTAGATCACCGAGTAGTAGCGCACGTCCACGCCCTCGCGCTCGGCCAGCTGCGTCGCACGCCCCTCGGCGCGGACGTTGAAGCCGATGACGATCGCGTCGGAGCCGGTCGCCAGGTCGATGTCGGTCTCGGTGACCGCACCCACACCGCGGTGCAGGATGCGCAGGTCGACCTCTTCGCCGACGTCCAGCTGCAGCAGCGAGGACTCCAGCGCCTCGACCGAACCGGACGCGTCGCCCTTGATGATGAGGTTGAGCTGCTGCACCTCGCCGGCCTTGAGCACCTTGTCCAGGTCCTCCAGGGAGACCCGGCGGGTGCGCTTGGCGAACGCGGCGTTGCGCTCACGCGCGGCGCGCTTCTCGGCGATCTGACGGGCCGTACGGTCCTCCTCGACCACCAGGAAGTTGTCGCCGGCGCCCGGGACGTTGGTCAGGCCCAGGACCAGGACGGGAGTCGCGGGACCCGCTTCCTTGATGTTCTCGCCCTTGTCGTCGAGCATCGCCCGGACCCTGCCGTAGGCGTCGCCCACGACCATGGTGTCGCCGACGCGCAGCGTGCCGCGCTGGACCAGCACGGTCGCCACGGCGCCGCGACCACGGTCGAGGTGCGCCTCGATCGCGATGCCCTGGGCGTCCTGCTCCGGGTTGGCCCGCAGGTCGAGCGCGGCGTCCGCGGTCAGTACGACCGCTTCGAGCAGCGCTTCGATGTTCTCGCCCTGCTTGGCGGAGATGTCGACGAACATGGTGTCGCCGCCGTACTCCTCGGCCACCAGGCCGTACTCGGTCAGCTGACCGCGCACCTTGGTCGGGTCGGCACCCTCGACGTCGATCTTGTTGACCGCGACCACGATCGGCACCTCAGCCGCCTTGGCGTGGTTAAGCGCCTCGATCGTCTGCGGCATGACGCCGTCGTTGGCCGCCACCACGAGGATCGCGATGTCGGTCGACTTGGCACCGCGGGCACGCATGGCGGTGAACGCCTCGTGACCGGGGGTGTCGATGAAGGTGAGCTTGCGCTCCTCGTCGTTCACCTCGGTCGAGGCCTGGTAGGCGCCGATGTGCTGGGTGATGCCGCCGGCCTCGCCCGCGATGACGTTGGTCTTGCGGATCGCGTCCAGCAGACGCGTCTTGCCGTGGTCGACGTGACCCATGACGGTCACGACCGGCGGACGCGGCATGAGCGCGTTCTCGCCACCCTCGTCCTCGCCGAACTCGATGTCGAAGGACTCGAGAAGCTCGCGGTCCTCCTCCTCCGGGCTGACGATCTGGACGACGTAGTTCATCTCCTCGCCGAGCAGGCCCAGCGTCTCGTCGGAGACGGACTGCGTCGCGGTGACCATCTCGCCCAGGTTGAACATCACCTGGACCAGCGACGCCGGGTTGGCGTTGATCTTCTCCGCGAAGTCGGTGAGCGAGGCGCCGCGCGAGAGCCGTACGACCTCGCCCTTGCCGCGCGGAAGCATCACGCCGCCGACCGACGGCGCCTGCATCTGCTCGTACTCCTGACGGCGCTGCCGCTTCGACTTGCGGCCACGACGGGCCGGACCGCCGGGACGGCCGAACGCGCCCTGCGTGCCGCCGCGGCCACCGGGACCGCCCGGACGGCCTGCGAAACCGGGACGACCGCCGCCGCCACCACCGGGACGACCGCCGAAGCCGCCGCCACCACCGGGACGACCGCCGCCGCCACCGCCGCCGGGACGACCGCCGAAGCCGCCGCCACCACCGGGACGACCGCCGCCGCCACCGCCGCCGGGACGCGGACCGCCCTGGCCGCCGCCACGGCCCGGGCCCGGACGCGGAGCGGCAGCGGGACGCTGCGGCATCATGCCCGGGTTGGGCCGGTTACCGCCGCCGGGACGCGGACCACCCTGGCCGCCGCCCTGCGGACGCGGCATGTTGCCCGGAGTGGCACGGCCACCCGGAGCCTGCGGGCGCGGACCGCCCTGGCCCTGACCGGGCTTGGGAGCGCCCTGACCGGGCTGCCCCGGCTTCGGCGCGCCACCGGGACGGGGTGCCTGCGGGCGCGCCATACCGGTCGAACCACCGGACGTGAAGGGGTTGTTGCCCGGGCGCGGACCCGTCGGGCGACCGCCGCCCGGCTTGGGCGCGCCACCGGGACGTGCGCCCTGGCCGCCACGGCCGCCCTGGCCCTGACCGGGCTTGGGAGCGCCCTGACCGGGCTTGGGTGCCTGCCCCGGCTTGGGAGCCGCACCGCCCGGCTTGGGGGCTTCCGCGTCGGCGGCGGGCGAGGTGAACTCCGGCTTCGCCGGACCCGGCTTCGGGGCGCCCGGCTTGGGCGCCTGAGTCTGGTCGGCAGCGGGAGCAGCCGGGGTCACGGGGCCTCCGGCCTCGCCCTCGGCGGCCGGTGCGGGAGAGGCGGGAGCCTCCGGTGCCGGCTTGGGGGCGCCCGGCTTGGGCGCCTGGGTCTGACCCGGCTTCGCGCTTCCCGCGCCGGGCTTGGGTGCCTGCCCCGGCTTGGGGGCGGCGGGCTTCGCGGCGGCCTTCTTCGGCGCCGACGGTTTCGCTGCGGACTTCTTCGCGCCGCCGGCTCCGCCGGAACCCGCGTCGAAGGCGTCGGTCAGCTTGCGCACTACCGGCGCCTCGATCGTCGAGGACGCCGAGCGGACGAATTCGCCCAGTTCGTTGAGCTTGGCCATGACGACCTTGCTCTCGACTCCGAGCTCCTTCGCGAGCTCATATACCCGGACCTTAGCCACTTCGCTCCTTACGGTCCGGGGGGCTCATCGCCGCCGGACCTTCTCTACTTATGCATGGGCGTACTCATCGCGTACTCATCGAGTGCTCATCGCAATCTCGACCTACTTCCGACTCGCGAGGTACCTCTCCGCACGGAGGGTTCCGAACGGACTGTCTTACGGTTTCGCCTGCTTGATCTGCTCCACCTGCTGCCGCAATTCCGCCAGATCGAACGGCCCCGGGCCACGGAAGGCCCGGTTGAACGCCCGTCGGCGGACAGCCTGGTCGAGGCATACCGACGTGGGATGCAGATACGCGCCCCGGCCGGGCAGCGTACCGCGAAGATCGGGGACGCACCGCCCCCGGCTCAGCACCACACGCAGCAGAGCGGGTTTGTCCGAGCGTTCCCGGCAGCCCACGCAAGTGCGCTGAGGGCATGCTCGGACACGCGTCCGGCCAGACACTGTAAGTCTACCTCCCCGCACCGCCATTCCCCCCGGGGGGTGAGCGGGCACCCCTCTGGTTTCAGCCCTGTTCGGCAGCCTGCCCGGGAGCCGGTTCCGGCTCGGCCGAGACGGCCTCACCCGCTTCGGCGGTGTCCGGGCGGATGTCGATGCGCCAGCCGGTCAGCCGGGCCGCGAGACGGGCGTTCTGGCCCTCTTTCCCGATGGCCAGGGACAGCTGGTAGTCGGGCACGGTCACGCGTGCGGACCGCGCCGCGAGATCGACGATCTCGACCTGATTCACACGGGCCGGCGACAGTGCGTGGGCGACCAGCTCGGCAGGGTCCTCGGACCAGTCCACGATGTCGATCTTCTCACCGTGCAGCTCCGCCATGACGTTGCGCACCCGGCCGCCCATCGGGCCGATGCAGGCGCCCTTCGCGTTCAGGCCGGAGCGCGTGGAGCGTACGGCGATCTTCGTACGGTGGCCAGCCTCCCGCGCGATGGCGGCGATCTCCACGGAGCCGTCCGCGATCTCCGGCACCTCCAGCTCGAAGAGCTTCCTGACCAGATTCGGGTGGGTGCGGGAGAGCGTCACCGACGGCCCCCGCACGCCCTTGGCGACGCGCACGACGTACGTACGCAGACGCGTGCCGTGCGAGTAGTCCTCACCGGGCACCTGCTCCTGCGGCGGCAGGATCGCCTCCAGCTTGCCGATGTCCACCAGCACGCTCTTGGGGTCCTTGCCCTGCTGGACGACACCCGCGACGACGTCTCCCTCGCGTCCCGCGTACTCGCCGAAGGTGACCTCCTCTTCGGCGTCCCGCAGCCGCTGCAGGATGACCTGCTTGGCGGTGGTGGCGGCGATGCGGCCGAAACCCGTGGGGGTGTCGTCGAACTCGCGCGGCTCGGAGCCCTCGGCCACCTCCGACGGGCCCTCCTTCGCCCAGACCGTCACGTGCCCGGTCTTGCGGTCCAGCTCCACACGCGCGTCGCGGTGGCTGCCGTCGGTGCGGTGGTAGGCGATGAGGAGGGCGGACTCGATCGCCTCCACCAGCAGATCGAGGGAGATCTCCTTCTCCCTCACCAGCCCCCGCAGGGCGCTCATGTCGATGTCCACGGCTACGCCTCCTCCTTGCCTTCCTCGTCAGCGGCCGCGGACCCGTGCTGATCTGTTCTCTCGGCGGCCTTGCGGTTGAACTCGATCTCGACGCGGGCCTTCGCGATGTCCGCGAAGGCGAGCCGGCGCGGGGTGGGCCTGCGTCCCTTCACGCCCGGCACCTCAAGATCGACG
This sequence comes from Streptomyces sp. TAA204, assembly GCF_000424965.1. Classification (NCBI taxonomy): domain Bacteria; kingdom Bacillati; phylum Actinomycetota; class Actinomycetes; order Kitasatosporales; family Streptomycetaceae; genus Streptomyces; species Streptomyces sp. TAA204. The sequence goes on from NZ_KE384281.1 coordinate 48,354, forward strand.
CCTTCGTCGTCGACACCGGTCAGACGGGCCGTCAGCTCGCCGCCTCCGGCCCGCTCCGCGAGGTGTGCCCTGACCAGCCGTCCGACGGCGCGGCGGTAGTGCCGCTGCTCGGTGAGGGGACGGTCGGCGCCCGGTGAGGTCACTTCCAGCACGTAGGGCGAGCCGCCCATGACGTCTGTCTCGTCGAGGACTTCGGAGAGCGTGCGGCTCAGCTCGGCGCAGGTGTCGAGCTGGACCCCGTCGTCGGAATCGACCACGACGCGCAGCACGCGGCGCTTGCCGGCGGGGGTCACCTCGATCTCTTCGAGATCCAGCCCCTTCTCGCCGGCGAGCGGCTCCAGCAGTTCGCGCAGCCTCTCGCTCTGGGTGGTGCTCATCCGGGTGACTCCTCGGCCGCGTGTGCTGTTGTAGGGGGCCTGGTGACGGGGGTGTCTGCCGGTCCAAGCCTAACGTCTGACGCGCGCAGCGCCGACCAGATGGGCGATCCCCGCGGGATGTCACGGACGTACGGGTACGCATGGGGCAGTGAGGGTGGCCCGGCGGCGCGTTCGAACGCTCGCGGGTACGCTCACGTGGCGGTGATCACCGCCACAGATGTTCGCCCCAGAATTCTGCCGCGCGATGCCGGCCTTCCCGAGGGAGTTGCCCCCATGCCGCTCACACCGTCACCGGAAGGCGGGCCGCCCAGGCGGTCGGTGCTGGCCGGGACGCTGAGCACGCTGGGCCCCCTCGGAACACTGTCCGTCCTCGGCACCACCACCGGATGTTCGAGCACACCGGACACCGAGGACGAGGCGCAGGCCGCCCGAACGGAGGACCGGCTGCGCCGGACGGCGACCCGGCAGAGCCGGACACTGCTGGAGCGGTACGAGGCGACGGCCGCGGCGCACGCCGGTCTCGCGGACCGGCTCCGTCCGCTGCGCGCCGCGACGGCACGCCACGCAGAGGCCCTGGACGGGAAGAGCGCGGGCAGGGACGGCAGCAACGGGGGCGAGCGGAACAGCAACGGCGAGGCCGGCAAAGACGGCAAGGACGGCAGCAAGCACCACAGCGAGGACGACAGCGGGAAAGGCGCGAAGGAGCCCGGCGGCGCCGTGCCGGGCGACGAGGAGGAGGCACTCTCCGCCCTCAGCGAGGCCGAGCGCCGCACCTCGCGCGAGCGTACGGCCGCACTCGTCACCGCCCCTCCGGGACTGGCGCGGCTGCTCGCGTCGGTCGCCGCGGCGGGCGCCGCCCACGCCTACCTGCTGGATTCCCACATGGGCGACGGGGAGGACGACGACGCATGAAGAAGCTGGTCGACGCCGTGCAGGCCGCGCTCGCCGCCGAACACGCCACCGTCTACGGCTACGGCGTCGTCGGCGGCCGCATCGACAGGGACCGCAAGGACGAGGCCCGGCAGGCACACGACGCACACCGCGCCCGCCGGGACGCCCTGCAGCGTGAGGTGCGCGACCTCGGCGCCGATCCGGAACCGGCGGCCGCCGCATACTCGCTCCCCTTCGCGGTGCCCGACAGCTCCGCGGCGGTACGGCTCGCCGCGGAACTCGAGGACCGGCTGGCCGGGGTGTACGCGGATCTCGTGCGGCACAGTGAGGGCGACCGCAGGCGGGACGCGGCGGCGGCGGTACGCGAGGCGGCGGTCCGGTCGGTGCGGTGGACGGGCAGCAGCGTAGCCTTCCCTGGTCTCACCGAACGCACCGCGTCCGAGAGCCCGGCACCCTCCGGGTCGCCCGCACGCAGTGGGACGTCCGGCTCGCTCTGACCGCACGCCGTACGGAGAGCCGCCGGTACCCGAGAGCTGTCCGACCACCGCCGGCGAGAAAGGTCCACGTCTCCGCATGCCTTCTGCACTGCCTCTCGACCCTCCGCAGCGGCTCGTGCGCTCCCTCGGTTCGCAGCAGGGCCACGTCGGCGAGCAGCTGGGACTGGCGGGCGAGGGCTGGCTACGGGAGCTTCCCGGACTGCTGGAGCGGACGCTGGAGCGGTGGGAGCTGAGTCCGGAGCGCGTGGTCTCGCCGGGCGGCAGGAGCAGTCTGGTGGTGCTGGTGCGGCAGGCCGACGGCACGCCCGCGGCGCTGAAACTGCTCGCCCCGTACCTCTTCAGCGCGCCGGAACGCACCGAGAGGGAACGCGCGGCGCTGCTCCGCTGGAACGGCTGGGGCTCGGTACGGCTGTACCGCTCGGACGTCGGGAGCGGAGCGCTGCTGCTGGAGCGGCTGCACGGTGAGGTGTCGCTGCGGTCGCTGCCCGAGGCGAAGGCGATGCTCGAAGCCGCCTCCGCCGCGCGGCGGCTGTGGGTTCAGCCCCAGGACGCGGACGAGGACCGCGGCGCCCCGGCGCTCGGCACGGTCGCCGCGCACACGGCCGCGAGCAGCGCCTTCCTGCGCTCCTCCACCCCCGAGGAGGCGTGGCCGCTGCGGGACGAGGCACTGGATGTGCGCGAGGGGCTGCTGGCCGACACGGCCGAAGAGGTGCTGCTGCACGGGGACTTCAGACAGGGGGCGGTCCTCTCGTCCGACTCCGAGCGGGCGCCGTGGCTCGCGACGGGCCCGGACCCCCTGCTCGGCGAGCGCACGTACGACCTGGCGCGGCTCGTACGCGACCGGCTGCACGACCTGGTCGCCTCCCCCGGTGCCGCCTCGGCGACCCGCCGGCGGCTGCACAAGCTCGCCGACTCGCTGGAGGTGGACCGGGAACGGCTGCGGGGCTGGTCGCTCTACCGTGCGGTCGAATCCGGCGTACGCCATCTGCGGAGCGGGAACCGGGAGGACGGCGAACTGCTGCTGGAGTTCGCGGGCTGGCTCTGACGCCCGGGCGCGCGCGTACGCACGGGCCCGGGGACGCGCGTGGCCCACGGTCCTGCGGTCTGCGGTCCCGAGGGGCGCCGGTTCACAGTGAGATGGCGCCGGTCAGGAAGGCCGCTGCCGTCATCACCAGAGTGGTGCCGAAGGCCCAGCCGAAGATGAAGCGCTGGTGTTCACCGAGCTGAACACCCGTCATGCCGACGAGGATGAACGTGGAGGCGGTGAGGGGGCTGAGCGGGAAGCCCGTTGTCATCTGCCCCAGGATGGCCGCCCGGGCGACTTCCGCCTCCGGGGTGCCGAATCCCTGTGCCGTCTCGGAAAGCACCGGCAGCACACCGAAATAGTAGGCGTCCGGGGTGAGCGCGAGGCTGAGGGGCATGCCCGTCACGGCCACGGCTCCGGGGAGATGACCGCCGACGGACGCCGGGATGACGGAGACGAGAGCCCGCGCCATCTCTTCGATCATCTTCGTCTCGGTCAGCACGCCCGTGAGTACGCCGGATGCGAAGATCATCGTGGTGACCAGTACGACGTTCTTGCCGTGCTTGTCGAGCAGCGCCTGCTGATCCTCCCACCGTGGGTGGTTGACGAGCAGCGCCACGGCGAAGCCGAGGACGAACAGCACCGGAAGCGGCATCACCTGAAGCACCAGGCAGACGAGCAGGATGAGTGTGAGCGTCGCGTTGAAGACGGCCAGCCAGGTGCGGGGACGGCCGGTGGCGGTCTGCGGCGCGGAGCTGTCACCCGCCTCACCCCGGCCGCCGACGCCCTCGCCCTCGCTCTGGCCGTCCCCGTCGGCGGCGGTCACCGCGCCGATACGGCCGAGGCGGTTCCGCTCACGGCGCCCTATCAGGTACGTGGCCAGCAGGACCCAGGCGATGCCGCAGGCCATGGCGGGGAGCACGGGAACGAAGACCTCGGAGATGTCCAGCTCGAGTGCCGCCGCGGCACGGACGGTCGGCCCGCCCCAGGGGATCATGTTCATCACGCCCGCGCCGAGGCAGATGATGCCGCTCAGCACCAGGGGGCGCATGCCCAGCCGGCGGTATACCGGCAGCAGGGCGGACACGGTGATCAGGAAGGTGGAGGCACCGTCGCCGTCGAGGGCCACGCACATCGTCAGTACCGCCGTGCCCATGCATATCCGCAGCGGATCCCGCCGGGCCAGGCGCAGGATGCCGCGTATGAGGGGGTCGAAGAGCCCCGCGTCCACCATCAGGCTGAAGTAGAGGACTGCGAAGGCGATCATGATGCCCGTCGGCGCGACGGTCGAGAGACCGGAGAGGATCATCTCCCCGAGCCGGTCGCCGAAGCCGCCCACCAGCCCTGCGAGCACCGGCAGGAGCACCAGGGCGACGAGGACCGAGACCCGTTTGGTCATGGTGAGCAGCAGGAAGAGGCCGATCGTCGTGAAGCCCAGGGCTGCCAGCATGGTCTCTCGCTCTCCTGTGTCCCGGTCCCGGCCGGCGGCGTACGCCGGTGGCGCCGTCGCGTTGCCCGAGAGTCTCGGAGCAGCGTCGAATCACTGTCCAGCATCGAACCGAGATCTATTCATGCAGCCTGCGCATGAGTTTCGTTCCAAGGGCGCCTAAGCTCACCGGCCATGGATGCCACACTGCGTCAGCTGTCCGCCTTCGCCGCCGTCGCACGGGCGGCGAGCTTCACCGCCGCGGCGGCCCGACTGCACGTCTCACAGTCGTCGCTCAGCCGCGCGGTCGCCGACCTGGAACGCCTGCTCGGCACCCAGCTGCTCGAACGGGACACCCGGAACGTCCAGCTGACGGCCGCCGGGGCGGAGACCCTGCGGGTCGCCGACCAGATCGTCAACGCGCACCGGGCGGGCATGAAGGAGCTGGAGCGCTTCCTCCTCGGGGAGTCGGGGGCGGTGGCCGTGGCCACACTGCCCTCGGTCGCCGCGGTACTGCTGCCGAGAGTGATCTCCGGCTTCCGCAGGCAGCGTCCCCACGTGACCGTGCGGATCATGGACGGACTGGAACGCTCCGTGCTGGACCGGGTTCTGGCGGGGGACGCGGACTTCGCCATCACCACCTTCGGTGAACCGTCCGCGCAGCTTGAGCACCGTCCTCTCGTGCGCGACCGGTTCGTGGCCGTGCTGCCGCCGGAGCACGAACTCGCCGACGGCGGGGAGGTCGCATGGGAGGACCTGGCCGTGCATCCCTATCTGGCCGTCGGGCGCGACTCGAGCGTACGGCGGCTCGCCGACGCGACGTTCGCACAGATCGACGCCACGGTGCTTCCCGCAGCCGAGACCGCGAACGTGGCGACGGTCGGGGGCCTGGTCGCCGCCGGACTCGGGGTCTCCGCCGTGCCCGCGCTCGTGCTTCCCCTGCTGGGAGCGGGCCCGCTCGTCTCGCGCCCACTCGTCCGCCCCGTCGTCCACCGGCGGCTGGATGTGGTGACACGCGCACGGCGCACCGTTCCGCTCGCGGCACACCGCTTCCTGGAGACCCTGGACGGACTGCGGGAGAACGGGGACGCCCTGCCGGACGGCGTCCAGTGGGCCTGACGGAGCGGACGTGCTCCGAGCCGGCGGGCCCACAGCACCATGCAAAAAGCGCATCGATTGATGGCACTTTCTTGCTGGACAGGCATTTCTTCGCTCGGGGACGCTGAAGACCCCTGCAGCGTACGGCCGTCGCCGTGCGCACACGGGCCCCCAGCCGAGCAAGGGAGCAGCGCTGTGCCGAACGACCACCGACACACCGACCCGGGCAGCGGGCAACTCCGCGATCTCAAGGTGGTCGAGTTCGCCCACGTCGTGGCCGGCCCGCTGGCCGGGTCGATGCTCGCCGACCAGGGTGCGCAAGTCGTCCACGTCGAGCCGCCCGGCTCGGGGGACGCGGCCCGGTCGATGGGTCCGCAGCGGGACGGGGTGCCCCTGTGGTTCAAGGTGGCCGGGCGCAACAAGCGTTCCGTGACCCTCGACCTGCGCCGGGACTCAGGACGCGAACTCGCCCGCCGCCTCGTCGCGTGGGCGGACGTCGTGATCGTCACCTTCCGGCCCGGCAGGCTGCGCGAATGGGGCCTGGACTGGGAGTCGGTGCACCGTGTGAACCCCCGGGCGGTGCTGCTGCAGATATCCGGCTACGGCGCCACCTCCTCCCAGGCAGACCGGCCCGGCTTCGGAAAGATGGGAGAGGCCCGCAGCGGAGTCGTCCACCTGACGGGCTTCCCCGACGGCCCACCCGTCCACACCGGCTTCTCCCACGGCGACGCGGTCAACGGCCTGATGGGCGCCTACGCGGTCCTCGCGGCCCTGCACCGCAGGGAGCGCGACCCGGACTTCGACGGGGAGTGGATCGACCTCGCCCTCTTCGAGCCGCTCTTCCGGCTCGTCGAGTGGCAGGTCATCGTGCACGACCAACTGGGGACGGTGCCGGAACGGGCGGGCAACCAGCTCGCGGTCGCCCCCGCCGCCGTGATCAACACCTACCGCTCCGCCGACGACGAGTGGATCACGGTGACCTCGGCGACACCCCGCTCGGTGCGCAACGTCGCCCGTCTGCTGGGACTGCCCGAGGAGGACTTCGCCACGGTGGAACAGCAACTGGCGGGCCGGGAAAGGCTGGACGAGGGGCTGCGCGCCTGGGTGGCACAGCACTCCACCGCCGAGTGCCTGGAGGAGTTCGCACGCGGCGAGGTGGTGGCCTCCCTGGTGTTCGACGCCGCCGACATCGCCGGCGATCCCGTCTACGCGGAGCGGGAGGACATCGTCACGGTGGAGGACCCCGACCTGGGGCCCGTACGGATGCAGGCCGTCATCCCCCACTTCCGGCAGAACCCCGGCAAGGTGTGGCGGACCGGCCCCTCCCTGGGCCAGGACAATCGTCTCGTCTACCGGGACTGGCTCGGCCTCGGCGACAGCGAACTGGCGGAGCTGGAGCAGCAGGGTGTCGTCTGACAACGGCGGGGCGAGGGGCGCCGACGGCCCCGGCGAGGCCCCGGGCCGTCCTGTGCTGCGCTCGCTGCTCTTCGTGCCCGGCAACAGGACGGAGTGGCTGGCGAAGGCGGAGGCGTGCGGGGCCGACGCGGCGATCCTCGACCTGGAGGACGCGGTCGCGGAAGGCGGCAAGGCAGCCGCCCGTGCCGGCGTGAGCGACCTCCTCACGCAGCGCGCCGCACGGCACGCGGCCGGTACCGGCGGGCGGGGAGGGACCGCAGCGCAGGACATGGCGCTGTTCGTACGCGTCAACCCGCTGGACGGCTGGTCCGCCGCCGGGGAACTCCGGGCGGTCGCCACTCCCGGACTCACGGGCGTCGTTCTGCCCAAGGTGCGCGGCGCCGAGGACGTACGCTTCGCCGCCCGGCTGCTGAGCTGGTGCGAGCACGAACAGGGTCTCCCGGCCGGCACCATCGCGCTCGTGCCCCTCCTGGAGACCGCCGAGGCCCTGCGCGAGGCCTACGACATCGGACGGGCCTCTTCCCGCGTCGCCTACATGGGCGCCCTCACCGCCCCCGGAGGAGACGTCGAGCGCGCCGTCGGCTACCGGTGGAGTCCGGAAGGCACCGAGACACTCGCGCTGCGCTCCCGCGTACTGCTGGACTCCAGGGCCTCGGGCGCCGCACACCCCGTCACCGGTCTGTGGACGCAGATCGGCGACCTGACCGGGCTGCGCCGCTTCGCCGAACAGAGCCGCTCGCTCGGCTACGCGGGCATGGCGGCGATCCACCCGTCGCACGTCCCCGTCATCAACGAGGTCTTCTCCCCCGGGCCCGACGAACTCGCCCGCTGCGCCCGCCTGGTCGAGGCCGTGCGGGAGGCACAGGCGAGGGGGGCGGGCGCGGTGGCGTTCGAGGGGCGGATGGTGGACGAGGCCATGGCCGCGACGGCACAGCAGGTGCTGGACCTGCACAGACGGCGGACCGGGTGACCCGATCGGGGGCGCTCAGCTGCCGGACAGCCTCGCCACCGCGTCCTCGACGGTCAGCACCTCGCGCTCGCCGGTGCGGCGGTCCTTCAGCTCGACCAGTCCGTCCTTGGCGCCGCGGCCCACGATCAGGATGGTGGGAACGCCGATCAGTTCCGCGTCGGTGAACTTCACTCCCGGCGAGACGCCCGTACGGTCGTCCACCAGCACGCGGGCGTTCGCCGCGCCGAGCCGGCCGGCGACGTCGAGTGCGAGCTCGGTCTGCAGGGCCTTGCCCGCCGCGACGACGTGGACGTCGGCCGGGGCGATCTCCCGGGGCCAGCACAGTCCCTGCTCGTCGGCGGTCTGCTCGGCCAGGGCCGCGACGGCCCGGGTGACGCCGATGCCGTACGAGCCCATCGTCACGCGCGCCGGCTTGCCGTCCTGACCGAGCACGTCGAGTTCGAAGGCGTCCGCGTACTTGCGGCCGAGCTGGAAGATGTGGCCGATTTCGATCGCCCTGTCGAGCTCGATGCCCGAACCGCAGGAGGGGCAGGGGTCACCCGCCTCGACGACGACCACGTCGAGATAGTCGTCCACGTCGAAGTCGCGGCCGCACACGACGTGCCGTGCGTGCTTGTCCTGCTTGTTGGCGCCGGTGATCCACTCCGTGCCGGGGGCGACGCGGGGGTCGGCGATGTAGCGGAATGCCTTGCCGGCCATGCCGTTCTGCGGGCCGACGTAGCCGCGCACGAGGTCGGGGCGGCCGACGAAGTCCTCGGCGGTGACGAGTTCGACCTGGGCGGGCGCCAGATGTTCGGCGAGCTTGCCGAGGTCGACCTCGCGGTCGCCGGGGACGCCCACCGCCGCGATCTCGCCGTCGATCTTCACCAGGAGGTTCTTGAGCGTGGCCGAGGCGGCGACGCCCAGGTGGTCGGCGAGAGTCTCGATGGTCGGGGTGTCGGGGGTGTCCAGCTCCTCGACCTCCGGGTGGCCGGAGGACGGGGCGCGCACGACCGCGACGGTCAGCGCCTCGGTGTTCGCCGCGAACCCGCAGGACCGGCACTGCGCGAAGGTGTCCTCACCCGCGGCGGCCGGAGCGAGGAACTCCTCGGAGGCCGAGCCGCCCATGGCGCCGGATACGGCCGAGACGATGCGGTAGTCAAGGCCCAGCCGTTCGAAGATGCGCCGGTACGTCTCGCGCTGCTGCCGGTAGGACTCGCCGAGGCCCTCGTCGGTCAGGTCGAAGGAATAGGCGTCCTTCATCGTGAACTCGCGGCCCCGCAGGATGCCGGAGCGGGGACGTGCCTCGTCCCGGTACTTGGTCTGAATCTGGTAGAGCGTCACCGGCAGGTCCTTGTAGGACGTGCACTGGTCCTTGACGACCTGGGTGAAGATCTCCTCGTGCGTGGGGCCGAGCAGGTAGTCGGCGCCCTTGCGGTCCTTGAGGCGGAAGAGCAGGTCGCCGTACTGCTCGTAGCGGCCGGAGATCTCGTACGGCTCCTTCGGCAGCAGCGCGGGCAGCAGCACCTCCTGGGCGCCGGAGGCGTCCATCTCCTCACGCACGACCCGCGTCACGTTCTCCAGCACCTGCAGACCGAGCGGCAGCCACGTCCAGATGCCCGCTGCCGCCCTGCGTACGTAGCCCGCGCGCACCAGCAGCTTGTGGCTGACGGTCTCGGCGTCGGCCGGGTCGTCCCGCAACGTCTTCAGCATCGACCGGGACAAACGCTGGACTCGGGCTGCCATGGAGTTCTCCGTGCGGTGGGTGAAGTGACTGAGGAGGAGACTATCCGGCGCCGCGCACAGCACGGAAATGCGATTACGGCCTCCCGCCGGGGAGCCGCCCCGCGTCCGTCACCGCCTGCTGAGCGGAAGCCACGCCCCCATCACCGCGTACGGGCTGGACGCGCTCGGGAAGTGCACGTTCCGTGCCAGGTCGCGGTAGCCCAGCGCACGGTAGAGGGCGCGTGCCGGGCTGTCGGTGTCGATGGCCGACAGCAGGGAGCGCGGTTCGGCGGCGGAGTCGGCCAGCGTGGTGATCAGGCTGCGGCCGATGCCGCGGTGCTGGTACAGGGGATGCACGTGCAGCTCGGTGATGACGAAGGCGTCGTCCAGCCAGCCCTCGAACCCGGCCTGGCGCAGATAGCCCGCCACCACCGTGGACCACCAGTGGGTACGGTCGTTGGGCATCCCGTAGACGAATCCGACGAGCCGGCCCTCCTCCGTCCGGGCCCCGAGCGCCCGGGCGCCCGGGGTCTTCAGGTGCCGCAGCACGATGTGGCGGCGGACCGCGATCTCGTCGTCGTCCAGCCCGAAGGCGACGGCCTGCACGGCGAGCGCGTCGTCCACGTGCGCTTCCAGCTCGAGCGGCCCGACGGCAACGCCTCGGGGGGCCCGGGGTTGTGGTCCCCCGTCAGAATGCGGCATGCCCGGAGGCTACTAGGGGGTGTCCGACAAGAAGCGTCGTCCGCCCGCGAGCGCGGAGTCCGCCCGCCGAGGAACGGCTGCCGGTGCGTGTGACCCCAAGGGCGGCCGGAAGCCCTGCCGCCGGAGCGGCCTGCGGCTCCGGCCGGTGGGCACCCACGCCGAAGGCAGGGGGCGTCGCGACGGCCCGGACCCCGCAGGGGAGGGCGCAGGGGACGGGCGCGAAGCGGTCTCCGCCTTCAGGCCGTGCGTGAGCGGCGCGCAGACCCGGGGGCACCGCTCAGAACAGCACGCTCATGAAGGCTCCGACCTCACGGAAGCCCACACGGCGGTACGCGGCGCGTGCCGCGTGATTGAAGTCGTTGACGTACAGGCTGGCGACGGGGGCGACCTCGTTCAGCGCGTAGCGCAGCACGGCCGCCATGCCGGTCACGGACAGGCCCTGCCCGCGCCTGCCGGGTGCGACCCAGACGCCCTGGATCTGGCATGCGCGGGGGGTGGCCGCCCCGATCTCCGCCTTGAAGACGATCTCGCCGTTCTCGACGCGTGCGAACGAGCGCCCGGAACCGACGAGTTCGGCGACCCGTGACTGGTAGACCAGCCCGCCGTCGCCGGCGAGCGGCGAGACACCGACCTCCTCGGTGAACATCGCCACGCACGCGGGCAGGACCAGGTCCATCTCGTCCTTGCGGACGCGCCGCACCAGCGGGTCGGGCCTGACCCCGTGCGGCACCTCGTCCGCCACGAGGAGCGGCTGCCGGGCCCGTACGTCACGGGCCGGGCCCCAGTGCGGCTCCAGACGGGACCAGAGCGCGGAGGTGGGCCCGGCGGGACCGACGATGGACGAGCAGCGCCGCCCCTGACGCCGTGCCCTCTCCGCGAAGGCGCGTACGGCCTCCGGGCCGGCGCACAGGGGCACGAGGTTGGCCCCGGCGTAGCACAGGGCGCTCAGCCGCCCCTGCTGGTACCAGCCCCACATCTCCCCGCCGAGCCGCACGGCGTCGAGGCCCGCGGCCTGTACGCGGGAGGCGATGAACGCGTTGTTGACCGGCTCGCGGTGCAGGAGAGCCAGCACGTCGTCGAGTTCACCGGGGTCGACAACCCTGGTGGAGGTGGTGGTCAACAAGGTGGCGGCTGCCTCATCGTGACGGCCCCGAGGACAGGGGGATGGGGAGAGGGGACGCTCCGGACGCTCCCCCCACGAGACTACCCCGCAACGCGCGGCCCCTCGCCCTCGGTGACCGTTCCGTGGGCGCGCTCACCGTGCGTACACCACGGCCGTCCCTCAGCCGGAGACGGCGACCTGCGGCTCACCGGAGGCGACGCCGTCCTGCTCCATCCGCTCGGCGATCTTCATCGCCTCGTCGATGAGGGTCTCGACGATCTTCGACTCGGGGACGGTCTTGATGACCTCGCCCTTGACGAAGATCTGGCCCTTGCCGTTGCCGGAGGCGACTCCGAGGTCGGCCTCACGGGCCTCGCCGGGGCCGTTGACGACGCAGCCCATGACGGCGACGCGCAGCGGTACCTCCATGCCCTCCAGCCCGGCGGTGACCTCGTCGGCGAGCTTGTAGACGTCCACCTGTGCGCGGCCGCAGGAGGGGCAGGAGACGATCTCCAGCCGGCGCTGCCGCAGCCCGAGCGACTCCAGGATCGAGATACCGACCTTGACCTCCTCGGCGGGCGGCGCGGACAGCGAGACGCGGATGGTGTCGCCGATCCCCTCGGCCAGCAGCGCACCGAAGGCCACGGAGGACTTGATGGTGCCCTGGAAGGCGGGTCCGGCCTCGGTGACGCCCAGGTGCAGCGGGTAGTCGCACTGCGCGGCCAGCTGCCGGTATGCGGCGATCATCACGACCGGGTCGTTGTGCTTGACCGAGATCTTGATGTCGCGGAAGCCGTGCTCCTCGAACAGGGAGCACTCCCACAGCGCCGACTCCACCAGCGCCTCGGGAGTCACCCGCCCGTACTTCTCCAGCAGCCGCTTGTCCAGCGAGCCCGCGTTGACCCCAATACGGATCGGGATCCCCGCCGCGGAGGCCGCCTCGGCGATCTCCCCCACCCGGTCGTCGAACTGCTTGATGTTGCCCGGGTTCACACGCACCGCCGCGCAGCCCGCGTCGATGGCGGCGAAGACGTACTTCGGCTGGAAGTGGATGTCCGCGATCACGGGGATCTGGGACTTGCGCGCGATCGTCGACAGCGCGTCCGCGTCGTCCTGCGTGGGGCAGGCCACACGCACGATCTGGCAGCCGGACGCGGTCAGCTCCGCGATCTGCTGGAGCGTGGCACCGATGTCGGCCGTACGGGTCGTGGTCATCGACTGCACGGACACCGGTGCGTCACCCCCCACGGCCACCGGTCCGACCTGGATCTTCCGGCTTCTGCGGCGGTCGACGAGCTTGGTCGGTACGTCCGGCATTCCGAGCGAAATCGCTGTCGCTGTCATCAGGCGTGCAACCCCAAGGTGTGGATCGAGAAGTCCCGGAGATCGACGGGCTCCAGCACCTGAGATTACGGCACCGTCACCCTTACGAGCACATCACTGACCGGTAACCACCCCAAGCGGGACACCCGGGCACATATCCTGCCCGGGTGCCGCAACGCGTTCCCCTTCGGCTGTCCGCCAGGCGGAGCTATCCGGCGAGTCTGACCGGATTGACGACGTCCGCCACCAGCACGAGCAGCGTGAAGCAGATGAAGATCCCGGCGACGACGTACGCGACGGGCATCAGCCTGGCCACGTCGAAAGGCCCCGGGTCGGGCCGCCGGAAGACCTTGGCGAAGGCCCTCCTGACCGACTCCCACAGCGCGCCCGCGATGTGCCCGCCGTCCAGCGGCAGCAGCGGCAGCATGTTGAAGAGGAACAGCGAGAGGTTGAAGCCGGCGACCAGGAAGAGCATGGTCGCCACCCGCTGCGTCGGCGGGATGTCCAGCGAGAAGACCTCGCCTCCCACGCGGGCGGCGCCGACGACCCCCATCGGGGAGTCCTGCTTGCGCTCGCCTCCGTCGAAGGCCGCGTTCCACAGGTCCGGCACCTTGGACGGGAGGGCGATCAGCGCCTCCACACCGGAGGCCATCATGCCGCTCATGCGGTCGACGGACTGCGGGAAGGACTGCTGGACGACCCCGCTGGCCGGGGTGAAGCCGAGGAAGCCCGCGGTGACGTACTCGCCCTCGACGTAGCTGCCGCGCCCGTCGGACTTGGCGACCTTGTTGGAGATCAGGTCGGCCCGCAGGGTCTCACGGGCGCCGTCCCGCTCGACGGTGATGGTGGCAGGCCCCGTGGTGTCCCGGATCTGCTGCTGGAGGGTCCCCCATTCGGCGACGCGCCGGCCGTCGAAGGCCACGATCTCGTCGCCCGGCTGCAGGCCCGCCGCCTTGGCCGGTGAGTCCGGGGCCCCCGAGGGGCACTTGTCGGACTTCGCCGAGGCCGGGATGACGCACTCGGAGACGGAGGAGACCGTGGTCGTCTGGGTGTTGATGCCGAACGACATCAGTACGACAAGGAAGATCACGACTGCCAGGATCAGGTTCATGAACGGCCCGGCGAACATCACGATGACGCGCTTCCAGGGCGCCCGGGTGTAGAAGAGCCGCTTCTCGTCGCCCGGCTGCAGCTCCTCGAAGGCCGCGGCCCTCGCGTCCTCGATCATGCCTCGGAAAGGCGACGTCGAGCGCTGTCGCAGCGACCCGTCGTCGCCCGGCGGGAACATTCCGATCATGCGGATGTAGCCGCCGAGGGGCACCGCCTTCAGCCCGTACTCGGTGTCGCCACGGCGCCGGGAGAAGAGCGTCGGGCCGAAGCCCACCATGTACTGCGGCACCCGGATGCCGAACATCTTCGCGGTGGAGAGGTGCCCCAGCTCGTGCCAGGCGATGGAGAAGAGCAGGCCGACCACGAAGACGACTATGCCGAGAATCGTCATGAGAGTCGTCATGCGCGGGCCTCCGCTGCTGCCGTCGCCAGTTCACGGGCACGCGTTCGCGCCCAGGTGTCAGCGTCGAGGACGTCGGCGAGCGTGAGGGATGTCTCCGCGGGCGTGCCGTGCTCCTCGACCACAGCGGCAACCGTATCCACGATGCCGGAGAACGGCAGCCGTCCGCCCAAGAACGCCTCGACGCACTCCTCGTTGGCGGCGTTGTAGACCGCCGGCGCGGTGCCCCCCGAGCGTCCCACCCGGAAGGCGAGCGGCACGGCGGGGAACGCCTCGGCGTCCAGCGGGAAGAAGTCCCAGGACATCGCCCGCGACCAGTCGAAGACCGGGCCCGCGTCCGGCACCCGCCGCGGCCAGCCCATCCCCAGCGCGATCGGCAGACGCATGTCCGGCGGTCCGCACTGTGCGAGCGTCGAGCCGTCGGTGAACTCCACCATCGAGTGCACCGCCGACTGAGGGTGCACGACGACCTCGATCCGCTCGAACGGCACGTCGTAGAGCAGATGCGCCTCGATGACCTCCAGACCCTTGTTGACCAGGGTCGCCGAGTTGACGGTGATCACCGGGCCCATGTCCCAGGTGGGGTGGGCCAGCGCCTCCTCGGGAGTGACCCCGGCCAGGGCCTCCTTGGTACGTCCGCGGAAGGGGCCGCCCGAGGCGGTGACGAGAAGCTTGCGCACCTCGGCGTGCGTCCCGCTCATCAGGGCCTGGAAGAGGGCCGAGTGCTCGGAGTCCACGGGCACGATCTGGCCGGGGCGTGCGAGTCGTCTCACCAGCGGGCCGCCGACGATCAGCGACTCCTTGTTGGCCAGCGCCAGCATCCGCCCCGCCTCCAGAGCGGCCAGCGTGGGAGCCAGTCCGATGGAGCCGGTGATGCCGTTCAGGACGGTGTGGCACTCGGCGGCCGCCAGCTCCGTGGCCGCGTCCGGTCCGGCCAGCACCTCCGGAATCGGCTCACCCGTCCCGTACTCCGCGCGCAGAGCCTGGCGCAGCTGCCCCACCTTGTCCTCGCGGGCGACGGCGACAGTGCGCACCTGCAGCCGGTGCGCCTGCCCGGCCAGCAACTCCAGGCGGCCACCCGCGGCGGACAGCCCGGTCACCCGGAAGCGGTCCGGATTGCTCAGTACGACATCGACAGCCTGCGTTCCGATGGAGCCGGTCGACCCGAGGATCACGATGTCGCGCGGTCCTTCCGCCGGGGTCGCCGGACCGGGGAACCGCAGGTGCGGGTCAGCGAGGGATTCCGTCATGCACCCATTCTGACGGCTCCCCTGCCCGGCGCCTTCACCCCCTCGGGCACCCCCTCGGGCGCACGGCCCGGGGACGCAGGCGCAGGCCCGCACGGCGCGGGCGCCCGGCGCCTGTTGCGCCGCGCCGGGCGCCCGCCCCCTCCCCGCCTGTTCGCGCCCCTCTCTCCGGGGGACGTCAGCTGATGCGCCGGTGCACGTTCTCCTTCTTCGAAGGTCCCGGCACGGCCTCCGCGATCCACGGGCCGTCGGTCGAGGGGTCGATGACGCCTTCCTCCAGCCACTCGTACGAGCCGCCGAGGATGCCGCGCACGACCTTGCGGTCCAGGTCGTCCGTGTTGTGCCACAGCCGCCCGAACAGCTCCTCCACGCGCACCCGCGACTGGCGGCAGAAGACGTCCGCGAGCTGGTGCGCCGCCTTGGCGTCGCCGCCGCTGCTCAGCGCGTCGCGCCGCAGCTTCTCCGCCCTCACGCAGGCGGCGCTCATCGCGAACAGCTCCGCGCCGATGTCCACGATCCGCCCCAGGAAGCCCTGTTTGGTCTCCATGCGGCCCTGCCACCGCGACATGGCGTAGAACGTCGACCTGGCCAGCTTCCGGGAGGTGCGCTCCACGTACCGCAGGTGCACCGCCAGCTCCTCGAAGTCGGCGTAGGCACTGGGCAGCTGGCCCGGCCCCGCGAGGAGCTTCGGCAGCCAGCGCGCGTAGAAGCCGCCCGCGTCCACGGCCGCGCGGCCCTTGTCGGACAGGGTCTTGTCCGGGTCGATCAGGTCCCCGGCGACGGACAGGTGCGCGTCGACCGCCTCGCGCGCGATGAGGAGATGCATGATCTCCGTCGAGCCCTCGAAGATGCGGTTGATCCGCAGGTCGCGCAGGAGCTGCTCGGCCGGTACGCCCCGCTCGCCGCGCGCGGCGAGGGACTGCGCCGTCTCGAATCCGCGCCCGCCGCGGATCTGGACGAGCTCGTCGGCCATCTGCCACGCCATCTCACTGCCGAACAGCTTCGCCAGCGCCGCCTCGATGCGGATGTCGTTGCGCTCCTCGTCCGCCATCTGGCTCGCCAGGTCGACCACGGCCTCCAGCGCGAACGTCGTCGCCGCGATGAAGGACATCTTGCTGCCGACCGCCTCGTGCCTGGCGACCGGCCGGCCCCACTGCACGCGCGCCTCTCCCCACTCACGGGCGACCTTCAGACACCACTTGCCCGCGCCCACGCACGTCGCGGGAAGGGAGAGCCGTCCGGTGTTGAGGGTCGTGAGCGCGATCTTCAGCCCCTCGCCCTCCCTGCCGATGCGGTTCGCGGCGGGCACGCGGACCTGGTGGAGTCGGGTGACGCCGTTCTCCAGGCCGCGCAGCCCCATGAAGGAGTTGCGGTTCTCGACGGTGATGCCCTCCGCGCCGCCCTCGACGACGAAGGCGGTGATCCCGCCCCGGTGGCCCTCGGACTTCGGCACGCGGGCCATGACGACCAGGAGGTCGGCCACGACCCCGTTGGTCGTCCACAGCTTCACACCGTCCAGCAGGTAGTCCTCGCCGTCCGGCACGGCGGTGGTCGCCAGCCGTGCGGGGTCCGAGCCGACGTCGGGCTCGGTGAGGAGGAAGGCGGAGATGTCCGTACGGGCGCAGCGCGGCAGGAAGGTCTCCTTCTGCTCCTGCGTGCCGAACATCTTCAGCGGCTGCGGCACCCCGATCGACTGGTGCGCGGAGAGCAGTGCGCCCACGGCGGGGCTGACGCTGCTGACCATGGCCAGAGCCTTGTTGTAGTAGACCTGCGTGAGGCCGAGGCCGCCGTACTCGGGGCCGACCTTCATGCCGAGCGCACCGAGGTCCTTCAGGCCCGCGACGACCTCGTCCGGAATGCGGTCCTCGCGCTCGATGCGGGCGCCGTCG
The DNA here is from genome assembly GCF_000424965.1 of Streptomyces sp. TAA204. Taxonomy (NCBI): domain Bacteria; kingdom Bacillati; phylum Actinomycetota; class Actinomycetes; order Kitasatosporales; family Streptomycetaceae; genus Streptomyces; species Streptomyces sp. TAA204. The sequence continues at coordinate 65,530 of NZ_KE384281.1, forward strand.
ACCGTCGACTCGCAGAAGCCGCGCAACTTCGTCAGGAACTCCTCGCCGCGCCGTACGTCGTCGGCGGAGGGTTCCGGGTGGGGATGGATCAGGTCCAGCCGGAAACGGCCCAGGAACATTTCCTTGGCGAAGCTGGGCTTGCGCCAGTCCTGTTCGCGTGCGGCCTCGGCTACTTCTCGGGCTTCGCGCTCGGAGACAGTCATCTCACTCATCTCGCCGCGTGGTAGGGACAGGGAACGCCGTGCACTACCGGCCGGTGCTACTCGCTCGTATGTACCCGATTCATCCGATGCGTACCAGGCTCCGCGCACACCCGGCCCGTACGGGGAACCAGGTGCCCCGGCATCCCGGCGCGGAGGGGCCCGCCCGGCGCGGGAACGGCCACGTCGCGCCCCGTGGCACCGGCCCGGTGCCGGCATCCGGACACCGCGTACGGCGCGCGCCCGCGCCGGCTCCGGTGGCGCGGGGAAGCAGGGCCCCACGCCGTCCGCGCGCGGGGCGGAGCCAGGGCCGGTGCGGCGTCAGGGCCCCCTGTACGGACGGCCTGCTTCTGATAGGACAGAGCCATGCAGGCCGAACCCAGCGAAGACGCTGTCGACATCTTCCTCGCCGCCTTCAACGCCTCACAACCGGCCTATGTGACCGAACTGCTGGCGCGTGCCCTCACCCGGGACGTCGTCTTCTGGGGGCCGCTGGGACGCAGCGTCGGTGTGGAGGCGGTGGAGGAATTCATCACGGAACTCCGCGCGCACCCCGAAGGCCCGGGAGCGGTGACGCGCACGACCGTGGTGGACGCCCCGGGCGAATGGGCGCGCTACAGCTGGAGCTACCGCAACGAGGAGGGCCGCGTCCTGCTGACGGGCACGGACATGGTCCACCTGCGGGAGGGCGGATCGATCAGATGGTCGTCTTCGCCGGAGACCTGGCAGCGATCTGAACGCGGAGAAGCGGGTGCCGGTCACGCGACTCGCGCGTCACCGGCACCCGCTCCTTCACACGGGAAGGGCCGCGGCCCCTACAGCTCCAGCCCGGTCAGGACCATCACACGCTCGTACGTGTAGTCCTCCATCGCGAACCGGACACCTTCGCGGCCCACGCCCGACTGCTTGACCCCGCCGTAGGGCATCTGGTCCGCGCGGTAGGAGGGCACGTCGCCCACGACCACGCCGCCCAGCTCCAGGGCGCGGTGCGCACGGAACGCCGACTGGATGTCGTGCGTGAACAGACCGGCCTGGAGGCCGTACTTGGAGTCGTTGGCCGCCGCGAAGGCCTCGTCCTCGCCGTCCACCTTCGTGAACGACATGACGGGGCCGAACGCCTCCTCACAGCCCAGCTGCGTGTCCGCCGCGACGTCCTCCAGCACGGTCGGCGCGAAGGTCGCGCCCTCCCGCTTGCCGCCCGTCAGCAGCTTCGCACCACGGGCGACGGCCTCCTCGACCCAGGACTCGACGCGCTTGGCGGCGTCCTCGCTCACCAGCGGGCCGACGTCGGTGGCCGGGTCGGAGGGGTCGCCGGTGCGCAGCGCCTCGACGGCAGTGACGACCTTCGGCACCAGCCGGTCGTAGACCGAGGCGTCCGCGATCACGCGCTGCACGGAGATGCAGGACTGCCCGGCCTGGTAGTTGGAGAAGGTGGCGATGCGCTGTGCCGCCCAGTCCAGGTCCTCCTCGGAGTGGTAGTCCCCCAGGACGATCGCCGCGCCGTTGCCGCCGAGTTCGAGCGTGACGCGCTTGCGCGGCGCCGAGTCGAGGATGGACCAGCCGACGGGCGCCGAGCCGGTGAAGGAGATGATCGGCAGCCGCTCGTCCTGGACCAGCTCGGGCATCCGGTCGTTGGGCACGGGCAGCACGGACCACGAACCCTCCGGCAGATCGGTCTCCGCGAGCAGCTCGCCGATCAGCAGCCCGGACAGCGGTGTGGCGGGAGCGGGCTTGAGGATGATCGGCGTCCCGACTGCCAGCGCGGGGGCGACCTTGTGGGCGCAGAGGTTGAGCGGGAAGTTGAACGGTGCGATGCCGAGCACCGGGCCGTAGGGGAAGCGCCTGGTGTAGGCGAGCCGTCCCGCGCCGCCCGCGTCCGAGTCCAGCCGCTGTGCCTCACCGCCGTTGAACCGGCGGGCCTCGTCGGCCGCCCAGCGGAAGACGGAGACGCAGCGGCCGACCTCGCCGCGCGCCCACTTCATGGGCTTGCCGTTCTCCGCCGAGATCAGCGTGGCGATCTCCTCGGAGCGTTCCTTCAGACGTGCCACGACGTGGTCCAGGGCAGCCGCCCGTACGTGCGCGGGAGTCGCCGAGAACTCCCCGGCGACTGCGGCAGCGGCAGCCACGGCCTCCTCGACCTGGGCCGCACCGGGCAGGCTGACCGTGCCTACGAGCCGGCCGTCCCAGGGCGAGGTGACATCGAGCGTGTCGTCGCCTGTGGCTTCGCGGCCGGCGAGCCAGAACGCGTGCGGGGAAGTCGCTGTCGTCACTGCGGGGACCACCCTTCCGGAATGGTGGGGATGTCAGTGGACGGGGAGTGATGGTGATCAGTGCCGCCAGGCACCCATCGGTTCTCCCCCTTCAACCGTAGGGCGTAAGGAAGCGGGTGTTTCTTGTCCGGCGAGGCAGACTCCTCCGGCCGGGCGCGCCGGATTGGCACGCCCGGAGGCGGGAGAGACGCCGGGAGGGGCGGGGCCCCGGACGGTCAGCTCGTCGCCTTGAGCGCGAGCCACAGCTCCATGCGTACGTCCGGATCGTCGAGGGAGCGGCCCAGGATCTCCTCGACGCGGCGCATACGGTAACGCAGGGTGTGCCGGTGGACCCCCAGGTCCGCCGCCGCCGCGTCCCACTGTCCGTGCCGGGAGAGCCAGGCGCGCAGGGAGGCGACGAGGTCGCCCCTGCCGTTCGCGTCGTGCTCGCGCAGAGAGCGCAGCAGGCCGTCCGCGAAGGCCCGTACCGCGTCGTCGGCGAGCAGCGGCAGAACCGAACCGGCGGCCACGTCCTCGTGCTCCACCATCGGGCTGCCGCGCCGCCGGGCCACCGACAGCGCCTGGTCGGCCTGCTTGAAGGCGACGGCGGCCGCGGACAGACCGGCGGGAGCGGAGACACCGATGACGAGGACGTCCTCCGCCGGTGTGCCGTTCGTGTGCGAGGGGGCGCCGGTGCGCGCCGCCTCCAGTGCCTTCGCGCACGAAGCGGCGTACTGCGCGCACGCCGAGACTGCCGCACCGCCGTCGGCGGCGAGTACGACGAGCCGGGTGGCGTCCGGTACGACGAGCACGGACTCCCCGTTGCGGGCGGCGGCGGCCTCGACGAGGTCGGCGAGCTGGTCGAGAGGGCCGGGAAGTTCCTCGATGACGCCGTCCGGTACGGGACGGGGCACCGGCGTGCCCTCGGCGACCGCCATGACGGGCTGACCGCCCGCCAGGGCGTTGCCGCCCGTGTCGGCGGCGGCGCTCCCGCCGCCGCGGGCGCGGGAGTTGACGCCGGAGGCCCGCTCCGCGACCAGCACCCGCATCGGCGCGTCCAGCAGCCCGCCGTAGAGCCGTCCGGCCACGGCGCGCGCGTGGTCGGACTCGCCCGAGAGCAGCATCCTCATCACCGCGGCGCCCAGCCGCTGTTCGGCCTCCTGCAACGCCCGCGAACGCTCCATGGTCAGTGTCAGCAGCGCGATGGCGGAGTGCACGGCGTAGCGCTCGGCGGTGCCGAGCGGGGCCGCCGTACCGACAGCGAGGACGGCCTTGGCCCGCCGTCCGCTTCCGACCGACTGCAGCTCGACGCGGTCGTCGCCGGTGTCCGGGCCGCTGACCACCGCGCTCGCGGGCGGGGGTCGGTCACGCAGCCGCTCGGCGTCACCCACGAAGCGCGCGGCACGGCGGCCCGCCCACGACGGCGCTGTGGCGACCAGTGTCCCCGAGGCGTCGTAGAGCGCGGCCCAACCGGAGACCTCCGAGGCGAGTTTGGCCAGCAGGGCCGAGGGGCCCTCCTGGGAGAGCGCGGCGCGCGTCATCTCCCGCTGGGCGTCGAAGCCGGCCGTGACCGCGCGGTACTGCTCCTTCGCGATGGCGGCGGAGACCGCCTTGCTGATGGCGATGAAGGGTGTGCGGCGCGGCACTTCGAGCAGCGGCAGGTCCGCCTCACGGCACGCCTCGACGACGGCGTCGGGCACCTTCTCGTAGTTCACGCCCGCCGCGAAGCCCAGTCCGACGACGCCCTTTCCGGCGAGCAGCCGCACGTAGTCGCGCATGGTGCCGGGGTCCTCGGCGTCCAGCTTCAGGGCTGTCAGGAGCAGCAGTTCGCCGCCGTCCAGGTACGGGGTCGGGTCGGCCAGTTCGCTGGCGTGTGCCCAGCGCACGGAGGTGTCGAGCCGGGCCTGCCCCGCCAGTACGGAGAGCCGGAGTGCGGAGTGCTGCACGAGCGAGGCAAGAGTCGGTGCCATAACAAAGCTCACCGTACAGCCGCCCGGTTCATTTCGGTCATTCCCGAACTCATCCAGAAGTCACTCCCCGAGCTGGGCCAGGATCGGCGGAGTGCGTTCCCCCCGTACCGTCGTCAGGGACAGCACAGCGTGTCCGGGGGGCAGCTCGTTCGCCAGGTCGGAGGCCGACCAGCGTTCGCGCTGCACTGTCCGTACGGTCACCGACTCCGCGGTGACGTGCCGCCCCGTGGCCAGCCGCCGTACGGCGTGCATGACCCGCGTGAAGGGCTCGTCGGAGACGAGCTGGCGGTTGGTGACGTCGCGGGTCTGCACCCATTCCGTGCCCCACACCTCGGCGAAGTGCTCGGCGTCCCACGGGGTCACGCCCGCGCACACCATCCGGCAGCCGACCGCGCCGAGCAGCGGGCCGCGCAGCGGCGCCGGTACGTCGTCCAGCGCGCGCAGGGTGAGCAGCACGCCCGCGTGGGCGGAACGAAGGCGCTGCAGGCCGCGCAGTGCCTGCGGGGTGACCGTCTGTGCGGCGTCGTCGAGGACGAGCCCCGCGAAGAGGGACTGGTCCTCGCGTGCGGTCGCGCACTCCGTGAACTGCGCGAGCACGAGCCGCGCGAGGATGCGGGAAGCCTCGGCGTGGCCCCGCTCGGGCAGGTCGATGCGCACACGCAGCGGGTGCTCCAGGGCGCGCAGTGAGAACGGCCGGTGTCCCCCACCGGACGCACCACCGGACGCACCGCCGCCCTCCTCGGCACCTGTGTCCTCGGGATGGAAGAAGCCGGCGAAGGCGGGACGGTCCAGTAGCGCGATGCGGTCTGCGAGGAGGGCGGCCGGGTCGTCGCCGCGGCCCGACTGGCGCCCGTAGGCGTCGAGTTCACGCAGCTGGGCACCGAGTCCGGCGTCCTCCAGGGCGGTGCGCAGAACGCCGAGTGCGGAGGGTGAACCGTCCAGCAGTTCACGCAGTTCCGGTACGCGCGGGAAGCGCCCGTAGGCGGCGCGGAACGGTCCGATGAGCTGCGCGAGCGATGTGGCGGCGCGGCGGCTGTCGCCGCCGGGGAGGGTCTCGGCCAGGTCACCGACGAGCCCTTCGGCGAGCATGCCGGCTGCCTCGTCGGGGTCACCGGTGCCGCCGTAGAGGTCGAGGTCGTACACGGAGTCGGGGTGGCCGATGCGTACGACCGCGTCGTAGGACTCGTCGGGGGCCAGGCGCGTACCGCCGGCGGTCACGGCGACGACCGCGGCCTGGCCGGCGAGCGCCTGCAGGCACAGCGACTCGGCGACCGGGCGTACCAGGCGCGTCGTCTTCCCTGAGCCCGGCGGTCCGACGGCGAGCGCCGACGTGCCCAGCAGGGACGGCTCCAGCGCCACTCCGGCGCCGCGGTAGTGATGCGGATTGCGCTCGCTGTCGGCGGCGGTGCCGATGCGTACCTGGCGCAGGCGCAGGTCGTGACGGGCGGCGCGGTGGGGCAGATCCCGGCGGCCCGAAGGATGCGCGCAGGCTGCCGCGCCCTGTGCGCGGACGGTGTCGACGAAGGTGGCCAGCCGTCCCGGACGGGCCCGTACGGATTCCCACGCGCGCTGGATACGGGCGTGGTCGACGTCGCTCATCCGTCCGCCGCGCACCTCCTCGGCGAGCCGGTCGGCGGCCTCGGTGGCGCCGCTGCCACGCAGTTCGGGCCATTCGACGGGGTCGGCGCGGGGGTCGGGCGGCGGGACGGGCCGGGCGGCCTCCGCCTCACCTCGCCCGTCCGCGGCCTTCCGCCGTGCGGCCGAGCCGGTAAGGCGGGCCCACGCCCTGGCGCCCACCTCGGGCCAGCGGCCCAGCCGTCCGAAGACGACGGCGAGGCCGCCGAGGACGAGCGCGTAGTAGAGGTAGCTCAGCCAGACGAAGATCATCTGGTCGCCGCCGGCGGAGCGCCACGACTCGGGGGTCAGCGCCAGCAGCGGCCAGATCCAGAAGTCGCCGAGGTAGCCGTTGTACAGCAGCGACCACAGCAGCCAGCCGATCAGGAAGGAGACGAGGGCGCCGCTGACCAGCTGGCGCGCGGGGATGCGGTCGGGGTCCTCCGGAGGCCGTGGCCGGTGTCCGTACCGCCAGATTCCCGGCTGCGCCTCGGGACGCGGCGTGCGCAGCCAGTCGGCGAGGGACGGACCCGGCCGGGGCGCACGCTCGGGCCGCGGCGGTACGGCCGGGGGCGGCGGCGGATCCTTGGGCCCACGCTCCCGAGGGCCCTGCTCCCCGGGGGCCCGCGCCCCGGGGTACGGCTCTCCCCCGGACGCCCGGGCGTCGTCCCCCTTGTGCGATGCCGCGGCGTGCGGCCCTCCGGCGTGCGGCCGCCCCCCGCCCCCGTCGGCGGGTGCCTGTGCCGGCACATCCCCGGGGCCGTACGCGCTGTCCGCACCCTGCCTCCGGTGCGGAGACTCCATGTCCATGTACTGCCTCTACCCCTGCCTGGCCCTAGCGTTTCCGCTCCCGGACCCAATCTAGCCGTCGGCGGAGGCAGTTGACCCGTCCCGGCGGGTCCGATCCGTGTGACCGCGTGCGCGTGGCCGCCGCGGACGGCGGCCGCACCGTGTGCCGGGACGGGTTCGCGGGGCGATCCGCGCGGCGGGGACCGGCCTCCACCGGGCACCCGCCGGAGCCCGGATCGCCTATGTCCGCCGCGGCCAACACGACACGGGGACTTCTCCGCACCGGTGCATGTCTCGCGCTTGCCGCTGCCTCTAGCCTGCGAAGAACCGTGCAGAGCCCTTCGTCCCGAGAGAGAGTGCTATGACCACGATGACGGAACCGTCCGGCGGCCCGGCCCTCCCCCAGGAGCGCCGCCTCGTCACGTCCGTCCCCGGACCGAAGTCCCAGGAGCTGATGGCCCGGAAGCAGGCCACCGTGGCCGACGGCATCGGGACGGTGATGCCCGTCTTCGCCAGGCGCGCGGGCGGCGGCGTCCTCGAGGACGTGGACGGCAACTCCTTCATCGACTTCGGTTCCGGGATCGCCGTGACGGGTGTCGGCAACAGCGCCGAGGCGGTCGTCCGCCGTGCGAGTGCGCAGCTCGCGGACTACACCCACACCTGTGTGATGGTCACGCCCTACGAGCCGTACGTGGAGGTCTGCGAAGAGCTCGCACGCGTCACCCCCGGCGACCACGCCAAGAAGAGCGCCCTGTTCAACTCCGGCGCCGAGGCCGTGGAGAACGCGGTCAAGATCGCCCGGACGTACACCCGCCGCCAGGCGATCGTCGTCTTCGACCACGGCTACCACGGCCGTACGAACCTGACGATGGCGCTCACCTCGAAGAACATGCCCTACAAGCACGGCTTCGGGCCGTTCGCCCCCGAGGTGTACCGCGTCCCGGTCGCCTACCCCTACCGCTGGCTGACCGGCCCGGACAACTGCGCCGAGGAGGCCGCGGACCAGGCCATCGACCAGATCAGCAAGCAGGTCGGCGCGGAGAACGTCGCGGCGATCCTCATCGAACCCCTGCTGGGCGAGGGCGGTTTCATCGAGCCGGCGCGCGGCTTCCTCCCGCGGCTCGCCCGGTTCGCGAAGGAGAACGGGATCGTCTTCGTCGCGGACGAGATCCAGTCCGGCTTCTGCCGTACGGGCCAGTGGTTCGCCTGCGAGGACGAGGGCATCGTCCCGGACCTGATCACCACCGCGAAGGGGATCGCCGGGGGCCTGCCGCTGGCCGGTGTCACCGGCCGTGCGGAGATCATGGACGCCGCGCACGTCGGCGGCCTCGGGGGCACCTACGGCGGCAACCCGGTCGCGTGCGCGGCGGCCCTGGGCTCCATCGAGACGATGCGGGAGCTGGATCTGGCCGCACGGGCCAAGCGCATCGAGGAGATCATGAAGCCGCGCCTGCAGAAGCTTGCGGAGCAGTACGACGTCATCGGGGACGTCCGCGGCCGGGGCGCGATGCTGGCGATCGAGCTGGTCCGGCCGGGCGGCAAGGAGCCCGACCCGCAGGTGACCGCGGCGCTCGCCAAGGCCTGCCACCAGGACGGGCTGCTCGTGCTGACCACCGGCACCTACGGCAACGTGATGCGCTTCCTGCCGCCGCTGGTGATCGGCGAGGAACTGCTCGACGAAGGACTGAACGTGCTGGAAGGGGCCCTGGCCGGACTGTGAGCACGGTGCGGAAACCGTCCGGCGTGAAGAATGTGTGCGAGGTGAATGGCTGGAGCGTGATCCGGCTGTCCGGCCCCGCTGACCTGCCGTACGGTTTTCGCAATCGCCGGGTCCTCCGGAACTCCACTCCGGAATCCCGGTCCGAGCCAGTCTCTCCCCAAGACGGGCCCGGTCGTGCCCTGGCGCACGCTCCTCACCGATCGGGGGACCGCTCGTCCCAGACCCCCCGGGACGCGCGGAACGCCGGTCGATACGACCGCTCCGGAACTCTCCCCCCTGTTCCGGGGCGGTCGGCCTTCCACCTCACTCTGTGCGCGCTGTGCTGCGTGGTCTTCGCCCTCATCACCTGGCAGGTCGCCGCCGGCGGACCGCTGCTGGGCGCGGACGGCCGGCTCGGCGAGGTGATCCGGAGCACCTCCCCGCCCGTCGCCTTGGCGGAACTCCTCGCGGACCTGGGCAACTTGACCGTCGCACTGCCGGTGCTCGCCGCCGCGGCGGGACACGCCGCGGCTTCCGCAACGTCCAGGGGTGTGCGCCGCTGGCTGCCGCCGTTGTGCGCGCTGGGGGCGATGGGATGCGTGGCCGTGATCGTTCCCCTGCTCAAGGTGTCGCTGGGCAGGCCGGGCCCGTTCGGGGGAACCAACTACTACCCCTCGGGGCACACCGCCACGGCGGCGGTCGCCTTCGGCGGTGCGGCGCTGCTGCTGACGCTGTCGGTACGGCGGCCTCCGTACTGGCCGCTGCCGGCCGCCGCGGCGCTGCTGACGCTGCTGTGCGGCGCGGGCCTGGTGTGGCGGGGATATCACTGGCCGCTGGACGTGGTGGCGAGCCTGTGTCTGGGGTGGGTGCTGATGGCGGCGGCGACCGCTGTCGTCCGGAGGAGCCTTCGGCATGCACCTCCTCCGGACTCCTCGGCCCGGCGGCGCAGCCCGAAACGGCCGTGCCGCGGGTGACCCGGGGCTCAGGCGCACAACGGCGCAGGGGTCAGCTGTCGAAACCCATGCCCGTGGCGTCCATGGCCTTCAGCCACGGACCGCGCCGCCCGCCGCGGGCGTCCGCCCGCGCCAGCGCCCGCTGAGTGAGTGCGATACCGGCCCAGCGCAACGGCTCGGGCGGGAACGGCAGAGGCTTCCTGCGCACCATCTCCAACTCCGTGCGCTCCGTACGTTCACCCGCGAGCAGATCGAGCATCACCTCGGCACCGAACCGCGTCGCGCCCACGCCCAGACCCGTGTAACCGGCCGCGTAGGCGACCCGCCCGCCGTGCGACGTGCCGAAGAACGGCGAGAAGCGCGAACAGGTGTCGATGACGCCGCCCCAGGCGTGGCTGAAGGTGAGCCCCGCCAACTGCGGGAAGGTGTCGAAGAAGTGGCCGGCAAGCTTGCGGAAGGTCTCCGGGCGCTGGTCGTACTCCGCCGCGATCCGGCTGCCGTAGTGGTAGAGGACGTCGTAACCGCCCCACAGGACGCGGTTGTCGGCGGTGAGCCGGAAGTAGTGGAAGTGGTTGGCGCTGTCGGAGAGCCCCTGCCGGTTGTGCCAGCCCACCGACGCACGCTGCTCCTCGCTCAGCGGCTCGCTCGTCAGCGCGTAGTCGTAGACGGGGACGATGTACGGTCGCACCCGCCGCAGCAGGGAGGGAAAGGCGTTGGTGCCCAGCGCCGCGTGCCGGGCGCGGACACGCCCGTAGGGGGTGCGCACGGCCACCGTGCCGTCGCCGGCGGCGAGTTGAAGGGCCGGGGTGTTCTCGTACAGCCGCACGCCCGCCTCGGCGCACGCGCGCTTCAGCCCCCAGGCCAGCCGTGCCGGGTTGAGCATCGCCACGCTCCGGCGCCGCCACAGTCCGGCCAGGAAGAGCGGGGAGGTGACCTGTTCGCCCAGGGCCGCACGGTCCAGGAAGACGACGCCCTGACCGGAGGCGTCACCGTCCCGCCCCTCCCGTCCGGTGAGTCCGAACTGTCTTTCCTGTTCGGCTGCCTCGCGCAGTTCGGTCACCTGATGCGGCTCGGTGGCCACGCCGATCTCGCCGGTACGCTCGAAGTCGCAGTCGATGCCGTAACGTTCGACGGCCTCCTGGATGGCGTCCAGGTTGCGGAGCCCGAGACGTTCGAGGGTGGCGATCTCCTCGGGCCAGCGGGCGAGCCCGTTCGGGAAGCCGTGGGTGAGGGAGGCGTCGCAGAAGCCTCCGTTACGTCCCGAGGCGGCCCATCCGACCTCCTTGGCCTCCACGAGCACCACGTCGCGGCCCGGGTCGCGCTCCTTCGCGACAAGGGCGGTCCACAGGCCGCTGTATCCGCCGCCCACGACGAGCAGGTCGCACTCCTCCTCACCCGTCAGGGCGGGCAGGGCACGCGGACGGTGGTCCGGGTCGTCCAGCCAGAACGGCACCGGCCTGGCACCGGCCAGTGCCCGTACGGCCTCGCCGGCGGCGTTCCCGGAGCGGGAGCGCGCCCGCGCACTCATCGCACCCTCCTTCGCCGGGCGGCGGTGATCTGGCTGCCGAGCACGATGGCGACAGCGATGAGGAACATCGCCGTCCCGATCACGTTCACCTGCACGGGGACTCCCCGCTGCGCGGCTCCCCAGACGAACATCGGGAAAGTGACCGTGGAGGGCCCGGCGTTGAACTGCGTGATGATGAAGTCGTCGAAGGACAGCGCGAAGCTGAGCATCGCTCCCGCCGCGATCCCCGGCGCGGCCAGCGGCAGCGTCACCCTCAGGAACGTCTGCAGCGGCCCGGCGTACAGGTCGCGGGCCGCCTCCTCCAGACGCGGGTCCATGCTCATCACCCGTGCCTTGACCGCGACGACCACGAAGCTCAGGCAGAACATGATGTGCGCGATCAGGATGGTGACGAAGCCGAATCCGACACGGGTGTTGAGGAAGAGCGTCCCCAGGGAGGCGCCCATGACGACCTCGGGCATGGCCATCGGCAGGAAGATCAGCGCATTGCCCGTGCCCTTCCCGCGGAAGCGGTAGCGGGCCAGCGCGAAGGCGGCGAACGTGCCGAAGGCCGTGGCGAAGAGGGTGGCTCCCAGCGCCACTTGGAGGCTGAGTCCGAGGGAGGAGCACATGTCGGCGACGCCGCAGGGGTCGGTCCACGCGTCGGTGGAGAAGGCACGCCATTCGTAGTTGAAGCGTCCGGCGGGCTTGTTGAAGGAGAAGAGCATCACCACGGCGTTCGGCAGCAGCAGATACGCGAGCGCGGACAGTCCCGCGAGGACGACCGCGTTGCGGCGCAGCCAGCGCAGCGGGGCGGGAGCGGGCGAGTGGGCAGCCATCAGACCAGTTCCTCCGTTCCCGCCCGGCGCATGTAGACGGTGACCACGAGCAGGATGATCGCCATGAGGATGAAGGACATGGCAGCGGCAGCGGGGTAGTCGAGGACGTTGAGGAACTGCTTCTGGATCGCGTTGCCGATCATCTGCGTGTTCGGCGACCCGAGCAGCTGGGCGTTGATGTAGTCACCGGAGGCGGGGATGAAGGTGAGCAGGGTCCCGGCGACCACCCCGGGCAGGGAGAGGGGGAAGGTCACCTTGCGGAAGACGGTGGCCGGCCTGGCGTACAGGTCGCGGGCCGCCTCGTGCAGTGACGGGTCGATCCGCTCCAGGGAGCTGTAGAGCGGCAGGATCATGAACGGCAGGAAGTTGTACGTCAGTCCGCACACCACGGCCAGCGGTGTCGCCAGCAGGCGCTCGTCCCCCGTGAGTCCGAGCCAGCTCGTGACGTCCAGTACGTGCAGCGTCTCCAGCACCCCGACCACCGGGCCCGAGTCGGAGAGGATCGTCTTCCAGGCGAGGGTGCGGATGAGGAAGCTGGTGAAGAACGGGGCGATCACCATCACCAGCAGCAGGGGCCGCCAGCGGCCGGCACGGAAGGCGATCAGATACGCCAGCGGGTAGCCGATGACCAGACAGAGCAGGGTGGCGACGGCGGCGTAGAGGAACGAACGCAGGAAGTGCTCGCCGTAAGTGGCCAGCGCGTCGGAGTAGTTGGAGAAGTCCCAGGTGACACGGAACCCCTCTTCGAGTGAACCGCTCTGTACGGATGTCGACGCCTGGTAGAAGAACGGCGCGACGAAGAAGACGGCGAGCCACAGCCCGGCCGGCAGCAGCAGCCAGTACGGGGTGAAGCGGCGGCGGGGGCGGGCCCCCCGGCCGTCCCCGGAGGAGCCGGTTTCCGGGGACGGCTGCTTCGAGGGCGGTGCCGCACCGGCGGAGGCGGGGGCGGCGGGGGCGGTCACAGGGCCTCCTCCACCGTTCCGGCCTCCGCGTCCTGCGCCGCGTCGAGGGCGAAGGTGTGCGAGGGCCGCCAGTGCAGTACGACTTCGGCGCCCGGTACCAGCCGGGCGTCCCGTTCGACGTTCTGCTCGTAGACGCTGAACTCGGAGCAGACGGGGCTGTCGACGACGTACTGGAGGGAGACGCCGAGATAGCCGGCGTCGCGTATGCGTCCGGTCAGCAGGTTGCTGCCCTCCGGGATCGCTCCGGTGGCGTCAGAGGTCGCGCTGTCGTCGGCGTGGACGAGGGAGATCTTCTCAGGGCGCACACCCACCAGGACCTTGCCGCCCGCCCGGGGTTCCGCCACGGCGCACCGCTGGGCGGGCAGCCGCAGGACGGTGTCGGCGCCGACGGCCTTCAGCCGCAGTTCGCCGTCCTCGACGGCGGTGATCTCCGCCTCGACGAGGTTGGAGGTGCCCAGGAAGTTGGCGACGAAGGTGGAGCGGGGGTTCTCGTACAGCTCGTCGGGCGCGCCCAGTTGCTCGACGCGGCCGGCGTTCATCACGGCCACGGTGTCGGCCATCGTCATGGCCTCCTCCTGGTCGTGCGTGACGTGGACGAAGGTGATCCCGACCTCCGTCTGGATGCGCTTGAGTTCGAGCTGCATCTGGCGGCGCAGTTTGAGGTCGAGGGCGCCCAGCGGCTCGTCCAGCAGGAGCACCTGAGGCCGGTTGATCAGCGCCCGTGCGAGCGCGACGCGTTGCTGCTGGCCGCCGGAGAGCTGGCGGGGCTTGCGGCGGGCGAGCGGGCCCAGTTCGACCAGTTCCAGTGTCTCCTCGACCTGCTTGTGCACCGAGGTGATGCCGCGGCGGCGCAGTCCGAAGGCGACGTTCTCCGAGACGTCGAGGTGCGGGAAGAGGGCGTAGTTCTGGAAGACGGTGTTCACGGGACGCTTGTGCGGCGGCAGTGAGGTGATGTCCTCGTCCCCGAGGCGGATACTGCCGCCCGAGGGCTCCTCCAGACCGGCGATCATGCGCAGCGTCGTGGTCTTGCCGCAGCCGGAGGCGCCGAGCAGGGCGAAGAAGGAGCCCTCGGGGATGGTGAGGTCCAGCGGGTGCACGGCGGTGAAGTCGCCGAAGACCTTGCTGACTGAGGAGAGCGTGATCGTCATGGCGTCCCTCGCCTATGCGCCGATGAGCTTGGCGAACTTGTTCTCGTAGCGGGCGTGTTCCTTGTCGGCCATGGGCCGGAAGTTGCGTCCCCGTTCGATGGTCCCCGCGTCGGGGAAGATCAGCGGGTCCTCGGCGATGTCCTTGTCGATCTTCTCCATCTCCGCCTTGGCGCCGGAGACCGGGCAGATGTAGTTGACCCAGGCGGCCAGCTCGGCGGCTTCCTCGGGCTGGTAGTAGAAGTCGATCAGCGCCTCGGCGTTGGCCTGGTGGCGGGCCTTGGCGGGGACGAGCAGGTCGTCCGTGCCGAAGAGGTAGCCGCTCTCGGGGAGCGAGAACTCCACGTCCGGGTTGTCGAGCTTGAGCTGCACGATGTCCCCGGCCCAGGCCAGACAGGCGGCGATGTCACCGGAGTTGAGCTCGTCGAGGTAGTCGTTGCCGCTGAAGCGCCTCAGCTGCTTGCGGTCGACGGCCTTCTGCACCCGGGCGAGGACCTTGTCGAAGTCGTCCTCGGTGAACTTCTGCGGGTTCACGCCGGTGTCCAGCATCGTCAGACCCATGGTGTCGGTCATCTCGGTGAGCATCGAGACCCGGCCCTTGAGCGATTCGTCCTCCAGGAGCTGGGAGACGCTGGTGACCTTCCTCCCGTTGGTGGCCTTCTTGTTGTACGCCACGACGCAGGCCGTTCCCGCCCATGGGTAGCTGTACTGGCGGCCGGGGTCGTGTGCGGCCGTACGGAAGCGGTCCTCCAGGTTGGCCACCGCGTTGGGGAGGCGCGCGGGGTCCAGGCGCTGGGCCCAGCCCTGGCGGATGATGCGACCGGCCATCCAGTCGGAGAGGCAGATCAGGTCGCGTCCGGTGTCCTGGCCGGCGGCGAGCTGCGGCTTGATCTTGCCGTAGAACTCACTGTTGTCGTTGATGTCCTCGACGTACTTGACCTTGATGCCGCTCTCGCGCTGGAAGCGGTCCAGGGTGGGGCGCTTCTTCTTGTTCTTGTCGTCGACGTCGATGTAGAGGGGCCAGTTGGCGAAGTTGAGGACGCGCTCCTTCTTGGAGTAGTCGGGGTTGTCCTCGGGATCGTCGCCGCGGCTGCCCTCCGCGGGCGGGATGCCGCAGGCGGTGAGGGCGGCCCCGCCCGCGGCGAGGGAGCCCAGGCTCAGCAGGCGGCGGCGGCTCATGGCTGCGCGTCCACTGGTCAGGCTCCGCTCCCATGCCTTGCGCACGGGGTCGGGCATGCCTTCGTAGAGCTGCGGGTCCAGGTCCATCGGTGGCTGCCTTCCGGTGAAGGGACAGGGAAGGAGGTGCGGGTGCGGTACGGGCGGAGCGGGGACCGGGCAGGGCGGAGCGGGACGGGCGGGGGTCAGCGGTCACCGAAGACGGTGCGGTGCCAGTCCTTGCGCGCCTTGCCCGTGGTGTCGTACATGACGTGCTTGAGCTGCGTGTACTCCTCGAAGGAGTAGGCGGACATGTCCTTGCCGTAGCCGGATGCCTTGTATCCGCCGTGCGGCATCTCGCTGATGATGGGGATGTGGTCGTTGATCCAGACGCAGCCCGCCTGGATCTCACGTTCGGCGCGGCCCGTACGGAAGACGTCCCGGCTCCAGGCCGAGGCGGCGAGCCCGTAGGGGGTGTCGTTGGCGAGGGCGAGGCCCTCGTCGTCGCTGTCGAAGGGCAGGACGCACAGCACGGGACCGAAGACCTCCTGCTGGACGATCTCGGCGTCCTGCGGCACGTCGGTGACGAGCGTGGGCAGGTAGTACGCGCCCTTCGCCAGCTCGCCCCCCGGCGCCTGACCGCCGGTGACGACACGGGCGCAGGAGCGGGCCCGTTCGACGAACCCGGCGACGCGGTCACGGTGCGCGTGCGAGATGAGAGGGCCCAGGTCGGTGCCGGGCGCGAAGGGGTCCCCGACGCGGACCTCCCGCATCAGGTCGGCCACACCGCCCACGAAGTCCTCGTACAGCGGCCGCTGTACGTAGGCGCGGGTCGCAGCCGTGCAGTCCTGGCCGGAGTTGATCAGCGCGCCGGCCACCGCACCGTGCACGGCGGCCGTCAGGTCGGCGTCGTCGAAGACGACGAACGGGGCCTTGCCGCCCAGTTCCAGATGCAGCCGCTTGACCGTGCCGGTCGCGATCTCGGCGACCCGCTTGCCGACGGCCGTCGACCCGGTGAAGGAGGTCATGGCGACGGACGGGTGGCCCACCAGGGCCTCGCCGGCCTCGCGGCCGGCGCCGGAGACGATGTTGACGACGCCGTCCGGGATGCCCGCGTCGCGGGCTGCCTCCGCGAACATCAGGGACGTCAGCGGGGTGAGTTCGGAGGGTTTGAGAACGACGGTGTTGCCGGCGGCGACGGCCGGGAGGATCTTCCAGGCGGCCATCTGCAGCGGATAGTTCCAGGGGGCCACGGAGCCTATGACGCCGAGCGGTTCACGGCGCACGTACGAGGTGTGGTCGCCGCTGTACTCGCCCGCGGCGACACCCGGGAGCGAGCGCGCGGCACCCGCGAAGAAGGAGACGTTGTCGAAGGAGCCCGGGACGTCGAACTCCTCGGACAACTTCAGCGGTTTGCCGCACTGGAGCGACTCGGCGTACACGAAGTCCTGCGTGCGCTCACGCAGCACCGCGGCCCAGCGGTGCATCGCGTCGGAGCGTTCACCCGGGGTGGCGCCGGCCCATCCGGGCAGGGCGCGCCGCGCGGCACCGACTGCCCTGTCCACGTCGGCGGTGCCCGCGAGTTCGTAGCTGAGGACGGTCCCGCCCGTGGCCGGGTCGACGATCGCGTGCGTGTGCGAGGAGCTTCCCCTCCCGAGCCGGCCCTCGGTGAACTGCGCACCCGCCGCGTAGCGCGAGGACACGTCGAAGCGCTGGACCATCGGGCTCTCCTGCCTGCGGCGATGTGGCGTCAGCCGGTGTTGAACGCCGATCCTGGCAGGAGGAGCCCGATTCAACAAGGGATTCCGTCGTTGCCATTTGGTTAAGCCACGGAATCTGCATCCACCAGAGGTTCAGGCACCACTATCCGCAGTGGCATGCGCGACGAGCGTGACACCGCCCCGCGCGTCGACGGAAGAGCCGCCTCCGTACTCGGTGTCAGATTCCTCCAGGTCGTCCTGGAAGACGGTGAACATCAGCACGATGACCGTCACGATGATCGCCGAGAGGACCGTCCCCACGATCCCCATCACGAAGCCCGCGACCGCCTGGCCGCGCCCGCCCAGCTCACCGCGGTCGGCGGCACGCCGCGCCGAGAGTCCCAGACCCAGCGCCACGGGCGAGGTGATGATCCCGATGAAACTGCCCCAGCAGGAGGAGACGACGACCAGGCTGATGATGCCGATCACCATCGCCGCCACGGACTTGCCGTTGGGCAGCGGCGCCCCGGGCCAGCCGTACCCGCCGGGCCCCGGCCCGTATCCGTACGGGGAAGGCGCCGAAGCGGGATGCCCCCAGGCGGCTCCCCCGCCCGGCTGGCCGTACTGCTGCCCGTACTGCTGCCCGCCGTACTGCTGACCGTACTGAGCTCCCCCGAACTGGGCTCCCGCCGGCTGCCCCCCGGTCTGCCCGTAGCCGTATCCCTGCCCTGTGCCCGGGGATTGAGCCCCGGGCCGGCCGTGCGCCAGCCCGTACCCCGAGCCGTAGCCCGCGCCGGGCGCGGGACCACCGCCGCCGGACGCCGCCCCCGGAGCGGGCGGAACCGGCGGAGGCGCGGCCGAGGGGCCCGAGGTCATTGTCGGCTGGTCGGCCACCGACCGGCGCCGCCGCTCCTGCTCGCTCTCGCCCTTGTCTCCCTTGTCGAACGGAACCCCGTTCCCGGGGGACGCCCACGGATCACGCCGGTCCTCTCCGGACTGCCCAGGCTGTCCGGTCTCGTCTGCCATGTGTCCCCTCCAGGGGTTTCCTCGTCCAGCGCCCATGCTATTCGCCACCGGGGACAGGCCGCATACGATGATCCGGTTCGCTCACCGACTGGAGGGTTTCGTTGTCCGACCTCACCGCGTTCATCGCCGGGCTGCCCAAAGCCGAGCTGCACGTGCACCACGTCGGCTCCGCGTCACCGCGCATCGTCGCCGAACTCGCCGCCCGGCACCCCGACTCCCAGGTCCCCGGTGACCCGGAGGCGTTGAGGGACTTCTTCACCTTCACCGACTTCGCGCACTTCATCGAGGTCTACCTCGCAGTCGTCGACCTGCTGCGGGACGCGGAGGACGTACGGCTGCTGACGTACGAGGTCGCCCGCGACCTGGCGCGCCAGCAGGTCCGCTACGCCGAGCTGACCGTCACGCCCTTCAGCTCCACCAGCCGCGGCATACCCGCCGGAGCCTTCCTGGAGGCCATCGAGGACGCACGGCACGCGGCCGAGAAGGAACTCGGCGTCGTGCTCCGCTGGACCTTCGACATCCCCGGTGAGGCAGGGCTGCCCGCAGCGGAGGAGACCACGCGCATCGCCACCGGCATGCCCTGCGACGGCCTGATCTCCTTCGGGCTGGGCGGCCCGGAAATCGGCGTCCCCCGCCCCCAGTTCAAGCCGTACTTCGACCGCGCGATCGCCGTCGGGCTGCACAGCGTGCCGCATGCGGGAGAGACCACCGGACCGGAGACCGTCTGGGACGCCCTGACTTCCCTGCGTGCCGAGCGCATCGGTCACGGCACCAGCGCCACACGGGACGCGAAGCTGATGGAGCATCTCGCGGAACACCAGATCCCGCTGGAGGTCTGCCCCACCTCCAACATCGCCACCCGCGCCGTCGAGGACCTGGACGAGCACCCCGTACGGGAGATGGTGCAGGCCGGAGCGCTGGTCACCATCAACAGCGACGACCCTCCCATGTTCAGCACCGACCTCAACACCGAGTACGCCATCGCGGCCCGCCTGCTGAGCCTGGACGCCACCGGCATCGCGGAACTCGCCAGGAACGCCGTACGGGCGTCCTTCATGGACGGGCCCGCCAAGCGGACTCTGAACGCGGAGATCGACGCCTACCTCACGGCCTGGGGACAGCGGTCCTGAACCGAGCACGGACGTGACCGGACGCCCTGGGCGCCGGTCACGTCTGCTCGCTCACCTCTGCGCACCCGCGTCCGCGCAGCCCCCTCCGCCCGCCGGTGAGCCCGTCCGCGGCGGCCGCCGCCGTCGCCGGACCCCGTGGGAGCGGCCGTCAGGACTGGTAGGGGTTCTGGGGCGGCTGCTGCTGCCCGGAGAACGGGTTGCCCTGCTGCGGCACCTGCCCGTAACCCTGCTGCGGGGCACCGTGGCCCTGCTGGGGCGCGCCGCCGGGCTGCGGCTGCCCGCCGCCGTGGACGAGGAGCTGGTCCGCGTTCTCCTTGGTTATCTCACTCGCCCCGCCGCAGAAGGTGCACTGCAGGTAGTGCTTCGCCGGCGCGACCGGGAACAGCGGGATGAAGAAGAGCGAGAACTTGGTGACCCGCTTGCGCAAGGAGTGAGCCGCAGGGTTGCCGCAGAAGCTGCACAGCAGGTTCAGCATGGCGAGCTGATGCATCTTGGTCGAGGTGCCGAAGATGAGCACGAGGGCTCCGTTTCCGAGTGCGTACGGGTGTGTCCGGCTCAGACAACCACCAGGCAGATACCGCCCTCAAGCCGCGCGTGTAACGAGACGGCCCCAACCGGGCGGAGCACGGCGGCACACACCACGCTGCCGCTACGGACGGACGTTCCCGGCCCCGCTGATGTCGCCGGCCGCGGCCTCGAGGAAGACCGTGAACTCCCGTACCAGCGCGGCCGGCCGCCGCCGGTGCACGAGACAGATCTCGCGGACGGGCGCCGTACCGCTCAGCCTCCGCACCGAGATCCGCCCGCTCACGGGCCCGGCGAGGACACCGGCGGGGACGAGCGCGATCCCCAGCCCGGCCGCCACGAGGGCCAGTACGGCGTGATAGTCGGCCGACTCGTAGGCCACGCGGGCCTCGATCCCGGCCTCACCGGCGAGCGTGTCCAGGCACGTGCGGTTCGGGACGCCCTGGGCGCCGGAGATCCACACCTCGCCGCCGAGTCCCGCGAGACTCACGCCACGCCGCGGCGGGCGGGAGGCCAGCCGGTGGTCCTCCGGCAGTACGAGCCGGAGCGCGTCCTCGAACAGGGGCCGCCTGCCCAGGCCCGGGTGCGGCGTCGAGGGCACCCCCGGATAGCGATGCGTGATGAGCACGTCGAGGTCTCCGGAGGAGACCAGTCCGTACCCTCCCGGCGGTTCGATGTCGACGAGGGACAACTCGGCAGCAGGGTAGCGTCGTCGAAGGGCCGCGAGAGCCCTGGGCACGAGGACCTGGCCCGCGGTGGCGAAACAGCCCACAGCCAGACGCTGCGGCTGTAGCGCCAACTCCTCCTCGACCGCCGCGCGGGCTTCACGGAGCTCTCCCAGCACTCGTTCCCCGTGGGTCACCAGGCGGGCGCCGACGGGCGTCAGGGCCATACCCCCCGGGCGGCGCTCCAGCAGGAGAGCGCCGAGTTCCTTCTCCAGCTTCGAGATCTGCTGTGAGAGCGCTGAGGGCGTGAAGGCGAGCCGGCGTGCTGCCTCCGCGATCGACCCGGCGTGCGCCACCTCCACGAGGGCGCGCAACCGGTTGATGTCCAGCTCCCTCGTCATGGGAGCATCGTAAGCGCTGCTTAACGCAGGTCATCAGGTGTTGCTGGTCCTTACGGCCCCGGGCGCGGAGCATGGGCACATGAACAGCACTCTCCCGGCGCTCTCGCCCCACGACGTCCGTACGGCCGCCGAACGGATCCGGCCCCATGTACGCCGCACGCCGCTCCTCGACCTGGAGATCGACGGGCGGCGCCTGCTGCTGAAGCTGGAGCATCTCCAGCTCAGCGGCTCGTTCAAGCTGCGCGGCGCGCTCAACGCCATGCTCACCGGACCGCAGGACGAGCACGTCGTCGCCGCCTCCGGCGGAAACCACGGACTCGCGGTGGCGACTGCGGCGTCACTGCTGGGCGTCGAGGCGACGGTTCACGTACCGGAGTCGGTGCCGGCCGCGAAAGCGCGGCGCATCGAGGCCCGCGGAGCGCGGCTCGTCAAGCACGGCGCGAGCTTCGCCGAGGCCGCCTCCGCAGCCGCCGCGAGTGCGGCCGCGCCGGGACGGCGGTTCCTGCACCCCTACGACGATCCGGCCGTGGTCGCCGGCCAGGGAACCGTCGCCGCGGAGGTGGTGGCGGACGCACCCGACGCCGACGCGATCGTGGTCGCCGTGGGCGGTGGCGGCCTGGCTGCCGGAGTGGCTCTCGGGGGCGGCGGACGCCGCGTGGTGGGGGTCGAGCCGGAACACTGCCGCTGTCTGCACGACGCGCTCGCCGCCGGGCGGCCGGTGGATTCCCCTGCGGATTCCGTCGCCGCGTCCGCGACAGGGGCGACATCGGCGGGGGAGGTCCCCCTCGGCGTACTGAGGGAACACGGGGTGACGCCGGTCCTCGTCAGCGACGAGCAGATCCTGCGTGCCCGCGACCGGCTCTGGGAGGAGTGCCGGGTCGCCGTGGAACCCGCGGCCGCTCTCCCGTTCGCCGCCTGGCTGGCAGGACGCGTACCGGGCGAGCTGCCGTGCCTGGTGGTCTGCGGCGCCAACGCCGACTGGTCCGCCGCCTGAGCCGAGGCCGCCGCGCTTCCCGGGCAGGGGACCGGCGGCCCACCGGTGAGGCCGGTCGCGCCGAAGGGCCCCGTGCGCTCGGCGGATTCGAGGGGCCCTTCGGCGGCTTCGCGGGCCTACGGCGTCACAGGGCCGTCATCACGTGCTTGACGCGGGTGTAGTCCTCCAGGCCGTAAGCCGAGAGGTCCTTCCCGTAGCCCGACTTCTTGAACCCGCCGTGCGGCATCTCCGCGACCAGCGGGATGTGGGTGTTGATCCACACGCAGCCGAAGTCGAGGACCCGCGACATCCGCATGGCACGGCCGTGGTCGGTCGTCCAGACCGACGAGGCCAGCGCGTACTCGACGCCGTTGGCCCACGCGACGGCCTGCTCCTCGTCCGAGAACTTCTGGACCGTGATCACCGGTCCGAAGACCTCGTTCTGGATGATCTCGTCGTCCTGACGGAGTCCGGAGACGACGGTCGGCGCGTAGAAGTAGCCCTTGTCGCCGACGCGTTCGCCGCCGGACTCGACCTTGGCGTGCGCGGGGAGGCGCTCGATGAAGCCGGACACCTTCTCCAGGTGCGCCGGGTTGTTCAGCGGCCCGTAGAAGCAGTCCTCGTCGCTGAGGTCACCGGTCTTCACCTCTGCCGCGGCCTTGGCCAGCGCGGCCACGAACTGGTCGTACACGCCCTCCTGCACGAGCACGCGGGTCGCGGCGGTGCAGTCCTGTCCGGCGTTGAAGAAGCCGCCGTCGCGGATGCCCTCGACGGCGCCGGGGATGTCGGCGTCGTCGAAGACGACACAGGGTGCCTTGCCGCCGAGTTCGAGGTGGACGCGCTTGAGGTCCTTCGCCGCACTGCCCGCGACCTCCGTGCCCGCCCGCACGGACCCGGTGATGGAGGCCATCGCGGGGGTCCTGTGCTCGACCATGAGACGTCCGGTGTCACGGTCGCCGCAGACGACGTTGAAGACGCCCTTGGGCAGGATCTCGCCGATGACCTCGGCCATGAACACCGCGGAGGCGGGCG
Organism: Streptomyces sp. TAA204; assembly: GCF_000424965.1. NCBI lineage: Bacteria > Bacillati > Actinomycetota > Actinomycetes > Kitasatosporales > Streptomycetaceae > Streptomyces > Streptomyces sp. TAA204. Next base: position 88,064 of record NZ_KE384281.1, read on the forward strand.
TGGTGTCGGACGGCTTGAGTACGACCGTGTTGCCGGCGGCCAGCGCGGGCGCGAACTTCCACACGGCCATCATCGCCGGGTAGTTCCAGGGCGCGACCTGCGCGCAGACGCCGACCGGTTCACGGCGTACGTAGGAGGTCAGCCCCTCCATGTACTCGCCGGCGGACTTGCCCTCCAGCATCCGTGCCGCTCCGGCGAAGAAGCGGATCTGGTCGAGCATCATCGGCAGTTCCTCCTGCCGGGTCAGCTCAAGGGGCTTGCCGCAGTTCTCGCACTCGGCGGCCAGGAATTCCTCGGCGCGCGCCTCCAGAACGTCGGCGATCTTCAGGATCGCCTTCTGCCGTGCGGCCGGGGTGGCGTCTCGCCAGGCCGGGAACGCCTTCTCGGCGGCGGCCATCGCGGCGTCGACGTCGGCGGAGGCGGAAAGCGGGGCCGTGGCGTACACCTCGCCCGTGGCCGGGTTGACCACGTCGGTGGTACGGCCGTCAGCGGCGTCCCGGAACTCCCCGTCGATGTAGTTGCGCAGCCGACGCAGCTCGGTGGTCACTTGGCACCCTCCTGCTGAGTTGTCCATTGGGTGAGACCGCCAGCCTAACCAGCACCGCAACGCTTTCGATACACCACCACACCCAGGACGACGAATTCTGTTCCCGTAGGTTCTTTTCGCTTCGGATTACATTGCATATGGGTTGCAATGCGGAGGAGGTCTCATGCACAGTGTCGTGCGTGGCCCGAGACGCGAAGAAGACAAACGGCATCCGTTCGCTTGACGATGTATCGCTGGCGATCATCGAACAGCTCCAGGAGGACGGCCGCCGCCCGTACGCCGCGATCGGCAAGGCAGTGGGCCTGTCCGAAGCGGCCGTACGGCAGCGCGTCCAGAAGCTCCAGGACCAAGGTGTCATGCAGATCGTCGCCGTGACCGATCCTCTCACCGTCGGCTTCCTGCGGCAGGCGATGGTGGGCATCAACGTCGAGGGCGACCTCGAGGGCGTGGCCGACGCCCTCGCCGAGATCGACGAGGTCGACTACGTGGTCATCACCGCCGGTTCGTTCGATCTCCTCGTGGAGATCGTCTGCCAGGACGACGAACACCTGCTCGAAATGATCACCAAGCGCATCCGCTCACTGCCCGGCGTGCGCTCCACCGAGAGCTTCGTCTACCTCAAGCTGCGCAAGCAGACCTACACCTGGGGAACTCGATAACCGTGAGCAAGGACCTCTCCAAGACCGCGTACGACCACCTGTGGATGCACTTCACCCGCATGTCGTCGTACGAGAACGCGCCCGTCCCCACCATCGTCCGCGGCGAGGGCACCCACATCTACGACACGGACGGCAAGCGCTACCTCGACGGCCTCTCCGGACTCTTCGTCGTCCAGGCCGGGCACGGACGCGCCGAGTTGGCCGAGGCCGCCAACAAGCAGGCGCAGGACCTGGGTTTCTTCCCGATCTGGTCCTACGCCCACCCCAGGGCCGTCGAACTCGCCGAACGGCTGGCGCACCACGCCCCCGGCGACCTGAACAAGGTGTTCTTCACCAGCGGCGGCGGTGAGGCCGTCGAGACGGCCTGGAAGCTGGCCAAGCAGTACCACAAGCTCACCGGCAACCCCGGCAAGTACAAGGTCATCTCCCGCGCCGTCGCCTACCACGGCACCCCGCACGGAGCGCTGTCCATCACCGGCCTGACCGGCCTCAAGTCCCCCTTCGAGCCGCTCGTGCCGGGCGCGTACAAGGTGCCGAACACCAACATCTACCGGGCGCCGGTGCACGGTGACGACCCGGAGGCGTTCGGCCGCTGGGCCGCCGACCAGATCGAGCAGCAGATCCTCTTCGAAGGACCGGAGACCGTTGCCGCCGTCTTCCTGGAGCCCGTGCAGAACGCGGGCGGCTGCTTCCCGCCTCCCCCCGGCTACTTCCAGCGTGTACGGGAGATCTGCGACCAGTACGGCGTGCTGCTCGTCTCGGACGAGGTCATCTGCGCCTTCGGGCGCCTGGGCACCCTGTTCGCCTGCGACAAGTTCGGCTACGTGCCCGACATCATCACCTGCGCCAAGGGGATGACGTCCGGCTACTCGCCGATCGGCGCCGCCGTCATCTCCGACCGCCTCGCCGAACCGTTCTGGAAGGGCGACAACACCTTCCTGCACGGCTACACCTTCGGCGGCCACCCTGTCTCGGCGGCGGTGGCGCTCGCCAACCTCGACATCTTCGAACGCGAGGGACTCAACCAGCACGTGCTGGACCACGAGGGCGCCTTCCACGCGACGCTCAGCAAGCTGCTCGACATGCCGATCGTCGGCGACGTGCGCGGCAACGGCTTCTTCTACGGCATCGAACTCGTCAAGGACAAGGCCACCAAGGAGACCTTCACCGACGAGGAGTCGGAGCGGATCCTGTACGGCTTCCTCTCCAAGGCCCTCTTCGAGGCCGGGCTCTACTGCCGTGCCGACGACCGCGGCGACCCGGTCGTCCAGCTGGCGCCACCGCTGATCTCCGGGCAGGAGGTCTTCGACGAGGCCGAGCAGATCCTGCGCTCGGTGCTGACCGAGGCATGGAAGAAGCTGTGAGCGCTCCGGACTCCCTCAGCACCACTTGAGGGCGAACCACAGCTCCATGCGCACGTCCTGCTCGGACAGCTCCTGACCGAGCAGCTGGCCGGCACGGGCGATGCGCTGCCGGACGGTGTTGCGGTGGACCTCCAGCGCCACCGCCGTCCGGTCCCAACTGCCGTTCAGTGACAGCCACATGCGCAGCGTCTCCAGCAGCTCGGGACGGCCGTCGAGCGGCGCGAGCCGGGCGCGGGCCAGCGCGCGCCCCTCGTCGGGCGCCACCAGTGAGGCCAGGCCGGCCACCTCCCCGTCGCGCTGCCGCACCAGCCGGCGCCTCTCCGCGACGGCGCGGCGCAGGGCGCGCGCGGCTTCGGCGTCGCCTCGGCCCAGTTCCCCTGCGGGCACGGGACTGCTCACTCCGAGGGTCCAGCCAGGCTGTGCCTCGACCCGCGCTGCCTCGACCTGCGCTGCCGGGGCCGGTGCGGCGGGGGCCGCCGGGGCCTTCTCCACAGCCTCCACAGCCTCCACAGCGGCGGGAACCGGCACCAGCGCGCGCAGTTCGTCGCCCGAGAGGTCGATGAGCGTGGTGCCCAGACCGGCCGCGAGCGCAGCCGTCGTGAACGGGTCGTCGCCCTCGCGCCCGTCCGTCCCCGCGCCCCCACGCCCCGCGCGTACGCGGCGCCTCCCGTGCACCACGGCCCAGCCCTCCGCGTCACCGTCCAGCAGCGCTGCCGCCTCCCCGGCGGGAGCGCCCAGCATCAGCCGTACGAGCGCGGCCGAGCGCTGTTCCTCCAGGGCGGCGGCGCGCCGCTCGGTGAGCAGCGAGAGCAGCACGACCGCGACCGTCGCGATGGAACCGTCGATGCTGTCCCGGTGCGGTGCGCACAGTCCGAGGGCCAGCGGCTCCCTCCCGCCCAGTCCGTAGACGCTGAGGTGGCGTTCGCCCACGGCTGCCGCGGCGGAGGAGGGCCCAGGCCGCAGCAGGCCGGCGAGCGAGGCGAGTTCCGCGCGCGCCTCCGGCGGCGGCACACTGCCCGCGCCGGCCAGCTCCCTCCCGTCCGGGCCCAGCAGCACGGCCCATGCGTCGAGCCGCTGCGCCAGCTGTCCGAGCACCGCCGTGACGGGGTGCGGCCCGGCGGCGACCGCGGCGAGCGTCTGCTGTGCCTCGCTCAGCCTGCGCAGCGCCTGATGGCGGCGGTGGGTGATCGCCTGCCAGACCGCACGCGCGACTGCGGTGAACGGCGTGTCCCTCGGGACCTCTAGCAGCGGCAGTCCCAGCCGGTCGCAGGCGGAGACCAGCGCAGCCGGTACCCGGTCGTGCACGGGGGCGATGCCGAAACCGAGCGCCGCCGCGCCCGCCTCGACGGAGCGGCTCACATAGCGCTCCCAGTGCTCGCCGGCCGGGTCCCGCGCGGGGTCCTCCGACGCGTCGCCGTCGCTGCCGCCGTCGTCGTCGCCCTCGTCGGGGACGGCCGGGCAGTGCACTCCCGCGCTCAGCAGCAGCTCCCCGCCGAGCAGGTACGGCAGCGGATCGGCCATCTCACTCGTGTGCACCGCGTACACGGCCGTCTCCCGGTGCGCCGGGCCCGCGACCTGGCGCAGGCCGAGCCCCCGGTCGTCCGTGAGAACGGTCAGCGGGACCGGGACGGTGGGCGGAACCAGCTCCTGCACAGGCACCCCATGGACGGTTCATACATTCGAGGCATGCATCGGTGGATGAAACGTACACTTCCTGGCCGTCTTGACGACACCTAGGCTCACCGCTCGAACCCCTCCGCCTCCCGCGTCCCCCTCCCCACCCCCGCTCGGCACGAGGAGCACCCCATGGCCGTCGACTACGCAGTGATCATCATGTATCTCGCGGGCATGCTCGCGGTCGGCTGGTGGGGGATGCGCCGTGCCAAGTCCAAGAGCGACTTCCTCGTCGCCGGGCGGCGCCTCGGCCCCACCCTCTACTCCGGCACGATGGCCGCCATCGTGCTGGGCGGCGCCTCGACGATCGGAGGCGTGGGGCTGGGCTACCAGTACGGACTGTCGGGCGCCTGGCTGGTGTTCACCATCGGGTTCGGGCTGCTGGCACTCAGCCTGTTCTTCTCCGCCCGCATCTCCCGGCTGAAGGTCTACACGGTCAGCCAGATGCTCGACCTGCGCTACGGCGGTTCGTCCGCGGTGATCTCGGGGCTGGTGATGTGGGCGTACACGCTGATGCTCGCGGTCACCTCGACGATCGCCTACGCGACCATCTTCGACGTCATCTTCGGCCTCGACCGCTCACTGGCGATCGTCCTCGGCGGCGGCATCGTCATCGCGTACTCCACGCTCGGCGGCATGTGGTCCATCACGCTGACGGACATGGCCCAGTTCGTGGTCAAGTCGGTGGGCGTACTGCTTCTGCTGCTGCCGATCGCGGTGTACAAGGCGGGCGGCATCGACGGCCTGCGCCAGGAACTGCCGGACGGCTACTTCTCCCCCATGAACATCGGCGTCCAGACAGTCTTCACATACGTGCTCATCTACTCCTTCGGCATGCTGATCGGACAGGACATCTGGCAGCGCGTCTTCACCGCCCGCAGCGACAAGGTCGCCCGCAACGGCGGCGCGGTCGCCGGTGTCTACTGCCTCGTCTACGCGATAGCGGGCGCAGTCATCGGTACGGCGACCAAGGCGCTCTATCCGAAGCTGGACAGCCCCGACGCCGCCTTCGCCACCATCGTCGGTGAAGCGCTGCCGGTGGGCGTGAAGGGGCTGGTCCTGGCGGCGGCGCTGTCGGCGGTCATGTCCACCTCCTCCGGTGCGCTGATCGCATGCGCGACGGTTGCCAACAACGACATCTGGACGCGGCTGCGCCGCACGGCCGCGAAGGCCGCCGGGACCGGCGGCCCGCAAGGCAGCACACGGGACGACGCCCACGACGAGGTGCGCGGCAACCGCGTCTTCATCCTGGTCATGGGAGCGGCGGTCGTGGTGATATCCATCGCGCTCAACGACGTGGTCGAAGCGCTGACGGTCGCCTACAACCTGCTGGTCGGAGGGCTGCTGGTGCCCATCCTGGGTGGGCTGCTGTGGAAGCGCGGCACCGCGGCCGGGGCGCTGGCCGCCGTGGCGGTGGGCGGCACCACGGTCGTCGCCGTCATGGTCTGGAAGGGCATCCTCGCCAACGAGCCCATCTACTACGGTCTGTTGGCATCGCTGCTCACCCACGTCGTGGTCAGCCTGGCCACCAGGCCGACCGACCCCGCCGTGCTGGCCGCATGGCGTGCCCGTCTCGCCGGCGAGACGCAGCCCGAGGAGGAACGCGACTCCCCCGCCGCTGTCTGACGGGCACCCCGCACCGGCTCTTCCGACCAGGCCGCTCGTCCGACCGGGCCGCTCATTCGACCAGGCCGCTCATTCGACCAGGAAAGGCGCGAACCACAGCATGCCCCCCGAAGCCCGCACCGGCGGCGACCTTGTCGCCGAGTCCCTCACCGCCCTCGGTGCCACCACCGTCTTCGGGCTGCCGGGCCAGCACGCCCTGGGCGTCTTCGACGCCCTGCGCCGGTCCCCGCTGTCCTACGTGGGACTCAGAGTGGAGAACAACGCGGGCTTCGCCGCCGACGCCTACGCCCGGATGACCGGACGGGCCGCTCCCCTGCTGGTCTCCACTGGGCCGGGCGCCCTGATGTCGCTCGCCGCGCTCCAGGAGTCCGCGGCCGCGTCCGCGCCCGTACTGGGCATCAGCAGCCAGATACCCACGGCCGGCCTCGGAGGCAGCCGCAAGGGATATCTGCACGAACTCAGAGACCAGCAGGCTTCGTTCCGCGACGTCGTCAAGTCCGTGCACACGGTGCGAGCGGCCTCCCAGATCCCCTCCGCCGTCGCCGCCGCCTGGGCCTCCGCTCTCGAAGCTCCCTCGGGGCCCGTCTGGCTGGAGATGCCGCAGGACGTACTGCTCGCCCGCACCGACGTGCCGCCCCCCTCGTCGCTGGCGCACTCCCCGTCCGCCTCGCCACGCCCCCTGCTGCCGCGCCCCGAACTGACCGACCGGGCCGCCGAGCTGCTGAACTCGGCGGAGCGTCCCGCCGTCCTGGCGGGCGGCGGCGTCGTAAGGGCGCGGGCCGAGGGCCGGCTGCTCGAACTGGCCGAAAAGCTCGACGCCCCCGTGGCGACGACCTTCGGCGGCAAGGGCGCCTTCCCCGGCGAGCACCGGCTCTCGCTGGGCTCCTGGCTGGAGGACCGGCACACGACGGACTTCCTGGAGGACTCCGACGTGCTGCTCGTCGTCGGCTCCGGGCTCGGCGAACTCTCCTCGAACTACCACACGTTCGCTCCCCGAGGCCGCCTCGTCCACATCGAGGCCGACCCCGGCAAACTGGAGGCAAACCACCCGGCCCTGGGCATCCACGCCGATGCCGGTTCAGCTCTGGAAGCGCTCGTACCGGCCATCACCCCCCGCCCTGCCGGGGACGCAGCCCGCGAGGTCACCGCGCTCCTGGAACGCGTGCGCGCACGGATCGCCGGACAGGACCTGGAGCTCGAGCAGGAGGTGCTCCGCGCGGTCCGCGACGCGCTGCCGGATCGCTCACCGAGCTTCTGGGACATGACGATTCTCGCCTACTGGGCCTGGTCCGCCTTCGACCCTCGCGGCGGGGCCATGCACTCCGCCCAGGGCGCCGGGGGCCTGGGCTACGGCTTCCCCGCCGCACTGGGCGCCGCTGCCGCCGACCCCGCCCGCCGTACCCCGGTCCTGGCCGTCTCCGGTGACGGCGGCGCGATGTACTCGCTCGCCGAACTGGCCACCGCCCGGCAGTACGACCTCCCGGTGACCTGGCTGATCGTCGACGACGGCGGCTACGGCATCCTGCGCACCTACATGACGGACGCCTTCGGCGAGGCCACCGCCACCGAACTGGCCCGACCCGACTTCGTCGCCCTGGCGCAGTCCTTCGGAGTGCCCGCGGTGCGTACCTCACCCGGACGCCTGAGGGCCGACCTGTCGCAGGCGCTTCAGGCCCCCGGCCCGTCGGTCGTCCACCTGCCCGCCGTACTGCGGATGTTCGCTCCCACCCACCTCCCGTCCGGACACTGACGCCCCTCCCGGCACGCACAGGACCGGCGCCCGCACCGACCGGCACGCGGGGCATCCGGCACCGGGGCCATCTGCGGGCCCGTTCGGTGGAATCTGCGCCGTGCCCCGGCGGATGGCACGGCCGGCGCGCCCGGCTGTCCTTACGGTGCCTGTGACCGATGCCCCCGCCCCTCGTTCACCCACGCAGAGGTCGACACAGGGACCGGCTGGGACCAGCAGAGCAGAGTGAGTGGAGGTGCCCTCAGTGGCAGCACCGCCGGACAACGACGTGCTCTGGGCACGCGGACTGCGCTTCTCCTACGGCGGCTCGCCCGCCCTGCAGGGCGTATCGCTCGGCGTCCGCGCGGGCGAGATCGTCTCCGTCACCGGACCCCGCGGCAGCGGCAAGACGACGCTGCTGAACTGTCTGTCCGGGCAACTGACGCCGCACGACGGCGAGATCTGGTTCAACAGCGTGCCCATCCACACTCTCGGCCGCGGCTCCCGCGAACGGCTGCGCCGGGACCGCTTCGGCTGGGTCGGCAGCGAGCCGCACCTCATTCCCGAACTGACCGCCTGGGAGAACACGGCGATGCCGCTGCTGCTGTGCGGAGCCGGGCACCGTGCCGCCCGCAAGGCCGCGATCGAGTGGCTGGAGAGGCTCGACGTCGGCGACTGTGCCCGCAAGCGCCCCAGCGCGCTGCTGCAGTCGCAGCGGCAGCGCGTCGCCATCGCCCGCGCGCTCGCCCCCGCTCCCGCGATCCTCTTCGCCGACGAGCCGACCGCGCCGCTGCACCAGGGTGAACGGGCGCGGGTGCTGCGCTCTCTGACCACCGCCGCCCGGTCGCACGACATCACGGTGGTCCTGACGACCCATGATCCGGCGGTGATGCTGCCCAAGGTCACGCCGGGCGATCCGGACGCCTCCGACGCGGCCGGCCCCACTCTCGCCGACCGCAACCTCACGCTGGTCGACGGGCGGCTCAACGCTCTCGTCTCCCCCGCACCGGGCGAGGCCGGGACCGACGGTGGCGACGAGGACGGCGACAGCGGCACGGCCATGGCCGGCGAGGACGGCTCGGACGGCGAAGAGACCAAGGGTGCCGCGTGCTCGCTCTCCGTCTAGTCCGTGGTGGACACCCCCTGACGCTGCTGCGCCGCCTGCTGGTCGCCGTCGCGACCGCGGTCGTCGGTTTCCTGCTGCTCGCCACGCTGAGCCATGCCCTCGCTCACCCGCAGGACTCCGGCGCTTCCCTGCTCAGGCTGGTGTGGTGTCTCGTGCCGCTCGCCGCGGCCGTGCAGTTCGCCGCGGCGGTCGCCCGTACGGAGCCCGGTTCGCGGTCGCGGTCCGCTCTGGACGCCGCCGGCGTGGGCCCCTCACGGCTCCCGCTGCTCGCTGCCGTCTCGACCGCGATGTCTTCACTGCTGGGCAGCGTGATCGCGCTGGCGGTCTATCTGCATCTGCGCGGACAGCTGACCGGACTGCCCTTCGACGGCGCGGCGGTGAAGCTCTTCGCCGCCGACCACCCGTTGCCTGTGGCGGCGACTTCGGTGCTGCTGTGTGTGCCGCCCCTGGTGGCCGGCGGCGCCGCGGCTCTGGCGACACGGCCGCGCGCGGCGATGGCCGGTGCCGCGGCCATGTCGGCCGACGGCACGGGCCACGGCACGCTCGTACGTACTGCGGCCGGTGGTGACGGCGCGGCGGCCGGACGCGGCGGCAGGACGGCCGGCGGCCGGGAAGAGTTGTCGTACCGCGCGCTGCCGGGCGGACTGCCCGCGTCCGTGACCCTGCCGTGGGGTACCGCGCTGATCGCCGCGGGTCTGGCCATGGAGACGTACGCGAGCCGGTCCCCGGAACCTGTCTCCCTTGCGGAGATCGTCTCCAACGGCGCACCGGGCGTGCTGGGCGGATGGCTGCTGACGGCGGTCGGCCTGGTGCTGGCCGGCCCCGGACTGACGCAGATGTGCGGGCAGTTGCTGGCCGTGGGACGGCCCGGTGCCGTACGGCTGCTGGCGGGGCGGGTTCTGCAGCAGGAAGCCCGCCGTGTCGGCCGTTCGCTGGGCGTGCTGTGCGCGGTGGCGGCGGCGGGCCTGGCCGCGGCGGAGCTGTACGGCAAGTCGCCCGGCGACGGTGCGCGTCTGCTCGGGCCGCTGACCGTCCTGGGCGCGGCACTCGTCGTGATCTGTGTGACGGCGAGCGCCCTGACCGCCGCGGCCGAGTCACGCGCCGTCCGCGCTCCCGCGAACGCGGCCCTGGTGCGCATGGGCGCTCCCCGCCGTCTGCTGCGGGGAGCCGCGGCGTTGCGGATGGCTGTGCTGTGCGCCGTTCTGGGCTCGCTGACCTGGGCGGTGGGCCAGCTCGCCGCGCTCCCTCTGACGGGCTGACCTCTGCGGGCCGGGCAGCTTCCCGTTCCGTACTCCCGCGGCCCGGAACCGGGAGGCCGGCCCGGGACCTGAGCCCGGAGCCGAACCCGAGCCCCGAGGTGGTGTCCCGGACCCGGAGCCCGCCGGGCGTCGAACATCTAGGCTGTCCGGATGCTTGACCACGAGATAGAGAGCCTCGCCGAGTTCGACGACGTCATCGCGGCGACCGGATCGCTCCGCGGCTGGCGGGTGCAGTCCGTGGATCTGCGCGAACGCTCGGACGTCCTGGCGTCGGCCGAGACCGACGGCACGGTCTTCCTGGGCTGCGCGATGTCCCCCGGGACGGTCGTGCGCGTGCAGGAGGGCGGGGGCCTCGTCTTCCCGCCCGTGCCGGGGCTTCCGTTCGACCCTTACCGGGGGCGTCTCTACACGCCCGAGGAGCTGTTCGACGGACTGTCCGAAGGCTACGAGGGCACACCGGACGCCCGCTCCTACAACTGGTTCCGGCGGACGAGGAACGACGGGGACGTCTTCTCCTCGATGCTCCGCGCCGTGCACGACGACGCGATGTCGGACGCGCTGGACGAACAACTCGTCGGCACCCGGGTCGTGGGCGTCATGGGCGGACACCGGCTCGCGCGCGGTACGGACGAGTACGCGGGTGCGGCCCGCCTCGGACGCGCGCTGGCCCGCGCCGGTCACACCGTCGCGACCGGCGGCGGCCCCGGAGCGATGGAGGCGGCGAACCTCGGCGCGTACGCGGCACCCTTCGAGGACGGGATGCTGGAGAAGTCGCTGGAGATGCTCTCCTCCTCGCCGTCCTTCGAGGATTCCGTCGGCGACTGGGCGCGGGCAGCTCTGGCCGTACGGGAGGGCTGGCCGCAGGGCGGCGCGTCGGTGGGCATCCCGACCTGGTTCTACGGCCACGAGCCGCCCAACGCCTTCGCCCAGCACATCGCCAAGTACTTCGTGAACGCCGTACGTGAGGACGGACTGCTCGCACGGTCGAACGCGGGCGTCGTCTTCCTGCCGGGCGCTGCCGGGACCGTCCAGGAGGTCTTCGACAACGCGACTCCGAACTACTACCAGTCGCGCGGCGAACCCACCCCGATGGTGCTGGTGAACGAGGAGCACTGGACGCGCACCCTGCCGTGCTGGCCGCTGCTCCAGGCGCTGGCCCACGAGCGGCCGATGGCGTCCCGGATCGCACTGGTCGACTCCGTCGAAGAGGTGCCGGAGACGCTGGAGCGGCTGAGGGGCTGAGCGGCTGAGGTGCGGGGCGGGACGGGACGAAGGCCCCGGCCGTGTGGCGGGCAGTCAGCGCTCGAGCCGCACCACTTCCCGTACGTCGAAGGAGACGCCGACCCTCGTCCCGGACTGAGGTGCCTCGCGCAGCGCGCACGACGCCTCCAGCCGCGGGCCGTGATCGGGCTGCAGCAGCAGTGTCACTGCTGCCGCGTCGCCGCCGCGGAAGGTTCGTGCTTCGACGGTGCACGGCAGACCGTCCTCGACCGCGGTCAGCCGCACGCCGGACGGACGCACGAGGAGCGGGCAGCTTCCCGCCGGCGTGCCGTCCGGGACGGGGAGCTTCCCCCACGGGGTGTCCGCCGCGTCACCGTGCACGCTCGCCCGCACGACGTTGTCGAACCCGAGGAACCGTGCGACGAACTCCGATGCGGGCCGCTGCCACACCTCCAGGGGCGTGCCCGCCTGTGCGACGTGTCCCTCGTTCATCACCACGACCCGGTCGGCCAGTACGAAGGCTTCGCCCTGGTCGTGCGTGACGGCGAGAACGGTGGTCCGCAGCCGTGCGAACAGGGCGCGCAGCTCTACGACGAGCCGTTCGCGCAGGCCACGGTCGAGTTGGCCGAGTGGCTCGTCCAGCATCAGCAGACGGGGCTGCGGTGCGAGAGCACGGGCGAGGGCGACGCGCTGCTGTTCGCCGCCGGAGAGGGCGGTCACGGCACGCCGCTGTGCGCCGGGCAGCCCGACGAGGTCGAGGAGCCCGGCCACCTGCTCCTCGGTCGCCCGCCGTTCGGTCCGGCGCATGCGCAGTCCGAAGGCGACGTTGCCGCCGACGTCGCGCTGAGGGAAGAGCTGATGGTCCTGGAACATCAGACCGACCTGCCGCCGGTGCGGCGGCACGCCCGTCTGATCCCGCCCGTCGAGGAACGTCCGCCCCTCGTCGGGCTGCTGCAGTCCGGCGACGACGCGCAGCAGCGTCGACTTCCCGCTTCCGCTCGGGCCGAGCAGGCACACCGTCTCGTGAGCGGCCACCTCCAGGTCCACCGCGTCGAGCGCGCGCCGGCCGCCGAAGCCGACGGTCACGCCGTCCAGTCGCAGCATCTAGAACTCTCCCGAGCGGTCGGTACGTACGCGTTCCAGTACGAGCAGCGTCGTCGCGCACACGAGCATCAGCACGGTGCTCATGGCCATGGCCTGGCCGTAGTTGACCTCCCCCGCCCGCCCCAGGAAACGGGAGACGGCGACAGGGAGGGTGGGGGTGTCGGGCCGTGCGATGAAGACGGTCGCGCCGAACTCGCCGAGTGAGACGGCGAAGGCGAAGCCCGCCGCGACGGCGAGGGCACGGCGCACCAGCGGCAGGTCCACCTCGCGCCACGCGCGCAGCGGTGAGGCGCCCAGCACGGCCGCTGCCTCCCGCAGCCGCCCGTCGACGGCGCGCAGCACGGGCAGCATCGTCCGGATCACGAAGGGAATGCCCACGAGGGCCTGTGCGAGCGGTACCAGCATCCAGGACGAACGCAGGTCCAGGGGCGGCTCGTCCAGGGCGATGAGGAACCCGAATCCGACGGTGACCGCCGAGGTGCCCAGCGGCAGCATCAGCATCGAGTCGAACCCCCGCACGAGGCGGCCCGATGCTCCGCCCCGGCCGCGGACGGTCAGCGCCGCCGCTGCCAGTCCGCCGACGAGCAGGGCGAGAGCCGTGGCGACGGCGGCGTAGGCGAGGGAGTTGCCGATGGCGGTGGCCGGGGCGACGGTGAAGGTGGCGCTGTCGGAGACCGATCCGAGCGCACGGTAATGGTCCGTGCTGTAGCCGTCCGGTCCGTTGAACGAGCGCTCCGCGAGGATCGCGAGCGGCACGGCGAGCAGCATCACTGTCACGGTGAGAACGGACCACAGCAGCGTCCACTGGGCTGCGCCCCGTGGACGCCGAGCGGTCTGTTCAGCCGGGAGCATGCTCAGCACGGCCTGCCGTTTGCGTACGGTCCGGGCGTGCACCGCGAGCAGCGCCGTGACCGCGGCGAACTGTACGAGCGTGAGCACGGCGGCGGTGGGCAGATCCAGCAGGGCCGCCGTCTGCCGGTAGATCTCCACCTCCAAAGTGGCCTGGCGCGGGCCGCCCAGTACCTGGATCACGCCGAAGGAGGTGAAGGTGAAGAGATAGACGATCAGTGCCGCCGCGCCGACGGACGGTGCCAGCGCCGGCAGCGTCACCCGGCGCCACGCGGCGAGGCGGCTCGCCCCGAGCACGCGGGCCGCCTCCTCCTGCCGCGGGTCGAGCTGCGACCACAGCCCGCCGACCGTGCGTACGACCACCGCGTAGTTGAGGAAGACGTGCGCGAGGAGGATCGCCCAGACGCTCGTGTCCAGGCGCAGGCCGAACCACTCGTCCAGTACGCCGCCACGTCCGAGCAGCGCCAGGAACGCCGACCCGACGACCACCGTGGGCAGCACGAACGGAACGGTCACCACGGCACGGAGCACCTGTTTGCCGGGGAAGTCGAACCGTGCGAAGACGTACGCGCCCGGCAGCGCCAGTGCGAGCGTGCACACGGTGGATGCCGCGGCCTGCCACACCGTGAACCACAGCACGTCCAGCACGCCCGGATCGCCGAGCACCTGCCCGAGCCGCCCGGGGCGCCACACCCCGTCCGGACGCAGCCCGCGGCCGACGATCGCGGAGACGGGAAAGGCGAAGAAGAGCCCGAAGAAGCACACGGGCAGCACCATCAGGGCGGGGCGCAGTACCGTGCCGATGCTCCCGCGGTGCGGGCGCGGAGAGGGCCGGTGCCGTTCTTGTTCACGGGCCTCCTCTTCGTCTACTTCACGACGAGCGAGGTCCACGACTTGATCCACTGCTCGCGGTTACCGGCGATCCTCGCCGGGGACATCGTCGCCGCGTCCTCGACGGACTCTCCGTACTTCGTGAACAGTTCCGGCAACTCGGCGTCCTCGCGCACCGGGTTGACGAACATCTGCAGAGGCATGTCCTCCTGGAACGTCTTGCTGAGCATGAAGTCCAGGAGGGCCTTGCCGCCCTCGGCGTTGGACGCCCCTTCCAGCAGGCCGGCGAACTCGGTCTGCCGGAAGCACGTCCCCTTCGCGATCCCGGTCGGCGCCTGCTCCGGCGCGGGCTTCTTGCCCAGTACCTCGACGGGCGGGCTGGAGGCGTAGGAGACGACGAGCGGGCGGTCGCCCTTGCCCTTGCCTGCGCCCGACCCGCTGAAGCGGTCGTTGTACGCCTGCTCCCAGCCGTCCACGACCTCGACGCCGTTGGCCCGCAGCTTCTTCCAGTAGTCCTTCCAGCCCTCGCCGTACCGCTCGACGGTGGCCAGCAGGAAGCCCAGTCCTGGCGAGGAGGTGGCGGCGTTCGACGTGACGAGGAGGTCCTTGTACTCGGGTTCGGCGAGGTCGGCGAGCGTCCGGGGCGCGTCCAGCTTCCGCTCGGCGAACCAGCCGCGGTCGTAGTTGACGCATATCTCGCCCGAGTCGACGGGTGTGACCCGGTGCTTGCCCTTGTCGAGCTGGAGCTCCTCCGGAACCCGGTCGAGGTCCTTGGCCTTGTGGGGCGCGAAGACGCCCTTGTCGAGGGGCCGGGAGAGGAGTGTGTTGTCGACGCCGAAGAAGACATCCCCCTGAGGGTTGCCCTTGTTGAGCACGGTCTGGTTCACGGCGGCTCCGGCGTCACCGCCCCGCAGGACTTCGATCTCGAAACCGGTCCTCCGTGTGAACTCCTTCAGCACGGGCTTCGACGCCGCGAAGGAGTCGTGGGTGACGAGAGTGACCGTCTTGCCGTCCGCTCCGCCGCCCTGGTCCGAACCGCCGCAGGCGGTCAGTGTGCCCGCGAGTGCGAACAGGACGGTGACGGCGGCAGTTGTGTGCAGCGCATGCTTGCTCATCGGCCCATCGACTTCCTACCCGGCATGACCCGGGCGAGGTTCAAGGGTCTGCGGGCCGTACGCGATCCGTACGTACTGCCGCACTCTCAGCGCGCTCTGCGCTCCCCTGTCGGTCTGTACTGGCGTTCGGGAGGGGTGCCGCACCTTGAAGTGCCTGCGACAAGACTCCCGCAGGCAGGCTACCAGCCGGCCACCGTAGGGTCTTGGGCGCTTCCCGTCAGCGCCACCGCCGGTGGCTCAGCGCTCCGTCGCGGCCAACTGCCCGCACGCGCCGTCGATCTCCTGGCCCCGCGTGTCCCGTACGGTCACCGGCACGTCGTGCGCCTGCAGCGCCTGGACGAAAGCGGCCTCGTCCTCCGGCCGGGACGCCGTCCACTTGGAACCCGGGGTCGGGTTGAGGGGGATGAGGTTGACGTGCACCGGCTTGCCCTTGAGCAGCCGGCCCAGCAGATCGGCGCGCCATGCCTGGTCGTTGATGTCCCTGATGAGCGCGTACTCGATGGACACTCGGCGCGCGGAGGTCTCCGCGTACGCCCACGCCGCGTCCAGCACCTCGCGGACCTTCCAGCGGGTGTTGACCGGGACGAGGGTGTCGCGCAGTTCGTCGTCCGGCGCGTGCAGCGACACCGCGAGACGGCACTTGAAGCCCTCGTCCGCGAACCGCAGCATCGCCGGGACCAGCCCGACCGTGGAGACGGTGATCCCTCGCTGCGACAGGCCCAGCCCGTCCGGCTCCGGGTCCGTCAGCCGCCTGATCGCGCCCACGACGCGCTTGTAGTTGGCGAGCGGTTCGCCCATGCCCATGAAGACGATGTTGGACAGCCGCGCCGGGCCACCGGGCACCTCACCGTCGCGCAGGGCCCTCACCCCGTCCACGATCTGGTGGACGATCTCCGCGGTGGACAGATTGCGGTCGAGGCCCGCCTGACCGGTCGCACAGAACGGGCAGTTCATGCCGCAGCCCGCCTGGGAACTGATGCACATGGTGACCCGGTCCGGGTAGCGCATCAGCACGGACTCGACGAGCGTGCCGTCGTGCAGCCGCCAGAGGGTCTTGCGGGTGGTGTCGTCGTCACAGCTGATGTGCCGCACGACGCTCATCAGCTCCGGCAGCAGCTCCTCGGCGAGCTTCTCGCGAGCCGCGGCGGGGATGTCCGTCCACTGCGCGGGCTCATGGGCCAGCCGGGAGAAGTAGTGCTGCGACAGCTGCTTCGCACGGAAGGGCTTCTCACCCATCTCCGCGACGGCGGCCCGGCGCTCGGCGGGCGCGAGATCGGCGAGATGTCGCGGCGGCCGGGCGGCTCCGCGGGGGGCGACGAAGGTGAGTTCTCCGGGCTTCGGCATAGCCGTACCAGTGTCGCAGATCAACTGGAGCGCCCCAGGCCACAGCGGTGCGACGACGGTCACCATCCGGCATCGTCTGTCACCGTCGGCCAACCTCGCACGGCCCAGAGACGGCCCAGCGCCTACTGCCGAGCATTGTCGTGTGCGGTCATTCGGGACAGGCGACAGGTCTTGCCGTCCGGGTGCAGCCGATGACGGTCGGTGTGGTTGCTGTACTTCGCTGCGGTACAGCGAAGAGCCGGAACCTCTCGGCTGAGTCTTCTCGGTGCGGCCGTGGCTGCGCATGACGGCGAAGTGGGGATCTTCGCTGAGCGCCTACCGCGCGTAACGGGGGATTGCCGGAACGTGTTTACCAGAGGATCATGCCTTCAGTGAGGGTCCGACCACGCGTCAAAGGAGATGCATGGTTCCAAGTTGGAGCGAAAGTGGCTTCTTGCCGCCGGGAAGGTACAGGTTGGACGCTGACGGCGCAGAACAACTTCTTGTTGCCGATGAGCGGTTCAACGGCTCGGAGACGCGAGAGCGACTTTGGACTGGGCTAGAGACCTACCTGAGTCGTTTCTTTGATCTTGAAGAACAGCATGAGGTCGCCTTAGGTGGCCAAGAGCTGGTCCATGCCATCTGGCTTGGTGGGAGCTTCGTCAGTACCAAGCTGAACCCCAAGAACATAGACCTCACTGTCTTGGTCGACGAGACTGCTGCGGCCTGCATACGAGGTCGTGCCGGAGCGAAGTGGCTACTCAAGGCGTTCAGCAGGCAGGCGAGGTTGGACGAGCTGGGCGTGTCGCCACTTCGGATTGGGTATCGACCGGTTGTCTCAGTCTTTCGGCCTGCACTGTTGGCCCCTGAGGACCAGGGGTACCTTCGAGACAGGGGTGCATGGGACGACTGGTGGCAGCGCTGTCGACTCGCGGGGGAAGATGAGGGAGAGCCGACGCCTGAGACCGTAGCGCCACGGCGAGGCTACTTGGAGGTGACGCTGTGACCACTAGCTGGCGACAGCGTGCCCTAGAACGGAACCGGGAAGCCAACCGTAGCTTCTTTGCTGATCTAGGCGAAGACTCCCAGGACCCGGTGCGTCACGCAGAAGAACTTAGACGACTCTGGCTAGAGGCTGCTCGGCACTACGACCCAAGTGCGAGCCTCGAAGAGGAATTGACTGTTTGCCTCAAGGGGGAATCGGCAGACAGAGGGGCACTAGACTTTAGAATCGGGGATTCCCTTCTCAAACCCCTACGAGATGGTGTAAGTGCGGCGGCCAGAAAAGATGTCGAACTTGAGCTAACGGGAGTCTCTTCAGGAAGTACCGTCCTGCATGTGCGACCGAAAACGCCAGATGTTATCGCCACGGACGAACAAGGCGAGTTCGCGCATGTAGACACCTCGGTTGCCGATCCAGCCATTAGAGATCTCTTGAAGCTTATCGACGCCGCAGAGAACGAACGTGATGTGCGTCGCTGGGAACGCATGGTGCCTGGCCTAGACGGCGTGGTAGAGGCGCTTGACAAGTTCGATCTCTCCGTAGAGATGCGCTGGCGAAGCCTGGACGGAGCTGTACGTTCTTCTTCCCTGTCGAGCCGCGGCAAAGAATATGTGCGACGCCTCCGAAACGTTGAAACGCACAAATCCCAAATTGCTGTTACCGGCCGGATCACGGAACTCCGCGAGTCGGGCGTAGTTAAGGTCAAGACTGGCATAAGCAGAAAATCTTCCGCCTATGAAGTAAGGGTGGATTCTGAAACCCTGATCGACATGCATTTGGAACTCGGAATGACGGTCTCGTTCGTAGTGCAGGTCGTCAAGAAGAAGGACAAAGTTGGGCGCGAGCGGTCAACCGAGTACCACTTCATCCGGATGGGGGATGGCCAGGAAACCCTGCTCGATGAATAAGGCTGGCGGAGGCTCAATAGGTGCCTCAGGACCGGCCGCAACGCGATAAGAGGCCGAAGAAGTGATGCGGCAGCTCTGTGAGCTGCGGACGGACGAGAGGCCAACAGCATGACCTGCGGGTTGGCTGTTGGCCTCTGTCGTCATCTGTCACCGTTGAGCGTCCCCGCACGGGCCACAGACGGCCCAGCGAAACGGTTGGTTCCGGTGCCGGCGACATGCCGAGGCGGTTCACTTCTTGCGGCGCTTATGTGACTTCGCCTTGCGCTTCTCGATCGTGTACTTCGACCAGTCCCCGCGATGCAGGTGCCATCGCGCGGCACCGACCATGGCCAGGTTCTGACACCGTCTACCTTTGCCGGTCAACGCTCCACACTTCGACTGGGCGCCCACGACCTCTCCCCTCCCCAGACTCCGTGACCCGTCCCGCACAGGCTCTCCAGCCACTGGCACCGCCAGGAGGGCGCAGGACCAGGCGCTCCGGAGCGCGCCCTGAGGCACGGATTGGCAGAGGCGGAGCTGGAGATTCTGCTTACAAGCGGGGACCGCTCGGGTATCCACGCTTGGGGCAGTCACCTCAGCGACGGCTGCGGGGGCTCGCGGCTGCCAACGGTCGACAGAATTGCTGTACTTCGCTGCTGTACTGCACTTGCCCCCAGGCGGCGGCCAGGCTCTCAGAGCGACGCCTTGCGGGGCGTGGACTTGCCGTTGCTGGCTGCTCAGTACCGCCACTGTCCGGGGGCGTTAGCGTCAGGATGGGCGTCAAGCACAGCAAGATCGCTGTCCCGCTCAGCGCTGCTCGGACGGCCCTGTGCGCTCTCTGCTACCAGCCTCAGATGACGTCGGCCTGCCCCTGATGAGGCTGTTCCAACTGTTGCTCCCGCTTGCGCTGCTCCATCCTAAGCATCTCCACGTTCTCCGCGAATCTCCCCAGGTTCACCGCCGGGTCCGTATCGGCGTACGGCGAAATCCCCAAATCGAAGGCTGTGGCGTGCTGCTCTACCTGGTCGGCGGTTTGCTGCAGATTGTATGCGCGCTCACGGAACTTGAAATAGCCTGTCACTGCGGTGGCGAACGCCAGGAACGACCCCAGCGCGATCAGGATTGTCTTACCCGGCTGTGGAGTTTCCCAGTAAGCCGTGGTCGCCGTGGTCCCCACCGAAGCGAAGAACACTCCCCACTGAAACCAGTTGTGAATGCGTCGGTAGAACCGTGTATCTTGCCGCAATCGATCTAGCACCCGCGGTATGTGCTCTCGGTAGCCATCGCGCCGCTCCGCCGTCGGGCGCGACTTTGATGCGTTTAGGATCCACCGGTCATGGATGATCTCCAGATCTCTGCGGAGTAGAAACACCGACCTGGCGCCGCGTTTCTCGTCCTTCACTCGCAGGAAGAAGCCGACCAGAAACACTACCACCAGGATCAGCGCCACCGCGATGGTCACGATGTTGAACGTGCGCGTCTCCGGCACGTCTTCGGGCCACAGGTTTCCCCACCCGAGCACCGCAAGAACCAGCGGAATCATCCCCAGCGGCACCAGCCGGAGCCACCGCGACAGAAGAGCCCTGCGAATGCGGCGCTCCGCCGTCGCGACGTTCCGCCGGTAGGCGATAACACTGTTCGCGTACTGCTGCTGTTTAGCGGGCTCTAGACCCCATTCGTCCTCCGGTATGGGGTCTTTTAGAAGTGCAATTGTATATTCAACGAGGTGGCCCCAAGTGGAGTCCTGTTCCGGGGTGAACAGGTCGTCAGGGCGTAAGTACCGTTTGTATTGGCTAGGTGTTTCAAAATTCCAATGAAATATATATGCGCCGTCACCATAGCCTCTGACGCTTTGAGTTATTTCAACGAATAGGGTCCATCTGAGTTCTGGTTTATCGGTCTTCCAGGCGGCGGAGAGAATTGCGCCTACGCCCTCCCAGGTCAACAAGAATTCTTCGGGGAGCGGGGTATCTATGTCGGCCTCGGACAGCCGCTGGCCTTCATACGCGAGGTGATGGAGCACATCACCCACCCACGGTTCGTAACTGTTGGCGGTCTCGGGTTCAGGTTCGCGCGGCACGTCGGTCAGGCCAGACATCGAGGAGTGGCTCCCGGTCAAGGGTGGTGGCGTGTGGTTGACGGCACGCTATCGCCGTCCAGCAGCCAAGTGGTAGGTAACCGGCCTGCCGGAGCGTGCAGTTGACCACATCCGCATCAAAGGGGGATCTAAGACCTCAGCGAAACGCGGTCGCTCCGCTTCCGTTATAGCGATTCAGGCATGGTTCTCCCCCTTGACAGACGGCGGGGTGGCAGCTCCGTTCGTCGATGCGGAGTCACCGGCGGATTGGCTCGAAAAAACTGGGTCGTACCGGGGAGTCACGTGATCAGTCTCGGTTGTGTGAAGTTCCGCAGCGCCGTCCTCACTCGACGTCGTAGGTGAGGTGCGTCGCGGTCGATGTCGGGGTCACGCTCCGCTGCACCAGCGTGCGCCGGGTTCCGCCAGAGAACAGTGGCGTCCCGGAGCCCAGCACGACAGGGGCGAGATGCAGCGTCAGCTCGTCGACCAGCCCGGTGTCGAGCGCCGAGCCGATGGTGGCTCCGCCGCCCATGAGGAAGACGTCGAGGTCCTTGCCGCTGTCCGACGACGCCGCCTCCGCACGCTCGCGCGCCGCGGTGACGGCGTCAGACAGACCGGTGGTGACGAACGTCCAGTCGAGGTCGGTGAGCCGCACCGACTCCGGTGGCGAGCTCGTCACGACGATGAACGCGGGCTTGCCGACCTCGCCGGCGCCGTAGCCGGACGTATCGTCCCAGCCCTTCGGCCCGTCGACCACGTCGAAGAGCTGGCGGCCGAGGATGACGGCGCCCGAGCGTGCGGTCGTCTCGCGCAAGACCCTCTTGTCGTTGGGGTCGTCGGAGAAAGCCCAGGTGTGCAGGGCCTCACCGCCGGTGCCCAGACCGTTGTCCGGGCCGGGGTCAGGTCCGGTGACGAAGCCGTCGAGGGAGATCGAGATGTCAGCGATGATTCGAGTCATGCCGAAGCAGACCGGATCCACCACCCCGACTCATCGCTTCCGCGTGCGGCATGTGCCGAGACCGCCCAGCATCGCGCACTGCCGGACGGGCCGGGCGGCCCGGCCCGTCCGGCACTCGCGGTCTCAGATCCTGACAATGCGCCAGGCGGTATTGAAATGGCACTGCCCGGAGCTCGGGTTCGTCTGGTCGATGACGAATCCGTTCAGCGCGTCGCCGTTCCAGCCGCAGATCCACTGACCGCTTTCGGGAGCGGCAACCAGGTGCCCCGGGTAGTTGCCGCTGCATCTGTACGGGTCGATCTGCAGGGACACGTACCCTGCCGGGATTCCGCTGCAGGACCATGTGGCCAGCGTTCCGTTGTCCTTCCCGGACGGTGCTGCCGGCGCGGCCTGCGCGGTGCCTCCCAGTGCGACGGTGGCCAGTGCGGCCACCGCAGCCGTCGCCAGTGCCCGCTTACCGAATCGTGCCATTGTTCACTCCTCGCAGAGTCAGCCTGTATGCGCTTTCGCGGAGGACGTTAGAGATCTCCGGACCCCGCGAGGAGTACCTGGCTGTCTCAGAGGGCTCTCATCTGGTCGCAGCGAGATGCTCGGTGAGCCGCCGGACCGCCTCGGCCAGCCGGCGGAAGTAGGTTGCCTTGCTCATCGCCAGCGAGCGCGCGGTCGCCGCCGACGTGGCGCCCGGCTCGAGGTATCGCTGCGACAGAACGGTTCTGAGCTGCTGCTCGCGCGGTCCTGTGCCGAACGCCGCCGCGGCGCCCGCCCGTAGCGCCGCACGCACGGACTCGGCACG
This sequence comes from Streptomyces sp. TAA204, assembly GCF_000424965.1. Taxonomy (NCBI): domain Bacteria; kingdom Bacillati; phylum Actinomycetota; class Actinomycetes; order Kitasatosporales; family Streptomycetaceae; genus Streptomyces; species Streptomyces sp. TAA204. Next base: position 110,209 of record NZ_KE384281.1, read on the forward strand.
TTCGTCCACACCCGCACCGACGGCAAGCGGGTGGCGTGCCAGCTCGGCCGGCACGGTGAAGGACTCCAGCGCCGTTCGCACGTCCTCGACGCTCAGCGCGGACGGCACGGCGGGTGACCGGCCGAGTTCGCGGTAGACCAGGTCACGCTGGTGCGCGTGCAGCCCGCCCGGCCCGTAGTCGATCCAGTAGGCGCACAGCGGCCTGCCGTCCACGACGGTGTCCAGCTCGGGAACGACCGTGCCGCCCGCCGCGAGGCAGAACTCGTGCAGCCGTTGGTTGTGCTGGAACAACGGCACGATCGCGTGCCGGGGGTTCGGCACGTCGGCACGCAGCGCGACGGCGATGTTGAGCATCGCGAGCGCACTTCCGGCCGTCGGAGCACCGCCGGTCAGGTCGACGCTGTCCCGCCACACGACCACGTCCTCCGACCCGCAGGTCCGCTCGGCGAAACGCAGGCATCCGCGCCCGAACGGATCGTCGGCGAGAGGCGAGGACGGCGCCGCCCCGGGGGTCAGCCAGATCGCGTAGCCGACGGGCGCGCCCGCACCGTCGCGCGCGACCACCACATTGCGCGGCGCGAGACGGTGGTACAGCTCGCTCGCCGACCACCACTCGCCGTAGCCACGGTCCGCGAGAGCGGCGCCGAGAACGGCCGGGTCACCGGGACGGACCCGGTCCGCGTGGTAGCGGGAGCTGCCGTCCCAGCAGTACGCCCAGCGCAGCGCCGGACTGCGCAGCAGGTGCGCGAGGTCGGTGATGATCGCCCTGTCTCCCAGCAGGGACCGCTGGAAGAGGTGGTCGGCCACCCGTCGCCGCAGCTCACGCTCCCGCCCGGGCCGGGCACCCAGCAGGCTGTCCCTCATGGGTTCCCGTACGGCGTCGTGCAGGGTCACGGTGTCGCCGACCCGGTCGACGAAGGGCAGCCCGGTCAGCCATCCGAACGCACCTTCGGCGTCGCTGCCCGCTTCCAGCGTGTCGACGAGCAGCTCCAGAGTGGTGCGCCTGGCGATGGCGCACGCGGCGAGCGCGTCGAAGTGCGTGGTGTCCCACTCGACGGCGGTCGTCAGCCGGACCAGGGTGGCCACCAGTCCCGGCTCGGGCTCCACACGGCCGTACCGGTGATAGGCACCCGCCGCCAGCACGAGCGCGAGCGGCGAACCCGCGGTCCACCGCGTGATCTCCCGCGCCGGCCCGTCCGGGACGCCGTGCTCGGCGAGCAGCGCGGCCGAGGATTCCTCGCTCAGCTCGGCCAGCTCCATCACGAACGTCACCTGCTCCCAGCCACCGCAGAACCAGCCGGGGTCCGGCCTGCTGCGGCCGGCGATCACGACGACGACGTCGCCGTGCAGCCGGGGCAGGACCTCCTCGCGCAGCTCCTTCGCTCCGGCGGCGATCCGTTCGAACCCGTCGAGGAAGACCACTGTGCCGGCGGTGACGTCGTGCAGTGCTGCCGCCAGCGCGGCGGGCAGCGGGTCGATCGTCCTGGCGTCGATCCACCGGGTCTCCCGTCCGGCGGCGCGGGCGGCGGCGGACGACGCGCGCAGCAGCTCGGTCTTGCCGATCCCGCCGGGACCGTGCACCAGCAACACGTTGCGGTCGAGCGTCCCGGCCAGGACCCGGCCGAACAGCTCCAGTTCACGGCTGCGCCCCACCGGGCGGTCGGCCCGCCCGGCCACACGGTCGCCGATCGTCACACCGTCCATCCCACCTGTCCCCCTGCCGCACGGTCACGGGAGAACGGTACAAAGAGTTCACCGGCGAAAGCACCGCCGCCGGTGCGGGACACCGGAGGGCCCGCCGGCGGCGGCACGACCGGTCCGCGATCCGCTCCGACGGTGGCACCCCTGTGGGCAAGCTGTCAGGCGTGGCCGGCGGGCAGCGGCCTGTCCTGGACGATGCGCTTCATCACCAGTGTCGAGGTGAGCCGCTGAACGCCCGGGAGAGCGGCGAGCTTGTCGTCCTCCAGACGCTGGTAGGCGGCCAGGTCAGCGGTGAGTACGCGCAGAAGGTAGTCGGGATCGCCGAAGAGCCGTTGGGCCTGCACGACTTCGGGGATGTCCGCGACGCCCTCCTCGAAGCCGAGCAGGGTGTCGCGGTCCTCCTGTCGCATGGTGACGAAGACGATCGCTTCGAACGTCAGGCCGACGGCCTGGGCGTCGACCACGGCGCGGTAGCCGCTGATCGTGCCGCTGCGCTCCAGTTCCCGCAGCCTTCGGTGGCAGGGAGAGACGCTCAGCCCCACCCGTGAGGCCAGCTCGGTGATGGTCAGACGTCCGTCCTGCTGGACCTCGGCAAGAATCTCCCTGTCAATGCGATCCATGGAGCAGATTCTTCCACGGACTGGCTTGAGTCTGGAGAAATCTGCAAACACCTTCGGCCGGATCAGCAGTAGCTTCCCCGGAAGACCTCAGCTCACCGGGGAGGCCCTTCCATGGCTGTCAGCTCCGTCGCCGCGTTCTGGGCGACCGCCCTGCTACTGATCGTCGTACCCGGTGCGGACTGGGCCTTCATCATCGGAGCAGCGCTGCGCGACCGTGTCGTCGTCCCCGCGGTGGCCGGTCTCGTCATCGGCTATGCCGGTGTCACCGCCGTCGTGGTCGCGGGGGTGGGCGCTCTGATCGCCCGCTCTCCCCTGCTGCTGACCGGACTCACCCTCGCCGGGGGGCTGTACCTGATGTGGCTCGGCGGGACGGCGCTCGCCCGTCCCGCAACCCCGCCACTGCACGCCGCGGAGCCCGCGGGCAGCGGCTCGGGACGGAGCGCGCTCGGCAAGGGCATCGGGGTCAGCGGCCTCAACCCCAAGGGGCTGCTGATCTTCTTCGCGTTGCTGCCCCAGTTCACCGACCCGGACGGCAGCTGGCCCGTCGCCGGGCAGTTGGCCGTGCTCGGAGTGGTCTTCACGGTCAACTGCGCGGTCTTCTACGGTGCGCTCGGGACCTGTGCGCGTCTCGCTCTCCGCACGCGGCCGTCCACCGCCCGCGTCATCAGCCGCATCTCCGGGGCAGCCATGATCCTGGTCGGCGCATTGCTGATCATCGAGCGGCTGATTGGATGACGACAAGGCGGCCGGTGACGGACACCCGCCCGTGAAGGGTTGCTGCGACGCTCTCGTTGACGGCCTCCGGACGGTCTGGACCCGGGACGCCCGCCCGTACGGCGGGCTCAGCAGCACCGCCTGTCAGCCGCCGCCCACGAAGACGACGAAGAGCAGCCACACGACCGGCGCCGTCGGCAGCAGCGAGTCCAGACGGTCCATGATGCCGCCGTGCCCGGGGAGCAGGGTGCCCATGTCCTTGATTCCCAGGTCGCGCTTCATCATGGACTCACCCAGATCACCCAGCGTGGCGGTGACCGCGACCGCCAGACCCAGCAGCAGGCCCTGCCACCAGCTGCCGCCGTCGATCAGGAACTGCATGCACAGCGCGCCCGCCGCCATGGAGAAGGCCACAGCCCCGCCCAGGCCCTCCCGGGTCTTGCCCGGACTGATGCGCGGGGCGAGCTTGTGCTTGCCGAAACGCCAGCCCACCGCGTACGCGCCCGTGTCGCTGACGACGGTGAGCAGCAGGAAGGTCAGCACCCGCCAGGCGCCGTCACCGGGGGCCAGCATGAGCGCGACGAAAGTGGCGAGGAACGGCACGTAGAACGCGGCGAAGACGGCAGCGGTCACGTCCCGCAGGTACTCGTGCGGCGACTCCGTCATGCGCCACACCAGGACGGCGAACGCGGTCAGCGCGACGGCGATCCACGCGCCCTCGGGGCCCCGTACGTAACCGGCGATCACCATCGCGGCGCCGCCCACCGCGAGAGGCACCAGCGGCGCCCGGACCTCCTTGCGCTCGGCCAGCCGCGAAGTGAATTCCCACAGGCCGACCACGACGGCGACGACGATCACGCCGAGGAAGACCGGCTTGTAGAGGAAGAGGGAGGCGAGGATCACCGCACCCAGAGCGACGCCGACCCCTATGGCCGCCCGCAGGTCACGGCCCGCGCGCTTCTTCCCGCCGATCGGCGCAGGGCCGGAGTCGGAGGGCGGAGGGCAGGGCGGACGCTGAGCGGAAGGTTCACCCTGGTCGCCGCCGCCGTGGCCGTCCTGCCCGCCACCGCTTCCCTGGCCGCCTGCCGGCCCGCCGGAGTTTCCGGGCATGTGTGAACCGCCTGGTCCGGATCTGCCCCGGCCGCTGTCATGACCGCCCGGGTCGGAGACGATGGGCATACGCCGAGTCTGCGACAGACCGCCGCCCTCGTGCGCGGGTGCTTCACCCGCGCCGCGCTGAAAGGCGCCCCCGGGGACGCGTCCCTGGTCGGGTGCACCCCGGAATCCGGCACGGGGCGGCAGGGCTCCCCAGGATGAGTCGTTCACAGATTGCAGCCTCAGACGTCGGACCTTGACGGATCTCGGAAAGTCCCCCTGCGCGCGCAGCTCAGACTTCGAGCAGCTCGGTTTCCTTGTGCTTGAGCAGTTCGTCCACCTGGGTCACGTACTTCGCGGTGGTGTCGTCGAGCTCCTTCTCGGCGCGGCGGCCTTCGTCCTCCCCGACGTCGCCGTCCTTGATGGCCTTGTCGATGGTCTCCTTGGCCTTGCGGCGGATGCTGCGGATGGAGATCTTCGCGTCCTCGCCCTTGGCCTTGGCGACCTTGATGTACTCCTTGCGGCGCTCCTCGGTCAGCTCGGGGAACGTCACCCGGATGATGTTGCCGTCGTTCGAGGGATTGACGCCCAGGTCGGAGTCACGGATCGCCTGCTCGATGTTGCGCAGCGAGCTCTTGTCGAACGGGGTGACCACCGCCATCCGGGGCTCCGGCACCGAGAACGACGCCAGCTGGTTGATGGGCGTCATCGTGCCGTAGTACTCGGCCACGATCTTGTTGAACATGGCCGGATGCGCCCGGCCGGTCCGGATGGCCGCGAAATCCTCCTTGGCGACCACGACCGCCTTCTCCATCTTCTCCTCGGCCTCGAGGAGGGTCTCTTCGATCACCACGTGCTCCTGGTCTCGATGAATGAGCCTTGCGGATAAGTCCTGTTTCCTGCACGGTGTCCGACCGGCAGTGGGTTGTCCATCCCCGTGTCGGGCCGTTCCCGCGGCGCCTGGTTGCCCGGGCAGCGACAGTACGCCCGAGTGCCGAACGTCAGCCCCTCGTCCCCTGGTTGCTCACGAGGGTGCCGATCTTCTCACCCTTCACCGCCCGCGCGATATTGCCCTCGGCAAGGAGCTCGAAGACGAGGATCGGCAGCTTGTTGTCGCGGCAGAGGGTGACGGCCGTGGCATCGGCGACCTTCAGGTCGCGGGTGATGACCTCGCCGTACTCCAGGGCGTCGAACTTCACCGCATCGGGGTTCTTGGCGGGGTCGGAGTCGTAGACGCCGTCGACCCCGTTCTTCCCCATCAGCAGTGCCTCCGCGTGGATCTCCAACGCGCGCTGTGCGGCCGTGGTGTCGGTGGAGAAGTACGGCATGCCCATGCCGGCACCGAAGATGACGACCCTGCCCTTCTCCAGGTGCCGCACCGCCCGCAACGGAATGTACGGCTCCGCGACCTGTCCCATCGTGATGGCGGTCTGGACACGCGAGTCGATGCCCTCCTTCTCCAGGAAGTCCTGGAGGGCGAGGCAGTTCATGACCGTGCCGAGCATCCCCATGTAGTCGGAACGTGCCCGGTCCATGCCGCGCTGCTGCAGTTCCGCGCCGCGGAAGAAGTTGCCGCCGCCGATCACGACGGCCATCTCCGCCCCGTCCCGCACGACCGACGCGATCTCATGGGCCATCTTGTGCACGACATCGGGGTCGACACCGAGCCCCCCGCCGCCGGCGAACGCCTCACCGGAAAGCTTGAGCAGGAAACGCCGCCGGCCGCCGCGCTCCCCGCCGGTGTCACTCAGTGTGTCGCTGGTGTCGCTGCCCTTACCCATGAGTTCTCCTCGTGCACATACGAAAGAGGCCACTGCCGTCGGATCATCGCAATCCCTGGTGCGGCAATGGCCTCCTCGTCACAACTGCCCTGTGGCCCGACCCTAGCGGGTGCGTACCGGTTGCGTGCTCCACGCGACCGGCGTGCGTATGCGGGGTCGGGGCGTCAGGCGCCTACGCGGAAGCGGGCGAAGTGCTTCAGCGTGACACCCGCCTCGTCCAGAACCTTCTGGACCGTCTTCTTGTTGTCCTTCGCGAAGGGCTGGTCCAGCAGCGAGTTCTCCTTGAAGAACCCCGTGACCCGGCCTTCGACGATCTTGGGGAGCGCCTGCTCGGGCTTGCCCTCCTCGCGCGCGGTCTCCTCGGCGATGCGGCGCTCGTTCTCCACCGTCTCAGCCGGGACGTCCTCACGGGAGAGGAACTTCGGACCGAAGGCGGCGATGTGCTGCGCGACGTCCTTGGCGACCTCGGCGTTCTCCTTGTCCAGCTCGACCAGCACACCGACCTGCGGGGGCAGGTCCGGGCTGGTGCGGTGCAGGTAGGAGGCGACGAATCCGCCGGCGTACTGGGCGAAGCGGTCCAGGACGATCTTCTCGCCCAGGTTCGCGTTCGCCTCGTCGACGTACGCCTGGACGCTCTTGCCCGGCTCGATCTCCGAGGCGAGCAGGGCGGCGGTGTCGGCCGGGCCGGAGGAGGCCACGTGCGCGGCGATGGAGTCGGCGACGGCGATGAACTTCTCACCCTTGGCGACGAAGTCCGTCTCGCACTTCAGCTCGACCAGCACACCGGAGGTGTTGTCGTCGGAGATGCGCGCGACGACCGCGCCGTTGGAGGCGGTACGGCTCTCGCGCTTGGCGACGCCCTTCTGCCCCTTGACACGGAGGATCTCGACGGCCTTGTCGACGTTGCCCTCGGCCTCGTCCAGCGCCTTCTTGCAGTCCATCATGCCGGCGCCGGTCAGCTCACGGAGCTTCTTGACGTCGGCGGCGGTGTAGTTCGCCATTGTGGTTTCCTTCTGTGACCAGGCTCCGCCCCGCGCCGGTGGGCGCTGGGGCAGAGCTCGTCCGTGTTGAGGTCTCTCTGCGGCCGGATGAGACGCCTTCCACCGCCGCGGTGCGGTCGGCCGCCGCGGTGAGGCGGAGCACGGTCCGTACGTCTCTTCTCATACGGCCGTCGAGGCGGTTCGCCGGCCGGGGCGGGACGCTGCGTCCCGCCCCGGCCGGTGAACGTCACGCGTTCTCGGCGGCCTTCGGCTCGGCGGCTTCCTCGGCGGGCTTCTCCTCGGCCTTGGCCTCGGCGTCGGCCGGCGTCGCGTCGGCCGGCGTCGCGTCGGCTGCCTTGCTCTCGGCGGCCTCGCCCTCGGGAGCCTCGGCGGCTGCTTCCGTGCTCTTCTCCTTCTCACCCTCCAGGAGCTCGCGCTCCCACTCGGCGAGCGGCTCTGCGGCCTTGTCCCCGCCCTTGGCGGCCTCGGCCGCACCGGAGCGGGCGATGAGGCCCTCTGCCGCGGCGTCGGCGATCACGCGGGTGAGCAGGGTGACGGAGCGGATCGCGTCGTCGTTGCCCGGGATCTTGTAGTCGACCTCGTCCGGGTCGCAGTTGGTGTCCAGGATCGCGACGACCGGGATGTTGAGCTTCCGCGCCTCGCCGACGGCGATGTGCTCCTTCTTGGTGTCCACGATCCACACGGCGCTGGGCACCTTCTGCATCTCGCGGATACCGCCGAGCGTCTTCTCCAGCTTCGCCTTCTCGCGGGAGAGAACGAGCAGCTCCTTCTTGGTGAGGCCGGAGGCGGCCACGTCCTCGAAGTCGATCTGCTCCAGTTCCTTCAGGCGCTGCAGCCGCTTGTAGACGGTCGAGAAGTTCGTCAGCATGCCGCCCAGCCAGCGCTGGTTCACGTAGGGCATGCCCACGCGCGTGGCCTGCTCGGCGATGGCCTCCTGGGCCTGCTTCTTCGTGCCGACGAACATGATGGAGCCGCCGTGCGCGACGGTCTCCTTGACGAACTCGTAGGCGCGGTCGATGTACGACAGCGACTGGAGCAGGTCGATGATGTAGATGCCATTGCGCTCGGTGAAGATGAAGCGCTTCATCTTCGGGTTCCAGCGGCGGGTCTGGTGCCCGAAGTGGACGCCGCTCTCCAGCAGCTCCCGCATCGTGACGACGGCCATGGCCGTTCTCCTTGAGTTTCTCGGTTGTCGTCAGCGACAGCCAGGACGGCCATCGCTTGCCTGACGCCTCTGGTCGCGCTGTGCCCGGGAGGTGCCTGAGGGGCCCTCCTGGGACCGAGATGCGCGGCCACCGGGTGAGGGTGGCGAGGCGTGCGAAGTCAGTCCGGTGGGCCGGACCGCCACCAGCAGTGTACGGGACCTTGCGGGCGCGTGGCCCCCTCGCAGGGACGGCCTGCGGGCCGCGCGGGCAGGGGCGTACTCGGCAGGCACACCGCGCCGCCCGCCCGGGTGACGTCCTTGTCCACAACTTTCTGGTTGTCCACGGTTGTTCACCATGATCCCCGTCATCCGTGCCGAGACGCCACGGTGTGCGTATGGCAGCAGCACAAGAGGTGTTCCGGGCAGCCGCTCCCGGTGCTGGGCGGAGGAAGACGCGTGGTGGATCGGGAAGACGGCGGAAGGCACGGGTACGGGTGCTCCGGCTGGGGCTGCTCTGTGCGGTGGCCGGCCTGCTGCTCCTCCCCACCACCGGGCCGGCGGCAGTGACCGCAGCCTCCGGAACCTCGGCAGGCGCTCAGGCCGGTGCGGACGGCGGGGACGGGCCCCGGAGCCTGTCCCCGCCGACCGTCGGGCGCGACCGCGTCTGGCCGGTGACGGGTGGGACGGGTGCGGCGAGGCCGGTCGTGGAGCGCGGCTGGGAGCCGCCACCCAGCGACTGGGCGGCAGGACACCGCGGCGTGGATCTCACTGCACGGCGGGGCAGACCGGTGCGCGCGGTCGGGGACGGCCGGGTCTCCTTCTCGGGCAAGGTGGCGGGGCGAGGCGTGGTGTCGGTCGAGCTGTCGGGTACGGGCAATCCGCCCGTCCGCACCACCTACGAACCGGTGCGGCCCTCGGTGAGCGAAGGGGAAGAGGTACACGCGGGCGAGAGGATCGCCACCGTGTCGGACGGGCCGTTCCACTGCGCCGGTGCGTGTCTGCACTGGGGTGCGCGGCGGGACCAGCGCTATCTCGACCCGCTCTCACTGCTGCCGGACGCCCTCCTGCGAGGTGCCCCCTCCAGGCTGCTCCCCGTCTTCGGGGTCCCGGTGCCCGAAGACTCGTCGCACTCCCGCACCGGCTCCCTCTCCGGGACGGAACCGGGACGGGCGGCGCCAGCGGGGGACACGGGGCCCTCGGCCCGCACGGGAGGGTCGCGGTCCCATGCGGAGCACGGACATTCCGGCGGGGCCGGGGTCAGCGTGGGCGGAGGCGGCCTGGCTGTCGGGCTCACGGGAGCGGCACTGTTCGCCCGCCGCAGGCTGGCACGGCCCGGCACTTCACCGAGGGGCCCGCCGCCAACAGCCGGGAACTGTCCGGCTCCGGGGTGTCCACGCCCTCCAGCCGCACGCGTACCGGTGTCAGGTGCCGACGCCGCGCAGGGCCATGCCGACCGCGGCTTCCGTGATCTCTTCCGGGGTCTCGGCCGCGCCGAGTTCGATGCGGCGGACTGCCGCGTCCACCACGCCCTGGAGCAGCATCGCGGCCAGGCGCGGCTGTTCATGCCCCAGAGCACCGAGCGCCTCGACGACCATGGCCACGAGACCGCCGTGGGCGGCACGGATCTTCTCCCGCGCGCCCGCGTCCAGTTCGCCCGCCGAGATCGCCACGACCGCACGGTGCCGCCGGTCACCGACGAGCGCGAGCTGCCGGCGCACGTAAGCCTCGATCTGGCCTTCCGGCGACCCGGCCTCGGCCATGGCCGCTTCCACTTCGGCTGCCCACACGGGAAAGTCAACAGCGCAGAGTTCCTCGACGACCGCGCCGCGGGAGCGGAAGTACTCATAGACGGAGGAGCGCGCGAGCCCCGTCCGCTGCGCGAGGGCGGGGAAGGTCAGGGCTTCCGTGCCGCCTTCGGACAACAGTGCGCGGGCAGCGTCCAGCAGGGAGGCGCGCTGCATGGTCCGGTGCTCGGCCACCGAGGCCGCTCGAATCCTGGGCACGGCTCCACCATACGGACGGAGGTACCGGTTCAGCGACCGACGTCGGCCAGCTTGGCACGAAGTTGAAGCACCGACTTGGTGTGGATCTGGCTCACCCTGCTCTCGGTGACGCCGAGCACCTGCCCGATCTCGGCAAGGGTCAGCCCCTCGTAGTAGTAGAGGGTGACCACCGTCTTCTCGCGTTCGGGAAGGGTGTTGATGGCCCTGGCAAGGAGCCGTCGCATCTCGCGGCCCTCGGCGACCTCGACGGGATCGTCAGCGGCCGTGTCCTCCAGGGTGTCCATCAGGCTGAGCCCCGCGCCGCCCTCGCCACCGACGTGCAGCAGTTCCTCCTCCAGCGCGACGACGTTCGCCAGGGACAACTGGCTGAAGACTCCCCGCAGTTCCTCCAGCGGAATACCCATCTCCGCCGCGACCTCCGGCTCCGAGGGGCTGCGCCGCAAGCTCGCCTCCAGCGAAGCGTAGGCACGCTCCACAGCCCGCGCCTTCTGGCGTACCGACCGGGGAATCCAGTCCAGGGCCCGCAGTTCGTCGATCATGGCGCCGCGGATGCGTGTGATCGCGTACGTCTCGAACTTGATGGATCGCTCGGGGTCGAACTTCTCGATGGCGTCGATGAGTCCGAAGATCCCGGACGAGACGAAGTCGGCCTGCTCCACGTTGGAGGGAAGTCCGACGCTCACCCGTCCGGCGACGTACTTCACCAGGGGCGAGTAGTGCAGGATCAGCTGTTCCCGCAGCCCCTCGTCGCCCGTGGCCTTGTAGGACCGCCACAGCACATCGAGCGGACTGTGGTCGGCACCGTGCCCGGTGTTCTCGGCTGCGACCGGCGCCGCGGCCGTGGCCGCGCGGTCAGTCCCGGGGATGTGCTGGGGCATTCGTCGCCTTGAGCCGTTCTGCTGAGTAGTCGTCACGCGGAGGCAGCGTGACCGGATGCCTCTTCCATGGGTTTCGTGAGCGTAGCGTGATCACGGAGTCGCAATATGCGATGAGCACGCCCTTCGGGATGCGCAGATACGTTCCGCTGCCCGCACAGGGGAGTTACCCCGACGAGCGAACCCAAGACCGGCGTTCGGTACCGGAGGGGGCGAAACCAGAGCATACGGATCACTCTTTCATTCGATAGCCGCAGGTCAAGGACCGGCTCTTCACTCGATGGGGTGCCCGCCCCCCGGTGCGGCGGACCTGCTCAACTGCCAGCGGCTGCCACGGCGTTCGACGAAGCCGAGCGCGTGCAGCTCCTTGAGCCGCACCAGTGCGACCTCGGCGGTGACGCCGACGGACAGCGCCAGCTGTGCCGGGTCGGCCGTGCCGCGGCCGGGCAGTGCGTCGAGGACGAGCGCCGCCTCACCCGGGAGCACGTCGCGGGGGATGGCAGGGCCGCGCCGCTGGGGCGCCAGTTCACCGATCCTCCCGACCAGTTCGATCACTTCGGCGGCGTCCGTGACCACGCTGCCCTCCTCGCGCAGGAGTTCGTGTACTCCCGCCGACAGTCCCGAGGTGACCGGCCCGGGCACGCCCATCACGAACCTGCCCAGCCGCCGAGCGTGCCGGGCCGTCGAGAGGGAGCCGCTGCGCAGCGCCGCCTCCACGACGACGGTGCCGCGGGTGAGGGCGGCGATCACCCTGTTGCGGAGCACGAAGCGGCTCCGTGTCGGATGGTCGCCCGGCGGCAACTCGGCCACGAGCAGGCCCTGTTCGCCGACGCGCCGGATGAGTTCGGCATGGCCGGGCGGGTACGCCACGTCCACCCCGCACGCCAGCACCCCCACCGTTGCACCGCCGGCGGCAAGCGCACCCCGGTGCGCGGCACCGTCGATGCCGTAGGCCGCGCCGGAGACCACACTCCAGCCCCGCTCCGCCAGCCCGGCACCGAGGACGGACGCCACGTGCACGCCGTACTCCGTACATGCCCTGGCGCCGACGACCGCCACGGAGCGCAGCGCCCAGAAGCGCAGATCCGCCGCACCGCGCACCCAGAGTCCGACCGGTCTGGTGGCACCGAGGGCATCGAGCTGTCCTGGCCATTCCCGGTCGCCCGGGCACAGGAAGCGGCCACCCGCCGCGTCGACGGCTGCCAGGTCCGCCTCGGGCCGGGCTCTTCCGGTGCGTGAGCGCAGACCGGCCCAGCGTCGCTCGTCCGCGCCGGGGAGGGGCGCCCCGTTTCCGCGCAGTGCCCGCAGCACCTCCTGCGCTCCGTACGCCCTCAGCCATCGGCCCGCCCTCTCGTCGCCCGGCTCGACGATCCGGGTCAGAGCGACGCGGGCGAGCCTCTCGTCAGTGCCGGCGCCGCGCCCCTGGCTCTCCTGCGGCCCTCCCCCGGCTCCCGCCGAGCTGCCCGCGGGACCGTCCGTGCCGTCCACGTCGGCCATGTGATCCGCACCGTCCGTGCCGTCCGCCGCGCGGGGAGCACCCGGGTGCCGCGTGCGTTCCCGGCGGCTCTCGCCCTCGCGGCTCATGCCCCCGCCCCGGGCCCCGCAGGCAGCCTCGCACCGCGCCGGATCCCGGTTCGCAGTTCCAGGGCCCAGTCGACGTCCTCGGCTGTGGGCCGGTCGTGCCCGGCCAGGTCCGCGACTGTCCACGCGACGCGCAGCACGCGGTCCATTCCGCGGGCCGTCAGCAGGCCCAGTTCCATGTCCTCCTCCGCCCTGCTCAGCGCTCCGGGCTCGGGAGGCCAGCGCGTGCGCAGCTCATGGCCGGGAACGTCGCTGTTGGCCGTCCAGGGAGTCTCCGTGTACCGCTCGGCGGCTCGCCCGCGCGCCGCGAGCACGCGCTGGGCGATCACCGCAGTGGGCTCGGCGCCGCCGGGCAGCCCGGCGAGCTCGGACCGGGAGAGGGGTTTGACGGGGACCCGGAGGTCGACACGGTCCATCAGCGGCCCGGACAGCCTCGCGCGGTAGCGCCTGATGGACGAGGGCCGGCACTCGCATCCTCCGCCGTTCATCCCGTGCCGTCCGCAGGGGCACGGATTGGCAGCGAGGACGAGGAGGAAGCGCGCCGGCATGCGCATGGTCCCCGAGGCCCGCGCCACCACGACCTGACCGGACTCCAGCGGCTGACGCATCGCGTCGAGCACCCGGCCGCCGCACTCGGCGGCCTCGTCCAGGAACAGCACGCCGTTGTGGGCGAGGGATACCGCGCCCGGACGGGGCAGCCCCGAACCGCCGCCCACCAGCGACGCCATCGTCGCCGAGTGGTGCGGTGCGCAGTACGGCGGACGCGTCACCAGCGGCTGTCCGGAGGGCAGTTCCCCCGCGACCGAGTGCACGGCCGTCACCTCGAGCGACTCCTGCGAGGTCAGCGGCGGCAGCAGCCCGGGGAGACGCTCCGCGAGCATCGTTTTCCCGGCGCCGGGCGGCCCGGTGAAGAAAATGTGGTGCCGCCCCGCGGCCGCGACCTCCAGGGCCCTGCGCGCAGTCTGCTGACCGGCGACATCCGCCATGTCCACGGGCCGTGCGGAGCGCCTCCCGGGCCCCGGGCCCCATCCCCCGCCGGGCACGGCGAGTCCTCCCGGGCATCTGGACGGACTGTCCGGGCCCCGCGTCTCGGACGAGAGGCCGTACGGCGACGGGGCGGCCTCCTCCTCCGGCACCGGTTCGTCCGCGAGCAGCGCGACAAGCTGCCGCAGGCTGCGCACGCCGAGAACCGACACGTCAGGCACCAGCGAAGCCTCCGGCACCGCCTCCTCGGCCACGACGACCTGTGAGAAGCCCGCGTCGGCGGCGGCCAGCACCGCGGGGAGCACCCCGCGCACCGGGCGCACCCGTCCGTCCAGCCCCAGCTCGCCGATCATCATCAGGCCGGTCAGGGCCCGGGGGTCGATGCGTTCCGCCGCTCCGAGGACGGCACATGCCACAGCGAGATCGAATCCGCTGCCGCTCTTGGGCACCGCCGCGGGACTCAGCCCGACAGTGAGCTTCTTCTGCGGCCAGTCGGCGCCCGAGTTGACCACCGCGGCCCGGACCCGGTCACGGCTCTCGGTGAGGCTCTTGTCGGGCAGCCCCACCAGCGTGAACGCCGCGACGCCGGGCTCCAGGTCGGCCTGGACCTCGACGAGGACGCCTTCCACCCCGACGAGGGCGACCGAGCACGTACGGGCGAACCCCATCAGGCCACCCCCCGCGCGTGCTGCACCAGGGGGGCGCCCCGGTCGGGCAGCATCACCCCGACGAGATCGATCCGCACCCCGCCGTGAGGCGGCTTCCCGTACCGGGTCAGCCACCGCTCCGTGAGCCAGCGTGAGGCCAGCCGCCGCAGTCTTGCCGACTTCACGGGGGTAACCGCCGCCATGGGGTGCTCGAACATCGCTCCGCGCCCCGTGCGCCGCGTCTTGACCTCGCAGATCACCAGGGCGTCGCGGTCCCGGGCGACGATGTCCAGCTCCCCCTCGGCACAGCGCCAGTTGCGCTCCAGTACCGCCATGCCCGCTTCACGCAGCCTTCGGGCCGCCACGTCCTCGCCGTACCGGCCGATCGCCTTCCGGGCGCTCATCCGCACCACCTCCGGTCACCGACTGTGACGGAAGCGGGAGTCAACGGGTGATCATGCTGGATTTCAGGGGACAACCGATGGGCTGTGCAAAACCCCCTCACTCGCCCGAGTGAAGGGGTAGCGGGGCGGGACCGACAGGCGCATGCTCAGCCCTTGAAGCCGGTCCCCTCCGGGAGATCGAGATCGCTCTTGTTGAGCTCCTCGATGTTCACGTCCTTGAACGTCAGTACCCGTACCTGCTTGACGAAACGGGCCGGCCGGTACATGTCCCACACCCACGCGTCGGCCATCGAGACCTCGAAGAAGACCTCACCCTGCACCGAGTGCACCTGCATCTCGTAGTCGTTGGTGAGGTAGAAGCGCCGCTCCGTCTCGATCACGTACTTGAAGAGACCGACGACATCCCGGTACTCCCGGTAGAGCTTCAGCTCCATCTCGGTCTCGTACTTCTCGAGGTCCTCGGCGCTCATGGCATGTTCCCCTTCAGCCGTGCGTCCCCCCATTGTGCGTCAGCCGCGAGCGCCTCGTCCGGCCCGCCGCGCTATCGGTCCGTACGCCGCACCGCCCAGGATCAGCAGCGCTCCCACGACGATCGAGGTCAGCAGCGGTCCCAGCGGTCCCGGTTCGGACGTACCGCCGGGCAGGGCCGTGAAGCCCGGCGGCCGGTTCAGCATCCCCAGGCCGCTCATGGGCCAGGCGACGGCGTCCACACGAGCGTTCACAGCGGAGCGGGGGACGGCGCCGTGGTCGCCGTCGTCCAGGTGCACACGGGAGTCGAGCGAGTCCGCTCGGTGGTCGCCCAGCAGGAAGAGCCTGCCCTCGGGCACTGTCGTCGCCTTGAACGGAGGCTGGGAGTCCGGTCCGCTCTCCTTGAGATACGGCTCGTCGAGGGTCTTGCCGCTGACGGAGAGCCTGCCCTGCTTGTCGCAGCAGGCCACCCTGTCGCCGCCGGTGCCCACCACACGCTTGACGATCGGCACCGAGCCCCAGACGGAGTCCTGGAAGACGACGACGTCGCCGCGGTGCACCTCGTCGCCGTCTATCCGCTCCGCCAGCACCCGGTCACCCGCCTTGACGGTCGGGTCCATCGAGTCGGTCGGCACGGCGTAGGGCTGGTACAGCAGGGCGCTCCAGACGAAGCCCCCGAGGAAGAGCACGCAACCGACAGCGACGGCCAGCCCCGAGAGCGTATGCCCGAGGCGGCCGCGCCTTGTGCCCGTACGTCCCGCCTTGCCCATCGCCGCACTCCCGGTCAGCTCGCCGCATCGATCTGGGCGCACCTTACCCGGGGTACGAGCCGCGGGTACGGGGATGTCAGTCCTTGACCGACGGCTCGTTGATCACATCGTGGATCAGCCGCCTGCGCCGCCACAGGACGAGCGGCACAGCGCCGGCCAGCCCGAGGACCGCGGGAGCGCCTCCCGCGGCCTTGGCCGCCAGCCCCTTCTCGTCGAAGCTGTCCGGAACGGGCAGACCCGACCAGCGGTCCAGTGGCCAGGCGACGACGATCGCGCGGCCCACGACCTGGTCCGTGGGGATCGTGCCGCCGCCCTTGAGCTTCTGGTGGAAGCGGGAGTCGAGGGAGTCCTGGCGGTGGTCGCCCATCACCCACAGCCGTCCCTCGGGAATCTTCACCGGGCCGAAGGGCTTGTCGTCACACGCGGTGTTCCCCGGGAAGATGTACGGCTCCTTCAGCTCCGTGCCGTTGACCTCGACCGAGCCGCCGCGCTCGCACTTCACGGTGTCGCCGCCGACGGCGATGACACGCTTGATCAGGTCCTGCTCCGCCGCGGACGGCATCAGACCGATGAAGCTGAACGCCTGCTGAACCGCGCCGCCCACACCCGTCGGCTCGGGCACCGGCGACTCGCTCAACCAGCCGCCCGGGTCGTGGAAGACGACGACTTCGCCGCGGTCCGGCTCGGAGCCGAACCACGGGGTCAGCTTGTCGACGAGTACGCGGTCCCCGATCTGCAGCGTGTTCTGCATCGAGTTCGAGGGGATCGAGAACGCCTGGACCAGGAACGTCTTGATCAGCAGTGCCAGGACCAGCGCGATGCCGATCAACAAGGGCAGTTCCCTCAGGAATGACCGCTGCTTCCCCCGGTCGTTCCGCTGCTCGTGCTCGCTTCTGGTGCCTTCCTCGGCACCCGCCCTCACGCTGATGTCACTGCCTCTCTCCACGGCCGGCGCGTCACGCGCCGCGTTCTGTTCCTCAGGTCCGGGTTCGGATACGTCAGGACGTCTGCCGTCCGCTCCCTCTTCGCCATCGCCGTCGCCGGAACCGGAACGAGCGCCGACCGCCAGGTCCCCCACATTCACTCCTCACCACAGTCCACTGCCGCCCGCCCGACAGCCGGGACAGGCCCACCACTCCCATAACGAGCGGGAGTTCCGCAGGGATCGGGGATTGCGTCACTTGGCTGTCACCCGCGGCCGGTGCCGCCGAAGCCGAGCCCCGGGCGGCAGGGACCGAGGAGTACGCCCCCGCGTCCTCCAGCTTCGTCCAGTGGTCGAACGGCCATGCGATGACCACCGCGCGTCCCACCAGAAGCTCCTCCGGGACGCTCCCGTCACCCTTGTCGCGCAGATGGAAGCGGGAGTCGGCGGAGCTGGAGCGGTGATCCCCCAGGACGAACACACGGCCGACCGGCACCGTGACGTCGAACTTGATCTGCGAAGGCTTGTTGCCCGGGAAGACGTACGGCTCCTCGACGGGCTTGCCGTTGACCGTCACCTTGCCTTGCTTGTCGCAGCACTTGACGTTGTCGCCGCCCATTCCGACGACGCGTTTGATCAGATCCTGCTCGTCGTCCGAGGGCAGCAGTCCGATGAACGTCATGAACTGCTTGCCCTGCCTGACCCCCGGGGGATCGTCCTTCCGCTTCTCACTCTCCGGCAGCCAGCCGCCCGGATCCTTGAAGACGACCACGTCGCCCCGCTCGGGCTTCGAACCGAACCACGGCGTCAGCTTGTCGACCAGCACCCGGTCGCCGACGCGGATCGTCTGCTCCATCGAACCCGAAGGAATTACGAACGCCTGGACGAGGAAGGTCTTGAGCACCAGCGCGATGAACAGGGCGACACCGACGAGGATCGGTATCTCCTTGGTTATGGACAGCCTCCGGCGGCGCTTGGCCCTCCTCGCCGCACGCCGGCGTACGGCTCGTCCCTCACTGGGGCCCGACGGGATGCCGAGGGCCTCGTCCCTGCTCTCCCGGCCGGGCAGGGTCCCCGTCAGGGACAGCGCGCCCAACTGCAGGGTCTCGCCCGTGTAGTAGTTGTCGTCGGGTTCCCAGACGGGCAGATCGCTCGGCGGCGCCTGTGTGGGGGCCTTCATCACCGCGGGCGCCCTGCCGGCGGAACGTCCGAAGTAGTCGAAGGGCTCGCTGTAGTCGTACCCGCCGGGATAACCGCCGTTGCCGGACGAGCCGTTGCCCCAGCCTCCGTTGGCGTCGTAGCCGCCGCCGTTGCCGTTGGCGCCGTCGTAGCGGTTGCCTGCGCCCTGCTGGACGAACGGCCCGTCGTCGTTCGGTACGCCGTAGTCGTAACGGCCCTGCCCGCCCGCGCCCGGAGGCCGGGCTCCCCCCTGACCCTGGTGACGCCCCGGTGGGACGGGGCCCATACGGTCAGCCATGAGCACCTGCCCCGGCGCTGTGGACCGATCCCCAGCGTGCCATCGGCCAGGCGATTCCGTCGGCACGCCCGATCACCCGCTCCACGGGAACGGTGCCGCCGCCCGGGTCACCGAGGTGGTCCCGGGAGTCACTGGAGTCGGAGCGGTGGTCACCCATCATCCACAACCGTCCTTGCGGAACCTCGATGTCGAACGGTACTGCTGATGGAGCGTCACCGTCGTGCAGATAGCCCTCATCCAGCGGCTCACCGTTCACCTCGATTCTTCCGCTCTTGTCGCAACAACGGACTCGGTCCCCGCCGACGCCGATCACACGCTTGACGTAGTCGGTCTCGGACGGTCTCACCAGACCGGCCGCGGCGCCGGCCTCGCGCAGGAGACCGGTCACCGGATTCCCGTCCGCCCCCTCCTCGTTCACGAAGGATTCCCTGCCGTCGAAGACCACAACGTCTCCGCGCCCCGGAGAGTTGCCGGTCCGGTAGGCCAGCTTGTTGACCAGTACCCGGTCACCGACCTTCAACGTGGGAGTCATCGATGAGGACGGAATCAGAAAAGGCTGCACCACGAAGACGCTGACCAGCAAGAGGACCCCGAGCAGCGACGCGAGGCCCGTACACAGCCGAGCGGAGCGCGACCAGCGTCTCCGCACCGCGTTCGCGGTGCTTGAGGCGCGGTCGCGCTCCGCTTCGTCGTACTGCTGTGCGTCGGTGCTCATCGGGCAGCAAGCCTAGCCGCCGGACGGAACGCCTACAGCGCGATCAGTTTTCGCGCTTCTCCTTGATCTTGGCGGCCTTGCCGCGGAGCTGACGCAGGTAGTAGAGCTTGGCGCGGCGGACGTCACCGCGGGTCACGACCTCGATCTTCTCCACGATCGGGGTGTGCACGGGGAAGGTGCGCTCCACGCCGACACCGAAGCTGACCTTGCGGACGGTGAAGGTCTCGCGGACGCCACCGCCCTGACGGCGGATGACGACGCCCTTGAACTGCTGGACACGGGAGCGGCTGCCCTCGATGACGCGCACGTGGACGTTGACCGTGTCACCGGGACGGAAGGCCGGAACGTTGTCGCGCAGCGAACCGGCGTCGACCTGGTCGAGAAGCTGAGACATGACCGTCTGCTTTCCTCGCTGATGCCACAGGTCATCAGCGGAATGATCGTGATGCTGACTGGGGAGCGGCCACATCCGTGCGGGCGGCTGTCCCCCTGTGGCAGGGTCGCGCGCCGGGTGTGGAGCAGCCGCCTATTCTTCCACGCGCTTCCCCGGCGGCCAAAATCGGCCGTCCTCGCCCTGCCGCCAGCCCAGCTCCTCCAGCGTCGCGCGGTCGTGCCCGTCCAGCGCCCCGGGATCACATCTCGCGATGAGATCGGGGCGGTTGGCACTCGTACGGGCGAGCGCCTGGTCCCTGCGCCAGCGGGCGACACGGCCGTGGTGCCCGCTGAGCAGAACATCCGGAATGCCGCGTTCCCGCCACAGGGGGGGCTTCGTGTAGACCGGCCCCTCCAGCAGGTCCGCCATCGCTCCCGCGGAGAAGGAGTCGTCGCGGTGCGACTCGGCGTTGCCGAGCACCCCCGGCAGGAGCCGCGCGACCGCCTCGACCATCACCAGCACGGGCGCTTCCCCGCCGGCCAGCACGTAGTCGCCGATCGAGACCTCGCGCACGTCCAGCCGCCCGGCGTACTCCTCGATGACGCGGCGGTCGATGCCCTCGTACCGGGCGGGAGTGAAGACGAGCCACGGCCTGGAGGCCAGTTCGACGGCCAGTTCCTGGTCGAAGGGACGGCCGCTGGGGGTGGGCACCACCAGCACGGGCGCCGCGTCCGCCGCCGGCGCGGCCTCCTCCCCGGGCTGCGCGGCCCCCGGGAGACCGGCCGCCTCCGGTCCGTGGCCGGTGCCCCCGGCGGCGATGATCTCGTCGAGCGCCTCGCCCCACGGTTCCGGCTTCATGACCATGCCCGGACCGCCGCCGTAGGGGGTGTCGTCGACGGTGTGGTGCCGGTCGTGCGTCCAGTGGCGCAGGTCGTGCACGCGGACGTCCAGCAGGCCCCGGGCACGGGCCTTGCCGACGAGGGAGACGTTCAGCGGCTCCAGATACTCCGGGAAGATCGTGACGACATCGATCCTCACGGTGCGCCGTCCTTCGGAGGGCCGTCCTTCGGCGGCATCTCCTCCAGCAGGCCGGGCGGCGGGTCGACGACGATCCGCCCGCCCGGAAGGTCGATCTCCGGGACGATCTCGGCCACGAACGGAATGAGCGCCTCGGCGCCGTTCTCCCGCCTGACCACGAGGAGGTCGTGCCCCGGCGGGTGAGCCACCTCCTCGACCCGGCCGACGTCCGCGCCCTCGCGGGTGACCACGTCGAGGTCGATCAGCTGGTGGTCGTAGAACTCCTCGGGGTCCTCCGGCTGCTCCTCCGGGTCCACCTCGGCGATGAGCAGGGTGTTGCGCAGGGCCTCCGCCGCGCCCCGGTCCCGTACCCCCTCGAAGCGCAGCAGCAGGCGGCCGCTGTGGACACGGCCCCGCTCGATCGTCAGCGGTCCGGGAGAGGGCGGGTCGGTGGCCAGCACGGCGCCCGGAGCGAGCCGCAACTCCGGCTCGTCCGTGCGCACTTCCACGGTGACTTCGCCCTTGATGCCATGGGCCCGGCCGATACGTGCGACGACTAGCTGCACCTGTTTCTCCGTGCTCGACCTGTCCGTTGGAACCCTGCCGGCCGCCGCGCCGGGGTGCCCGTACGCGAACACGGGCCGGAGACGGTCGCTGCCGTCCCCGGCCCGTGCCGGTGGTGCTGCGCGCGGCTCAGCGGACCTGGTCCACGTCGACGAGGTCGACGCGGACACCCCGCCCGCCGAGGGCGCTCACGACGGTGCGCAGGGCGCGCGCCGTGCGGCCGCTGCGGCCGATGACCTTGCCGAGGTCGTCCGGGTGGACGCGGACCTCCAGCACCCGGCCACGGCGCAGGGTGCGCGAAGCCACCTGCACCTCGTCGGGATTGTCGACGATGCCCTTCACCAAATGCTCGAGGGCCTCCTCGAGCATGCTCAGGCCCCGGTCGATTCGGCGGAGGACTCGGCCTTGTCCGCCTCGTCCGCCTTCTTGTCGGCCTTCTTCGCCTTCGGGGTGATCGCCTCACCCTTGGGCTCGTCCGCCGACTCCTTGGCCGCGGCCTCGAAGAGGGCCTTCCTGTCGGCCTTGGGCTCGGCGACCTTCATCGGCTCGGGGGCCGGGAGGCCCTTGAACTTCTGCCAGTCACCGGTGACCTTGAGGATGGCCGCGACGGGCTCGGTCGGCTGCGCGCCGACACCCAGCCAGTACTGGACGCGCTCCGAGTCGACCTCAATGCGCGAGGGGTTCTGCACCGGGTGGTAGAGCCCGATCTCCTCGATGGCACGGCCGTCACGGCGCGTGCGCGAGTCGGCCACAATGATGCGGTAGTGCGGCGAACGGATCTTGCCCAGTCGCTTCAGCTTGATCTTGACTGCCACTTGTGTGGTGTCTCCTGGTCTTGACGTGGGTGGACACGACGGGTGGCCACGTGGGGTTGCGGTACCCGTATGTCCGATGGACGCGTCAGTCGGAGGAGAGAGGGGTCCTGTGCGACTGTCGAGTACAGCGGACCATGATGCCACACGTGCCCCGGTCGGCCGAACGTGCCTCCCGGCCGCATGCGCGGCGGCCGGGCACGCTCACAGCGGCCCGCCCGAGCATGACTCGGGGACGGGCGAAGAACGCCCGCCCCCGTGCCGTCCGGTGCCCGCCGCGTGGCTCATGGCTCATCCGACGCCGGCGACCGCCTCCACACGCTCGATCGCGAGTGCCGGGTCGGTGGCCGGATCGGGGATGCGGAACGGCTTGCCGCACGCACCGCACATGATCGGGGCCTGCGCCAGCACGGACGGAACCACGCGCACGTTGCGTCCGCAGTCGCAGACAGCCTTGACGCGCACGCCTCCGCCGGACGAACCGTGACGCGCGGCCGGACCGCGGAAGCTCTTTCCGGTGTCCGTCTCCGTGGCGGCGCTGTACGCCTTCAGCGCACGCTGCAGGCGCTCGATCGTCGGACGGTAGCGCCGTCTCGTCCCCGGTGAGGGGGTCACGAGCGAGAAACCGCTGCTCGGATGCGGCTCTTCGGGATGGACCAGGCCCAACTCCTCGGCGATGGCCAGGAATCTGCGGTTGTGGTAGCGGCCCGCACGGGAGGTGTCGCGGATGCCGCGCGCGGCGGCGATTCCGTGTACGGCCTCGTGCAGGAGCCGTTCGAAGGAGAGGCCGCTGCCGCAGGCGGACGACGACTCTCCGATCAGCGATTCGGGGGCGGCGAGATCCGGCAGTTCAGGGTGGTGCCTTTGAATGTCGGCCCACGATGCTGCCAGCTCGGCTGCGAGGACTGGTGGTGTCGTGCTCACGTCGTGCTCAACGAGTCGGACCGCCTCAGTGTTCCGATTTGGGGGCAACGTAAATATTTTGCACGTACCGGTCAGTCGACGCCGAGGTCCGCACAGAGGGGACGAGGGCGCGGAACTGCGAAGAATGCGCCCTCAGTCGACCCAAGCCGGGCGAACCTCCGGTTAGGCCCGCTCGGTGCCGATCGGTACATGTACACCCGGACGACCATACCGACATCCCCAGGAGTCGCATTCACCGGGGTATCCTCCGGAACGTTGGCAATATCCGGGATTCTGGATATTATCCTCGCATGATCAACAGCGCTGACGAGCGCTTCCTCACCCGCAACGGCATGGCAGCCCGGCAACTGGCCGCGCTGCTGCTGCACCACGACACCGACACCCGTCTGCCCCGGCTGCGCGACTTCGCCGGCGAGCTGAAAGTGGGCAACGGCACCGTCCAGGCCGGATTGCAGCTGCTGGAGGAAGCGGGCGCCGTCGAGACCAGGGCACGTGGCCACCTCGGTACGTTCCTGGTCCGGGCCGACCGCGCCGTACTGTGGCGGCTGGCCGGTCTCGGCACCCTACTCGCCGCGATGCCGCTGCCGTACTCGCGCCGCTACGAGGGGCTCGCCACCGGACTCAGAGCCGCCTTCGAGGAGGCGGGAGCCCCCTTCGCCATCACCTTCATGCGCGGCGCGGCCACCCGCCTCGGCGCCCTGCTGGAAGGCAAGGCCGACCTCGTGGTCCTCTCGCGGCTGGCCGCCGACCGGCTCGTCCCTGACCGTCCCGTGGAACTGGTCGCGGACCTGGGGCCGGGTACCTACGTGGGCTCGCACGGACTGCTGCTGCGCCGCGGTGTCGCAATGGAGTCGAAGGGCCTGCGCGTCGCCGTGGACTCCTCCTCCGAGGACCTGCGGATGCTGGCCGCGCGGGCGTTCGCGGGGCGGGACGACGTGAAATGGGTGGAGTCGTCCTACATGCAGCTGCGCGATCTCTTCGCACGCGACCGCGTGGACGCGACGGTGTGGAACCTGGACGAGGTGAGCGACCATCTCGGCCCGGACGTGGAGGCCATGCCGCTGAGCGAGGAGATCACCCGTGAGATCGCCTCACGCAACTCCAGCGCCGCTCTGATCGGACGCACCGACGGGGGGACGGCGCGGCCCGGCGCGCTCGAAGCGGTGCGCTCCTCGCTGGACTTCGGGCTCGTCACCAAGCTGCAGAACGAGGTGCTCAGGGGCGAGCGCGTGCCGCTGTACTGACGCCGGCCGGGCCCGTCCGCGCGCTGTACGGGCAGCGTTCCGCGCGCTGTCCGGGCCGCTCGGCCGTCTGCCCGTGCGCGTCCCCGGAGCGCCCCGGGGACGCCCCGAGCAAGAAAGCCGGGCATCGGGGGTTCCTCAAAAAGCAGAATCCTGATTATTGTCGTTCCAGCTGCTCGCGCCGCGGAAGGACACGCATATGGAGGAGAAACTGGCCCTCCGGATCCAGCTGTTCCGAGAAACCGGCCAAGTACGCCCGGACGTCGCCGAGTTCGTCCGGAGTGAGCTGGAGGACCTGGCCGCGGGGGGCCGTTCCGTCACCGAGGAGACGGCGGGCATGCTCACCAGCCATCTGATGATGGCGCTCACCAGGCTCGTGAACGGTGAGGCCCTCGAGGAGTTCCCGTCGGACGAGAGCGTCGAGGCGGAACTGGCGCAGCGGCCGGAGGCCGTCGGGCGGGCGCAGCAGATCGCAGGACGTGCCCGGAGCACTCTCGGCGCCCCCCTTCCCCGCTCCGAGATCAACTTCCTGGCGATGCATCTGGCCGTGCTGGACCAGCGTTCACCCATCGGCACAGCAGTGCGCGCCGTACCGGCCACCGGAACCGGAAGCGGGACCGGACCCGCGGAGGACACCGGCGCGCGGAAGAAGGGAGACCAGCCGTGACGAGAATCCTCACCGGCGGAGTCGG
This sequence comes from Streptomyces sp. TAA204, assembly GCF_000424965.1. NCBI lineage: Bacteria > Bacillati > Actinomycetota > Actinomycetes > Kitasatosporales > Streptomycetaceae > Streptomyces > Streptomyces sp. TAA204. Next base: position 134,734 of record NZ_KE384281.1, read on the forward strand.
CAAGGCCCAAGTGGCCGAAGTCCTCGCCGAACTGGCCATCGACGGCCTCGAGGTCACCGTCTCCAACGACATGGAGGCGGCGATGCAACTGCGCGCCGGGCAGGCCGACTACTACCTGGGCACCTGCCACACCGGCGCGGGTGCCTCCCTGGGCGTGCTGCTCGGCGTCCTGGGCAGCGGCACATGTCACACCTTCGGGCGTGGCATCCCCACGGAGCAGGAAGTCACCGAACTGCTCGCGAGCGGCAAGAAGGTCTTCGGCTTCGGCATGGACCAGATCTCCGCCGCCACACCTGTGATCGCGCACGCCATCGCAGCCCGTACCGCCTGACCCCACGGCGCCCGACGGCGCCCTCCAGGGACTTAAGGAGCAGCACCCGTGAGCACCCTTCTCGCCGGCGCGGTGAGCGCGGGCAGCCAGAGCCTCGACTTCTCCGTGGCACAGAAGATCACTGTCATCGTCCTGTGCGCGCTGACCGCCCTCATATCCCACATGGCGCTGGCCGTCTTCAACGACGGCGTGCGCCCCTTCATGCTCGACTTCATCCAGGGGCGCAGCACGCGCAACGCCGCCACGGCCGTCTCCTTCGGGCTCTCGGCCGGTTTCATCTTCGGACTCGGGGCGCCGATGGCGCTGTCGACCGGGGTGCTCAACCCCTGGCTGCTGTTCCTGCCGACCGACGTGCTCGGCATCCTCTCGCCGAAGAAGTGGATCGCTCCCGTACTGGGCGGCGCCTGGGGCGCGGTGGTCGTCTTCGGGCTCAACGGCGCCAACGACGTCGCGCACGAGCTGCCCGTGGACTTCCTGACCGCCATGCAGCAGATGGCGACGCCGATCCTCTTCCTCTTCACGCTCTTCCCGGTGCTCGCGATCACCCGGCAGTTCGGCAAACTCCGCGGCGGAATAGCGGGGGTGGTGGAACTCGCCCTCGTGATCGTGACCATGAAGCTGTGGCCCGACGTGTTCCCGGGCGCCGCCGCCATGGCCGTCGGTGTGGTCATGCTGATCGGTTTCGCGATAGCCAAGGACATGCGGGCACGGCGCGCGGCGCGCGCGGAGAGCGCCGCGAAGGACGCCGCAGGGGGCGGGCAGGCGGGGAGCGCTCCGGAGGATGCGCCCGCCGAAGATCCGATGCTCTCCCTCTTCAGCGCGAGCGCCACCCGGCTGCGCCGTCATCTGCCGCTGTTCATGCTGCTGGGTGCGGGCGTGTGTCTGCTCGCCCAGATGCACGTCTTCGGCGGCGGAGAGGCCACGAGCTTCCTGATAGCGAAGGGCGACTACGCCGGCGCCGCGCAGGTCGACTTCTACCGCGTCTTCGGCTTCATCCCGCTGATCGCCACGACGGCGCTCGCCTCCGGCGCGTACGCCATCGCCGGTTTCACCTTCGTCTACCCGATCGGCTATCTGCTGCCGAGTCCGTGGCTGGCGCTGCTGGCCGGCGCGGCCGTCTTCGCCGTCGAGGTACTGGCGCTGTCCTGGATCGGCAAGATGCTCGGCAGGCTGCCGTCGGTCCGTGACTCGTCCGAGCATCTGCGCAACGCGATCAGCGAGAGCCTCTGGCTGGCGATCCTTTTCGGGTCGCTGCTGGCGGCCAACACGATGGGCGGCGGGCTCGGCATCCTCATCGTGGGCGGCCTCTACCTGCTCAACGAGGCGTGCGGACGGGTCGTGGTGCGGATGGCCGCCGCGCCGGCCGCCGTGCTCGTGGGCGGTGTGCTGCTCAACCTCCTGTACTGGCTGGATCTGTTCGTCCCGGTCAAGGGCTGACCGGGACGATCGCCGGCCCACGGCCAGGAAAGGCAGCAGCACATGCACGACCCGCACGCAACCCAGCCTCCGCCCGGGGTCTCAGCCGCGCCCCACGTGCGCACCGTGGACGGTCTGCTCGCGCCCTCGCTGGTGGACGGACCGGTGCTCGCCCATGAGCATCTGGCCCTCGACCTGACACGCGGGAGCGACTCCGCGGCCGTGCTCGGGCAGGCGCACCGGGGGCAGGTGACGGCCGAGCTGTCCGGGCTGCGCCAGGAGTACGGGCTCTCGCTGGTCATCGAACTGACGTGCCGCGGAATGGGCCGCGACGTCCGCGCGCTGCGTGAGATCTCGGCCGGCTCGGGCGTCGCCGTCGTCGCCGCGACGGGCTGGTACTACGAACCGTTCCACCCTCGTGAGGTGGCGGGCACGGACGCCGGGGAGCTGGCGGAGAAGCTGCTCCGGGAGATCGGCGGCGGACTCGACTCGACCCACGTACGGCCCGGCGTCATCGGCGAGGTCGGCAGCCACGGGGAGTCGCCGAGCGAGCCCGAGGTACGTACGCTCACCGCCGCCGCCCGCGCGGCGGTGGCCAGCGGACTGTCGCTGGCCACACACGCCCAGCTGGGACGCGGCGGCCTCGCACAGCTGGAGGTGCTCGGTGCGCAGGGGCTGGCGCCGCACCGGGTGAGCATCGGGCACCAGGACCTGCTCGACGCCCCCGAGGTGCACCGTGAGCTGGCGGCGGCCGGCTGCTACGTCGCCTTCGACACCGTCGGCAAGGAGAGCTACCAGAGCGACGAGACGCGGCTGCGGCTGCTGCTGGCGCTGCTGGAGGCGGGGCACGCGGACCGGGTACTGCTGAGCTGTGACGTCTCCCGGTTCGGCTATCTGCGCAGCGAGGGCGGCGGAGGCTACGGACACCTCTTCCGCTCCTTCCTGCCCCGCCTCCGCGCGGAGGGCGCCGACGAGGGCCTGATCGATCTGCTCACCCGCCGGAATCCGCTGCGCTTCCTGACGGGCGCCGCCTGTGAGGAGTCGTGAGATGAACCCGCATCTGCCGCGGACCTTCCCGCTCGCCACCGTTTCCCTGGAGGAGGCGGCCCAGCGGCAGTTCCGGCTGCTGGAGTGCACCGCGCGGCACTTCGAGGGGCAGCAGCTCTTCGAAGCGGACGCCGGCGTGGTGCCGGAGCTGGGCAGACCCCGTACGACGGCACGGGTGGAGGCCGTACTGGCCGACTTCTTCGGCGCCGAGGCGGCGGCGCTGGTGCAGGGAGCGGGCACCGGCGCGATCCGTTCCGCGCTGGGGGCGGCGCTGACGGCGCCTGAGCCGCTGCTCATCCACCGGGCGCCGGTCTACCGCACCACCGGGGTCACACTGCGCGGTCTGGGGGTACGCACGTCCGAGGCCGATTTCAACGACCGGGCGTCGCTGGAAACCGCGCTGGCGTCCGGCCGCTTCCGCTACGCGTACATCCAGCACAGCCGGCAGCGCCTCGGCGATTCCTACGAGCCCGGCGAAGTGCTGTCGGCCTGCCGCGCGGCGGGAGTGCGCACCATCGTCGACGACAACTACACCGCCTTGCGTGTGCCCGCCTCGGGCGTCGAACTGGGCGCGGACGCCTCCTGCTTCTCACTGTTCAAGCTGCACGGCCCCGAGGGTGTCGGCGCCGTCGTCGGCTCGCAGAGCCTCGTCGGGCAGGTGCACGCCGACAACTACTCGGGCGGCGGCCAGGTCCAGGGCCACCAGGCGCTGGACGCGCTGCGGGCGCTCACGCACGTACCGGTGATGTGGGCGCTGCAGTCGCGGACCGGCGCCGAGGTGGCGGAGCGGCTGGCCGCGGGCGAGGTGCGCGGCGTGGCCCAGGTGCGCGTGGCGAACGTGCAGGACCGGTGTGTGCTGGTGCGCCTGGAGCATCCCGTCGCCCGTGAACTGCCCGCGGCAGCCTGCCGTCACGGGGCGGCGTCCTACCCCGTGGGCTCCAACTCCCGATACGAGGTGGCCCCGCTCTTCTACCGCATGTCCGGCTCCTCCCTGCTGGACGAGCCCTCTCTGGCGGACTGGGCGGTGCGGATCAACCCCATGCGGGCCGGTGCGGATCTCGTGGTGGACATTCTGCGCCGTGCTCTGGAGGACCTGTACGCCGCGCACGACCTGACCGACGTCCAGAAGGACTGATCTTGTTCCTCGACACCGTCCTTGCCCGCAACCCCGAGCTGGCCGAGGCGGCCGCCAAGCTGCACCGCGAGGGCGCGATCCCTCCGGACACCTACGTCGTCGACCGCGACGCCGTCGAGGCGAACGCGGAACTGCTCGCCGAGCGGGCCGCGCAGCTCGGCCTGACCCTGTGGTTCGTGGTCAAGCAGTTCGGACGCAACCCGGAGCTGATCGAAGCGGTCGCCCGTCATCTGCCCGCCTTCGCCGCCATCGACGCCCCGGAGGCGCGTGCCCTGCGCGCCGCGGGCGCCCGTGCGGGCAACCTGGGGCATCTGGTCCAGATCCCTCGGCGGGCGCTCCCGGAGATGCTCGCCTGGCGTCCGGAGGCTGTCACCGTCTTCGACTCGGCCAACGCGCGCGCCGTCTCCCAGGAGGCGCAGCGGCAGGGTTTCGTGCAGGACGTCCTCGTACGGATCGCCGGCGCCCCCGACGCGGTCTACCCCGGGCAGGAGGGCGGCGTACCGGTGGAGGAGCTCGGCGCGTTCGCCTCCCGGGCGGAGGCACTGCCGGGCGTAAGGATCGCCGGTGTGACGGGTTTCCCCTGCCTGCTGTGCGACCCGGTCTCCGGCGAACCGCGTCCCACCGCGACGTTCACGCTGCTGCGCGAGGCGCGCGCCCTGCTGGCCGCCCGCGGGCACGACGGTCTCAAGCTGAGCGCCCCGAGCGCCACTTCGGTCTCCACGCTGCCGCTGCTGGCCGAACTGGGCGCCACGCACGGCGAACCCGGGCACGCGCTGACGGGGACGACGCCACTGCACGCAGTGGACCCGCACCAGCCGGAGCGCCCCGGATACGTCTACGTCACCGAAGTCGCCCACACGCTCGCCGACGGACGTCCTGCGCTGCACGGAGGCGGCTTCTATCCGCGTGCGCGCATCGAGGACGCGCTGCTGCACCGCGCCGGTGTGCGTCTGCACGTGCAGGAGATGCCCGCCGAGAACATCGACTACTACCGGCTGCTGTCGGCGCCGGGCCCGGACGGGGCGGAGGTGCGGGCCGGCGACACGGCCGTACTCGCCTTCCGCACCCAGATGTTCGTCACACGCAGCAACGTCGCCGTCGTGAGCGGCCTGTCCTCCGGCGCGGGGAAGCTGACCGGACTGCACGACGCGCTCGGCCGAGCGCTCTGAGAGGCGAGAACCCCATGAGCACAACCGTCATCGTCGTCGTGGACGGCTTCGGCGTCGGCGCGATGCCCGACGCGGGCGCGCTCCGTCCGGGCGACCGCGCGGCAGACACCCTCGGGCACGTTCTCGGCGGCTGCCGCACCGCCCGCGGCCGTGAACTGCGCCTGCCCGCCTTCGGCGCCCTCGGCCTCGGCCTGCTGCACCCCGCACCCGGTCCCGACGGCGCCACGGAGCTGCCGGTCGCGGTGTGCCGTGCGGGGCTGGGCTATCCGGGGGCGGACACGTGGGCGGGCCACCAGACCATGATGGGCGCCGACTTCACCGGTGTCACCGTCGCCCGGCTCGCCGAAGCCCTGCCCGAGGTCACCGACGCTCTGAGACGGGCCGGCCACACCGTCGGACTGCTGGACGGAGAGCCGCTGCCTGTGGTCGACGGGCACGTCCTGGTGCACGACAACCTGGAGGCCGACCCCGGAGTGAACTGGAACGTCTCCGGGCGCCTGGAGGACCTGCCCTTCGAGCAGATCCTCGGCATCGCCCGTGCGGTCCGCTCGGTCGCACCGGTCGCCCGGGTGATCGCCGTGGGCGGGCACGCGGACCGGCCGCTGCCGGAGTCCGTACGCCACGGAGACGGCGGCACCGTGGGACTGGACACCCCCGCCACCGGCTTCTACAGGAACGGTGGTCTGCGGGTACAGCACATGGGAGCGCCCATGGACCACACCCGGCAGCTCCCGGAGGTGGCCGCGCGGGCCGGCCTTCCGGTGACGCTGATCGGCAAGGCCGCCGACATCCTCGCCTGCGACAGTGCGGTGCGCCTCCCCGCGGTGAGGACGGACGAGGTGCTGGCGCACACCCTCGGCGCCGTACGCGCACGCGGGCGGGAGGACGGCCCCGCCCTGGTGGTGGCCAACGTCCAGGAGACCGACCTCGCCGGGCACCAGCAGGACACCCTGCGCTTCGGCGCCGTACTCGAAGAGGTGGATGCCGGACTCGGCGCGCTGCTGGAGGAACTGGACGGCCCGGGCGACCGGCTGATCGTCACCGGCGACCACGGCAACGACCCTGCGATCGGGCACGCCTTCCACACGCGCGAGTACGTGCCGGTTCTCATCCACCGTCCGGGCGCCGGTGAGGCGGCGCTGCAGGCCGACGCGGACACACTGGCGGACGTCGGTGCCACGGCGGCACGCTTCCTGGGACTGCCGCCGGACGCGCTCGCGAACGGTTCGCCCCTGCCGCCGGGCTGAACCGGCCTTGCGCCTCGCCGCTCAGCCCCACCCCGCACCGCCCTGCCTCCGGCCCCGGCCGGCACGGCTCCGGCTCAGCCTTGGCCCTGCCGCTGCCCTTCCCGCCGCTCCCGGCTGCCGGTGGCGGATTCGGTGGCGGATTCGGGCGCGGATTCCGCGGCGGATTCGAGTCCGGGCCCGGCCGCCCCGTTCCCCGCCCCGTTCCCGGCCCCGTTCCCGGCCTCGGCCGGTCGGCCACGGCCCCTCGCCCCGCTGTGCTCGCGGCTCCACTCCGCCCGGATGTCCGGCCACTCCTCGGCCGTCATCGCGAAGCGTTCGTGGTCCCGCCAGGCGTCGTTGAGAAAGAGCATCCGGGGCGAGAACCCCTCGTGCCGGAAGCCGAGACGGCGCGCCATGGCGATCGAACGGTCGTTCTCCGGCTGAACGTTGATCTCCAGTCGGTGCAGCCCCAGCCCTTCGGGGGCGTTCTCGAAGCAGCGGTCGATGATCAGCCGCATCCCCTCGGTCATACGTCCGGTGCCCGCGTAGGGCACGTAACTGTCGTAGCCGAGCGCGCCGTTGCAGAAGCGGGCGCGGACGATGTTGGCGACGTTGACCCGGCCGACCAGTCCGCCGTCCTCGATGTCCCAGATCATGAAGCTGCGCAGCGCCGGCCCCTGCCGCCGCAGCAGGTCGGGAAACCCGGCGGGCTCGACCGGGTTCCAGGGGGTGAGGTGATCGACCGAACGAAGGACCGCCTCGCGGTAGGCGGCTTCGTCGGAAGGCTGCGGAGGCCGGATGTGTACGCGCATGAACGACATCATCCGCCCCCGCGCCCGATGGTTCACTTCGGGGGCAGGATGTCCTTGAACTCCTGAGGCAGCTCGAAGTTCTCCGGGGCCCCTCCCCCGTCCGCACCGCCGAAGGCACCGCCCTGACCGGCGGCCTTGCGCTGTGCGGCGGCCTGCTCCTCCTGCTTGCGCTTCATCGGGTTGCCCGACTGGCGCTTGCCCTTGGCCTTCTTCTGCTGCTTCGCCTTCTTCTTACCAGCGCCACCCATTCCGGGCATGCCCGGCATCCCGGGCATGCCACCGCCCTGCGCCATCTTGGACATCATCTTGCGGGCCTCGAAGAAGCGCTCCACCAGGCCCTTCACCGCGCTGACGTCCACGCCGGAACCCCGTGCGATACGGGCCCGGCGCGAGCCGTTGATCATGGTGGGCTCAGCGCGCTCGGCCGGTGTCATCGACTTGATGATCGCGGCCGTACGGTCGACCTCGCGCTCGTCGAGATCGTTGATCTGGTCCTTCATCTGGCCCATGCCCGGCATCATCCCGAGCAGCTTGGAGATCGAGCCCATCTTGCGGACCTGCTCCATCTGCGCCAGGAAGTCGTCGAGCGTGAACTCCTTGGGGCCCTTCTGCAGCTTCGCGGCCATCTTCTCGGCCTCTTGCTGGCTGAAGGTCTGCTCGGCCTTCTCGATGAGCGTCAGCACATCGCCCATGCCGAGGATGCGGGACGCCATGCGGTCCGGGTGGAACGCGTCGAAGTCGTCCAGCTTCTCGCCGTTGGAGGCGAACATGATCTGCTTGCCGGTGACCTGGGCCACCGAGAGAGCGGCACCGCCGCGCGCGTCGCCGTCGAGCTTGGAGAGGACCACGCCGTCGAAGCCGACTCCGTCGCGGAACGCCTCCGCCGTGGTGACCGCGTCCTGGCCGATCATCGCGTCGACGACGAAGAGCACCTCGTCGGGGCTGACCGCGTCCCGGATGTCGGCGGCCTGCCGCATCAGCTCCTCGTCGATGCCGAGCCGCCCGGCCGTGTCGACGACGACCACGTCGTGCTGCTTCTCACGGGCGTGACCGACGGAGTCCTCGGCGACCTTCACCGGGTCGCCCACGCCGTTGCCCGGCTCGGGGGCGTAGACGGACACTCCGGCGCGTTCGGCGACGACGGAGAGCTGGTTGACGGCGTTGGGGCGCTGGAGGTCGCACGCGACCAGCAGCGGCGCGTGCCCCTGCTGCTTGAGCCAGCGGCCGAGCTTCCCCGCCAGCGTCGTCTTGCCCGAACCCTGCAGACCGGCGAGCATGATCACGGTCGGCGGGTTCTTCGCGAACCGCAGACGGCGGGTCTCGCCGCCGAGGATGCCCACCAGCTCCTCGTTGACGATCTTGATGACCTGCTGTGCGGGGTTCAGCGCCTGGGAGACCTCCGCCCCGAGGGCACGCTCCTTGACCTTCTTGATGAAGGCGCGGACGACGGGGAGGGCGACATCCGCCTCCAGCAGGGCGATGCGGATCTCGCGCGTCGTGGCGTCGATGTCCGCCTCGGACAAGCGGCCCTTGCCCCGTAGGTTCTTGAAGGTCGCTGCGAGGCGATCGGAGAGAGTGTCGAACACGGCGGTCGCGGGTCCTTCGCTTCGGGGTACGGATTCAAGACGGCAGTCGGCCTACAAGGGTATCCGTCCGCCCGCACTCCGGTCAGGTCCGGTCAGCGCCCCGGGGCGGCCGACGGTGTACCCTCCGGCGCCCGCACCAGTTCCCGCTCCAGCTCGGCGGCCAGACCCGCCGCGCGGTGCGACGGCAGAGGAGCGCCGTCGGCCCCCGTGACGTAGAAGGCGTCGACGGCGTTGGAGCCGAGCGTACTGACGTGTGCGCTGCGCACCACCACGCCCGCGCCCTCCAGCGCCCGCCCGATGCGGTACAGCAGGCCGGGAGCGTCCTGCGCCCTCACCTCCAGGACCGTGGCCAGCTCGGAACTGCCGGGAGCGACGGTGACGCGCGGCGGCGGCGCCTGTCCGGCGCGGCGGCGCGGCCGCCGGTACGCCGCCTCCCGCTCGGCGAGACGGGCGGGGATGTCGAGGGAGCCCTCCAGGGCACGTGCCAGATCGGCACGCAGCCGCGCCGCCTGCGGCAGCGAACCGTACTCGGCGGCGACCCGCCAGGACAGCAGCAGCACCGCGGCGTCCGCGCCTGGGGGCGCTTCCGTCTCCGCGGACGCTCCGGTCTCCGCGTCCCCGTCCCCGTCCGCATCCCCGTCCGCGCCGGTGGCCGGGGCGGTGGCCGGGGCGGACAGCCGCAGCACACGCAGGTCGGCGGCCCGAACGGTCAGCCGGTGCAGCGCCAGGACCCCTGCCACGGCGGGCAGTACGCCCATCGCGTACGCGCCCGACGTGCCCGGAGCGGACGTCGGGTCGTCCGGTGCCGGCGGCGCGGGAACGGTGACCAGCAGCTCGACGCCGACCGCGCCACCCGTGGCGGACCGCACCGCGGCTCCGCCGTACCCGTCACGCGCGCCGGAACGGCCGTCGCCATGCGTGCTCCCGCCGTCCTCCCCGCCGTCGTACGACGGCTCCGGAGGCACCTCGGACTGTGTGCACAGCGTGAGGACGGGCCCCTGGGTGCGCCATGCCTCGACGGCGAGCCGCTCCGCCTCGGCCGTCGGCTCGAAGGGGTCGGTGACCTCGTCCACGGCCTCGCCCGCCAGCACCCCGGCGACCCGCTTGGCCAGGTCGGCCACGAGGGTGCCGCGCCACGCCGACCAGGCGGCGGGCCCGGTGGCCAGCGCGTCCGCCTCTGTCAGCGCGTGCAGGAGTTCCAGCGTGCCGGTGGTGCCGACCACGTCGGCGACCGAGCGGATCGTCGCCGGGTCGTCCAGGTCGCGGCGCGTCGCGGTCTCGATGAGCAGCAGGTGATGGCGTACGAGCGTGGCGAGCACCTCAACGTCCGGCTTGTCGAAGCCGATACGGGCGGCCATGTCGCGGGCGATGGTCTCCCCCGCGACGGAGTGGTCGCCCGGCCAGCCCTTGCCGATGTCGTGCAGCAGAGCGCCGACCAGCAGCAGATCGGGCCGCTGCACCCGCCGGGTCAGGGCGGAGGCGTGTACGGCGGTCTCCACGAGGTGACGGTCGACGGTGAAGCGGTGCACGGGATTGCGCTGCGGGCGGCAGCGCACCCGCTCCCAGTCCGGCAGCAGACGGGCGATGAGCCCCTCCGCCTCCAGCGCCTCCCACACGGGGACCGTCGCCTCACCCGCGCCGAGCAGAGTGATGAACTCCTGGCGGGCCTCGGCCGGCCAGGGCACGGGCAGGACGTGTGCGGGGCCGGCGGACCGGCCGGCGCCGGTGCGACTGCCCGTGCGGCTGCCCGTGCCCGGCGAACCGCTCCCGGACCCGGCGCCCCTTCCCGAGGACGTGGCGCTCCCCGAGGACGTGGCGCTCCCCGAGGACGTGGCGCTCCCGGAAGACGTGGCGCTCCCGGAAGACGTGGCGCTCCCGGAAGACGTGGCGCTCCCGGCTGCGGCCATGCGCCGTACCGCGGGCAGCGCGAGCGGCAGTTGCGCCTGCGCCGCCGCGGCGGCCGCGCGCAGCGGCAGCACCGGATCGCGGTCCGGGCGGGCGCCGCGGGCGAGCACGGCCTCACCGTCGTGCTCGACGACGCCCTCGGCGAGCGGCGTCCGTTCCTGTTCGAGGGTGGTACGGCGCGTCCCGCTCGTGCCGCCGCTCAGCAGCCCGCGCAGCCGGGAGGTCCTTCCGCCGCGGGAGCGCAGCACGCGGGAGACCTCACGCCAGGTCACATCGCTGGCATAGGCGATCGTGCGGGCCGCCTCGTAGACCTGGCGCAGCAGGGAGTCGGCGTCCAGCAGCCGCAGTGCCGCGGCGACCTGGTCCTGGTCCTGCAACGCGAGTCTGTCGGTGGCACGGCCGGTGGTGAGGTGGAGCGCGTCGCGCACGTCCAGCAGCGTCTCGCGGGCCTCGGCCAGTCCGCCTCGCGGCGCGTCCGCAAGCCAGGACGCGGCCACCGCACGCAGCGCGGTGGCGTCCCGCAGGCCGCCCCTGGCCTCTTTCAGGTCGGGCTCCAGCAGGAAGCGCAACTCGCCGTGTGCGCGCGAGCGTTCCTCGGCCATCTCCCGCAGTTCGGGCAGGCGCTCGGCGGCCCGGGCCCGCCACGCGGCGAACGCTCCGGCGCGCAGGTCCGCCGTGAGGGCCTCGTCGCCGGCCACGTGCCGGGCGTCCAGCAGCCCCAGCTGGACCTTGAGGTCCTCCTCGGCGGTCCTGCGCGCCTCGGCGGTGGTGCGTACGGAGTGGTCCAGGGCGATGCCCAGGTCCCACACCGGGTACCAGACGCGGTCGGCGACCCGGGCGATCTCGCCCTTCCGGGTGCGCCCGTCGTGCAGGAGGAGCAGATCCAGGTCGCTGCGCGGGGACAGCTCCCCGCGCCCGTAGCCGCCGACGGCGACCAGGGCGATGCCCTCTCCCGCCGCCCCCAGCAGTCCCGCCAGCCAGTCGTCGGTCAGCCGGGCCAGTTCGGCACGGCGTGGTGCCCCGGCGAGCGCCTCCCCGTCGGTCCCCCCGCTGAGGAGGCGCAGCCGTGCCGCCGCGTAGCCGCCCGGTGCCGCACCGGGCCCGGTCGCCGTCTTTGTGATCTCGGCTTGTTCGGCCATGTGCGGTTCCCGACTCCTGTCCGGTGCTGGGCGTCTGCTGGCGGGGGTGTCTCCGGGGTCGGTCAGGCTGGTGCGGCGACCGGCAGGGTCTGCCCGCTGCTCGGGGGCAGACCCTGCCGGGACTTGTCGGACACCCCTCAGAGAGCGTCCGGCCCGCGGTCGCCGGTGCGCACACGCACGACGGACTCGACGGGGACGGTCCAGACCTTGCCGTCGCCGATCTTTCCGGTACGGGCGGCCTTGACGACGACCTCGGTCAGCTCCTCGGCGTCCTCGTCCTCGGCCAGCACCTCGATGCGCACCTTCGGCACCAGGTCGACGGTGTACTCCGCGCCCCGGTAGACCTCGGTGTGGCCGCGCTGGCGTCCGTATCCGCTGGATTCGGTGACCGTCAGTCCCTGCACGCCGAACGTGCGCAGTGCCTCCTTCACGTCCTCCAGCTGGTGCGGCTTGATGACCGCGGTGATGAGCTTCATGCGTCCACCTTCTTGTCCGTGAGCTGACCGGTCGTCGCCTGTCCGCCGGGCTGACCCTGCTGCCCGGGAGGCTCGGCGACGGGGCGTGCCGAGGAGGAGGAGCCGCCCACCGCGCTGAAGTCGTACGCGGTCTCCGCGTGGTAGGCGCGGTCGAGGCCGCTCGTCTCGTCGTCCTCGTCGGCACGGAAGCCGACCGTCACGTGGATCAGCTTGGCGATGATCCAGGAGACCACGAAGGAGTAGCCCATCACGGAGAAGGCTCCGGTGGCCTGCTTGCCGAACTGGGTCAGCCCGCCGGCTCCGTCGATGGCCAGGAAGCCGACCATCAGCGTGCCGATGACGCCGCCGAAGAGGTGGACGCCCACGACGTCGAGTGAATCGTCGAAGCCCATCTTGAACTTGAGGCTGACAGCCCAGGAGCAGACCACACCGGCGACGACGCCGATCGCCAGGGCCCCGACGGCGTTGACGTTCGCGCCGGCCGGGGTGATCGCCACGAGGCCCGCGATGGCACCGGAGGCGGCACCGAGGGTCGTGAAGGCGCCGTGCCGGATGCGCTCGTAGAGGAGCCAGCCGAGGACGGCCGCTCCGGTGGCGAGCTGCGTGTTCATCGCCATCGTGGCGGCGGTGCCGTCGGCGGCGAGCGCCGATCCGGCATTGAAGCCGAACCAGCCGAACCACAGCAGTGCCGCGCCGAGCACGACGAGCGGCAGGCTGTGCGGACGCATCGGCTCCTTCTTGAACCCGATGCGCTTGCCGACCACCAGGACGGCCGCGAGAGCGCCCACACCGGCGTTGATGTGCACAGCGGTGCCGCCGGCGAAGTCGATGACTCCCAGGTCGAAGAGCCAGCCGCCCTCCGCCCACACCCAGTGGGCGACGGGGAAGTAGACGAGCGTCGCCCACAGCGCGATGAAGACGGCCCATGCGCCGAACTTCACGCGGTCCGCGAGCGCGCCGCTCATGAGCGCCGGAGTCAGGATCGCGAACATCATCTGGAAGAGGGCGAAGGCGAAGACCGGGATGCCGCCCTCCTCGGTCATCGACTCGACCGTGATGCCCTTCAGACCGACGAAGTCGAAGTTCCCTATGACGCCGCCGGTGTCAGGACCGAAGGCCAGGGAGTAGCCGTAGAGCACCCAGAGGATGCTCAGGATGCCCAGCGAGATGAAGGACATCATCAGCATGTTGAGCGCGCTCTTGACGCGGACCATGCCGCCGTAGAAGAAGGCCAGGCCAGGCGTCATCAACATGACCAGAAACGCGCTGATCAGTACGAATGCGGTATCCGCGCCGTTCAATGTGGACGTCTCCTCAAGGTAACGACCCGTGCGGGAGGAACGGGATGGCCCGGAAGGGGCCATGAGTGGGCCGGGATGCGAGCCAGACTCCCCAGACCTCGTTTCCTTCGATGCCGCCCGGTGTTTCACGGCGGTGACGATGCCCGGCACGGTGTTACGCCTGCATGAACCGCTGGGGAGGGGTAGGCGATGCCGCTACTCTGCGGCCGCCACAGCGCGGCGCGGCCGCCCGTGAGATCGGGAACCGGCCACGACAGCGCCCTGTGATCGACCTGGCGTCGGGGGAGCCCAGTCGGTGTGTCGGGGCACTGGTCGCGGCCGGTGGTCCGGTCGGGGAACGGTGGTCCGGTCGGGGAAGGCGGCTCAGCCCGCCGCGGCGACCCCCTGCGCGTCCGGCAGTTCGGCAGCGAGCCTCTCGCCGAGCTCCACGACCTCGGCCACTTCGCCGAAGTCCCTCGCGGCCCAGGCAGCGGTCCTGCGCAGCCGGTTGTTCACCCGCTCGGAGCGCAGCCGCTTCGCCACCTCGATGGCCTCCTCCGCGCGGAATGCGCAGTGCTCCGGCTCCTTCTGCAGGAGGTGCACGCTCGCCATGCCGAGCAGGTTCAGGGCGTACGACCGCCGGTGGCCGCCGCCCTCGCTCTCCCGGGCCTCCCGCCGGAACAGCTCCACGGCACGCTCCATGGCCGGGCGGGCCATCGACGCGTACGTGGGGCTGCGCCCGGAGGAGTAGGCGAGGTCGCGGTAGGAGTGAGCCGTCTCCGCGTTCATCTCGGCCTCGGAGAAGAAGCGGATCCAGTCCGGGTCGCCGTCCGCCGGACCGACGTCCTCGAACGTCTCCTCGGCCATGCGCACGGCACGACGGCACTTGCCGGGCTGCCCCATGTTCGCGTAGGCGCGCGCCTCCATCGCGTGGAGCATCGCCTGCGTACGGGCGGTCGCGCCCTCCCGGCTGCCGTACTGCGCGAGGTGGACCAGCTCCAACGCGTCCTCGGCGCGGCCCAGATGGATCATCTGCCGGGCCATCTTGCTCAGCACGTACGACCCCAGGGGCCGGTCTCCGGCCTCCTTCGCGGCGCGCATCGCCAGCACGAAGTACTTCTGCGCGGTGGGCTGGAGGCCGATGTCATAGCTCATCCAGCCCGCCAGCTCGGCCAGTTCGGCCGTCACCCGGAACAGACGGCGGCCCACCTCCTTCGGGTGCTTGTCCTGCAGCAGGTCCGTCACCTCGTGGAGCTGGCCGACGACGGCCTTGCGGCGCAGGCCGCCCCCGCACTGCGCGTCCCACTGCCGGAACATCGCGGTGGTCTGCTCCAGCAGCTCCACCTCCGGCACGGACAGCTTCTCCGTGCGCCGGCGCGCCGCCGCCCCGGGACCGGGGACGGGGCCGCTCCCGCGGGCTCCACCGCCTCCGGCGGCTTCGGCCCCCACCTCGCCTCCGGGCAGGCCCGGACCTGGCACCAGCCAGCGCTGCATGGGCTCGATCAGGGCGGGACCGGCGGAGACGCTGAGCGAGGCCCCGAGGAAGCCACGGCCCCCCAGCATGAGGTCGCCGCGGGTGAAGTCGTTGATCATCGCGATCGTCTGCGGCCCCGCCCAGGGCAGGTCGACGCCGGAGTCCGAAGGAGTCTGCCGGGCGGACCGCAGTCCGAGGTCCTCGATGGCCACCACACAGCCGAAGCGTTCGGCGAACAGTTCCGAGAGGATGCGCGGGATGGGCTCGCGCGGCTGCTCACCGTCCAGCCAGCGGCGAACGCGCGAGGTGTCCGTGCTGATGTGGTGGGCGCCCAACTGCCGTGCCCGGCGGTTCACCTGACGCGCCAGCTCCCCCTTCGACCAGCCGCTGCGCAGGAACCACGAGCCCAACTGCCCGTTCGCGGGTTTGTCCTGCTCGCCCAACGCCGCTGCCCCCATCCGGCCTCTCACCGCCCCATGACACCCATGCCTCCGGCATACCCACGAGGCGAAGCTACGCCGACCGTGTGCACCGAAAGTAATCCTACGATCACGGTTCAGGCGAGCCCGTTCCCGGAAACGCCACCATTCGCCACCCCTTCGGATGAACCCCTCCGCCGCCGCACGCGATTCACTTGACGCTGAGTGCCGTGCCGGCACGGCGGACACGTGTCGCCGTGTCCGGTCACGGTGCGCAGCGCCTTCGTAACCATCAGCAGGCGGCACCCGTTGGAGGGAGCATGGGCTTCACGATCGGCGCCATCGGCGGTCTCAACGGAATCCGGGAGTTCTCCCAGCTGCGCCCGGGTGCCCGGCGTCGCAGCCGCGCCTCGGCCGCCACAGCCGTCGCCGAGTACACGGGCCTGTGGGGCTGGCCGGTGGTTCCCGGCGCCCGCGCCGTCCGTACGGCGGGCGGCCGCACGGAATGCTCGTGCGGCGCCCGGGCCTGCCCCTCGCCCGGAGCGCACCCTCTCGACGCCTCCCTGGAGGTGCCCGCGGGCGCCACGCTCGACGAGGCGGGGCAGGCCTGGGCGCAGGTACCGGGTGCGGCCCTGCTGCTGCCGACCGGCCGCGTGTTCGACGTGATCGACGTCCCGGCGCCCGCCGGGCACTGCGCACTCGTACGGCTGGAGCGGATGGGCCTGCCGCTCGGCCCGGTGGCGCTCGCGCCCCACGGCCGTGCCTGGTTCATCGTCGCCCCCGGCGCCGCCGCCGAACTCCCCGAACTCCTCTACCGCATGGGATGGGACGACGCACAGCTCGACCTGCGCGGCTGCGGCGAGGGCGAGTACATCACGGCGCCGCCCTCCGACCTCGGCGGGCTCGGGCCGGTGCGCTGGCTGCGCCCGCCGGCTCCGCAGGCGGCGGTCCGTCCACCGCAGGCACGACTGCTGCTGGGCACGCTGGCCTACGTATGCCACCGCTCGGCGGCCTCCTGACCGCGGGAGCGGTCACAAGCGCGCCCCGTCCCATCTGCACCGTGGGGCGGGGCGCTTGCCCCTGCGGGCCTCTCCGGCCGCGGCAGGACTCCGGTGTGTCCCCGTACGGACGCGCCGCTGCCGCCGGACCGGCGGGTGAAGCCGGTCCGGCAGGGCCGTAAGCCGGCCCCCGGCGCGTGCCGGGTCACTCCCTGCCGATCAGGGCGTCGACGAAGGCGCCCGGCTCGAACGGCGCCAGGTCGTCCGCGCCCTCACCGAGTCCGACCAGCTTCACCGGTACGCCCAGCTCGCGCTGTACCGCGACGACGATGCCGCCCTTCGCGGTGCCGTCCAGCTTGGTCAGCACGATGCCGGTGATGTCCACGACCTCGGAGAAGACCCGGGCCTGCACCAGTCCGTTCTGACCCGTGGTGGCATCCAGCACGAGCAGCACCTCGTCGACCGGGCCCTGCTTCTCGACGACGCGCTTGACCTTGCCCAGTTCGTCCATCAGACCGGTCTTGGTGTGCAGCCGGCCCGCGGTGTCGACGAGTACGACGTCGGCGCCCTCCTCGGTGCCCTCCTTGACCGCTTCGAAGGCCACGGAGGCCGGGTCGCCGCCCTCGGGTCCGCGTACGGTGCGGGCGCCGACGCGCTGCCCCCACGTCTGCAGCTGGTCGGCGGCGGCGGCCCGGAAGGTGTCGGCCGCGCCGAGGACCACCGACCTGCCGTCCGCGACGAGCACCCGGGCGAGCTTCCCGGTGGTGGTGGTCTTCCCCGTGCCGTTCACGCCGACGACCAGCACGACGCCCGGCCGGTCGACCGCGCCCCGCGTCTCGGTGTGCACCGTACGGTCCAGATCGGGGCCGACCAGGGTGAGCAGCTCTTCGCGCAGCAGGGCGCGCAGCTCCTCGGTCGTACGGGTGCCGAGCACCCGTACGCGCTCCCGGAGCCGCTCGACGAGCTCCTGTGTGGGTGTGACGCCGACGTCCGCGGTCAGCAGCGTGTCCTCGATCTCCTCCCAGGTGTCCTCGTCCAGGTGCTCGCGCGAGAGCAGCGTGAGGAGGCCCTTGCCCAGGGAGTTCTGTGAGCGGGAGAGGCGGGAGCGCAGCCGTACGAGCCGCCCTGCCGACGGCTCGGGGGTCTCGATCGGGGGTTCGGCGGGGGCGGGTGCCGCCGGTGCCTCCGCGGCCGGCAGACCGACCTCCTCGATCGTTCTGCGCGGCGCTTCGGGGGCGCCCTCGGCCTCCTCCCCCACGTGCGGTTCGGCGGGCGGCGCCGTGGTGGTCCCGGACGGGGCGGACTTCGCGGCGGTCGTGGCCTTCTTCCTGCGACCGCTGACGACGAGTCCGCTGATCGCGCCCAGCACGACCACGGCGATGACTGCGACAAGGATGACGATTTCCATAGCCCGTCCAGTATCCGCCACCGTCAACCGTGCACCGGCACGCCTCCCGGGTGACGGCGGGCCGCGCGTGCCCGGCGGGCGCCGCCCCCAGCGGCCGCTGCCCCGGTCGGGGTTCCGAACCGGGGCAGCGACCGTGCAGAGGAGTGGGCGGCGGGGTCGGTCAGCCCATCTCCTCCAACGCCTTGCCCTTCGGTTCCGGCACCCACTTGAGCAGGAACGGGATCGAGAGCAGGGCGAAGGCCGTGTAGATGACGTACGTGCCCGAGAGGTTCCAGTCCGACAGGCTCGGGAAGGTCGCGGTGATGGTCCAGTTGGCGACCCACTGGGCTGCCGCGGCGATACCGAGGGCGGCGGCGCGGATCCTGTTCGGGAAGATCTCGCCGAGGAGCACCCAGACGACCACGCCCCAGGACAGCGCGAAGAACAGGGTGAAGGTGTGGGCGCCGATCAGCGCCACGGTGCCTTCGGTGTCCGGCAGGGAGACGTTGTCGCCCGACCCCGTACGGGCGGAGAAGGCCCAGGCGACGAGCGCGAGGGAGAGGGCCATGCCCACCGAGCCGACGAGGCCGAGCGGCTTCCGGCCGATCCTGTCGACCAGGGCCATGGCGATGACGGTGCCGATGATGTTCACGATCGAGGTCGTGAAGGAGTAGAAGAACGAACTCGCGGGGTCGATGCCGACGGACTGCCACAGCGTCGAGGAGTAGTAGAAGACCACGTTGATGCCGACGAGCTGCTGGAAGACCGACAGCCCGATGCCGACCCAGACGATCGGCAGGAACCCGAAGCGCCCGCCGAGCAGGTCCTTGAACGTGGACTTGTGCTCGCTGTGCATCTGGTGCTCGATCTCGCCGACGCGGGTGTCGATCGCGTCGTGTTCTCCCTCGACGCTGCTGAGCACCGTCCGGGCCTTCTCGCGCTCCCCGATGGAGATGAGGTAGCGCGGCGACTCAGGGATGACGAAGGAGAGCAGGAAGTAGGCGACCGCCGGGACCACTTCGATGCCGAGCATCCACTGCCAGGCTTCCAGGCCCGCGATCTCGCCGCGCTGGTCGCCGTCGGCGGCGGTGAGGATGCCGTAGTTGACGAGCTGTGACATGGCGATGCCCAGGACGATCGCGCCCTGCTGGAATGAGGCGAGCCGGCCCCGGTAGGCCGGAGGGGAGACCTCGGCGATGTAGGCGGGGCCGATCACCGAGGCCATGCCGATGGCGACACCGCCGACCACCCGCCACAGGGCCAGGTCCCAGACGGTGAAGGGCAGTGCCGAGCCGATGGCGCTCGCCGTGAAGAGCACGGCGGCTGTCTGCATGACGCGTATTCGGCCGATACGGTCGGCGGCCCGGCCCGCGATGGTCGCACCTATCGCGCTGCCGATCAGTGCGGCGGCGATCACCTGGGCGAGGAGGGCCGAACCGATCTCGAAGCGTCCGCGCACCGCCTCGACCGCTCCGTTGATCACTGAGCTGTCGTAGCCGAAGAGGAAGCCGCCCATCGCGGCGGCCGCCGCGATGAAGACGACACGTCCTAGCGGGGCCGACCGGTCGCCCGGTGTGGTCGCTGCCTGTGGAGTGCTGGTCACGATCTCTCCTGCGCTGCCCGGAGCCACAGCCGGGTTCGGGGTCTTCTCGCCTCCGGGCGCGGCTGTAGCGCACCAGGGGGCACGCGCCACGACTTGAAGGTAAAAGTGACGTTGCAGAGACTATGACTTTAAGTTTCTAAGTCAATACCTCGGCGGGAATCGTGATCCAGCGACAGCCGAGTCCCGGATGTTCAAGGTGTGAAGGATTGGTGGGCCGATCTCAACTCAGGCGCTGACTGATGACCTTGGAGACCCCGTCACCCTGCATCGATACGCCGTAGAGGGCGTCGCCGACCTCCATCGTCCGCTTCTGGTGCGTGATCACGATCAGCTGGGAGCTGTCCTTGAGCTCCTCCATGATCCTGATCAGCCGCTGCAGGTTGGTGTCGTCGAGCGCCGCCTCCACCTCGTCCATCACGTAGAACGGGCTCGGCCGCGCCTTGAAGATCGACACCAGCAGCGCCACCGCCGTGAGGGACCTCTCACCGCCGGAGAGCAGTGAGAGCCGCTTGACCTTCTTGCCCGGAGGCCGCGCCTCGACATCGACGCCGGTGGCGAGCATGTTGTCCGGGTCGGTCAGCACCAGACGCCCCTCACCGCCCGGGAAGAGCCGTGAGAAGACGCCCTCGAACTCGCGCGCGGTGTCGTGGTACGCCTCCGTGAAGACCTGCTCGACCCGCTCGTCGACCTCCTTGACGACCTGCAGCAGATCGGCACGGGTCTTCTTCAGGTCCTCCAGCTGCTCACTGAGGAACTGGTGCCGCTCCTCCAGGGCGGCGAACTCCTCCAGCGCCAGCGGGTTGATCTTCCCCAGCTTCTGGTAGGCGCGTTCGGCCGCCTTCAGCCGCTTCTCCTGCTCGGCGCGCACGAAGGGCACCGGCTTGTTGCGCGGGTGCTCGGGGTCCTCCGGAAGCTCCTCACCCTCAGCGGGCGGCGACGGCGGTACGAGCTGGCCGGGACCGTAGTCGCGGATCAGCCCCGCCGGCTCGACGCCCAGCTCCTCCAGCGCCTTGGTCTCCAGCTGCTCCACCCGCATGCGCTTCTCGGCGCCCAGCACCTCGCCGCGGTGCATCGAGTCGGTCAGCTTGTCCAGCTCGTCCTTCAGCTCCCGTCCCTCGTTGCGCTCGGCGACCAGGGCACGCTCACGCTCGTTCTTCGCCCGCTCCGCCGTCTCGCGCTCCTGCTCGGCACGGCCCAGCGACGCCTCGACGTGGGCCAGGAGCTGACGTGTGCCGGACGCCACCGCACCCGCCACCTCTGCCTCGTGCCGCATGCGGGCCCGCCGCTGCTCCGCGCGCGCCCGCGCCTCACGCTCGGCACGCGCCCCACGGTCGAGTGAATCCGCCCGGCCCGCCAGGGACTTGACCCTCTCCTCATGGGTACGGACCTGGAGGCGTGCCTCCATCTCCGTCTGCCGTGCGTTGGCGCCGTCGGCGGAGAGCCGGTCCCGCAGGGAGGTGTCCGGCTCGTCGTCGGCGTCCTCCTGTGCCTCCTCCGCGACCGCCAGCCGCTCGGCCAGCTCCTCGGCCTCCTCGGTCGCCCGTACGAGAGCCGCCTCGGCCTTGGCCACGGCGGCGGCGGTCCGCTCGGCCTCGCCGGCCGCGCCGCGTGCCTGCCCGCCCAGGGTGCCCAGCCGCCCGGCGATCTGCGACTTCTCCTTGTCCGCCGCGCTGCGCCGCTTCCCCAACTCCTCGACCCGGGCTGCGCACTCGCGCCGCCGCTCCCTGGCCCGCTCCTGCTCCCCGCTCAGCGCGGTGTGCCGGGAGGCCATCTCCTCCAGCTCCGCCGCGGCCTCGTCCACGGCGGCCTGCGCCTCCAGGAGGCTGGGCGCGCCGGCGGAGCCGCCCTGTGCGAAGTGGGTGCCGAGCACGTCACCCTCCGCGGTCACGGCGACGGCGCCCGGCCGGGAAGTGACCGTCTGCTCGGCGTCCTCCAGGGTCTCCACGACGACCACGTCCCGCAGCAGCGTGCGAACCGCCGTCATCAGGGCGTCCGGGCCCCTCACCAGATCCGCCGCAGACTGCGGGACGCCCGGGGCGCGCGGCGCGGGGTCCGCAGCTCCCGCCGGCGGGGCCCCGCCGGCCTCGGCAGCGGCACCGGCACCGGCACCGGCACCGGACGAGCCCAGCAGCAGAGCGGCACGCCCCGCGTCGTGCTTGCGCAGCAGACGCAGCGCGTCGGCGGCCGCCGAGGCGTCGGCGACGGCCACGGAGTCGGCCGCCGCTCCGAGAGCGGCGGCGACCGGTACCTCGAACCCCTGTGTCACGGTGAGCAGTTCGGCCGCGGGCCCGAGGATGCCGGTGAGTCTGTCGGTGGCGGCGAGCAGCGCACCCGTACCGTCCTTGCGACGCAGCCCCAGTGCCAGGGCATCGTGCCGGGCGGAGGTGGCGGCACGCTCGCGCTCCACCGTGGTGACGGCCTCGCGGGCGGCGTTCAGCGCCGTCTCCGCGCCCGCCAGGTCCCGCTTGGCGGTCTCGTGCTGCTCGGCCAGCTCCGTGTCACCGGCGTCCAGCCCTTCGACCTCGCCCTGGAGCGTCTCGTACTCCTGCTGGGCCGCCGCGGCGCGCTCCTGTGCCTCGTCACGGGCGGCCGTCAGCCGGTCGATCTCGGACTGGGCCGAGGACGCCCGGCTGCGTGCCGCATTGACCTGACCGTTCAGCCGGGCAAGGCCCTCGCGGCGGTCGGCGATGGCGCGGGCGACGTCCTTGAGGCGGCGCTCCTCGTCCTGGAGCTGCCGCTCCAGCTCCGCCCGGTGCGCCACGGTGTCGTCCAGCGCCCTCTCGGCCGCCTCCAGCGCGGCCTCCAGCTCGGCCTCCTGCTCCCGGACGCGGGCCGCCTCGCGCTCCATCTCGTCCGGGTCGCGTCCGCGGCGCTCCTCTACGGGGCCGGCCTCGGCGTGCTGTACGCGCTGGTCGGCCAGCCCGATCGTGCCGCGGACCCGCTCCGCGAGCTGCGAGAGCTCGTACCAGGTCTGCTGGGCGCGTTCCAGGCGCGGCGTCAGCGTCCGTACCTGCTGCTCCAGGTCGGCCTCACGGCGCAGCGCCTCCTTCAGCCGCGCCTCGACCTCCTCCTTGCGCTCCTTCAGCGCGGCCTCGTCGGCGACCTCCGTCCTCAGAGCCTCCCGCAGCGCGGTGAGGTCGTCGGCGAGCAGCCTGAGCCGGGCGTCGCGCAGGTCCGCCTGGATGACCTGCGCCCTGCGCGCGACGGCTGCCTGACGGCCCAGCGGCTTGAGCTGACGCCTCAACTCGTCGGTCAGGTCCTGTACGCGGGCCAGGTTGGCCTGCATCGCGTCCAGCTTCCGCAGCGCCTTCTCCTTGCGCTTGCGGTGCTTGAGGACCCCCGCTGCCTCCTCGATGAAGGCGCGGCGCCCCATGGGGTCTGCGTGCAGAACGCCGTCGAGCTGGCCCTGGCCGACGATGACGTGCATCTCGCGCCCGATACCGGAGTCGGACAGCAGCTCCTGGATGTCCAGCAGCCGGCAGGTGTCTCCGTTGAGCTGGTACTCG
This sequence comes from Streptomyces sp. TAA204, assembly GCF_000424965.1. Taxonomy (NCBI): domain Bacteria; kingdom Bacillati; phylum Actinomycetota; class Actinomycetes; order Kitasatosporales; family Streptomycetaceae; genus Streptomyces; species Streptomyces sp. TAA204. Next base: position 157,643 of record NZ_KE384281.1, read on the forward strand.
CTGCCCCCGTTGCGGAACATGATCCGCGTGATGGTGACTTCGGAGTAGTCGATCGGCAGTGCGCCGTCGTTGTTGTTGATGGTGAGGGAGACCTCGGCGCGGCCGAGCGGCGGACGGCCGGTCGTACCGGCGAAGATGACGTCCTCCATCTTGCCGCCGCGCAGCGACTTGGCGCCCTGCTCCCCCATCACCCACGACAGGGCGTCCACGACGTTGGACTTGCCGGAGCCGTTGGGACCGACGACGCAGGTGATGCCGGGCTCGAAGCGCAGCGTCGTGGCGGAGGCGAAGGACTTGAATCCCCGCAGTGTCAGGCTCTTGAGGTGCACGCCGTCGGACTCTAGTCCACTTGCCGCCCTCGCCCCTCCCGGACCGCCCATGCAGCGCGCCGAAGTCCCGGTGGTCCGTTTCGGTTTCACCCGGGAAGGTGGAGGGCACATCAGTCGGTAAGCGCAGCGCCCGACAGTCAACAGCACACGCGGTGGCGGAGGGGAAGACCACCCGAAAACAACGAAGGGACGCCGAAGCGTCCCTCGCAGAATGATGAAACGGCAGGCTGTACGCCGAACCGGCCCTGAAGACAGGTCAGGTCAGCGCAGGCTCCGCCTGGTGCATGTCGATGTCGATGCTCTCGAGCATCGAGTCCTGGTGCCGTGCGGCGGCGGACAGAGCGTCGTTCTCGGCCTGCATCCGTACCAGTTCGGATTCCAGGTCCTGTACACGCTGCTGCAGCCGTCGCATCTCGGAGAGGACTCGGGGGTCGGAGCCGCCGACGTAACCGAGAAGCGCCTTTGCCATGATGGATGGTCCTCCACACTGAGTGACCAACCCCAGTGGTGTTGGTCGTGAGGGAAAATTCGCGCCCGCCTGTACCACTTCTGAACTTATTTTCCGGGCCAAAGAGCCCGGCTGCGGGGGACTTCAAGCTTCTCACCAAAAGGTTTGACGGTCAACACGATCACACCCCGCAGCCCTGGGCGGCCCTGACTCGACGGCGCTCGATCACCGGAGGCGGCAGCCCGCGGGGGGCTTGAAGATCAATTCCAACCACTCGTGGCGTGAGCCTTCCACGGCGCGCCGCGAATGGCAACCGCTTTGGATCATCGAATTGCGAAGCTCGCGTAGCCGCCACGGGGCCGGTGCCATATCTCCGTGACACCGTCGACCTGCCCGGGCGTGTCGCCGGCACGGAGCCAGTCCAGGAGCTGTTCGCACTCGTACCGCCTTCCCTCGGCCACCACTTGGACCCGCCCGTCCCCGAGGTTGACCACGAAGCCGTCCAGGCCGCCTATGCGCAGAGCGGCCGCGCGCGTGAACCAGCGGAACCCGACGCCCTGTACGCGCCCGCGCACCCATGCCGTCATCCGCACACCGGCATCCGCGCCGCCCGGGGTACCCGGGTTAGCACCAACCTCACACATGTGGCGCACGCTATAGGGACATTTCCCCGGAGGGCACATGCGCCCCGTGTGTCATCCAGTAAAGTCCCGCCCAGCGAGCTTCACTCGAACGGGGGAAGCCGAGAAAGCCGAAGACATGTGAGGACTTGAGAGATGGGCCGTCACAGACGCGTATCCCAAGCTCCCGAGCCCGTCGTCACCTATTCCTATGACGTCGGACCGAGGCAGCGGGTCTCGCACCGCAGACCGACCCCCCCACCATCAGCCAGGGGCGGCGGTTTTTCGGCGCGGGCGGGACTTCTGGGAGCGTCGGCGGCGATGGCCATGGGTGCAGTGGCCGTCGCTTCCACAGTCGTTCCGCAGCCCGGTGGTGGCTCGGGCACGCAGTACAGCGACAGGGTCGATGCCGGAGGGCCTCCCGAGGACTCGGCCGACCTTCCCACCGTGCCCTCCCCCTCGGGAGGGTCGGAGTCTCCCGGCGGAGGCGGCCAGGGGAACGAGGAAGGCGAGAACGTGCCTCCCGACCCGTCGGAGACACCCGAGCCGCCGCAGGACCCCGGCTCCCAGCAGCCGGACCCCGGCGGCGGCAACGAGGGCGGAGGCGGCAGCACGCAGCCCTCCGACCCCGGCAAGGGGAACGGGAACGGCGAGGGCAACGGGAACGGAGGCGGCTCCGGAGGCGGCCAGGGCTCCGGCGGCGGGAGTTCCCGTCCGTCGAGCCCGACGGCCATCGCCGAGGCCGAAGTGCTGGAACTGGTCAACGAGGAGCGCCGCGACGCCGGCTGCCGTTCCGTCAAGGCGGATTCCGATCTGGCCGACCTGGCGGGCGAATTCAGCAAGGACATGGCGACCCAGGGCTTCTTCAGCCACCTGTCCCCCGACGGCGCGGACCCCTGGGACCGGGCCGAGGACGCGGGCATTCTCGAACTCGGCGGCGAGAACATCGCCCGTGGGCAGGCCGACGCCGAGGCCGTGATGGAGGCATGGATGGACAGCCCGGGGCACAGGGCCAACATCCTCAACTGCGAGTACCAGACCCTCGGTGTCGGGGCGTACCTCTCCGGCAACGACGGACCCTGGTGGACGCAGAACTTCGGCTACTGATGTCCGCAGGTCAGGGCAGTGCCCTGACCTGCGGGCCGTACCGGGGACGGCATGTCTCACATCGGCGTGCCCGGACGCTCTCCGTACTCACTCCGAGTTCGGGGCTCTCCCCCGTTTCCACTCCGGGCGACGGCTCGTGAACGTCGACCGAGCCGTCCCGGGAGGCAGTTGCGCCGCACCGCCAGCTACTCGAAGAGCGCCCACGGGTGTCCGTGGGCGCTCTTCGGCGTTTCCGCTCCGGTGTCCTGCCCCCAGCGGGTACGTGCCGAGGCCCGGCGGCTCCCTGCCGGCGGGTCACGTCTGTCGCGGCCGCCCCGGCGCCACGGTTCCTGCCCGCCCCGGCGCGACGGGTGCGGCGGCCGGAGCACGCCCCGCCCGCGGCGCGGGCTGGCACTTCGGGCAGAAGTAGCTGGAGCGGTTCATCCAGGGCCGGCGGCGCATGAGAGTGCCGCACCGGCGGCAGGGCTCGTCCGCGCGGCCGTAGGCGTCCAGGGAACGCTCGAAGTAGCCGGATTCGCCGTTGACGTTCACATAGAGGCTGTCGAAGCTGGTGCCGCCCGCGGCCAGCGCCGCGTGCATGACGTCACGGATATGGCCGAGCAGCTCGGCGGTGCGGGGCCGGGTCAGTGTCGCGGTCGGCCGCTCGTAGTGCAGCCTGGCCCGCCACAGCGCCTCGTCGGCGTAGATGTTGCCGACCCCGCTGATCAGCGACTGGTCCAGCAGGGCGCGCTTGACCGTCGTACGGCGCCTGCGGAGCGCCGCGTGGAAGGCCGCCTCGTCGAAGGCGGGGTCGAGCGGGTCGCGGGCGATATGGGCGATCACGTCGGGGAGGGTGTCGCCCTCGTCGGGACGCCCTGCCCGCGTGGCGGCGTCACGGACGGGCGTCTCGGGGTGCAGCGAGAGACCGCCGAAAGTGCGCTGGTCGACGAAGCGCAGCTCGCCCGCCTGCGGGTCCTCGAAGGTGATCCGGACCCGCAGATGCTTCTCGTCAAAGGCGCCCTCCGGCTGGACGAGGAGCTGGCCGCTCATGCCCAGGTGGGCCAGCACGCAGAAGCCGGGGTCGAGGGGCAGCCACAGATATTTGCCGCGGCGCCGCGCCGGACCGAAGCGGTGACCGCGCAGCCGGTCCGCGAAGTCCGCCGCGCCTGCCGCGTGGCGCCGTACGGCCCGGGGGTGCAGCACCTCGGCGCCGGCGATCGTACGGCCGCTCGCCCAGCGCTCCAGCCCCCGGCGCACCACTTCGACCTCGGGCAGCTCGGGCACGGTCCCTCCTCACTGGAGCGGGCGCGAAGGAGCGGGTGCGCGCCCGGTACGTACGAGCCCCGCAGAGCCCGTCCCCGTCGGGGCGGCCCCTGCGGGGTCGGTGATGCGGTTGCCCTCGGTCGCGGTGGCTCAGGCGCCCGGCGTGGACGCCTTGGCGTCCGGCGGGGACGCGGATTCGTCCGCCGCCGCGCGGATGGCCCGCCAGGCCGTCTCCGCCGCCTGCTGCTCCGCTTCCTTCTTGCTGCGGCCGGTGCCGGTGCCGTACGCGACACCACCGACGCGGGCAGCAGCCGTGAAGATCTTCTCGTGGTCGGGACCGGTCTCGGTGACCGCGTACTCCGGGACACCCAGGCCCTCGGCGGCCGTGAGCTCCTGGAGGCTGGTCTTCCAGTCCAGGCCGGCTCCGAGGTTCGAGGAGTGCTCGATCAGGGGATCGAAGAGCCGGTGGATGAGCTCTCCGGCGGCATCGAGGCCCTGGTCGAGGTAGACCGCGCCGATCACGGCCTCCAGGGTGTCGGCCAGGATCGATGCCTTGTCACGGCCTCCGGTGCCCTCCTCGCCCCGGCCGAGCCGGATGAAGGCGCCCAGTTCCAGGCCGCGGGCGACGCCGGCGAGGGCACGCGAGTTGACCACGGCGGCGCGCAGCTTGGCGAGCTGGCCCTCGGGGAGGTCGGGGTGGAGACGGTAGAGCGTATCGGTGACGACCAGTCCGAGAACGGAGTCGCCGAGGAACTCGAGACGTTCGTTGGTGGGCAGCCCGCCGTTCTCGTACGCGTACGAGCGGTGCGTCAGCGCACGCACCAGAAGGGCGGACTCGAGCCCATAGCCGAGCCGCCCTTCCAGAAGTGCGTGGGACGAGGCCGCATCCACCAGATCCGCCGCGCGTGCCGCCGGTTCGCTCCCGTCGCGACGGTCGCTTCCAGGGGTTCGGGCGTCTGACATGAAGCCTGTCACCAGCCGATCAGACCTCGAGGACCTGACGCTTGTTGTAGGTGCCGCAGTTCGGGCACGCGATGTGCTGCTGCTTCGGTTCCTGGCAGCGCTCGCACTTCACCAGGGTCGGGACCGCAGCCTTCCACTGCGACCGGCGGTGGCGCGTGTTGCTGCGCGACATCTTCCGCTTCGGAACAGCCACGGCTACTTCTCCTGTGAGTCGTCCCCGGAATCCCGGGGCGTGTCCTTCTCGCCGTCCGTCATGGTCTCGGCGAGTCCCTGCAGTGCCGCCCAACGGATGTCGACGGCGTCTTCGTGTTCGTGTTCCGGGTCGTCGGCCAGCCGTGCCCCGCACAGGGAGCACAGGCCGGGGCAGTCGTCCCGGCACACCGGCTGCAGCGGCAGTGACAGCACCACCGCGTCCCGCAGCACGGGTTCGAGGTCGAAATAGTCGCCCTCGAGGGAGGAGGTCTCCTCCTCCTCGGCGTCGTCACCGGTCTCCGCACCAGGGCGGCTCCGGTCGTCGGCGTCGGGGTAGGAGAACAGCTCCTGGAAATCCGCCTCGCTTTGCTGCTCCAGCGGCTCCAGACACCTTACGCACTCCCCCTTGAGCGGTGCACGGGCGGTGCCGGTGACGAGCACACCCTCCATGACCGACTCCAGGCGGAGCTCGATGTCGATCGTCGCGTCGTCCGGCACCCCGATGAACTCGACACCGAGCTTTCCGGGGGACGGCACCGTGCGGGAGAGCTGCTTCATCGCGCCAGGACGACGCCCCAGTTCCCGTGTGTCGAACACGAGAGGGGCACGGGGGTCGAGGCGGGCGTTCAGGGCTTCCTGCTTTCTACGGTGGGGCATTGCCGCCCGGCCGGGAACTCCGGGCAGCAGTCATCGCCGACATGCGCGTGACCGAAGAGCCACAATACTGGACCGACCCGGCGGCGACCCAATCGAGTCTCAGCCGCCCTGGCCGTACCCCTGCCCGTAACGCGCCTCGTACTCGCGCACCTGCTCCAGGTCGATCATGCTCGTGTCGAAGAAGCTGGTCTCCTCCAGCTGGGCCTGGGCCTGGGCCTGGGCCTGGGCCTCGGGCGGGGCCTGCTGTCCGTAGGAGTGCTGCGGGAGCTGCCCCTGCTGGTACGCGTAGTACGGGTCGGGCTGCTGCTGGCCGTAGTAGGCGTACTGCTGCTGTTGGTACGCGTAGGCGTCCTGCCCGGCGTAGTACGCCTCCTGCTGCTGGGCGGCGTACGGGTCGGCCCCCGCGACAGCCGGCTGGTAGCCGGGCTGCTGCTCGGGGACGGCAGCGACGGCGGGCTGGGCCGCGTGGCCGGAACCGCCGTGCTGGGGGGTTTGGCCGATCGCGGCCAGGTCTGCCATGTAGTCGGCGTCGCTGGCCTGGCGGCCCTGCGCCGCGGCGGCGTCCTGGGCGGCCATGTGGGCTCCCAGTTCGTCGGCGGGCCGGTTGCCGAGAAGTTTGGTGCGGCCCCTGCCGACGGCTTCGAGGGTCTTGGTGAGCACTGCCGCGACGGAGCCGAGGCGGGCGTCGACGTAGTTGTCGGCCCGCTCCCGCAGCTCCCGGGGGTCGGTGGAGCGCTCGGGCGCGTCCTCGGCGTACTCCTCGTTCCACTCCTCGGAGCCGGGGCCGCTGCCGAGCAGCTTCTCGCGGCCGCGCTCGACGGAACCGATCGTCTTGCTGAGCACGACCTCGAAGTTGGCGAGCTTGCTGTCGACGTAGTCGTCGGCCTCAGCGCGGATCTCCGCCGCCTCCTGCCGGGCCCCCGCCAGCAGCTGCTCCGCCTCGGCCTGTGCCTGGCGTACGACCTCCGTGCCGGAGACCAGCGAACCGCGCTCCGCGTGCCCGGATTCGATGATGCGCTGCGCCTCGGCCTGCGCCTCGGCGACCATCTGCTCACGGCCGCCGAGAAGTTGCTCGGCCTGGGCGAGGGAGCCGGGCAGCGCGTCGCGCACTTCCTGGAGCATGGCGAGCAGTTCGGCTCGGTTCACCACGCATGAGGCCGACATGGGCATCGAGCGCGCGCTGTCCACGGCCGTCACGATCTCGTCGAGTTTCTGCTGAACGTCCACGGAAGTGACTGTACGGCCACAGGCACCGAAGTCGACAGCCGATGCCCCGGGCCCGCCCGCCCGGCGGGGGTTCAGGGCTTGGCGAGCCGCTCGGCCAGAGCGCGCCGCACCGGCTCGGGAACCAGGTGCGAGACGTCGCCGCCCCAGGTGGCGACCTCCTTGACCAGGCTGGAGGAGAGGAAGCTGTGGGTGGGGTTGGTCGGCACGAAGAGCGTCTCCACGCCGGTGAGGCCGTTGTTCATCTGGGCCATCTGCAGCTCGTAGTCGAAGTCCGAGACGGCGCGCAGGCCCTTGACGATCGCGGGGATGTCGCGGTCCTTGCAGAAGTCGACGAGCAGGCCGTGGAAGGCCTCCACGCGGACATTGCCGAAGCCCGCGGTCACCTCATGGATGAGGTCTATCCGCTCGTCGACCGAGAAGAGTCCCTGCTTGGAGTTGTTGATCATCACGGCCACGTAGACCGAGTCGTAGAGCTTGGAGGCACGGCCGATGATGTCGAGGTGTCCATTGGTGACGGGATCGAAAGATCCCGGACAGACTGCGCGACGCACTGGTGTTTCCTCGCTCTCCGGACGATCGGGGGCCGGTGCGGCGTCCCCGGTGGAGGTCAACATGACTCGGGAGTAACTCCGTTGGCAGCGGCGCGACCGTACCAGAGCGTCCCTTCGCCGTAACGCCGCGACCGGAGCCCCTCGAAGCCGCCGGGCCAGCGGAATTCACCGCCCCTGGTGCTTCGTTCCACCGTGGCGAGGGCTTCGTCCGCCAGCCAGTCACCTGACCGGAGTGTGAGCAGGATCTCCCGCACCTGCTCGTCGGCCAGGGCGTAGGGCGGGTCGAGGAAGACCAGGTCGTAGGGGGCGTCCGGAGCGGGGCCGGAGACGGTCTGCTCAGCCTTGGCATGCCGGACCTCCGCGCCGGGCAGCCCCAGCTCACGGACGTTCTGCCGGATCGTGCGGGCGGCCCGCGCGTCCGACTCGACAAGCAGTACGTGCGCCGCTCCGCGCGAGAGCGCCTCCAGGCCGACCGCGCCCGAGCCGCCGTACAGGTCGAGCACGCGGGTTCCCCGCCATGCCGCCGCGCCGCCCAACTGGGCCTCCCAGCTGGAGAACATGCCCTCGCGCGCGCGGTCGGAGGTGGGCCGGGTGCCCTGGCCCGGCGGCACGGTCAGCCGCCTGCCGCCGACGGCGCCTGCGATCACGCGGGTCATGGTGCGAAGCCCTTCGTCCAGTCGTGGCGTGCCGGAGGGGCGGCCGGGTCCCGGGGCCCCGTTCACCGGCGTCTCTCCGGGATCGAGGATCGCACGGCGGCGGCGGGGACGCGCGGTTCAGCCCTTGTCGAGGTAGTCCTCGCGCTCCTGGTCCAGCAGGGCTGCCAGCGCCGTACGCAGCTCCGGCTGGCGCTCAAGCTCCGGGTCGTCGGCGACGAGGGCGGTCGCCGCCCCGCGGGCGGCCTCGATGATCTCCTCGTCCTCGATCACCGCGAGCATCTTCAGCGACGACCGCACGCCCGACTGCGCCTGGCCCAGCACGTCCCCCTCGCGGCGCTGCTCCAGGTCGATGCGGGAGAGCTCGAAGCCGTCCAGGGTGCCGGCGACGGCCTCCAGACGGGCGCGCGCCGGCCCCGCCCCGGGCGCTTCGGTGACCAGCAGGCACAGGCCGGCGGCCGCACCGCGGCCGACGCGTCCGCGCAGCTGGTGGAGCTGGGAGACGCCGAACCGGTCGGCGTCCATGATGACCATGACGGTGGCGTTGGGGACGTTGACCCCGACCTCGATGACGGTCGTGGCCACCAGGACGTCGAGCTCTCCCCCGGCGAAGCGGCGCATCACCTCGTCCTTGGCCTCGGGCTGCATACGTCCGTGCAGGGCCGCCACACGCAGGCCGGCCAGCGGGCCCTCGCCCAGTTCCGCCGCGATGTCGAGGACGGCGAGCGGCGGACGCTTGTCGGCGTCCTCCGCCGTCCCGTCCGCCGTACCGTCCGCGGCCCGCTCCGCCGCGGTCTCCCGCGCCGCCGCCTCCTCGTCCGCGGCGTCGGGCCGCTGTCCTGCCCTGCCCTTGGCCTTCCCCTTCGAATGCGAAGGGGGCTGCTCCTCGTCACCGATGCGCGGGCAGACGACGTACGTCTGGTGCCCGGCCTCCGTCTCCTCCCTTACGCGCTCCCACGTACGGGTGAGGAAGTGCGGCTTGTCCCGGACGGGCACCACGTGGCTGGCGATGGGCGAGCGCCCTGCCGGGAGCTGGTCGAGCACCGAGGTCTCCAGATCGCCGAAGACCGTCATGGCGACGGTGCGCGGAATGGGCGTCGCCGTCATCACCAGCAGGTGCGGCGGCTGGGTTCCCTTGGAGCGCAGCGCGTCGCGCTGCTCGACGCCGAAGCGGTGCTGCTCGTCGACGACGACGAGGCCGAGGTCGTGGAAGCGGACCTTGTCCTCGATGAGGGCGTGCGTGCCGATGACGATGCCGGCCTCGCCGGTGGTCAGGTCCAGCAGGGCCTGCCTGCGGGCGGCCGCGCCCATGGAGCCGGTGAGCAGCACGACCTTCGTGCCCTGTTCGGCTCCGCCGAGCATGCCGCCCTCGGCCAGTTCGCCCATCATCTCCGTGACCGAGCGGTGGTGCTGCTGGGCGAGGACCTCTGTCGGGGCGAGAAGGGCCGCCTGGCCCCCGCTGTCGACGACGGTCAGCATCGCGCGCAGCGCGACCATGGTGTTGTGCGTGACGGTGAAGTTGTCCGTGACGTAGGCACGGTCGGGATGGCGCACGCTGATGCACTGCGCCGGTCTGCGTCCCACGTACTCCACGGCGCGGATGCGGCGGGTGGGCACGGGGTGCTCGCCGCCCGCCCCGGAGCCGCTCTCCGGGCGGAACGGCCCGTGCTGCGGCGGGAGATGGACGCGGACGCCGAAGGTGCCCTCCGGGGAGGCGCAGGTACGCGCGTGGCCCCCGACGGAGCGCGCGAGCCAGGCGGCGTCGTCCACGAGCGGCGCCGACGCCGAACGGAAGATGATGCCCTGCCGCGGGTCGTCCCCCGCCTCACCGCGCGCGTCCAGGAGTCCCTGGAGCACCGCGAGCCTGTTCTTGACGGAGTTCTCCAGGTACGGGCGCGGTACGTGGCCGGCGTCGCGGGAGGCGAGGCCCAGGCCCGTCCCGTAGGGGTCCTCGGGTACGTCCGCGGGGGCGCCCAGGTCCACGGGGACGGCTTCGGGGAGGCACCACTTCGGTGAACCGTCGGGTGCGGTGAGGTCGTTCCTGATCTCCCTCGTGGTCAGCACCTGAGGGTCCGCCCCGCGTGCGCCGCCCTCCCGCGAGGCCCCGCCCCCGCCGCCGAGCGAGGGCGGAGCGTCGCCGGTGCCCACCAGCCACAGATGTTCGTCGTCGCACTCGACGGTGCTGCCGTCGGTGAGTTCCAGCCGCCACACCTCGCGCTCCCCCTGGGGGAAGACGCCCTCGACGACGGCCGGCTCCCCCGAGGGGGTGATCACTTCGTCGCCGACGCCGATCGTCCCCATCGGCCGGAAGCCCGCGGGGGTGAGCACGAGCGCGTCCAGCGGCTGGGCCTTGCCGGACCCCACCTCGCCCTGCAGCAGCCGGTGCATGGGGTGTTCGGCCGCGAGGCCGTCGAAGATCTCGCGGCTGACGTGGCGCTGGCCCTCGGTGAGGGTGAAGGGCAGCTTCGCGTCGAAGGCGTCCAGCAGGCCGCCCTCGACCGGGACGCGTGCCAGGGCGGGCAGCTGGGTGTCGGCGAGGCGGCGGCGGGCGAGGGCGACCTGGAGGACGAACGCCTCGTCCCACTTCAGGCGGTCCCGCGCCTCGGCGACGTCGGCCTTGGTGCGCGGCCTGTGCACCTTCTCGAACGCGTCGGACAGCGGGATCAGCCGGCGCTCCTCGCGGACGCCGGACGGAAGGGGGTCGGCGAGCCCGTCCCAGCGCGTGGCCTCCATGGAGGCCAGCACCATCTGCACGGCTTTCGCGATCTTCCAGGAGGCCATCTGCGCGACGGCCGGATAGATCGGCATCAGCCTGTTGGCGAAGGCGTCGACGTCCTCCTCGTCGCTGCCGGTACCGAGGAGTTCGTACTGCGGATGCGCGAGCTGCAGGCGGCGGTTGAAGACGCCCACCTTGCCCGCAAACATCGCACGGCGGCCCGGCTGGAGATCCTTCTGCGGCTTGAAGATGCCGCGCCCGAAGAAGACGAGCTGCAACTGGCCGCTGCCGTCGGTGAGTACGACTTCGAGGCGCTGGCCCCTGCCCCGGTTGAACTTGTGGACGGCCGACTTGGCGACCTGGGCGAAGACGGTCACGTGCTCGTCCAGCGGCAGATCCGCGAGCCGTGTGAGCCGGCCCCGTTCCTCGTAGCGCCGGGGGTAGTGGTGGAGGAGGTCACCGACCGTGTGCAGGTCGAGGTGTTCGGCCATCACTTTCGCGGTGTTGCCGCCGAGGATCTTCTTCAGTGGTTCATCGAGCGCGGGCACGTCCCCCATTGCACACCATGGCGGTGACAGGACCGGGGTATTGCGGCACCCCGGCCGTTCCCCACGGACGGCCGCGCCCGGACGGCCACGGCGTCACTCGACGCCGATCAGCAGCGGCGAGCCGCTCTGCCGTCCCTCGTGGACGACGGTGTCGACGGCGAGATGGCCGCTTCGCACCTGCTCCTCCAGGCGGGCCGCCAGGCCCTCCGGCGCCGCCTCGCCGAGCACCAGCGTGACCATCTCCCCGCCCGCGGCGAGCATCCGCTCCAGCACCTCGGCTGCCGTACGGGGCACGTCGGAACCGATCACGGCGACGTCACCCTCCACCAGTCCGAGGACGTCACCGGCCTGGCAGACGCCCGCCGTCGTCCAGGAACGGCGTTCGGCGACGGTCACCTCGCCGTAGCGGGTGGCTCCGGCCGCGGCCGTCATGGAGACGACGTCGTCGTCGAAGGGGCGCCGCGGATCGTGCACGGCGAGGGCGGCTATGCCCTGCACGGCGGCGCGGGTGGGGACGACGGCGACGCGTATGCCCGGTCCGCCGGTGCGGGCCTCCTCGGCGGCGCGTGCCGCGCACGCGTGCAGTTCGGCGTCGTTGGGCAGCAGCACGACCTCCGCGGCGCCGCAGGCGCGGACGGCCGCGGGCAGCGCCTCGCCGCCGACGGCTTCCCCGGCCCGTACGACCACGGCACCCGCTTCCGCGCACAGCGCGGCGAGACCGTCTCCGTGCACGACGGCGACGACGGCGCGCCCTTCGGAGGGCGCGGGGACGGCGGGCGCGGGGGCCGAGGGCGCGGGGGCCGAGGGCGCGGCGGGGTACGTGGCACTCTCCGGCCCGCAGGAGGCGCGGGGCTCTCCCCGTGCGAGGTGGCTGATGCGGATGCGGTGGGGCCGTCCCGCTGTGACGCCCGCCTCGACGGCCGCACCGGCGTCGTCCACGTGCACGTGCACGCTCCACAGTCCGTCGCCGCCGCCGACGACGAGGGAGTCACCCAGCCCGTCGAGCCGTTCGCGCAGGACGGTCACCGCCGCCTCGTCCGCGTCCAGGAGATACATCACCTCGAACGCGGGGTCCCCGTCGGGCGGCTCCTGCCCGCCCGTACCGTCCTCCGCCGGCCCGGTCGGCAGCCGCACGAGCGGACGGTGCTCCCGCGCGGCGCCGGAGTCCGCGTCCGGACCCGGGCCCGGGCCCGCGAGCACACGGGCCAGCGCGCCGAGCACCGCGACGAGACCGCTGCCCCCGGCATCGACGACCCCGGCCAGACGGAGTGCTTCAAGCTGTCCGGTCGTCTCCGACAGCGCGGTGACGGCGCCCTGGTGTGCCTCGCGTGCCACCTCCGCGGCGCCGTCGGCCGCTCCGCCCTCCGCCGCCGGTGTCCCCTGCCCGGCCGACCCGGCCGACCCGGCGGTGCCGGCCGCCGCACGCTCGGCGGAGTCGGCCGCGGCCCTCGCGACGGTGAGCATCGTCCCCTCAACGGGCCGGGCCACGGCCTCGTACGCGGACTGCGCGGCACGCCGCAGCGCGGCGGCCAGCAGCCGCCCGTCACGTGCGGGTCCGGACCCGTCGCCCGCTCCGCCCCGGCCCGGGTCCGACTCCGCCTCCCCGTACGCCTCCGCCATGCCGCGCAGCAACTGGGCCAGGATCGTGCCGGAGTTGCCGCACGCGCCGAGCAGCGCCCCGCGCGCCAGGGCCCGCAGCTCCGGTGACGCGGGACCCGGCGTCTGCGCTCCGGGGCCGAGGCCGCGCGCCGCGGCGTCCAGGGTGCGCAGGAGGTTGGTGCCGGTGTCGCCGTCGGCGACGGGGAAGACGTTGATCGCGTCGATCTCCTCGCGGCCCTCGCCGAGCACCTCCAGGGCGAGCGAGATCCATGCCCGTACCGCGGCGGAGTCGAACGGGTGCGGCACGTGAGGACCTCCTGCGGGCTGTGACGTGGGCGGTTCCCGAGGGCTGGGGGAGAGCGGACGCGGGAACGCGCGTGGCACCGTGCTTGTTCCCCGGCCGCCCCGGGACACTCGCGGTGGAGCCCGGCTCCTGAGCTGGTTTCACTGTTCAAGAGCGGGCGTTGTATGCTGCTCCGGTTGCCTGATGAGTATCGGGCTCATGTCCTCCCTGGCAGTGCCGGTCTTTCACTGTGCCTGCGTCTCGCCCGGGATTTTCCGTACGTGCATCTGAAGTCTTTGGAGTGACCCGTGGCTGCCAACTGCGACGTCTGCGGCAAGGGGCCCAGCTTCGGCAACAGCATTTCCCACTCGCACCGCCGCACCCCGCGCCGCTGGAACCCGAACATCCAGCGCGTGCGTGCCGTGGTCAACGGGACGCCGAAGCGCCTCAACGCCTGCACCTCGTGCATCAAGGCCGGCAAGGTCTCGCGCTGACGTAACGCAGCGCGGCCACCTCGCTGGCTGCTGTCACAGCCGGTCCGTCCAGCGACGGGCCGGCTTTGTGCGTGCCCCCACGCGCACACGTCCGGCGGGAGCGCGCACGCGGGGCCCCTCAGCCGCCCTGCTCCGCCTGCCTCCTCAGCCGGCCCCCTCAGAGCCCCTCCGCACGCTCGCGCCGCCGCAGGTTCCAGGCGTGGTCCACGGGGCCCAGCCCGGTCCCCAGCGGAAATCCCGCCTCGATCGCTCCCGTGACGTATGCCTTCGCCCCGGCCGCTGCCTCCGGCACGGTCCGCCCCCGTGCCAGCAGCGCCGCCAGCGCGCTGGCGAGCGTGCAGCCGGTGCCGTGCGTGTGCCGGTTGTCGTGACGGGCGGCGCGCAGCCAGTGCTCCTCGTCGCCGTCCGTGAGCAGGTCGACGGCCTCGCCGAGGAGCGGCCGTGCCGACCCGGCAGACCCTGCGGGCCCCGAAGGCCCCGAAGCCTCCGAAGCCGGCAAAGCCCCCGCGGGCAGGTGCCCGCCCTTGATCAGCGCCCACTTCGGCCCGTGGGCGAGCATGGCCGCCGCTGCTTCCCGCATGCCGGCCTCGTCGGTGACGCGTACGCCCGTGAGCTGGGTGACCTCGTTCAGGTTGGGTGTGACGACGGTCGCCGTCGGCAGCAGCTTGGTGCGGACGGAGTCCACGGCCTCCTGCGCGAGCAGGGAGTCGCCGTGCTTGGAGACACCCACCGGGTCGACGACGACGGGCGCTCCCGACCCGGCCAGCAGCCCGGCCACCGTCTCGACCAGTTCCGCCGACGCCAGCATGCCGGTCTTGACCGCCTGTACGCCGATGTCGTCGACGACGCTGCGGAACTGGGCGCGTACCGCCTCCGCCGGAAGCTCCCAATAGCCCTGCACGCCGACGGAATTCTGCGCGGTGACGGCGGCGACGACGCTCATGCCGTGGGTGCCCAGCGCCAGCATCGTCTTCAGGTCCGCCTGGATGCCCGCGCCGCCACCGGAGTCGGAACCGGCGACGGTCAGCACCCTGGCGGGCGCGGACGGCGCGGTGCCGCCGGCCCTGGGCCCGGGGGCGTGCTGTCCGGAGTGCGGGTCGTGTTCGGGCGGGGGCGGTGTGTCCATGCCCAGACAGTAGCGGCACGCCCGCCGCGGCCCACCTCTCAGGTCTCCTCGTCGCCGCCGAAGTGGTCCCAGCCGCCGGCCTTCCTCCACGGGGCGCCGTCCACCGTCACCTGCGGCTGCCCCCTCGACGCGAGCACGTCCCCGATCTTGCGCCAGCGGGCGGGGAGCTTCGCGTCCGCGGGGAAGGTCGCCACCAGGGCGTGGTCCTCGCCGCCGGTGAGCACCCAGTGCAGCGGATCGACGCCGACGGCCTGGCCGATGTCCGACATCTGCGCGGGCACGTCCAGGTCGGCCGAGCGCAGGTCGATACGGACCTTGCTGGCCTCAGCGATGTGCCCGAGGTCGGCCACCAGTCCGTCGCTCACGTCGGTCATCGAGGTGGCGCCGAGCCCGGCCGCCGCCGGCCCGGCGTGGTACGGCGGCTCGGGACGGCGGTGCGCCTCGACGAAGGCGCGCGGCGAGCGGAAACCGCGGGAGAGCACCGCGTGCCCGGCCGCCGACCAGCCCAGCCAGCCGGTGACGGCGACGATGTCGCCGGGGCGCGCTCCGAAGCGGGTGACCGGCTCCATGTTGCGCAGGTCGCCGAGCGCCGTGATGGAGACGGTGATGGTCTCGCCGCGTACGACGTCGCCGCCTACGACGGCCGCGGCGGCGACCTGCGCCTCGTCGCGGATGCCGTCCATGAGCTCCACGGGCCAGTTCGCGGGGAGTCCGGCGGGGACGACGAGGCCGAGCAGCAGCGCCGTGGGCACGGCGCCCATCGCCGCGATGTCGGCGAGGTTCTGCGCGGCGGCCTTGCGCCCGACGTCGTAGGCCGTGGACCAGTCACGCCGGAAGTGCCGTCCCTCGAGCAGGATGTCCGTCGTCGCGACGACCCTGCGGTCCGGGGCGGAGACCACCGCGGCGTCGTCGCCGGGGCCGACGCGTACGGCGGGTGTGGTGGTCAGCCGGGACGTCAACTCCCGGATCAGGCCGAACTCTCCGAGCTCCCCGACGGTACCGGGCGTGCGTGGGCGGCCGCCCCCGTAGTGATCCCCGTACTGCCCGCTCAGATGCATCGCCCTGCCCCTTCGCCCGTCGCCGTCCGCCTGATCCCCGCGAAGCCGTCCGCGGTACGCCCCCGCGCACCGCGCCGGAGCGAACGCACCGCACGGTGCGGCCGCTCCGGTCCCGGAACCGCCGATCTGCCGTCACCGACGGTGCTGCGGGTCTCCCGCGCGGTAGCAGCTACGCGATACCGTGGCGTCCCCTCTCCACCCATGATCCTCGAAGCCGCCCTGGAGGTTCCGTGGTACAGGCCTACATCCTGATCCAGACCGAGGTCGGCAAGGCGTCCGTCGTCGCCGACGTCATCGCCAAGCTTCCGGGCATTCTGCACGCCGAGGATGTGACCGGCCCCTACGACGTGATCGTTCGCGCGCAGGCCGACAGCGTCGACGAGCTCGGACGCATGGTCGTCGCCAAGATCCAGAAGGTGGACGGCATCACGCGGACGCTGACCTGCCCGATCGTTCATCTCTAGCTCCCCCGTATGCTCGCCCGGTGCACTCCTCGTACCGCCGGGCGCCGTTCACGGTCGCCGTCACCGCCGCGCTCCTGGCCGCCGCGGGATGCGGGGACACGGGGCAGGGCGGGCCGGCGGCCCCCACCCCCTCCGGCAAGGCCGCCGAACTGTGCCGCTCGCTGCACGAACGGCTGCCGAAGCGCGTGGACGGGCAGCAGCGGATCACGCTGGATCCCGCCTCGAAGTACACCGCGGCGTGGGGCGATCCGGCCATCGAACTGCGCTGCGGAGTGCCACGCCCCGAGAAGCTCACGCCCGGCAGTGAACATTACAACCCCACGGCGGAGGCCGCGGAAGTCGACGGAGTCTCCTGGCTGCTGGAGGAGCGCGAGGACGGCTACCGCTTCACCACCACGGACCGCGCGGCCCACGTCGAGTTGACGGTCCCGGACAGCTACGCGCCCGAGATCGGCGCGCTGACCGACCTCGCCGAGCCCGTACGGGCCTCGTTGCCGGGGCGCTCCGGGAGCTCCTAGCGCAGTCCCGTCTCCCGCCGCAGCGCCGCCTGGATGAGCCGGTCCACCAGTTCGGCATAGTCGACGCCGCTCTTCTCCCACATGCGCGGGTACATGGAGATGGGCGTGAACCCCGGCATGGTGTTGATCTCGTTGATCACGAACCGGCCGTCGTCCGTACGGAAGAAGTCGGCGCGGACCAGCCCCTCGCAGGAGGCCGCCTCGAACGCCCGTACCGCCAGCTCCTGGACCCGGGCCGTCTCCTGGGGGTCGAGCTGAGCGGGGACGATGCCGGACGCGGAGTCGATGTACTTCGCCTCGAAGTCGTAGAAGTCGTGCGCGCTCACCGGCGGGATCTCCGCGGGGACGCTGGCACGCGGGCCGTCCTCGAACTCCAGCACACCGCACTCGATCTCGCGGCCGCTGAGCAGCGACTCCACGACGACCTTCGGGTCGTGGCGCTGCGCCTCGGCGATCGCCTCGTCGAGGCCGCCGATGTCGTCGACCTTGGTGATGCCCATCGACGAGCCCGCACGGGCGGGCTTCACGAACAGCGGCCAGCCGTGCTCGCCGGCCAGGTCCACGATCCGCTTGCGCGCGGCCCCCGGATCCGCCGCCCAGTCACGGGGACGGATGGCCACGTACGGACCGACCGGCAGCCCGAAGGACTGGAAGATCCGCTTCATGTACTCCTTGTCCATGCCCACGGCCGAGGCGAGCACGCCGGCGCCGACGTAGGGCACGCCCGACATCTCCAGCAGACCCTGAAGAGTGCCGTCTTCACCGTACGGGCCGTGCAGCACGGGGAAGACGACGTCGACCTCGCCGAGTGCCTTGGGCACGGAGCCGGGCTCGTGGTACGTCACCTCGCGGTTGCCCGGCTCCAGGGGCAGCAGGACGCCGCCGGGGTTGGAGTCGGCCAGCTCCGAGACACTGGGCAGCTTGCGGTTCTCGATGGCCATGCGCTCGGGTTCGTCCGCCGTCAGCGCCCAGTGGCCGTCCGTGGTGATGCCGATGGGCAGCACCTCGTACTTCTCACGGTCGATGGCGCCGAGTACGGCACCGGCTGTGACGACTGAGATCGCGTGCTCCGAGCTTCGACCGCCGAAGACGACGGCGACGCGGGGCTTCCGGGAGTGGCTCTGGCTGCTCATATCGGCCCGACTCTACCGCCTGGTTCCCGACGCGTCAGGGTGCCGGGGGCCCGCGTCGTGGGCGCACCGGCCGCCCCGCGCGCACCGGTTCACCGCCCGGGTGTGAACGCGCCGTGGCACGGGGCGGATCGGCCCCGTGCCACGGAGGTACGACACCTGCGCGCTGTGCGGCGGCGCCTCAGACGCGTTCGGCCTTCGCGCTGCGCGACATCAGTTCCTTGAGCGCGACCAGGGGCGGTTTGCCGTCGTGCACGATGCCGACCACGGTCTCCGTCAGGGGCATCTCCACCCCGTACCGGCGGGCCAGTTCACGTACGGACTCGCAGGACTTGACACCTTCCGCGGTCTGCCGTGTCACCGCGATCGTCTCCTGCAGCGTCATGCCCCGGCCGAGGTTGGTGCCGAAGGTGTGATTGCGGGAGAGCGGCGAGGAACAGGTGGCCACGAGGTCTCCCATGCCGGCGAGGCCCGCGAAGGTGCGCGCGTCGGCGCCCATGGCCAGCCCGAGCCGGGTGGTCTCGGCGAGGCCGCGGGTGATCAGGGACGCCTTGGCGTTGTCGCCGAGTTCCATGCCGTCGGCGATGCCGACCGCCAGCGCGATCACGTTCTTGACCGCTCCGCCCAGTTCACAGCCGACGACGTCGGTGTTGGTGTACGGACGGAAGTAGGGCGTGTGGCAGGCGCCCTGCAGCCGCTGCGCGACCGTCTCGTCCACACAGGCCACCACCGAGGCCGCCGGACGGCGGGCGGCGATCTCCCGGGCGAGGTTCGGGCCGGTGAGCACCGCCACCCTGGAGCGTTCCACTCCGGCGACCTCTTCGACGACCTCGCTCATCCGCTTGGCCGTGCCCAGTTCGATGCCCTTCATGAGCGAGACCAGGACGGTTGCGGGGTGCAGCAGCGGCGTCCACTCGGAGAGGTTGCCGCGCAGCGTCTGGGAGGGGACGGCGAGCACGGTGAACTCCGCGTCCCGCGCCGCCTCGGACGGGTCGGTCGTGGCCGTGACCCCCGCGGGAAGTTCGGCGTCCGGGAGGTAGTCGGGGTTCACGCGGCGGGTGTTGACCGCTTCCGCGAGCTCGGGCCTGCGACCCCAGAGGGTCACTTCGCAGCCCGCGTCGGCGAGCACCATCGCGAAGGCCGTACCCCAGGAACCCGTGCCGAACACGGCAGCTTTCGTCACGCCTTGTCTCCCCCCGCCGCCCCGGGGGGCGCCGTGTCCGTCTGTGCCCGCTCCGCAGGCGGCTGCTCGTGCGGGATCTCCTGCCGCCGCTGCAGGGCCTCGCGCTGATCGAACCGTTCGACCGGCGCGGGTTCCCCGCGGATGTCGGAGAGCTGTGCCGTGATCTCGTCCATGATGCGTTCGGTGACCTCACGCAGTACGGCCGCGGTCGGCTCCTGCCCGTAGAACTCCGAGAGATCGATGGGCGGTCCGGCCTGCACCACCAGGGTCTTGCGCGGAAAGAGCCTGATGTCCTTGCGCTTCGGGTACGGGGGGACGGCGAGATTCGCGCCCCACTGGGCGACGGGAACAACCGGTGCTTTCGTGGCCAGCGCCACGCGGGCAGCTCCCGTCTTGCCCTTCATCGGCCACATTCCGGGCTCCCGGGTGAGGGTGCCCTCGGGGTAGAACGCCACGCACTCGCCGTTGTTGATGGCTTCCACGGCGGCACGGAAGGCCCCTATGGCGTCCTTGGTCTCACGGTAGACGGGAATCTGCCCGGTGCCGCGCATGGCCCTTCCGACGAACCCGTCCTTGAACAGGTCGACCTTCGCCAGAAACCGCGGGACCCGTCCGGTGTTGTACTGGAAGTGGGCGTAGGAAAGCGGGTCCAGGGCCGAGTTGTGATTGACGACCGTGATAAATCCGCCGTCGTCCGGAATGTGTTCCATTCCGCGCCAGTCCCGATTGAAGAAGACCACGAGCGGCGGTTTCACCAAGACCGCGGCAAGGCGGTACCAGAAGCCGATTCTGCGGCGGGACACCCGGACACCATCTCCTCTTGCCTCTTCGAACAGCCGCGTGGCTCCCCGGCGGCGGTGAGACCGGCCTCCCGCGAAGCGGGCACGGGGCCCTCGGCACAACGGTGGGGGCCTGCCCAGCACGGCGAGCGTGGGATCTCCCCAGCGCGCGAGGAGCAAGTCTCACCCCCCGCACCCCACCGTGTCGAGCACACGGCCTGTCTGCGTCTGAGGAGCAACCGTAGCCCCACGCCGGTGGCGGCGGACCGGCGGCGGGTGAGAATGAGGGTGATGCAGTCACCAGTGACGCCTGTCGCGTGGACCCTCGTGGTGCCGTTGAAGCCGCTGATACGGGCCAAGAGCAGGCTCACCGCGGCTCCGGACGACCCGGCGCGCGCGCACCTCGCGCTGGCGTTCGCACAGGACACCGTGCGCGCGGCGCTGGCCTGTACGGCCGTACGGGGTGTGGCAGTTGTCACCAGCGATCGGCTGGCCGCCCGGGAGCTGAGCGCGCTGGGGGCTCGTATCGTCCCGGACGAGGCGGACTGCGGTCTCAATCCCGCGCTGGCACACGGCGCCGCACTCGTCCGTGCCCGCCACCCGCAGGCACCGCTGGCCGCCCTCAACGCCGACCTTCCCGCTCTGCGGCCCGCCGAGCTCGCCGACGTGCTGAGCGCCGCAGCACGCTCTCCCCGCGCCTTCCTGCCGGACGCGGTGGGCAGCGGCACGACACTGCTCTCCGCCCTGCCGGGTCACGAACTCTCCCCGCACTTCGGCCCGCGCTCCCGCGCCCGCCACCGCGCTTCGGGAGCCGTGGAGATCCGCCTGTCGGGCGTGGAGAGCGTCCGGCGGGACGTGGACACCCAGACGGATCTGGCCGCGGCCGTCGCTCTGGGGGTGGGGCCCTTCACGGCGCGGGCCCGGTGCCCGGACGCGGGGGCGGCTCCCGCCAACAGCGCCTGAGGGGTCTCGTCTAGGCTGCCGGGCATGCAGGCCACTTCCTACACCTACGACCCCGGGACCCGCACCGGCAGCGTCCTGCTCGACGACGGCACGCCGCTCCCGTTCGACGCCGCCGCCTTCGACGCCGGGGGGCTGCGCCTTCTGCGCCCCGGGCAGCGCGTCCGCGTGGAGGTCGAGGGCACAGGCGAGGAGCGCCGCGTCACCTTCGTGACCCTGCAGACGCTCTAGCGGGTGTGACCGGGAGGCACCAGCGGCTCGCGACGCCCGGCGAACCTTCCCGGCCACGGCACCGGCGGCCCTGCGGGGACGGCACGCGGGCCGCCCCGAACGCCCGCCGGGCCGGACTCCCCGGGGGAGTCCGGCCCGGCGCTGCGGGTCCTGGCCAACTCAGCGCCTGCGCGCGGTGGCCCTCTTGGCGGTGGTCTTGCGGGCGGCGGTCCTGCGCCCCGGCGCCTTCCTGGCCGGCGCCTTCTTGGCGGTGGCCTTCTTCGCCGTCGACTTCTTCGCGGTGGACTTCTTGGCCGTGGACTTCTTCGCGGCGGTCTTCTTGGCGGTCGACTTCTTCGCCGTCGCCGCCTTGGCCGTGGACTTCTTCGCCGCGCTCTTCTTCGCGGGCGTGCGCTTCGCGGTGGTCTTGGCGGCGGTCGACTTCTTCGCGGCGGTGCGCTTGGCGGTGGCCTTCTTGGCGGTGGACTTCTTCGCCGCGGCCCGCTTCGTGGTGGCCTTCTTCGCGGAAGTGCCGCTCATCAGGCTGCCCTTCGGGGCCTTCTTCACCGCGACGTCGTTCTTCGGAAGCTTCTTCGCTCCGCTGACCAGTTCCTTGAAACCGGCGCCCGCCCGGAAGCGCGGCACCGAGGTCTTCCTCACCCGGACCCTCTCCCCCGTCTGCGGGTTGCGGGCGTAGCGGGCGGGGCGGTCGACCTTCTCGAACGAGCCGAACCCGGTGACCGATACCCGCTCCCCCGACACGACCGAGCGGACGATCGCGTCGAGCACCACGTCCACGGCGTCCGCGGCCTGCTGCCTGCCACCGAGCTTGTCCTGGATTGCTTCTACGAGCTGCGCCTTGTTCACGTCTTCCCCTTCGGAACCATTGCAGGAACGAATGTGTTCAAGCTTTTTCGCACGCTAGGCAGATATATACCGCGAATCAAACATGAAACGGGCGAATCACCCTTGTGCCGCAACGAACTCGCCCTTCATCGAGTTCCGTCAGCGCGCTTGCCTGCCTGTTCCTCGGGGAGGCGTCCCTCGTCGATATCCGTCATCAGACGGTCCACACGCCGCTCCGCGTCGGCGAGATCGTGCTTCGAGGCCGCCGTGATGACGAGCAGCTTGCGCGTCAGCGCCACCCGTACGCCCTCGGGGACTTGCAGTGTGCGCACTCTTGCGTGCGCCTCCTTCAAGCGGGCGGCGAGCCGGTCGTAGAGATCGAGTTGACCGTCGCGTTCCATGCACCGATTGTGCCATCTGCGGTGAGTTGTCGCATGGCACGTGCCCAACACGCGGATGCGCCCCCCGCCTTGCGAGCGGGGGGCGCCGGGGGTACGCGCTGTCGCGCGGGGCGCTGCGAGCGCCGGTCAGGCCGGGCTCACGCCTTCTGCGTCACGGGCTTGAACCCCGCTCGCTGTGCCTCGAAGGCGGCGATGGCCTCCTCGTTCTTGAGCGTGAGGCTGATGTCGTCCAGTCCTTCGAGCAGCCGCCAGCGGGCGTTCTCGTCCAGCTCGAAGTCCGCATCGATACCGGGGGCGAGCACCTTGCGCCGTACGAGATCGACGGTCACCCCGACGCTGGGGTCCGACTCGGCCAGCTCCCACAGGGCATCCACCGTCTGCTGCGGCAGCACGACCGTGAGCAGGCCGTTCTTCAGCGAGTTGCCACGGAAGATGTCCGCGAAGCGCGGGGAGATCACGACCTTGAAGCCGTAGTTCTGCAACGCCCAGACGGCGTGTTCACGGGAGGAGCCGGTCCCGAAGTCCTCGCCGGCGACGAGCACCGTGCCGCCCTTGTACGCCTCCTGGTTGAGCACGAACGAGGGGTCCTTGCGCCACGCCTCGAACAGCCCGTCCTCGAAGCCGTCCCGGGTGACCTTCTTCAGCCAGTGGGCGGGGATGATCTGGTCGGTGTCGACGTTGCTGCGGCGCAGCGGAACGACCCGGCCCGTGTGAGTGGTGAAGGCTTCCATGTGTTGCGTCCTCCTCAGACGGCGGCGGGCTCGCGCACGTCGGACAGGTCGGCGGGTGAGGCGAGGTGGCCCAGCACCGCCGTGGCGGCGGCGACCTGCGGGGAGACCAGATGGGTGCGGCCGCCCTTGCCCTGCCTGCCCTCGAAGTTGCGGTTGGAGGTGGACGCGGCGCGCTCACCCGGCTTGAGCTGATCGGGGTTCATCCCCAGGCACATCGAACAGCCCGCGTGCCGCCATTCGGCCCCGGCCGCGGTGAAGACCTTGTCCAGCCCCTCCTCGACGGCCTGCAGCGAGACGCGCACGGAGCCGGGCACGACCAGCATCCGCGTGCCCTGGGCGACCTGCCGCCCCTCGAGGACGGCCGCCGCCGAACGCAGGTCTTCGATACGGCCGTTGGTGCACGAGCCGACGAAGACGGTGTCGACGGCGACCTCGCGCAGCGGCTGTCCGGCGCTCAGCCCCATGTACTCCAGCGCCTTCTCGGCGGCCAGCTTCGCCGCCCCGTCCTGGAAGGACGCCGGGTCCGGCACGGACTCGGACAGCGGTGCGCCCTGGCCGGGGTTGGTTCCCCAGGTCACGAACGGCGCCAAGTCCCCGGCCTCGATGACGACCTCGTGGTCGAAGACGGCGTCGTCGTCGGTGCGCAGCGTCCTCCAGTACTCGACCGCGGCGTCCCAGTCGGCGCCCTGCGGCGCGTGCGGGCGGCCCTGCACGTACGCGAACGTCGTCTCGTCGGGGGCGATCATCCCGGCGCGGGCGCCGGCCTCGATGGACATGTTGCAGATGGTCATCCGCGCTTCCATCGACAGCTTCTCCACGGCCTCGCCGCGGTACTCGATGACGTAGCCCTGGCCGCCGCCGGTGCCGATCTTCGCGATGACCGCCAGGATCAGGTCCTTCGCCGAGACGTCGTCGGGAAGTTCGCCGTTGACGGTGACCGCCATCGTCCGGAACGGCGCCATCGGCAGCGTCTGCGTGGCCAGTACGTGCTCGACCTGGCTGGTGCCGATACCGAAGGCCAGTGCGCCGAACGCGCCGTGCGTGGAGGTGTGCGAGTCGCCGCAGACGACCGTCGTGCCGGGCTGGGTCAGGCCGAGCTGCGGCCCGACGACGTGCACGACGCCCTGCTCGACGTCGCCCAGCGGGTGCAGCCGAACGCCGAAGTCCGCGCAGTTCTTGCGCAGGGTCTCCAGCTGGGTGCGCGAGACCGGGTCGGCGACGGGCTTGTCGATGTCCAGGGTGGGGGTGTTGTGGTCCTCGGTCGCGATGGTGAGGTCCGTGCGGCGCACCTGGCGGCCGTTCTGGCGGAGCCCGTCGAACGCCTGCGGGCTGGTCACCTCGTGCAGCAGGTGCAGATCGATGAAGAGGAGGTCCGGTTCGCCTTCCACGCGCCGCACGACATGGTCGTCCCAGACTTTCTCCGCGAGTGTCCGTCCCATCGCTTTCCCTCCGGCCGGCCGCGTCGCCGGCCACATCTCGAGATCAAGTGGCACACGGTCCCCTGCGACGGTCCCCCGGGGCCCACGTGTGCTTCGCCACTCCAGGGTGGCGGGTGGCGCCGGAAAAGGAACTTGCGTTTCACACTTTGAGACGCGAGTATCGACGCATGGACAACTCTAGCGGCGTCGGCGTACTCGACAAGGCGGCTCTGGTATTGAGCGCTCTGGAGTCCGGTCCGGCCACTCTCGCGGGACTCGTGTCGGCCACCGGCCTGGCGCGTCCCACGGCCCACCGGCTGGCCGTGGCCCTGGAGCACCACCGCATGGTGGCCCGGGACATACAAGGGCGCTTCATCCTCGGCCCCCGCCTCGGCGAGCTGGCCGCGGCAGCCGGCGAGGACCGCCTCCTGGCCTCGGCCGGGCCGGTTCTCACACATCTGCGCGACGTGACGGGCGAGAGCGCCCAGCTCTACCGCCGCCAGGGTGAGATGCGCATCTGCGTGGCCGCCGCCGAGCGGCTGTCCGGACTGCGGGACACCGTGCCGGTCGGCTCGACCCTGCCGATGAAGGCGGGGTCCGCGGCACAGATCCTGATGGCCTGGGAGGAACCGGAGCGCCTGCACCGCGGCCTGCAGGGCGCCCGCTTCACCGCCACGGCGCTCTCGGGCGTACGCCGCAGGGGCTGGGCACAGTCCGTGGGCGAACGCGAACCGGGCGTGGCCTCCGTCTCCGCCCCGGTGCGCGGCCCGTCCAACCGCGTCGTCGCCGCCGTCTCGGTCTCCGGACCCCTCGAGCGTCTGACCCGGCACCCCGGACGTATGCACGCGCAGGCGATCGTGGACGCGGCGGCCCGGCTGAGCGACGCGCTGCGCCGCACGACGGGCTGAGCGGCGGGCCGCCGGGACGCCGGCCGTGGACCGCGAGAGCCCGGACGTCCCTGGCCGGTGCCCCTGGCTTCCACCGGCCTCCACAACGCGGTGGACGGTTCAACCGGCTCTGCCGCACGGAGACTTGGACGACAACACAAAAGGCCCTCCGCATCTCACGGAGAGCCTTCTGGGAGATCGAGTACCCCCGACCGGATTCGAACCGGCGCTACCGCCTTGAGAGGGCGGCGTGCTAGGCCGCTACACAACGGGGGCCCCAGCCTGGTCCACGACGAACGTGAACCCGTACCCCCGACCGGATTCGAACCGGCGCTACCGCCTTGAGAGGGCGGCGTGCTAGGCCGCTACACAACGGGGGCCTCGATCTTGTCAACTCGCAGCTTGCGCAACGCATTTGCTCAAGATCGCGCTGGGCTACCAGGACTCGAACCTAGACTAACTGAACCAGAATCAGTCGTGCTGCCAATTACACCATAGCCCACCAAAACGCAACCCCTCGTCGGGATCTTGTCCGGGTGACCGCCTTCCGGCCGGGCCTTGTGGCCTCGCTCCGTCGGCGACAGGCAGAACATTACCTGATCGCGGACCGGGCTCCAAAACGGGTTCCCACCGGCGACGCCGGGCCGATCCGCTACCGCAGGGCCGCGAGGAAGCGGCACCAGGCGGCGGGGGCGAGGCTGAGAGCGGGGCCCGATATGCGCTTGGAGTCACGCACGTGGACGATCCCCGGACAGGCCGCGACCTCGACGCAGTCGCCGCCACCGGAGTCGCTGTAACTGCTCTTCCGCCAATCGAGGGCGACCTCCACACAGTCACCGCCGCTGGCATCGCTGTAACTGCTCTTCCGCCAGACCAGCTCTCTCATAGCTCTCCCGCCAACTGCTCGATGAGACTGAGGGATTCCTCCGGACGGAGGGCTTGCCGCCCGATCATGGCACAGCGTCGCGCCAGCGTACCGACTTCATCCGGCCTGGATACGAGAGTGCTCCTGTCGTTGCCCTCCATGTACACGAGTCGCTCGTCCTCGGGTGTCTCAACGAGCTTCATCGGCCCCCGCAACCCCGCGTGCGCTCCCCGCACTGTCGGCATCACCTGAAGGGTTACGTTCGGCCGCTCAGCGCAGGCCAACAGGTGCTCGTACTGAGCCTTCATCGCGCTCGCGTCACCAACCTGCCGCCGCACCGCACCCTCTTCGAGAACGACGTCGACCACGCACACCGGTTTTCTCGTCAGCAGTGCCGCACGTTCCAACCGTGCGGCCGTGAGTTGCTCAAGCTCTTCCTCGTCCACCGGGGGGAATCCGCACCGCAGCACCTCACGTGTGTACGCCTCCGTCTGGAGCAGACCGTCGATCACCTGCGTGCACCAGGACATGACGCTCAGCGCCTCCTGCTCCATCTGCACGAAGCCCTGGAAGTACTCCGGATACCGCTCCAGCCGGAGGTACTTGCTCGCGGCGCGGATGACGCCGCCCGCGTCGAGCGCCTTCTCCGCCGCCTCGACGAACTCGTCCGTCGCCGGCTTGGCGCAGGTCTCCACCGCGCTGACTGCCGCGCCCGTGTAGTTCATGCGCGCGCCCAGGTCGTTCTGGGACAGCCCGGCCGAACTCCGCAGCAGCCGCAGGACTTCCGCGAAGTACTGCCCCGCCGGTGAGGCCACCTTCTTCCCCTGCGCCGTCGTCGCCACCACCCGTCACAACCCCCTTCAACACGCCCCAACACGACTCAACGCCGACGCCGCCGGGGTCGTCGTCCACCGCCGTCGACATGCGATCACTACCGAAAGTAGTCGCGTGCGACGACTCTGTGCACATGAACTCGGAAAGTCATGAGACGGCACCCGCGCTGGCGTCTCTCATCTGGTGGCGGCGGTTCCCGTCCGTTCCCCGCATCGTTCCGGCGGCCCGCCACGCGGCGGCCCACGCACTGACCCACTGGGGCGTGGCGGGGAGCGAGGTGGAGGATGCCGCCCTCGTCGTCTCGGAGTTGGTGACCAACGCGGTGCGGCACGGACGCGTCCCCGGGCGCCTCGTCGAACTGCGGCTGGTCTACGACCTGGAGAAGTCCGTCACCGTGGAGGTCTCGGACACCGGGGACGGGCGACCGTCCCCGGATGCCGCCCCTCCCGCCGCCGTACCGGCGTCGGCCGAGTCGGGCCGCGGGCTCCCGCTCGTCGCGGCGCTGGCGGCGGAGTGGGGCGTACGGGACCGGGTGGTCGGCAAAACGGTCTGGGCCCGCCTGCTGGTGGAGCCTGGCCGAGCGACTACCTGACGTCAATGGTCGTTGACCCAGGGTTTGACCCGTGCGTCCCGGTGATATCAAGATCGGCGCGAGTAACCGGAAAAACCGCGCATATGACTGCGCAGACCCTGTGGCTGCCTCGGCCGAGGCAGCCACAGATGCCTCCCGCCCCCTCCTCCATGGAGTCCGTAGCATGAAGACCTGTCCACCGTTGACCGACGCCCGAGGAGGTCTGGCTGTGCCCACCGACGTGGATCCCACCGCTTGCGAGAAGACCCCCGGCGCCATCCGCAACGCGCTTGAGCGGCGGCCCGACTGGTTGCGTGGCTTCACTCAGGACTTCATGTGCGCCGCCGGGGAGTTCGACCAGGAGGCGATGGACGCCGCTCTCGACAAGTGGTTCCCGGCTGCCTGCGCTTGCGCCACGCCCGGTTACATGGACGAACTCGAGGACACGGTTCGACGCATCAATGACGGTGACACGGACGGCATGGTCTTTCGTGACGCCGACGGCAACGCGTTCGACTGGGACAACAACCCCATCTCTCCAGACGCGGCTGAGCGTTGAGCAGCTACGGAATCAGGTACGCCGACCGCGCCGCGCAGATGAAGGCGGCGCTGCCCTCCGCTCAACGAGCGTCGCTCGAAGCGCTCGAGAAGAAGCTAAGCAACTCCCCGTTCGGACATGGAGCCCGCAACAACAATGACAACAGCTGGTCCGCCTTCTTCCTCGGCGGAATGATCACGTACGTGGTTTCCGATCACCACCTCGTGGTCAACGTCATCAATCTCATCACGCTCTGATGCGCGCAGATCTGAAGTCACTCGTCAGGCCCTGGAACCGAAGCTCCGGGGCCTGAGCCAGCGGTTCCGTCAGCCGTCAGGCCGTGCCCAGCTTCGCCAGTGCCGCGTCCACGCGCGCCAGCGTCCGCTCGCGGCCCAGCAGTTCGAGGGACTCGAAGAGCGGGAGGCCGACCGTGCGGCCCGTGACCGCGACGCGGACCGGGGCCTGGGCCTTGCCCAGTTTCAGGCCGTGCTCCTCACCGGCCGCGAGGACGGCTTCCTTGAGCGCCTCGGCGTTCCACT
Source organism: Streptomyces sp. TAA204 (assembly GCF_000424965.1). NCBI lineage: Bacteria > Bacillati > Actinomycetota > Actinomycetes > Kitasatosporales > Streptomycetaceae > Streptomyces > Streptomyces sp. TAA204. The sequence continues at coordinate 186,330 of NZ_KE384281.1, forward strand.
CCGCCCCGGCCAGCTTCGTACACGCCGTGGCCAGCACGTTCTCCGCGCCCGGCTTCATCGCCTTCGCCCAGGACGCCTCGTCCTGCACGGGCTCGTCGAGGAAGAGGAAGTCGACGTTCGCGGTGATGTCGGAGAGCACCGTCAGCCGGGTCTGCGCCAGCGGCGCCAGCTCCTCGAAGGCGGCCCGGTCGAAGGCTTCCGGCGCCCACGGCGCGTACGGGGCGCGCAGCCACGGCTCGCAGGCGGCGGTGAAGTCGGCGAGCGGCATCTCGCGCAGGTGCGTGGCGTTGATGGCCTCGCACTTCTTCAGGTCGAAGCGGGCCGGGTTGGCGTTGACGTCGGTGATGTCGAAGGCGGCGACCAGCTCGTCCATCGAGAAGATGTCGCGGTCCTCGGCGATCGACCAGCCCAGCAGGGAGAGGTAGTTGAGCAGCCCCTGGGGCAGGAAGCCGCGCTCGCGGTAGAGGTTGAGCGAGGCCTGCGGGTCGCGCTTGGAGAGCTTCTTGTTGCCCTCCCCCATCACGTACGGCAGGTGGCCGAAGGCGGGGGTGGTGCCGTTGCCGACGCCGAGCTGCGCGAGGGCGCGGTAGAGGGCGATCTGGCGCGGGGTGGAGGAGAGCAGGTCCTCGCCGCGCAGCACGTGCGTGATCTCCATCAGCGCGTCGTCGACGGGGTTGACGAGCGTGTAGAGCGGGGCGCCGTTGGCGCGGACGATGCCGAAGTCGGTGACGTCCTTGGGGGCGAACGTCAGCTCGCCGCGTACGAGGTCGGTGAAGGTGATCGGCTCGTCCGGCATGCGGAAGCGCACGATGTGGGTGCGTCCCTCGGCCTCGAAGGCGGCGATCTGCTCGGCGGTCAGCTCGCGGCACTTGCCGTCGTAGCCGGAGGGACGGCCCTCCTTGCGGGCGGCCTCTCGGCGCACCTCCAGCTCTTCGGCGGTGCAGTAGCACGGGTAGGCGTACCCGGCCTCCTGGAGCCTGACCGCGATGTCGGCGTAGATCTCCATGCGCTGCGACTGGCGGTAGGGGCCGTAGGCGCCGATGGCGCTGCTCGCGCCGGTGCCGCCGTCGAAGGCGGCGGGGCCCTCGTCCCAGTCGAGGCCGAGCCAGCGCATGGCGTCCAGGAGCTGCTCGTAGGACTCCTCGGTGTCGCGGGCGGCGTCGGTGTCCTCGATGCGGAAGACGAGGGTGCCGCCGTGGTGGCGGGCGAACGCCCAGTTGAACAGGGCGGTGCGGATCAGGCCCACGTGCGGGTTGCCGGTCGGGGAGGGACAGAACCGTACGCGGACGTCCTTCGTGCCGGCGCTCGCCGGGGTCGCGCTCGCGGTCGCGTCAGTCACGCTTGACCACCTTGTTCGTGAGAGTGCCGATGCCTTCGATGGTGACGGCGACCTCGTCGCCGATGCTGAGGGGGCCGACGCCCGCGGGGGTGCCGGTGAGGATGACGTCGCCGGGCAGCAGCGTCATGGCCTCGGTGATGTGGACGATCAGGTCCTCCACGGAGCGGACCATCTCACTCGTACGGCCGAGCTGGCGCTGCTCGCCGTTGACCGTGCACATCACGCCGAGGTCGGACGCGTCCAGCTCCGTCTCCACCCAGGGGCCGAGCGGACACGAGGCGTCGAAGCCCTTCGCGCGGGCCCACTGGGACTCGGCGCGCTGGACGTCGCGGGCCGTGATGTCGTTGCCGCAGGTGTAGCCGAGGATGACGTCCTTGACGCGCTCGCGGGGGACGTCCTTGCACAACCGGCCGATGACGACGGCCAGTTCGGCCTCGTAGTGCACCTCGGAGGAGAAGCGGGGGTAGCCGACCGGGTCGCCCGGGCCGCACACGGAGGTCGACGGCTTGAAGAAGACGACCGGGACGTCGGGGACCTCGTTGCCCAGTTCCTTGGCGTGGTCGGCGTAGTTGCGGCCGACGCCGACGACCTTGTTGGGCAGTACGGGCGGCAGCAGCCGGACCTTGTCCATGGGGAGCTTCTGGCCCGAGCGCTCGAACTCTGCGAAGGGGTGGCCCTTGATGATGTCGAGGACGGGGCCGCCTTCGGTCTCCGCGTCCCCTTCCACGACGCCGAAGGCGACGTTTCCGTCGAGGGAGAATCTTGCGATGCGCACGGGTGGTGGTCGCCCTTCACTGGCCGGCTGGAGGTGACGCTCCAGCGTATGCCACCGGCGGTGGCGGGGCGGCGGGGGCCGCCGCGGGGTCGCGCCCCGGTGGCGTACGGCTCGTGGCCCCGACGGCTCGTGATCCGGACGCTCGTGGTGCGGGCAGCTCGTCGTGCGGAGGGCTCGTCGTGCGCGCGGCTCCCCCCGGAGGAGAACGGCGGGCTCCCACGGCGCGTGCGACGGGTACGCGTACAGGGCGCCAACCGCGGGTACTGACGTGTGCGGGGCACGTATCGCGCGTACCGGCACGTGCGGCACATGCCCGGCGAACTGCCCGCCCGTGGAGTGGAGTCGGCCCCCTTCCGGACCCGCGCACCAGACCCGCGCCGGCGGTGGAGCCCGTGGACGGCCCCAGGAGGGCGCGGGAGGCGCGCGGCGGTCCAATTACCCAACAGGGGCGCGTGCGGCGCCTGGAGCGCCCCGCAGGGCCCCGCGAGCGCCGTTCCTGCGGTGCCGCACCCACACGGGACGCACCGCACCCGCCCGTCACACGACGAACCCCCGCCTCTTCGGACGGGGGTGACGGGAATGCGGCCCGCGGCGGGCGTGAGGCGCCCGCCGCTCGGGCGTCAGCGCAGGCGGGCCATGAGCGCGTGTTCGACCAGCGTGATCAGGGCGCTCTTCGCGTCCGCGCGGTG